>NZ_BMYP01000124.1 GCF_014652335.1 Vogesella fluminis | reverse complement strand
TCAGACAAGCATTTCCACTACCGTATCCACGACCTTCGAGCCAGCTTTGGGATGAACGCAACCGAACGACTGATGGGATTAGTGCAAAAGGGAACAATCACTCTCAGCCGGGCACGAATAATTGTGAAGGATCTGCTTTGGCATGAAAGCTTTGTCACCACAGATCTGTACCTCAATTACCATGGCCAAATGGATACCATCTATCAGGCTATAAACGACTATGGTAAACAGTTGCAAGAATGGGTTGAACAGGCAATGAATGGCATGGACGTAGCTGATGAGTAAGCTTGTTGAGCCCATCCAAGCCATACGTCCGACCGTCATTATCGAACTGCCGCTTGCCAAAAGTCTCCGTATTCTGCATCCAGAGCAGGCTATCCTGAAAATCGGCGCCAAATATCATGATATTGGTGCCTTCTGTTATGGTTTGCGTTCAGATAAGAAGCGTAAGTACCTTCAGCCACGCGAGGTGGTACGTAAGCGTCCAGCCCGTCCACCTATCCACCGCCCCCTCCAATCCCCATGATCAGGTTTT
>NZ_BMYP01000123.1 GCF_014652335.1 Vogesella fluminis | reverse complement strand
TTCGCCCCCAAAGCAACGACTAAGCTGTTTGGGAAGGTGGGCGGGCCGGACGCTTACGATCCAAGAGTCGACCACGGCGATCTATCCGGCCAATGCCGTGATTCGTTGCTGAGTTGGCTGAGTCGATGCTAATGCCAAGCAAAGTTAATTGGGGGGCCAGCCGACATAGCAAGTCTTCACTCAGATGACTGCCATTTGTAATGAGTGATACCTCAAAACCTAGCCCGATAGCTTGGCCGATTATGGCTGGGATCTTTTCCGCATTCAGCAATGGCTCGCCACCAGCCAAATTTAGTCGTACAGGACCCCATGTCATTTGAGTGCTCAATGGGTTCGTCCCGTTCTCTGGATGGAAGAACCGATGCAACTCACTTAGGAGGGCTGTCGTTCGTTCTGGATTGTGGATCAGTTCGCGTCGACAAGCAGACTCATTCCATTTGGCGTAACAGTAGTGACAACGATAGTTACATGCTTCAGTTATATGCCAATTGAGAACAAGTGTGGTAGGTTTCTGCATTTCTCGGACTCCATGGTTATGTAGTCGTGAGAATGCTTGTCTAGTAGCAAAAGAACCGCGAGTTCAAAAAGTAAGTGCAACAGTCAATAGGTAAATCAATTCAGTGACTTGACG
>NZ_BMYP01000122.1 GCF_014652335.1 Vogesella fluminis | reverse complement strand
TCGCCCCCAAAGCAACGACTAAGCTGTTTGGGAAGGTGGGCGGGCCGGACGCTTACGAAGCGCCAATGTCGGACGTGGATAAAGCAACTGATCAGCATCCTCCAACACGTACAACGATCCGCCCTGCTTGAGGCGCTGCCTCAGGCCCGTGACCCATGCTGGATCAAAGTCCTGAGCCTCATCGATAACCAAGAGATCAAGATCAGGCTGTGATGTTGACAGGCATTCGAGATAGACGGACGCGGCCTGCTCATATGTAGCTGGCTGATAGCCATTTGGAGAGTAACCTTTGGCCAGATAAGCACTGATGCACAAAGCATGGAAAGTCGATGCCTGCTGGTCATTACCGAGCAGCCGCTGCATATGATCTGCCAGGGGGCGATTGAAGCAGACATACTTGGCGCTCAGGCCTTTTCGTTGTGCTTCTTGTAGCAGTGACAAGGCGAGTTGAGTTTTCCCGGAGCCCGCTGTTGCCTGTACTCGCAAGATTCGCGAGGGAATATGCATCCGTGGCACCCATGTAGCTAATCCATCCGAGAGATGGCGCGCCGTCTCACGTAATTGCCCCTGCAGCGCAGATACATCACGTGCTACCGAAAGATGATTGGATAGGAAGGCATAAATTCGGTCCGCCAACGCATCAGGCTCATCCAATGGAAGCAAGCGCTGAACACGGGCAGACTGA
>NZ_BMYP01000121.1 GCF_014652335.1 Vogesella fluminis | reverse complement strand
CGGACAATTTGGCAGTTTCCCGCCAATGGTCCGTTTACACAAAATTCTGCACACCCTCGATCCGATGGAAGGCGAACTTCATCTCCCCTGGGTTCCAGCAGGAAAGAGCGCATCCGGCCCAGTCTGCCAACAAACAAGCCGAGCTCAAAAATGACGTTGTCTCGCGGGGAGCTCTGTGTTTCCCCGCGAGCGGTAACCTGGTCGTCCGGCTGTGCGATTGCGATGGCGAAATCGCTCTCGTCGAGCTGTTCCTCTAGGCTTTCAATGGGGTATTGCGAAGCACGAAATACCCCTTCAGTCCAAATCTTCACGAAGAATTTGTCGTGTTCGAAGTGGTTTTCGACGGCGCGAGCGATGGGCAGGGCTTCGACCGAGCAGATGATGAACACCCGCGACGACTGATGGGCTGGACGGACCAGGTTGTTGCGTTGATGCAGCCGTTCGACAAGCTGACGGGTGATCTGTTGCCAGACCCGCGGGAATTCATTTGCCGCATTCTTGAAATCTGAAGCGGATACCTTTAGGACAACGGAAGGCTCTGTGGCGAGAACCGTAGCGGAGCGTGCGGCGGTGGCGACCAGTGCCGACATCTCCCCGACATGTTCTGTAGGGCCGCGGCTGGCAACCTGGACGTGATGAAGAAACCTTTTTTGGCAAGACTCTGATATTCCTCAGAGGCAAGTAAAGT
>NZ_BMYP01000120.1 GCF_014652335.1 Vogesella fluminis | reverse complement strand
CCTTTCGCTTGTCAGGACGAGATGGTAACGGCTGGCGAGGGACTTATGGGTAATGGAATGCATTAGGCCACCTAAAGACTTTGCAGTCAGCGCTTTCTAATTTACTGCAAGACTGTGTCGAAGAAATTAACCAGTCAAAGAATGACGGCACCGCGTTTCAGTCTACGCTAGCTCACGGTTTCATACGCAAGCGTTCGATTCTGACCAATGCCATGATGCATTTGCATAAAAAAAATGTTCTCAATGTTGATTTAAAGAATTTTTTCGATAGTTTTAATTTTGGACGTGTCCGTGGTTTTTTTATAAAAAATAATAACTTTAAATTAGACCCAAACATTGCGACAGTAATTGCACAAATTGCCTGCCATGAAAATAAACTTCCACAAGGCAGTCCTTGCTCTCCTGTTATCTCCAATTTAATTACACATTCATTAGACATTAGGTTGGCCTCTTTGGCTAAGGCTAATTCTTGCACCTACTCAAGATACGCTGATGACATAACTTTCTCCACTAGAGAGAAGGTTTTCCCGTCGCGACTGATGGCGGAAACGGAGCAAGAATACATTCCTAGCAAGAGACTTAATAGCGAAATACGACGTGCAGGTTTTGGACTAAACGAAAATAAGACACGAATCCAATACAAAGACTCGCGCCAAGAAGTCACCGGGCTAGTGGTCAGGGCAATTGCACCTATATGGCATGATATCGATGACTTGCCAATCCACTCCGACTTGAGG
>NZ_BMYP01000119.1 GCF_014652335.1 Vogesella fluminis | reverse complement strand
CATGTTCAGCCACGACGCCGAGGTGGGCGTGAAGTGCATGTTGAAGCGCGGATGCTTGGCCAGCCACTCCTGCACCGTCGGGTGTTTGTGCGTGGCGTAGTTGTCGGCGATCAGGTGCAGGGTCTTGCCCTTGGGTGTCTCGCGGTCGATCTTCTTCAGGAACTTGAGCCACTCGGCATGGGTGTGGCGCTGCTGGCACTGGCCGATGACTTGACCATCGAGTACGTTGAGCGCGGCGAACAGCGTGGTCGTGCCGTTGCGCTTGTAGTCGTGCGTCATCGTTGCTGCACGCCCCTTCTTCAGCGGCAATCCCGGTTGGGTACGGTCCAGTGCCTGCACTTGGCTCTTCTCGTCGCAGCACAGCACCAGCGCGTGCTCGGGCGGCGACATGTACAGGCCCACGATGTCTTCAAGCTTCTCGACGAACTCCGGATCACGCGAGGCCTTGAAGGTGCGCACCAGATGCGGCTTCAAGCCATGCGCCTGCCAATGCCGCATGACCGTGCTGGCGCTGACGCCCAGAACGGCGCCCATCTTGCGCGTGCTCCAGTGCGTGGCCGCCTCGGGCTTGGTTTGAGTGGTCAGGTCCACCAATCGCGCCACGTCCACCTTCACCGGCGGCGCGCCGCGCGGCAAGTCGTGCTCGATACCCGCCAGCCCAGAGGCCAAATAGCGCTTGCGCCATCGCACCACCTGCACTCGCCCAATACCGAGTTGGTCGGCGATCTCCTTGTTCTGCATGCCCTGGGC
>NZ_BMYP01000118.1 GCF_014652335.1 Vogesella fluminis | reverse complement strand
TTTTGCAGGTTTGCACCCCTTCCTTCACGTCCTCGCTTCAAAACGTCAACAGCCCCTAATGGATTTCTCCTTCCACTCCCCCAAATTCCGAAATTCCGGAAACCGTAACCGCGGCACAGTTTCGCCTTCGCAGGGGAAAAGCTGCTGCATCAGGCCCTTTTTGAGGGTCTTGAAGGTGTCGAGCTTGTAGGTTTCCGCCGCGATCAGATCATCCAGCGAAGACAGGCAGTCGGCGATTTTTTTTTGTTCGTCCAGCCTGCTTGGATAGTACAACTTTACATTTCCCAGCCGAGTTGGCGATAGTCCGAGCACCTTTGCACCTTGCGCTTCTCGCTGTATCTGTTTTCTTAGCCCCTCAGACGAGAAGAGGTAAGCGCCAAAGCCCAGAGCCATAGAACCTTTATTTGGTCTTGCAAGAATGGTGTGCAAACCAGATACAAGCGGGACATCTCCTGCATCAATGATTTCGATGGCCTTGCCGATGTCCGCCATATCCTCGGAAGCATCGGCGAAAACCATGTCACCAGCCATGCAGTAGTTTTCGGGACGAATTGTGGAGTGCGACTCCCCTTCATTGATGTAGGGGACTGGCTCGGCATCAGCATGGAAATGCTGAGCAAACTTTGTATGGATATCTCCGTAATGAATATTCCTGTAGGAGCCATTGGTGTAATTCAGCTTATCCCGAGAAAGGGAGTTGTTTCCCCTGAAGGTATAACCCATTCCATTACCCATAAGTCCCTCGCCAGCCGTTACCATCTCGTCCTGACAAGCGAA
>NZ_BMYP01000117.1 GCF_014652335.1 Vogesella fluminis | reverse complement strand
TCAGTTCCCCGGCAAATGGGGAATCGGTGGGGAATCGAGGGAATTGGCCAGCAAAAAAAAGCCGCCCATCAGGACGGCTTCCATACACACTTTGGCTAGTTCATCTTCATCAGCAGATAGAACTTCGAACCCTCCCCATGTTCGACAATGATTTGCTCAGTCTCGATTAGCCATGCAGTGGCCTCGTCAAACGCTCGCTTATCCAGCTTTGACCATCTGAGCAAGGCGCTATGCTGAACCCGTTTAAGTTCGGTGGCCATGCGATTTACTGCGGGCGCTTTTGCGCCGGTAAACCTCAGCCACCCCGCGCAAGCGTCAGTAATGCCGCCCAACACCCTGCGGCCATTTCTGATTGCCTGACTGTCGGTCATGTCATCCACAAACGACAATAGGCAATCATGGCTATAGGTCGCAAAATCCAAGCCCCATTGCAGATGCTCACGGCGGATTGTGCCCCCCTCCCCGCCCGCGTTATCCCAAACTGCCAACACCAGCGCCACCCGTAATGCCAGCTCAAGGCGGCGGCCAATCAGCGTGCGTTTAACACCATCACAAGCACGCTCAAGCTCATTGAATCTGGCAATGGTTGCGGATTGCAACGTTCTGGCCTCAGCATCCAGCGCATAGCTTATTACATGCTCGTTAGGCCGTGCCTGCGGCAAACCATGCTTGCCTATGGCCTCGGCCTTATCGCCAATCGTGCGTTTGAGCTCCCCCCAAAGGTTGGGCAAGGATAGCGTCCGTCAAGGTGGTGTAAATTTCAGGGCCGAACTCCGGTCCGGTTTTCCAGG
>NZ_BMYP01000116.1 GCF_014652335.1 Vogesella fluminis | reverse complement strand
ACACTGCCAGACGCCCCTTAAACAAAGCCCAGCTTAATCGAGCTGGGCTTTGTGCTTTGTGGCGTGCTCAAAGCACGGAATGCAGAAAGCCCGGCCTAGCAGCCGGGCTTGGCTTTTGAGAGTGGGCTGCGGCAGGCTCCCGGCTCATTGCGGCCAACCTTGCTCGCCTTGCCGGGGTGGCAGCGGATACCTCCACCGTATTCAGCGGTTGAACAGTTCTTTGGCGAGGTCCAGTCCTTGCGCCAGCAGGTTGTCGGCGGGCAGCTCGCCACCCGGTGTCAGTTTGTCGATCAGGCTCGGCAGGTGGTCGGCCAGCTGCTGCGACAGCTGGCTGCTGTCCAGTCCCAATTTGGTGGCGATATCGCCGAGCTGGCTCTGGCCGAGCACCGATTCGATCTGCTCCGGGGTGATGCTGAGGTTGCTGTCGGTGCTGACCCAGGAGTTGACGATTTCGCCCAGCCCGCCATTCTGGAATTTCTCGACCAGGCCGCTGACGCTGCCGTTTTGTTCCAGCAGTATATTGGCGCTGCTTAACCAGTTACTGTCGCCGCCGTTATCCAGTAAGCTGCCAAGTTGATTGAACAGACTCATGATCGACCTTTCTGTTGGGGGGAGATTCTGGTTTAAACCATAGTCCGGTTACAAACAATGCTTTTCGCGCGGATGTTCCCTTTGTCATTGCCGGTTTGTGGTGCGATTGGCTAAGCCGCTGTTTTTATTTGTGTTGCCACGACCGCGGCGTTTGTCAACGTAGTTGTCGCGTAAACCGTTTTTAGGCTGCAAGCCTCAGCGGCATT
>NZ_BMYP01000115.1 GCF_014652335.1 Vogesella fluminis | reverse complement strand
GGCCATGACCACCCAGCCTCATCGAATCCACACGGCCCACCGTTTTGCAACCCGGCCAGGCGACTGCATCGACAAACCCTTCCGCCGGCGCAGTCACCACCTGTTGCACCACCGTGCGGCCATGCCCTTTTTGCGCACTTGCCACCCGCTCGGCAGGGCGCTCCATCAGCACGCTCTGAACCGCCTGGCGCAGCTTGGGCTGGTTATCTTTGACCGCCAGCAGATAGTCTGCCTCGCGCTCCACGATGGTTCTGGCGACCTCTTTCTGACAGCCCATCGCGTCCAGACTGACCAGACAGCCCTTCACATCCAATGCGGCCAGCAATGCGGGGATGGCGGTGATTTCATTGCTTTTATCTGCCACCTTCTCCTGTCCCAAGGCCAGGCCCAGTTCGGTGGCAAAGGCACTGACCATATGCACCGGGCTGTGCGTGCCTCGGGCGCTGCCACGCAGGCACTTGCCATCGATGGCAACCTGCTGGAACGATCCCAACAGCCCTTGCGTCCAGGCGCGAAAGGCTTCCTCGAACTGTGCGGGATCCAGCAGGCGGAACACACGGTTGACCGTATCGTGAGAGGGGATGCCATTCTTCAACGGCAGAAAGCGCCGCAGCCAGGCTTCCTTGGCTTCCGCCCATTCGACTGCTTCCACGAAACTCTCTGCCCCGGCGAAGATGGCACAGACGGCAATGACCAGAATCTCTGGCAAGGGATGGACGATGTAGCGTCCTGTCCGCGGTTCTGGCACGTCGGCCAAATGTTCCATCAGCGTTCCCATCCTGTCCCGGCAAAGCCCGATAGTTCACCTCAAGTCGGAGTGGATTGGCAAGTCATCGATATCATGCCATATAGGTGCAATTGCCCTG
>NZ_BMYP01000114.1 GCF_014652335.1 Vogesella fluminis | reverse complement strand
GGAAAACCTGATCATGGGGATTGGAGGGGGCGGTGGATAGGTGGACGGGCTGGACGCTTACTTTTGTATTGGAGCTGTGCTCGCAAAGTTGTTGTAAACGTTCAACAAAAGAATTGCATAACAACGAATCAAATCCAAAATACAAATGACAGGAAAACGAGCAGCGGATTAAGAGAGATGGCAAGGGTCTACTAAAGGCGGAAGAAAGTATGAAAAAGCTCGGCTATGCGGCATGGTTTGTAGCGTGGTTCATCATTTTTTCGTTTGTCTTCGTCCCGCTCAAGCCCGTGGTGAGCAATTCCGGAGCGGCCTATGGAGGACCGGCTGGCGCCGCCATCGCAGTTGGCGTGTTCACGGCATTCTGGGGTGCTCTCCTATTTACAGGCATGGCTGTTATCAGGGCCTTGTTTGATAACCCAGGGACAAGTGGTAGACCGGCGACATTGATGGAAAGGCTCCTTGACCTTACCACGTGGCAAAAAAGTGTAGCAGGCGTTGCTTGCGGACTATTTGCAGGTGCGCTGATCCTCGGCGTGAGGGTATCTGTTGATTCGGAATTCGCTACTTGGTATCAGACACTCTCTACACATAGCGCACCTAGTCCAGCAATATCCTCTGACAGTCAAGCTGTTGGCCCGAGCACTGCCAACCAGCTCACTCCTGACGAGTTGAATGCAGTCGGCCTCCAGTATCTAACCGGTCAGGTGCTGGAGAGTGATGAAAAGCAAAGATATTTAAGCGCGCTCTACTTCCTCACTCAGTCCGCGGAGGCCGGAAGCCTTGATGGACAACATAACCTTGGTATTGCCTACTCGTTAGAGGTAGGGGATTTGGGAGGCGATAACGTTCAAGCGATGAAATGGTTGATTATCGCTAGGGGCTGTTGACGTTTTGAAGCGAGGACGTGAAGGAAGGGGTGCAAACCTACAAAAT
>NZ_BMYP01000113.1 GCF_014652335.1 Vogesella fluminis | reverse complement strand
GGCGAATTCAGGGAGTAAGTGCAACGGCGGGCAGGTCTGGAGGATGGGGGTGAGATGAGGTAAATTCCCCCGCACTTTGACCGGCCAGTCAGGAGCACAAGGAATGGAATACCGCCATCTCACCGAAGGTGAACGATACCAGATTCAAGTTTTGTATGCAGGAGGTTTGGGGCCTACGGCCATTGGCCAGAGCATCGGACGCTGTAAAAGCGTGATCAGCCGCGAACTCAGACGTCACCGCTTGAGCGGCGGTTACTGTGCCAGTAAGGCCCAACAGAGCTATCGTCAGCGCCTGCAGGCCAAAGGCAAGCCGCGGCAGCCGTGGGGCCCTGTGTTCGACGAGATCGCCGTTCCGCTGCTGAAGGAGGGTTGGAGCCCAGAGCAGATCAGCGGCGTGTTCAACGGCACGGAATATGCAGTCAGCCACGAATGGATCTATCAGCGGGTCTTGCAGGACAAGCGCCAAGGCGGTGACGTCTACAAGGCGCTACGCTGCCAGAAAGAACGTAGAAAGCGGTATGGCCGGCCGGAACGGCGTGGCCACATTCCCAACCGGCGCTCCATTACAGAGCGTCCAGCGGAAGTCGAGGCGCGCAGCCGGATTGGTGATTGGGAAGCCGACACGATGATCGGCGCGGGCCACAAGGGGGCCATCGTGACGCTGGTGGAGCGCAAAACCGGCTACGCCAAGCTGAGACTGGTGCCGAACAAGGAAGCGCCAGGTGTTACCAAGGCCATTATCAAGGCGCTGCGCCCGCACCAAGGGCAGGTATTGACGCTGACGTTCGACAATGGGAAAGAGTTTGCCGGCCATCAGACGGTAGCCAAGCGACTGCAAGCGGATTGCTATTTTGCCGAGCCCTACAGTTCTTGGCAGCGCGGGTGCAATGAAAACCTGAACGGATTGGTTCGGCAATACTTCCCCAAGGGAACAGACTTCA
>NZ_BMYP01000112.1 GCF_014652335.1 Vogesella fluminis | reverse complement strand
CATTCCATTACCCATAAGTCCCTCGCCAGCCGTTACCATCTCGTCCTGACAAGCGAAAGGTGATGCTGTGACGTGGGCGGAGGTGGAGATGTCGGGGGTGGATCTGGGTGACCAGCGATTGAATAGCCGGGTGGTAAAACTGCTGGAAAGCTTGAGTGAGCGACCCAGCGCCAGTATTCCGGACGCCTGTGGCGGCTGGGCGGAAACCAAGGCTGCCTATCGGCTACTGGCGCAGGACAAGATCGGCTGGGAAGACATCCTGGAGCCGCATTGGGCGCGGACACAGGAACGCATGCGCGCAGAACCGGTGGTGCTCTGCCTGCAGGACACCACGGAACTGGACTTCAACGGCCAGACCATCGACGGGCTTGGCCCGTTAAGTTATGAGGCTCAGCGTGGAATGTATCTGCACGCCACGCTGGCCGTGAGTCCCCAGCGGGTGCCACTGGGTGTGCTGGACGCCTGGATGTGGGCGCGCGAAGCCAAGGACAAAGAGGGTCGCCGTCCGCCGGCAGTAAAGGAAAGCACGCGCTGGATCGAAGGCTACGAGCGGGTGGCAGAGCAGGCGCAAGCCCTACCGGGTGTCCGGCTGGTTTATGTAGCCGATCGCGAGGGCGACATCCTGGCACTGATGCAGCGCGCCGTCGCGTTGGACCACCCCGCGGACTGGCTGCTGCGTAGCCAGCACAACCGCAAGTTGAACAAGGATGGCGAGCGCCTGTGGGCACAAGTTGCCCAAGTCGAACCTTGTGGCGAGATCATGTTCGAGCTGCCATCCCGTCATGGCCAGAAGGCCCGCCCGGTCCGTCAAAGTGTTCGCGTACAACGCGTCAGCTTACCGGTTGACGGCAAGATGCTGGAAGTGAACGCCATCGTTGCCACAGAACTGGAACCGCCCAAAGGTGTAAAGGGGCTGGAGTGGCGATTGCTGACCAATCGGGATGTTCCTGATTTGGAGGCAGCAGCGGAGTTG
>NZ_BMYP01000111.1 GCF_014652335.1 Vogesella fluminis | reverse complement strand
CTGTGTTTTGGATGATCCGAATTATCTCATACGGCTCGTTAAGTCCGACAGGCTGCTAGCCAGCGGGTTTATACGGCGCTCAGGCCGGCAGCGGCGGCGACATATAAAACCCGTGGCTATAGAGGTAGACGCACGTCGTCAAAGGGAAGACGAAGCCCCGGGGGTAACACCCTCGGGGCTTTGTCATTCATGTTGGTAGATCGGCGGAAATTTAAAAGCGATCACTAGACACGGGTACAGGCAATCGGCCTGAATCACGTGGAGAAAGACATGCCATCCCTTTTGACGTCCCCTGTTGCACAACTGAACGACTCCCCCGCGCTGCAGCACATGCACCGCACATTGCGCCACCACTTCACCCGTCTGTGGCCGACCCGGCGCGTGGCATTGTGCCCGCCAGCGTTTGCCGGCTACATCGACAGCAGCACGCTGGATGTGCCGGTGTTGCGCGCGGCGTGCCCGCAGCGCAAAAGCCTGGTGGTGTTCCTGCCCGACCAGTTCTCTGAATACCTCGGCGCGCTGGCATGGCAAGCCCCCGTCCTGCGCGTGCATCCGGACATCAGCCGCGCTCGCCAGCGCGCTTATGTGTCCTGGTCCTGCCCGAATCCTGGGCTACCGCTGACGGTGTGGCTGGAACTTGAACCGCTGATGGCGGCGTTGGTTGAACAGGACATGACCGGCACCGACTTGGTGCTCCCCGTCGTGTTTGTCGCCGCTGACAGCGTCGCGGTCGGCAAGATGACGCTGGACGACGGCGCCTCGCCGGCCCTGGCCGTTGCGGCACAGCCCCTGCCGGCGCTGGATGCAGTCGCACAGCGCAAGCTGGACGAGAAAGCAGCCAGCTACAGCGAACAGCCGTGGCTGTTCATGCGCTACGAGTTGTCCAACGGTGGCCGCCGCTATGCGGTGCATCTGGCCCCGCTGCTGCGACTCGATGAGACCGCCTGACACGATAGCGTCCGTCAAGGTGGTGTAAATTTCAGGGCCGAACTCCGGTCCGGTTTTCCAGG
>NZ_BMYP01000110.1 GCF_014652335.1 Vogesella fluminis | reverse complement strand
GCTGTGTTTTGGATGATCCGAATTATCTCATACGGCTCGTTAAGTCCGACAGGCTGCTAGTCGTGCAGCTCGGTCAGCGATACCTGTTCCGGGCGCGATTCGCGGCTGATCAGCAGCACCGCCCACAGGATCAGCGCGCCGCCCAGCACTTGCGACAGGCTCAGCTGCTCGCCTAGGAACAGCCACGCCAGGATGATGGTCACCACCGGCTCGGCGGTGGAGATCAGCGAGGCCTGGGTGGCGCCGGTGCTTTGCAGGCCGGAGAGGAACAGCGCCAGCGCCGCCACCGTGCCCAGCAGCACGATGCCGAGGATGGCGCCCCAGCCGGCCGGGCTGTGCGGCGGGCTGAAGCCGTTGATGGCCAGCCACACGCCGTAGCAGCTGGCGGCGGATAGCACCACCACGCAGGCGTGGGTCAGCGGATGGCCACCGTGCACCAGCCGGCTGCCGGCCAGAATGTACAGCGAATAGATCAGCGCGGAGGTCAGCCCCAGCAGCAGGCCCAGCGGCTGCGCCTGCAGGTCCACGCCGACGGTGACCAGCAGCCCGGACAGCGCCAGGCAGATCGCCAGCAGCCGGCGGCGGGTGAACGGCTCCTTCAGCAGCAGGGTGGACAACGCCAGCACGATGGCCGGAAACAGGTACAGCAGCAGCGAGATGGTGCCGGCATTGGCGTAGTGCAGGCCGTTGAAATAGCAGGCGGCCATGCCGGCGTAGCCCAGGCTGCCCATCAGCATCAGCACCAGCAGCGACCGGCCACGTGGCCACTCCAGCCGTTTGGCCAGACACCACGGCAGCAGCAGGGCGCCGGCCAGCGCAAAGCGCAGGAACAGCAGTGTCGGGGTGGAGGCGCCGTCTTCGTAGGCAAAGCGGGCGAAGATGGCCATGCTGCCAAAGCCGATGGCGGACAGCAGGATCTTGAGCTGGCCAAGCCAGGCATGGGGTTGGGTGCTGGGCATGTCGGGGGTCTCCGGCTAAGGGCAAAGTTAATCGACAGGGCTCTGGCGCTTGCGGCCAACGTTGCAGCGGCGGGCGCTAGCAGCCTGTCGGACTTGGGCCTGCCCGAAGGCGGAATAGTGAAACGCAGGGC
>NZ_BMYP01000109.1 GCF_014652335.1 Vogesella fluminis | reverse complement strand
AGGCGATGATTTTGGCAACAACGCCAGCACCAACGGTGCGACCACCTTCACGAATGGCGAAACGCAGACCTTCTTCCATCGCGATTGGAGCAATCAGCTCAACCTTGATTTCCACGTTGTCGCCTGGCATAACCATTTCCACGCCTTCTGGCAGACTAACCGCACCAGTCACGTCAGTCGTACGGAAGTAGAACTGCGGACGATAGTTAGCGAAGAATGGGGTGTGACGACCACCTTCTTCTTTCGACAGAACGTATACCGAACCAGTGAATGTGGTGTGTGGCTTGATCGAACCCGGCTTAACCAGAACCTGGCCACGCTCAACGTCTTCACGCTTGGTACCACGCAGCAGTACGCCTACGTTGTCACCAGCCTGACCCTGATCCAGCAGCTTGCGGAACATTTCCACGCCGGTGCAGGTGGTCTTGGCGGTATTCTTCAAGCCAACGATTTCCAGTTCTTCACCAACCTTGACGATGCCGCGCTCCACGCGACCAGTTACCACAGTACCGCGACCGGAGATCGAGAACACGTCTTCGATCGGCAGCAGGAACGGCTTGTCAACGGCACGCTCCGGGGTCGGGATGTAGGTATCCAGCGCATCGGCCAGACGGAAGATTGCCGGTTCGCCGTACTCGGACTGGTCGCCTTCCAGCGCCAGACGGGCGGAGCCGGTAACGATCGGAGTGTCATCGCCCGGAAATTCGTAGGACGACAGCAGGTCTCGCACTTCCATTTCAACCAGTTCCAGCAGCTCGGCATCATCCACCAGATCGGCCTTGTTCAGGAACACGATGATGTACGGCACACCAACCTGACGCGACAGCAGGATGTGTTCGCGAGTTTGCGGCATCGGGCCGTCAGCTGCAGAGCAAACCAGGATCGCGCCGTCCATCTGCGCAGCGCCGGTAATCATGTTCTTCACGTAGTCGGCGTGACCCGGGCAATCTACGTGGGCGTAGTGACGGGTTGCAGTTTCGTACTCCACGTGCGCGGTGTTGATGGTAATGCCGCGTGCTTTTTCTTCTGGCGCGCTGTCGATCTGCGAGTAGTCTTTCGCTTCGCCACCGAACTTCTTCGACAGAATGGTGGTGATCGCTGCAGTCAGAGTGGTTTTACCATGGTCCACGTGACCGATGGTACCAACGTTTACGTGCGGCTTGGTCCGCGCAAACTTTTC
>NZ_BMYP01000108.1 GCF_014652335.1 Vogesella fluminis | reverse complement strand
TGCGCTGGGACGGCAACGGTGTCTGGCTGTGCCTGCGCCGTCTGCATTCGGGCCGCTTTCGCTGGCCTGCCCCGGGCGATGAGGTGCACCGCCTCACTCCGCAGGAGTGGCAATGGCTGGTGGCCGGTGTCGACTGGCAGCGCTTGAGCGCGCAAGCCCCGGCAGACTGGAGGGTCTGAGCGTCGGCAACCCTGGCCCGGCGCGGCGGGTCGCCGGGGCGTGGTATCATTCCGTCATGGATTTGCTCGCTGAACTGGCCCGCCGGAACACCGACCCGACGCTCGTCGCCGGGGTGCAGGACATGCTGCGGCAGCTTCAGCAGCAGGTGCAGTCGCTTGAGCTCAAGAACCAGAAACTGGTGCTCGAGCTGGCCCATCTGAAGCGCCTGCGCTTCGGAGTCCGCAGCGAAGCGCTCAGCGCCGAACAGCGGATGCTGTTCGAGGACGACGCCGAGCAGGATCTGGCCGCGGTGCAGGCCGAATTGGACGCCGCAGCGCCGGCGCCCCAAGACACCACGCGTAAACCGCGTGCCCGTGCCGGCCGCCAGCCCTTGCCCGCACACCTGGAGCGTATCGACGTGCGCCACGAACCTGAGTCGTGCAACTGCGGCCAGTGCCGGCGCGAGCTGGTGAAGATCGGCGAGGACATCAGCGAGCAGCTGGATGTCGAACCGGCGCGCTTCTTCGTCATCCGCCATATCCGCCCGCAGTATGCCTGCCGCTCGTGTGAAACGGTGCAGGCCGCCCCGGTGGCGCCAGCCGTCATCGACGGCGGCGTGGCGGCCCCCGGGCTGCTGGCCTGGGTGGCGATCAGCAAATATCTGGATCATCTGCCGCTGTATCGCATCGAACAGATTGCCGCACGGCAACAGGTGCCGCTGGCGCGCAGCACGCTGAGCGAATGGATCGGCCGGCTCGGCGTGGCGCTGCAGCCGTTGGCGGACCGCTTGGCCGACAAGCTGCGAGAACGGGGTAGCCTACACGCCGACGAAACCCCGGTGCAGCAGCTGGATCCGGGTAAAGGCAAGACCAGGCGAGCCTATTTGTGGTCGTACCGCAGTAACGACCTGGAGGGCGGCCCACCGCTGGTGGTGTTCGATTACCAAACCAGTCGCAGTGGCCAGCACGCGCGCGACTTCCTGGCGGGGTGGCGCGGCCATTTGATCGTCGACGACTACAGCGGCT
>NZ_BMYP01000107.1 GCF_014652335.1 Vogesella fluminis | reverse complement strand
TCACTTCCGGCCAGAAACACTCGTCGGTTGGCACCGACGCTACGTGCAGCGTTACTGGTGGCTGATCTCGGGAAAGCCCAAGCACCACCGGGCAGGTCGGCCTCGAATCGACCCGTCAGTCGAGCAGATCATTCTGGACATCAAGGCAGAGAACCCTCGCTATGGTGCCGAGCGCATTGCCGCCCTGGTCACTGAGCAACTCGGCGTGCCCGTGTCAGAGAGCACGGTGCGTAATGTCCTCAAGCGCAACCCGTCACCCCGTTCACGCCCAGGTCAATCTTGGAAGACCTTCCTCGACAATCACCGGCACCTGCTGACCTCGATGGATTTCAAGGTCACGTTTGACTGGCGTGCACGACCCCTCTACATCTTGTCGGTCATCGACCACCAGCGTCGGCGCCTGGTTCGCTGCGGCAGTACCTACCACCCAACCAGCGACTGGGTAGCGCAGCAGATGCGCGAGGCCTTTCCGTTCGACGAGGCGCCGGCCATGATGCTGATGGACCACGACAGCATCTTCCTACCGATCGTCAAACACACCTTGCCCGCCATGGGCGTCAAGGTCATCCGTACTGCCGTCGGTTGCCCTCAGCAAAACGGAACGGTGGAACGATTCAACCGCACGCTGAGGGAAGAGCTGCTTGATCACGTCATCCCGCTGAACGAGAAACATCTGAACGGCTTGCTTGCGGAGTACCAGCGTTTCTACAACTCAGCACGACCGCACCAGGCCAACGACGGCCAAGCACCGGAGCATCAGGAAGCCGCCAATGATGGCGACCTCTTGCCAGGAACGCTGCGGGCTGACGCCATTCCGTGGCTGGGCGGGTTGCACCACAGCTACCGCCGGGCGGCCTGAGCCAACCCCATCTTTGCCATCCCTTGGGCATCGGTAACGACAGCCGAGGATTGCGCACGTCCGAAGATCACAAAACGGTCACCGACCTACTGAAAAACCACTTCGTCGGTGGTGATTGCTTGATCACTTCGCCGGCAATCGGTCACTCGCAAACTCTACGAAACGCCTGAAAATCACCCGAAATCAGGTTCCGGCGAATTTTTGCACCCTACAGGTCGAGCAGGCGGCGGGTGAGCCAGAGCCGGCGACGTGCTTGGTGCTGGTTCTCGACATCGAGCGCGAGGCGATCTTCGAGAGAGTCGTACAAGACCGTGAGTCGGATAATTTGATCCATAGTAATACAAGTCGGAGTTGACCAAGGTGATAAAGAACCCGACACCAATGACAGACAGAGAGTTTTTTCGGAAGCGGGCCTGTCCGAATTTTTGTGTAAACGGGGTTTCAAATCACATCTGAGGAATGCGTTCCT
>NZ_BMYP01000106.1 GCF_014652335.1 Vogesella fluminis | reverse complement strand
AAACCTGATCATGGGGATTGGAGGGGGCGGTGGATAGGTGGACGGGCTGGACGCTTACCCACGATGTCGGGTGCCAGCGTGGTCAAGTTGACCATCCGGCTGACGTAGCTGTTGTCGATTCCTTCCCGCGTGGCGATCTCCTTCAAGGACTTCGCCTCTCCCGATTCGAGCATCGCCAGCCAGCGGTGGCCCCTGGCCAGCGCCAGTTGGATGGAGGTCGGTGCTACGTCCCACGGTCTAACCGGCGCGGTTTCGCCGTTTGGCAAGGTGACCAGCTTGCGGCCGCTGCGGCGTTTGATCTGGATCGGCACGGACAAGGTCAGCCTGCCGTCGCTGGTCTGCAGGATGTCGGGCTCGCCGGTCTTCTGGATGCGGATGTCGCTCATGCCAGTGCTTCCACTTGTTGCTCGACCGGCTCGGGGCGCAACTCCAGCACCAGGCGTTCGATGCCGTTGGCGCGCAGCCGCACTTCGAGGTCGTTGGGTGACACGATGACTTTCTCGACCAGCAGTTTCACGATCCGGGTCTGTTCGGCCGGGAAAAGTTGATCCCAAATCGCGTCGAGCCGGGTCATGGCCACGGTGATCTTCGCCTCGTCCAAGGTTGGATCGAGCTTGATCGCCTGCGGCAGCATGTCGCCGAGTAGATTCGGGGCACGCAGGATTGCGCGCAGTTGGTCGAGCACGGCCGATTCGAGTTCGGCCGCCGGCAGTCGCGGCAGGCCCGAGGCGCCCGCGTGCTCCTTGGCGTCCCGCTGTGGCACGTAGTAACGGTAGCGACGGCCATTCTTCTTGGTCGTGTGCCACGGCGACAGTGCCCGGCCATCGTTGCCGAACACGATGCCCTTGAGCAGATACGCCACCGTTGCCCGAGTCGCGTTGCCTCGCACCCGGCCATTGGTGGCCAGGATCGCGTGGACGCTATCCCACAGTTCGCGGCTGATGATGGGCGGGTGCTCCGCCTGGTACCACTGGTCCTTGTGCCGCAACTCGCCAAGGTAGGTCCGGTTGCTAAGGAGCTTGTAGATGTGGCCCTTGTCGATCGGTCTGCCCTCGCGGGTCTTGCCGTCTTGCGTGGTCCACGCCTTCGACGTCACGCCATCCAGTTTCAGCTCCTTGACCAGCGCCGTACTGGAGCCGAGTTCAACGAAGCGCTGGAATATGTGCCGGATCAATTTGGCCTCGCGTTCGTTGGGCACCAGTCGGCGGTTCTCGACGTCGTAGCCCAGCGGTGGCACGCCGCCCATCCACATGCCCTTGCGCTTGCTGGCTGCGATCTTGTCGCGGATGCGTTCGCCAGTGACCTCGCGCTCGAACTGGGCGAAGGACAGCAGGATGTTCAGCATCAACCGTAAGCGTCCAGCCCGTCCACCTATCCACCGCCCCCTCCAATCCCCATGATCAGGTTTT
>NZ_BMYP01000105.1 GCF_014652335.1 Vogesella fluminis | reverse complement strand
TCATTGCCATGGCATGCGCGTTTCTATGGCTACCAATGTGAAACGTCAACAGCCCCTAGTGATTTTGGAGAAATTATTACTGGAAGTACCCCTAGCACGGCACATCCAGAGTTCTATGGCGGTGGCATCCCATTCGTCTCCCCAGCCGACATTTCCGATCTGCGATGGGTGAGCGACACAAAGACCACTTTGAGTGCTTTGGGGTTTGAAAAAACCCGTCCGATCAAAGCGAACAGCGTTCTGTTTGTGTGCATCGGGTCAACCATCGGGAAAGTGACTCAAAATGTTCGGGACTGCGCGACCAATCAGCAGATCAACTCCGTAATCCCAAATTCTGAGCATTCAGGCGGATTCGTGTATTACATCCTCAGCTTGAACGCAGAACGCATCGCCAAACTCGCAGGTATTCAGGCCGTTCCTATTATAAACAAGACCCAGTTTTCGGCAGTCAGATTGCTTGTCCCAGAGTTTTCAGAGCAAGATCGTATCGCCAACTGTTTGTCTTCCCTCGACGATTTCATCGCCGCCCAAAGCCAGAAAATTGATGTCCTCATGTTCCACAAGAAGGGCCTGATGGAACAGTTATTTCCCGTCATGTCCGAGGTAGGGTAATGAGTATTGAAGATATTGCAGAGCAGCTAAAAAAGCTGGGTGAGAACATTATTCTCATTTATGCATTCAATGCCACAGGAAAAACCAGATTATCGGTGGCATACAAAAATGCAACTAAAAACTCTGATAATGGCCAACACACTGGCGTTTACTACAACGCATTCAGCGAAGACCTTTTTGTCTGGGATAACGATGAAGACAATGGCGGTGCGAACATAAAGCTCAATATTTTGCCCAGCAGCTTGAACCGCTTCCATAGCTTTCTGTATGAGAATCCGGATGCAGTCATGGATAAGTTGGCGATGTATTCGCCAAAATTTAATTTTAAGCTGAATCCCTACGAAAATCTTGAGAACGGAATTGAGTCGATCACTTTCGTCACCAACGATGATGAAGATGTGCCGATAAAAATCTCTCGCGGCGAAGAGAGAATTTTTGTTTGGTGCTTTTTCTTGGCTCTCTTAGAGGTTGATGGGTGGTCCAATACTCAGGACGCGCATATTTTCATTGATGACCCTGTATCTAGCCTTGATGAACATAATATTTACGTTACCGCTGAAACAGTGTTTCAGCAAATTGAGCGGCACTATCTCAAGAAAAAAATAATAATAACGACCCATCACATAGGACTGTTTTCAATTTTGGTGGATCGTTTGAAAAAAGGTGAGAAAAGCGATAGGTACAAGAATTTAACCAAGGTTTTTTCCCTAAAAAACATTGCCGGTGCATATGCCTTAGGGAGGGCCTGTCCGAATTTTTGTGTAAACGGGGTTTCAAATCACATCTGAGGAATGCGTT
>NZ_BMYP01000104.1 GCF_014652335.1 Vogesella fluminis | reverse complement strand
CGAGCAGGCCATGCTGGTCTGACTCACACAAAATGGCCTCCGCGAAACCCGGGGCGGTTCATACCGGCAGGATTGTTATGACGATACTGTACCGAAGGGCAATGATTCACCCCATTGCCAAGTCCTGCACTCCCCCTGCCGCACAAACAATGATGAGGCCATGCCTCCTCACGGCAAAAAGGCCAGCTTCGTGCTGGCCTGTTGCCCCCTCGTTCCCCCTTGCTTCAGTCCGTCTTCAGGTTGGAATTGTTTTTCAGCATGTCGATGATTTGCTGGTCGGTTGCCCCGGCCCCCGCCAGGGAGTCCAGTGCCACGCCGGACAGCAATATCTGCTGATCCATTGTCGAGTCATAATTGCTGCCATTGAACTCGCCGCTATAACTGATCTGGATCAGCGTATTGCTGCCGGATGCGGTGAAGTGCAGATATTGTGTGAGATTGGTGCTGTTTTCTCCTTGCAACAAGTCGCGCAGATCGAGGGAGTCGCCTTCACTGGTTTTAAAGTCATTAACGCTGACGATATCGGTGGCCGCACCCCCGCCCAGTCCCTGGTCGCCCAGGCTCCACTTGAAGGTATCGCTGCCCGCACCACCAATCAGCGTATCGTTGCCGAAACCACCATTCAGCAGGTCATTGCCGTCGCCGCCGTACAGGATGTCATTGCCCAGCCCACCCATCAGCACGTCGTTACCGGCGCCACCATGCAGGATGTCGTTGCCGGCACGGCCATCGATGAAGTCATCGCCGTCACCACCGGTAAGGTCATCATTACCGACTGTGCCGTAAATCATGTCGTTGCCACCCTGTGCATCCAGTGTCTGTCCGGTGACGGACACCGGACCGGTGACCGAAAACTCGCCACCATTGGTGTCGCTGCTCAGCCAGTCACGATCGGCACCATTGCCCGCCGTAGCACTGTCAAATTCGGTCGCATAGTCACCCTGATAGTTGTTATGTGGTTTCACATACTCATCCGAGTTGATGATGTGTACGTTGGTACTGCTGGAGAGGCCATCACCAAGCAACTGGATATCGAACTGTCCACTACTGCTGCTCTGGCTCATCACCACATCGTTTTCACCCGCCGTCAGGTAGAAGCGGAACAGAGTGTCACCATTGCCGGTGTACAGCTTTTCCCAGTAAGCGCTGGTGCCGGTCGGCAAGGACGATGCCAACAGGGTGAGTCCGGCGGCACTGATATCGTCGACCCAGATGTCCCAGTGAATGGTGCGACCGGCAAACAAGGTAATGTCGCCGTCCTTGGCTTTAATGTCGAACGACTGATGCTGGGAGCTATAGTTCATTAACCAGGCACCGTCATCACCGTAAAACACCGGTGGCGGGTAGTCGTCGTCCACGATGGTGGCGGTGGCGCTGTCGTTGTATTCGTTGCCGTTGCTGTTCAGCTTGGCGCCGAGG
>NZ_BMYP01000103.1 GCF_014652335.1 Vogesella fluminis | reverse complement strand
TGGGTGATGGTCAGGACGTGATCAACGACAACCAGAGTTATGCTCAGGCCGGTATCAACGATCAACTGCTGTTCGGGGTAGGCATCGCTACTGAGCAGCTCTGGTTCAGCCGTGACGGTAGCAACCTGCAAGTAAGTATCATCGGTACAGAGGACAAGATGACGGTCAACAACTGGTTTGCTGGCAAGGCGAATCAGATTGAGATCTTCAAGTCTGGCGATGGGAAAACCCTGCTGTCCAGCCAGGTGCAAAGCCTGGTCGATGCCATGGCGTCGTTCAGCCCGCCGGCTGCAGGTCAATTGACCTTGCCCGATAGCTATCAGGGGCAACTACAGCCCGTGTTGGCTGCCAGCTGGAAGTAGTCGGTGAATGCATGGTTGTTAGTATAAATTGCCAAGCTATGCTGATTTTGAAACTGTGTAAGTAACAGAATTTGCTAGCTTGAGCTACATCAAACCGCCTGCCACTTCTGTGCAGGCGGTTTGATGCACTATCAATGCGGTGACTTCTGGAGTCAGGATTACTTGTCATTTGCAGCAACACATAAGCATCGCGTTGCTGACCTTAAACCGCAAAAGCTCGTACTGTCGGAATGGCAGAATAGCAGTCTAGGTACACGACCGACGCTCGATGCTTGTGCTAATTTAAGCCTTTCACTCCCAACATATGACATGCGATCCCAATTGATGTCGATTGGCGCTCTGCCCTTGCACTTTCGTTTCCGTATTGAGCTGGGCGGCCGGGTATTTCGGCTATTGCGTACCTTCGCCGATGATCTTGCGGATTGCTGACACGTAGCCTGGCTTGTAGACCACTCGCCCCTCATCGTCGGTGGTCCAACCCTAGTCCTTGAGCAGCCGGTCACTTACAGCATGGCGCAGGGCCTCAATCTCAGAGGGAAACAGGCCCGTTGAGGCCGGCAGGATTTGGACTGCTTCGCGGGGGGTGGCGGATTGGGGGCGCATGTCGATCACCCGGTTCCCTTCCGCCTTGAGGAGCGTGATCTCGCGGCGCATCTGCCGGTTCTCGGCCAGGAGGCCCGCCATCATCGAGCGCAGCGCCGGGTTTTCGATTTTATCGATCAGGGCGGTGTAAGGGTTCGCGCTGATCTGGCGCACCTTGCGGCTTACGCCTCCCGTATGCTCGGCCCACGCCTTGATCAGCCCTTTGTAGTCATCGCCGGTCTTGTTGTGGATTGCGCCCTTGCTTGGTCCTCCCCGATCCTCCGCGATACGGGCGATGGTCGCCACGGAGAAGTCCTTGCTGCCGCGCTCATACTGCTCCCGGCAAACCTCGTGGATCAGGTCGAGGGTCTTCTGCTTGCGAGGTGTGGCGGTTTTCTTGAGTTGGTCGAGCAGGTCGTCAGGATGCATTGTCATGGTCCTCCTGCGGCGGCGTCAGTGCTCGCTTGGCTTTGGCGTGGTCGAGCAGAACCTGGGCTTTGACCTGGGCGATCTCGTTCAACACCTGATCCTTGAACAGGCCGATTTCCTTGAGCTTGAGAGTAAGCGTCCGGCCCGCCCACCTTCCCAAACAGCTTAGTCGTTGCTTTGGGGGCGAAG
>NZ_BMYP01000102.1 GCF_014652335.1 Vogesella fluminis | reverse complement strand
GAGTTCGTCGATGGCCTCCTACCATCTGTCTGCATTTACACCACTTCCGTGGACTCTATCTCAAAAGGACATCTTTACGACCAGCGTAATTGCATTGTTAATGTGTGCGCCATCCCGCGGCCTAGAAATATTACACCTGCCAGAAAACTTGGCCTTCAAGGCTACAGACAAGTTCGGCAAGGAACAAACTGGGCTTCGGCTGCATGCTTCCAAGGGTTTTGGCGCTTACGTAAAGTGGGTTTGGTCGGAAATGGTGCCGGTAGCTGAACGTGCCATAGCCATGATTCGAGCCATGACTGAAGAAGGCCGGAAGCTTGCCAGACACCTGGAAGACCCACAGAGCAAACATCGCTTCTATCGGCATGAAAACTGCCCTGCCGTCCCCGACGACCAACCATTGACGACTGAACAGGTTTGCCTTGCCCTTGGATTCTCGGCCAAGGGCACTCTGCGCAAAAATAGGCTTAAGGAAGCCACGAGGACTTACACACTACAGCAGCTGTGGGACACCTTCGTGCTACCTCGCCTCATGGAGATGCACCCCCACTTTCCCTACATAAGCGAAGCAGACCATGCGCTTGGTCAAAAGGGCGGGCTTAAGTTTAGCGAGGCACTTTTCTGTATGCTGAGGCACCAATTGCATCTGACAAAAGGAACAAGCCCAATATCGCTCTGGATGCCTGACCTGAGTGACCTCAACTTTGCACTAACCGGCGCGCGCACCCAAAAGAGCATCTTTGAGCGCTATGAATACACAAATGAGCAGGGAGGAATACTTCGGCTTACCTCCCATCAAATTCGGCACTTACTCAATACCGAAGCCCAGCGCGTAGGCCTGACCGACGAACAAATTGCACATTGGTCAGGCCGCAAGCGCGTCGAACAAAATGCTGTCTACGACCACCGCACACGGGAAGAACGTGTCGAGCAGGCTCGTGACGTAGTAGAGATGCTCCAGTCGACAATCGCCCTCCCCGCAATTGTCGAGAACGGTAGCTATACCGTTGGCCCGTGGGTCGTGAATACGGTCAACAAACCGCGCGCCCTTACCGACATTGACGAAATTCAACCGCAACTCACTGGTCTGAAAACATTGTACGGTGAGTGCCGACACGATTGGTCGTTCGCGCCCTGCGAGGGATTTGTAAAGTGCTTGGACTGCAGTGAACACGCATGCATCAAAGGTGGCGGAGATGCTGAAACAAAACTCAAACGGCTTCACGCACTGCATGCCAGTGTGGCCGCGGAGGTTGCCAACGCTGAATTGATAGCAAGGGAAGATGTAGACGCTGAGGATTGGCTAAAAGTACAGCAACGTTATCTCGCCAAAGTAGGCCAACTGATTACCATCCTTGAAAGTGAGACTGTCCCCGAAGGTGCTGTAATTCGTACCGCGCAAGGTCAGAGCCCAACCCACCTCCATCGCGCACTACGCGGTCTCGCAGCGAACGTGCTGAAGCAGGAATCGGGTGAGGCTCCTGCAATGGAACAATTGCTTCGGGCTCTGGATAGTGGCACGTTTGCAAGCGAGAGCATCTCGCTACAGACAAAGGTAGGAGAATAAAATTAATGGCTAGGGGCTGTTGACGTTTTGAAGCGAGGACGTGAAGGAAGGGGTGCAAACCT
>NZ_BMYP01000101.1 GCF_014652335.1 Vogesella fluminis | reverse complement strand
CCGCCGGTGTAAGGCCAGTTCTCAAGGGTGTGCACAATGGCGTCCTGACCGCTCAGGAACGACACGCCGTCAAAATCTAGGCAAAGGTCTAGGCGCCGTACTGAAAAACGCACAGTGAGGCGGGAAACGGCCAAAAACACGGTTTCCGCATAGGACGCAGGAACCTCAAGCGTGGCTTTGCCGTTCATCACCTCACCACCCCACCAGATGAACGCATCCGGATGACCGGTGGACAGCATGTCAAACCTGAAGCCATACCCACGGTTATAACCATGCTTGGCCTTGCATGGTTCAGGGTGAAAACCCGTTTTCAAAAGGCAATCTGTGACCTCGTCCACTTCCGAATCAGGGAACGATAGACGGAGCCAGTCAAGGCGCCAAAAGGGTACGTTTTTGCCCGTTGAAGGGTAATCAACCCCCGTATTACAGGGTGGGGGTGTGATTACCCCCGGTGGTGTACTAAAATCCGTCTGCACGAAACTCACCTTTCGTGTTGGCAGTACGATGAGCCCCGCCCGCCAGCGGGGCTTTTTCGTTTGTGTTGGTGGAACGCGGAAAGCAAAAACCGGCGCTCGCCGCTGGGCAGAGGGGCAGGCATAAAACCCGCCTACCCCTCAACCCTGAGCTTGTGGGGGAGAGTCGGCGTCAAGGGGATGATGCTCGCCCGGTCCTGCCCGCGGTTCGCGCTGCGCGCATTCCCACGTGCAGGCTGCGGCCTGCGCGTCACCCCTTGACCCCGCCTTCCTCCCCAGCAGCATCCGGCCCTGTCGGGCCTCCTGCAGAAATCAGCTGTTCAGCCTCGAACGCCTTGGCAAGTTCTGGCCCAAGCATTTCCATCATCGTGCTCACCATCTGCTCTTGAGCCTTGTTCTGGATCTGCATCTTGCGTTCGAACTCAACCACAGCCGCAGCAACAACCTGATGGCACCATGTGGCCGTTGGCGTGCCATGCAATTTGGCGATGCGATCTACTCGCTTTTTCATGTCAGGGAGGAACTTGACCCGCACTTCCTCGCTTCGAATCTGACGTATTTCGTCCATGTTTATCTCCGGCATTGCCTCTATTGAGGTGCAATAAGTGGATCATGGGCAAGAAAAATGCCCACGTCAAGAAACGCGGGCATGTTTGTCCAGGTGATATCTCAGTACGGTATTTCTTCAAACTTGGATTGGTCACCAGATGACTGCTGCCGGATTAAATTCGCACGCCTGGCCTTTTCCGCCATCGCCTCAAAAAGCACGTTGGCAACCTCTGCTCTATCCCCGTCTGCCCGCTGGAGCATCTCACCAAGCAGGCCGCCCCATTGTGTGACCATCGACAAAACCCGGTCGTCCAAAGAGCGGGCAACAGCAGGCTGCACGTCAATGCGCTTGTCCACGGTTTCAGCCCCGGCGAAGAATGGCAGGAATGCAGCTGAAAAGCCGGATGCAGCAAGCTCATCGCGACGCCCTTGCTTGAGCATCAGCCAGAAAACCATGGCAAGTTCGGCCTTCTTCGGCTTCAGCTCGATTTCAAAGCGGCACCAGCCTTTCCGGAATGGGTCTCGCATCTGGAGACCCTTTTCGTACCAGCGAATCATGCACTCCCCATCGCGGCGGCCAACGTAAAGCGTGGAGCCAGTGCCTTGCCCCATGTCGTCAAT
>NZ_BMYP01000099.1 GCF_014652335.1 Vogesella fluminis | reverse complement strand
GAGTTCGTCGATGGCCTCCTACCATCTGTCTGCATTTACACCACTTCCGTGGACTCTATCACATTAGACCACGGATCACGCCGTGGCCATTTTCCAACCTATTCTTGCGCGCCTTAGTCACCAGATCAGTTCATACCCGCTACTACGGCCACCTTTGTCAGTTGGTTTTAAGCAGCCTAGCGTCACAAGTTCAGACAGCTCACGGTAGGCCGTTGCCCGACTGGTCTTGGTCATGCTCATGTATTTTCTGGTATTGATGCCACCCTCAAAGCCACCGGGCCCAGCATCAAGCAATCGGTTCAGCACCTTGCGCTGGCGCTCATTCAATGTCGCAGATTGATGCCGTAGCCAGAAACGGGCTTTGGCCAATGTATTGGCTACCGTTTGCTCTGCGGCAGTGGCCGAAGCCTGCACCTGTTCCAGGAACCAGATCAACCAGGCCGTCACGTCTACGCCTCCCCGCTGGGTCTGCTCCAGGATCTCGTAGTACGTTTCCCGCTCACGCAGAATCTGCGCCGATAAACTGAATAGCCGCATCGGCAGCTGCTCATCCTGCGACAGCGCCATGTCCGTGATCGCGCGTGCGAGACGACCATTGCCGTCTTCAAACGGATGCACCGTCACGAACCACAGATGAGCCAATCCCGCACGTACCAGCCCTTCCATCGGGTTATCCGGCTCATTGAACCAGGACAAGAAGTTGGCTAGCTCTTGATCAAGTACCTCATGTCCCGGTGCCTCGAAATGGACCTTCTCGTAGCCGATTCGACCAGACACCACTTGCATCGGCTCCTCGCCGCGTAGTTGACCGGTCCGAATGACATGAAGTCCCGAGTAGCCGGTTGGAAACAGTGCGGCTTGCCAACCAAATAGCCGCGTCGGAGTCAGAGGCTGCGCATGATTTCTGGTGGCATCGAGTAATACCTCAATCAAGCCATCCACAGCACGTGGTGGCGTCGGCAGCCCGGCAGACGGCAAGCCAAGATGACGAGCCACCGACGAACGCACGGCATCGACATCCAATCGTTCCCCTTCTATCGCACTGGTGGTTACACCGTCCTCCACCAGGATGGATGCAACTGCCTCCAGGGTCAGGGTATTGTCCAGCAACCGTGCCGCACCCAAGACCTTGCCTTGGGCCAGCCTGGCACGTGCCAAAGGCTCCGTAAGCGCGGCCTGATCCCAAGTAAACTGTGGCCAATGCGGGTGTTGCCAGATCCAGCGGTGAGATGATTGCATCACTTATTTGCTCCAAATATTGAGGCGATTGTGCGATACATTCGCTTCATGAACAAGGCAGCCCTCACTCCACCCTGGCGGCAACATCAACCTAAGGGTTGATGTCCTGAGATACAGGGGCAAATCCAAACAGGATCGACATGCCTCAGAGGAGGCAAATAGACTCTAACCGTCAAGGCTTTTGCATTGCACCCCCGAAAGCCCCCCCCAAAACGCAACGAACAATTTCAAGATAATGTTTTTTATAACATTATTAAAACAAAACCCTTCCCGCACTGGGAGGCGAAGGACATTTCAAAGCTGTTCTAGAACGTCTACAAGTCCCATTTTTACTTTATTAAAGCAGGATGAACGTCCACGGCAGTCCGTGCAAAAACGTACCCCCATTTGTGCCTAATGCTATCGTCATGGCGTACGAATGGGGGTATGA
>NZ_BMYP01000098.1 GCF_014652335.1 Vogesella fluminis | reverse complement strand
AAACGGCCCTGCGTTTCACTATTCCGCCTTCGGGCAGGCCCAAGTCCGACAGGCTGCTAGGTGCCAACACAGTAACATTCCCCCCTCCTGCTAATATCCAGCGCAGTAACTGACCACTCGATGGGATGCTCACCTTTAAATATGACCCGCCACCATCTAAAGGAGTAAGCTGCTGGCTATCGTTAAGTGGACAGTCATAAATCAGCTGCTCCAAATAGCCCCGAACTCTTGCTTCGAACACAATTATTTGCCCATCTGAAAAATCAGCACGCCCATTGCGAACTCGCTGATCTAGATCGAAGCCAACCATTTCTCGAGCAGGCTGCTGCATCAATTGAACACTAACCATGCGGTCAATTGCATACATGCGGTCAGCTAACTCATCGTTTTTCATCGCGTATAGATAAACTCTTGGCCCACGCTGCAGCAGCGCTTGCGGATGTAAAACTGGCTCACTTCTCTTGCCTTCTCTATCCTGGTAAATAACCCGAATAGCTTGGCCTGATTTAAGCGAACGCAACACACCACCAAGTACCCGGTAGTCAATATGGGCAGGCTGCAAGCGTAAAGAATCAGGCAAAATGCGAAGTTTGGTTTCGCCCAACGCCATCTCTTGCGGCAGGCCTAACCACTTGCTCAGCCGTTCCAGCTGATTGGCTGAGACAAGGCCCGACAACTCTTGCTTGACTTGCAGCAGTAGGTACTCCCAGCTCTCTTCATCCAGGATCTCACCGCCCATTTCCCCTTCGTCATTAAGACGAACATAGCGAGGGGCACTGCCGTTACCAGGCAGCATACCAACGGCACCATCCTTGATGAGTTCTGCCAGATCACGCTGCAATGTCCGGTCTGCAGGCAATGCAAAACCTGGTTGATCTGCCAACTTTTGCTTGAGCATTGCCAGTGTCAATCCAGTAACACGCTCCCCCTGCACTGGCAGCAAAGAGGTCATGAGAGAAAGTCGCTCAATGCGCGACAGCATAGAGGCCATGTTTTATTCCATTTCACTTGCAGCGTGCCATTAACACACAGCATAAAAAAACGCTGCGACAGAGGTTGTCGCAGCGTATGTATCAATCCTGGAGCGCTTGAGTCAGCAGGGCTGCCGTGCGGCCGCTGACCACAAGCGTCACGGAATACCAACCCCTTGTCATCCCGACAAACAAACGCGCACGCTCAATAGGCCCAAGCTGCTCAAAGTCAGCCTCGCTCACAATGACCGAAGCTACAGACTGGCCTTTGAACCGATACACGGACTCCACCAATAGCCGGCCATCAGTCCAATGAGGTGTGCCATCCGGCAAATATTCACCAGTAAAACGGCTAACGGATAATCCAGCCAGCTCATCGCAACGCACAAGTTCAGACTGGCTATGGCCCCTCATAGAAAGGACTGCCACCGCCTCGGGGGCCATACCCTGCTCAAGCTGTGCCTTAATTGCCTGCGTTGTCTTTGCCAATAAATCTGTTCGACTACCGTCGTATTGCAGAATTGATGGCAGCTCACCAGCCCAGCCACTACGAGCTCGAACAGGGCTACTGGCAAGGCCAAAAGCATTGATACTGTCGCAGACGTACCGAGGAGAGCGGAAATTATCCAAGCAATGAATGACTACTGCATCGGGAAGCGCCGTAAGCGTCCAGCCCGTCCACCTATCCACCGCCCCCTCCAATCCCCATGATCAGGTTTT
>NZ_BMYP01000097.1 GCF_014652335.1 Vogesella fluminis | reverse complement strand
CTTCATTCGCAGTGAGTCCCCGGTTAACGTGAGCCGGTGATGGTGCTGCATCAGTCGGTCCAGAATCGCATCGGCGATCGTGGCGTCACCGATCCAGGCGTGCCAGTGTTCGATGGGCAACTGGCTGGTGATGATCGTTGCCTTGTGGCCGGTGCGGTCATCAATCATCTCCAGCAGGTCCGACCGGGTCTGGCTGTCGATGGTGCTCATGCCCCAGTCGTCCAAGACGAGAACGTCGGTCTTGGCCAGCTGGAGCAGCCATTTGCCGAAGGTGCCACTGCCGTGCCGGATGCGCAGTTCTTCCTGCAGGCGCGGGACCCGTTGATACAGCACCGAATGACCGCGTCGGCAGGCGTACTGGGCCAGCGCACAGGCCAGCCACGACTTGCCGGCGCCGGTGGGGCCGGTGATCAGTACGCTGTGACCCGCGCCGACCCAGTCCCCCAGAGCCAGACTCATTACCTCGCGCCGGTTAATGCCACGGCCCGGCCGACTGTCGATGTCTTCAATCGCCGCTTGTCCATATTTCAGTCGCGCATTCTTCAGCAGTCGCATCAGCTTGCGGTCGTTGCGGTGGTGCACCTCGCGGTCAACCAGCATGGCCAACCGCTCTTCAAAGCTCATGCCGGCCATACCCGGCAAGCCCAGCTGCTCTTCCAGCCCGGTGGCCAGCCCATCCAGTTTCAGTGCGCGCAGTTGCGTCAGGGTTTGATGCATCATCATGATGAACGCCTTTATTGGTAGTAGCCGGGGCCGCGGACATGCGCGTGTTCAGGGCTGATCCAGTCACAGCTGTCCGGCGAGGCGCCTCGATCCCGATTGTTGGCCAGGATGTCGCGCACATGGCGGTATTGGCACGCCCCCAGTTGTAGCGCCACGGTGCAGGCCGCTTCCAGCCGAGGCCGACCGTAGCGTTTAGCCAGCGACAGCAGACCCAGGCAGGCGCGATAGCCGTGTTCGGGGTGTTTGTTCTCGGTGATCAGGCGCGTCACGCATTCCGCCGTGGCCGGTCCGATGCTTTCGCCCCAGTGAATCAGACGCTGGGGCGTCCACTCCATATGGGCGCGATGTGCCGCCGGCATGTGGGTGGCGTCAGTCGTGAACCCGCCAACCCGCTGATTGCGGGCATGGCTGGCAACACGGTGACCCCGGTGCAGCAGCTCGACGGTCGTGTGGGTGATCCGGGCTTCCAGCATCTGACCAACCAGGGCATGGGGAACGCTGTAGCGATGGCGTTCGACTTCGATGTGGTAATCCATGTGGACCTTGACGGACTTGAAGCGAGCCAACTCGTAACGCAACAACGGCAAGGGCTGCAGTGCCGGCGCATCCAACTGGGCAAAGGCGCTGGCACGGCTGCCGGGCAACTTCTGGAACGGCTTGTCGTTCAGTTGTTTGAGCAGCGGCAGAATGGCTGCGTTGACCGCATGAATGGTGGCGAAAGACTGGTGGCGCAGGCGGGCCAGTATCCAGCGCTCGACGATCTGCACCGCCGATTCGGCCTTGGCCTTGTCTTGCGGGTGGTAGGGGCGAGCCGGCAGAAACGAGGTGCCATAGTGGCGGGCGAAGTCGAGCACGGTATCGTGACTGCGCGGTTCGTAGCGGTTGGCGTCGCCGATCAAGGCACGGGGATTGTCGGGGACGATCAGCGCCGGCACGCCGCCATAGAACGTCAGAGCCCGTGCGGTCGA
>NZ_BMYP01000096.1 GCF_014652335.1 Vogesella fluminis | reverse complement strand
GTTCGTCGATGGCCTCCTACCATCTGTCTGCATTTACACCACTTCCGTGGACTCTATCTTGGGCAAGTCTTCGGGGATTTCACACATTGGCGCATGATCTAACCCGCTCACCACAAGGCAGCGGCCTAGCGTGCCATCTGTAATCATGCCAGGGTCAATGCCCTGCATTTTGGCGTGCGTGGTCGTGCCGTACAGCGTCAGGTAGGGGTTATAAATGGCCTGTGATGGTCTGTCGCCTCCCGCCAAAACCCGCGTTACATGCAGGCTGTCGGACTTACTGAAAAGTTCAAGCAGCATTTTGCCAGCTACCTGCATATGACTATCCGCGCTCTGGCCAGACATGCAACCAAGCAAATGGCCGACTTCATCAATGGCCAGTGCCAAGCGGCTACCTTCGGCCTTTGCTAACGTATCTTCAATGCCTTGCCCGCTGCCAATGTTGCTAACCGGCTTGCTGCCCGCAAGACCGGCAATCAACCCTACCAAATTAAGCGGGCTACCCTTGCCGCTGGTACTTCCAGCAAGGCCGATAACGTACAGATTCCCGCGCAAGCCTGAGCCGGTCGCATACTTGCCGTGCATGGCGGCGCTCATGCCTGCCAGTGCAGCCGCCACGGTCAAGGCCGGTTGCTGCCGTGGCTGTCTTGCCAAGGCCAGTCGCACAATCTCCGCCATCTCACCACGAAACGGGGCGGGGCATTTGCTGTCATTGCTGACAGGCTCACGCTCTGCCTTGGCGGCAACGATTGCGGCCAGATCGGCGGCAATGTCGGGGGGAATCTCGCGGCCAAACTGCTGGCCGGTTCGCTCTGGCGGATGCGCTGCCCCCGCCTCATTTGCGGCCTCAAATGCACTGGCCAAGGTTGCGTTTACTTCAACTTCGCCAAGCCCTGATTGCAAGGCGGCACTTTTCAGGCGGTGGCTTACTTCGGCTTTCGTGATATACCCCCCTAGGGCAAATCGGTACAAACGCAAGGCGCTACTGTTCAGGGCATTATTCCGCCCGCCTGCCGGCTGCATGGCCAGCTCTGCACAATCGCCGTCCAGTGCTTTTTGCACATAGAGGTGCACGCCACCGCCTTGGTGGCTGGTGTACGCCGGCAATGGCATGGCCACCGGCTTGGCGGGCTTTCTTGGCTCTGGCAAGGCTTCCAGATCGGCAGCCGGCCAAGGCCTGCCCTCAAATACTTTGGCACTGAAAGGGTAGCCTTGCCGATGTCGCGGCAAGTACATCATGCGGGCACGCGTCCAACTGGCTGAATCAACCGTGACGGCAGGCAACTGCAATTGCTCGGCAATGTGCAGGCAGGCCTTTTGCAGCACCTCAAGCGATATTTCACGATCCAGCGGAAACACCAGCCGGTAACGCTCGCCCTGCGGCTTGCCTCCGATTAGCTCAGGCGGTACGCAATGGCTATGGGTTGTGTAGGCCACCGCCAAACGGCCAAAGTTGTGATCCAGATCGGCGCATACCTCGGCAAACGGGCGCGACTGCATAATCTCGCCAGTTTCCTTGTCGGTGGAGGGTTCAACATCAAGGCAGACAGCCCAAGCAGACTTGGCGTTGTGCTTTTTGCGCCCATTGCCATCCAAGGTCTGGAAAATAATTCCGCTACCGTGCTTATCGCCTAACTCATGCGCCGTCAGCAGACTGGCAGATAGCGTCCGTCAAGGTGGTGTAAATTTCAGGGCCGAACTCCGGTCCGGTTTTCCAGG
>NZ_BMYP01000095.1 GCF_014652335.1 Vogesella fluminis | reverse complement strand
GCTTCGCCCCCAAAGCAACGACTAAGCTGTTTGGGAAGGTGGGCGGGCCGGACGCTTACCCTTGCTCGAGCTCGATTGCAAAGTCATGGGGTGAGTGCTGAGATCATCCAATCCGACTTGTTCGAGCCGTCTACCGATCTGCTTACGGCAATCAAGGATTTTCAGCCCAAAGTCATCGTCGGGTGGTTCATCGGCTCTCATCCTGATGATAATGACAAGCGGACTCCGGCTAACCTTCGTATAGAGCAAAAACCGAAGGTGTATCGGGAAAATGTAGAGGATAGGCTGGTCATTGCGCCCCTCTGCCCGCCATCCGTGGAGTGGGTTCATACTGTGCAACGTGGTGCTGTCCCGCCCGGAGTTACTGAAGTCCAAATCAAGGATGGGATGGCGGAAGAATATGAAAACTACATGTTCAAGAATTCAGGGTTCACCGTGACCGATGTGCAGGTACTGGACTGGAATCAGGGGGCAACCCCGTTTCCATATATTCTGAACCCAAACCCCAATCTGCCGTCGGGCAACACAAAGCCCGTGATCTTTTCCATACTGGCTCGTCGAATGCTCAGCGTATAGGTTCGGAAACAATCCCGCTCTGTGCTTCGTTGTGCATTCTGACGGAGCTGGGGCATCGGTTGAGGTGATGTTGTGGTCCTTGAAGAAGGGCTGGATTGTCGATCAAGATGCGACGCCAACCGCGAGCGGGCAAGCATAAGGGGTCGACGTGGTATTTTTCAAGGTATCCGGTGCTTAATACATAAGCATAAACATTGTAGATTAATGCCACTTAAATGGCATTGATGATCGAGCGGGGAGTGATGGATATTTCAACCAATTGATTTAATAGAAGAAAGTTGGTGACGTTGGTCATGTGCTTCGCGTCATCAATGGCGTTTTTCATGGTGACCGGTAGGGCGTCATGGGTAGTAGTGTACTGATACCCTAGAGGCAAGCAACTCGCCACACGGTATCCATCCGAAGCTGGCAAGCGGGCACCAGGGAACCGCCTTTGAAAGTTGCTTCAGCGGCGGGCACTGGCTGTTCATCCGCGGTTGCCGTCCCTCGGCCGCCGAGGCCAGACTCACGCTATTGACCAAAACCGGTCACATGCTTGCTCAATCAAAGGTCGGATGCGCGGAATTTTTACCAAAGCGAACGCACCTTTTGCAGGCATAAACTTTGGCAGCAACACTCCTTGAAAGAGCCAGATGATCTTTATCGACCGCCAGGCTGTACGGCCGCCTTTGCAATTACGTGAATTCCACGAGCGAACTCTCAAGGAGTTCGGAGAAATCTACAAGTTAGGTGATGTTTCTCGCTCGCAGCGGAGGCCGGACTTCCAGATGCCCTCGTCACTTACTGGCGAGGTGCGGGAACGTCTTGGATTACTCTTTCATCGAAATTGCGCCTATTGCGAACGCGCAGCCAGAAACATTGATCGCTTCCGGCCCAAGTGGCGCGCAAGCCGCCTAGATCGACGCATAGATCCCGAACACTACTGGTGGCTGTATGGTGATTGGCGCAACCTGTATCTGGCCTGCCACGACTGCACTTCTCGGAAGGCAAACGCATTTCCCATTGACGGTCCTCCAGCGGCGCCGCTCACATTTGGCCGTGATCTGGACAATGAGCTGCCGCTTCTTGTCGATCCTTGTGTCGACCGCCCGGAGGAACACCTATCCTTCGGACTCAACGGCGAGGTCGTGCCACGCACACGAAAGGGCGAAGTCACGATCCAGTTGTTCGAACTCAACAACCCATACTTGGTCAAGGCACGGGCGGCATCCGCTGCGATGGCCGTTCTCGAATGTGAACGCATGTGGAATCTCAATCCAGTCTCGCGGGACGAGCTGACTTTCAGACTGA
>NZ_BMYP01000094.1 GCF_014652335.1 Vogesella fluminis | reverse complement strand
GAGTTCGTCGATGGCCTCCTACCATCTGTCTGCATTTACACCACTTCCGTGGACTCTATCAACCCGATTTGTGGATAATCATCGCGGGCCCGCTCTGCCATATGCATGCAGGCTGTCCATGACGAGACTTTCCCTGCACCTTTGGCTGCTGGAACTCCACCTACAAACATATCAACGCCTGGTCAGCCGCCGGGAGATGGTTCAGAATTTTCATTGATTGATCCCGACAGTGAGTGGGTCATTGATGGAAGCTACGCAAAGGCCCATCAGCACAACTCCGGAGCAGCCAATCAACCGGATGCATAGGCCCCCCCGCACCGGCAACACGGGCAAGACCCACCTGGTAGCTGCCCTGCACGGCTTGCCTGTTGCATTCGACATCACCGGCGACGAGAGAAGACGATCTGTACGGCCACCAAGCATCATTACCATGACCACCGATATGGAGCTCCAACCGCTGCTAGGTCTCTGGCGGCGGCACCTTGCGCCCCAGCCGCAGCAGCACCATCACATAGCCGGACAGCGCGTAGCAGACGAAGAAGCCGAACAGTACCAGCGGCGGTTCCGACATCAGCAGCATCAGCACGACCACCAGCGCCAGCAGCATCACAAAGGGCACGCGACGGCGCAGGTGAATCTCCTTGAAGCTCCAGAATTTCACGTTGGTAACCATGGTGATGCCGGAAAACGCGGTAAAGCCCAGTGCCACCCATGGCAGGCCCGGCAGGTCATTGTAGCCATAGGCGTGGCAGATCCACACCAGGCCGGCCACCAGCGCCGCCGCCGCCGGGCTGGGCAGGCCGATGAACCAGCGCTTGTCGGTGGAACCGATCATGGTGTTGAAGCGCGCCAGGCGCAGGGCGGCACCGGCACAGTGGATGAAAGCGATCATCCAGCCCAGCTTGCCCAGGTCCTTCAGCATCCACTCATAGGCGACCAACGCCGGCGCCACGCCGAAGCTGACCATGTCCGACAGGCTGTCGAATTCGGCACCGAACGCGCTCTGGCTGTGTGTCAGCCGCGCCACGCGGCCATCCATGCCGTCGAGGATCATGGCAATGAAGATTGCCACCGCCGCGTACTCGAAGTTCTGGTTCATTGCCTGCACGATGGCATAGAAACCGGCGAACAGCGCGGCAAGGGTAAAGGAGTTGGGCAGCAGGTAAATGCCCTGGCGGCGCAACGAGGGCTTGCTGGATAGCGGATCGTGATGCATGGATAAGACCTTCACTCCTGGTTGTTGGCCACAGTCTGATCTGTTAGGGTCAAAACTTGCCCGTCAGAAAACGGGACATTCTAAAACGCCAGCCCGCACGGCAAAAGGCCGAATGGCCAAAATGCCCGCCCTTCGCGGGTGGCGTGCGTCGTCCTGCCGGGAGAATGACCATGCCGACCCCTACCATCCGCCGCCACCCGGGCAGTAGTTTCGAGCTGATCTCGCTGCACTCTGCCCACCGCTTTCCCCGCCACAGCCACGACCAGTACGGTGTGGGGCTGCTGTTCAAGGGGGCGCAGCGCTCCTTCAGCGGCCGGGGAATGATCGATGCCCAGGCCGGCGACGTCATCATGGTGAATCCGGGTGAAATGCACGATGGACAACCGCTGCATTGCGAGATGCGCAGCTGGCAGATGCTGTACTTCTCTGCTCAGCAGCTGGCCATCGCCGCTGATGCGGCCAACCTGTCGCCGTTTGGCCAGACGCTGCTGCCCCCCGCCAGCCAGGACCCGCAACTTGCCGGCTGCATCGTCCGGCTAATTGCCCTGCTGCAAGCCTCCGACACCACAGCCCTGGCGCAGGACGAGGCCGAAGATAGAGTCCACGGAAGTGGTGTAAATGCAGACAGATGGTAGGAGGCCATCGACGAACT
>NZ_BMYP01000093.1 GCF_014652335.1 Vogesella fluminis | reverse complement strand
AGGAACGCATTCCTCAGATGTGATTTGAAACCCCGTTTACACAAAAATTCGGACAGGCCCCAACCTAGCCAAAGCATCAAAGGCTTGCGCGATACCATGACTACGATCGCCACCGCGAATTAATGATTAGGGGCGCACGAGCCCCTAGAGGGCTAAAATATTCTTATTCTTTCAAGGGGGTTGTTAGTTGCCGAGATCTTCTGAGCTGAGCCTGCAGCATCGACCATCGGATTCATGGAAATGAGTGGAAGTTGTATGCCCGTCACTCTTACCAATTCGTTGTATGCGTTAGTGGCTTCCAACATTTGAGTTTGAAGTTCATGTCTTGGGTCTTCGGCCAACATAGCCCTACTCAAAGCAATTGGGTATCCGTCCAAGTCCGTGACCCAACGAACACATAATGGATATTCGAACATCGTTTCTACGATTTGCTGCCGACCATCAGGCGATGTCCCGAGACCGCGAATCCAGCTGAACCAGCTTGATGGGTAGTTCATCGACAACGTTAGCAATACCACGCAATCTCCAAAGGCCCCCAGAATGTCGTCCAGCTTGAGGTACTCGGTGCCCGCCGTAAAAGCCTCTGCATCAAGGTGCGCACCAATCTTGTTGCGAACCCACCTAACGGGACCCTGCAGACGATTTTTCTTTAAGCGTTTGGCTACCTCGTGATAGGTTTTTTGATCTGCATTTGGCCACTGAGCACGGGTGTCACGGGATGATTTGTCATTCATCCTCGATACAAGAAGAGCCGTAACGTCCATGAGTTTGCAGACAGGCACAGTGACTCCTCTCATGGCTCTCCGTCGTGTCTTGGAGTCAATCAGGCGTTCTGAGTAAAACGTAACGTCACGACATGCTTCGGCGGCAAGCACTAGCATGCCAGTTCGATCGTCGTTGGGTGCCCAGCGAGAGATGGTGTGATCGGCTTCAAGTAGGTCAACAATGCCGGGAGCCAGCATTTCTCCGTCAGGCCCCATTGTGATTGGTAGACCTGTAAAGCTGGCTGCAATTCGTTTGAGCATGCTCTCATCGATAATTAACTTTGGCATGATCACTTTGTTTTGGCCATGATCTTCATGCATTGGACAGGCGCTCCATCATGGATGAGTGGAACGCTGCAGTATTTGTATGAAATACGTCATCTATGGTTTCCAATCCTTTGAGAAGAATCTCGGATGCGCACAGGTACAGTCCAGTAGATTACTTGCCATTCCGCCGACGTCCCCCCATTTTCAGTAGCAGAGGGCTTTAGAGTCCGGGCTTAATTTACCTGATTTCTCTGCAAGTGATTTGGCGTAGGCAGCCGGCGTCAAACCACCCAGCGCTTTCTTGGGTCTTTCATTGTTGTATTCCCTCCGCCAGGCTTCGATGACAACTTGAGCATGGCGCAGGCTGGTGAACCAATGTTCGTTCAGGCACTCATCCCGGAAGCGCCCGTTGAACGATTCGATGTAAGCGTTCTGATTGGGCTTGCCGGGCTCGATGAGGAAGAGTTGAACTCCACGGGCATGCGCCCAGGTGAGCATGGCGCGGCTGCAGAACTCCTTTCCGTTATCGGTCCTGATCGCTTTGGCCAAGCCGCGTGTCTGCGCTAACTGGTCGAGGACACGCGTCAGATGCATGCCGCTCATCGCGCGCTCCGGCACAATGGCGACGGCCTCATGCGTGGCATCATCGACCACCGTCAGATTCTTGATGACACGCCCCTCTGCCGTCCGGTCGAACACGAAGTCCATCGACCAGACTTGGTTGGCGACCAGGGGACGCGCCAGCGGGTGACGGTCTGCCACCGGCACCTTCTTGCGCTTACGCCGGCGAATTTGCAGACCCGCCTCGGCATAGAGTCGATCCACGCGCTTGTGATTGACCTGCATGCCTTCCTGCCGCAGCTTCAGGTAGATCATTGCTGCACCGTAACGCCAGTGGCGCTGTGCCAACGCAATGATCTTCTCCTTGAGGGCGGCATTACGGTCGGGCTGCGGCTGGTAGCGTAGTGCACTGGGACTCATACCCACCACGCGCAATGATCGGCGTTCACTCAGCCCCTTGCCCATCAAGTTGA
>NZ_BMYP01000092.1 GCF_014652335.1 Vogesella fluminis | reverse complement strand
CTGTGTTTTGGATGATCCGAATTATCTCATACGGCTCGTTAAGTCCGACAGGCTGCTAGGAGGCCATATCATGGCTGCTCACACCACTACATCCAGCCCGCTGCTGTTCTGCGGCACACTCGACGAGGCGTTATGCCTTGCCATCCCCCGCGTCAACAAGTTCGACCGTCAATATGTGATGCTGACCGAATGCCAGGACGGGTTTCTCCGCCTGGGCTACAGCTCCAATCCGCGCATCTACCTGCATAAAATCTCGCGCGACATCCAGATTGCCGATGCCCGGCTGCTACGCGTGGCCATCTGCCAGCCTGCGGTCAACGGCCGCGAGATTGCCAAGGCGCTGATTGCCACCGCCGACGATGTGGCCTTGTATCCGCCATCGGCGTGGGAAGACTTGGTAGCGGCAATCGAACGCGCCGATTATCAATGGGAATGGACGGCAGAACAGTTGGCCGCAACGGAGAAAGGAACGCGCCGCGCCCGAGCACTTTTTGACGCCACGCTGGCGCTGGCCCGCCCAGTGATCGATAGCACTGATGGCGAGGCGCGGCTGCTGGCAGCCTTTCGCAGCATGTTGCCGTATCAGCAAGAGGCGCTGATATGCATGGCCGAGGATGGTAATCTGAAGCACTACGAGGACGAGGTTTTCGAGCAGACTTTTGATGGCTATATGGATGCGCTGGCCGCGTGGAGCGAGTGCCAGATCCTGGAGGTCAAGGCCATGCTGTATGAGGATGTGTGTCAGCTGGCCGACATGCTGGGGCAGCCCCATCCGGAAGACTGCAGCATGCCTGCGGCCATCTTGGCTGAGAAAGGGGTGTAATCATGCGCGCCCTCTTCTCCCTGCTGCTGGCCGCGCTGCTGCGGCCAACCTTCCGCACGCTGGCGGTGTTTCCGGTGGAGGCCGAGGCGGTGCGCTACGCGCGCGAGCGCCTGGCCGAGGGCTGGCCACGGCTGACGGTGTGCCACCAACGCGACGGCTGGGCGGTACGCCTGATCGGGGGTGGTGTATGAGCCACCTGTTCAAATCAGACCGTCCCATGGATCGCTACCTGACCGGCGACGAGGAAAAGCGGCTGCTGAAGTTGCTGGCTTGCCGTGCTGACACGGCGGCACGCCGCGACCATGCGTGGATACGCACCTTGCTGTACAGCGGCTTGCGCATCGGCGAGTTTTCACAGCTGACGGTGGGTGATGTGCGCGCCGCACTGGCGACGCGCTATTTGTTCGTGGCGGCGGAACTGCGCAAGCACTCCGATGGCGTTGCCCATGACCATCAGGTGTTTGTGCACGCAGCACTGCGGCAGGCGTTGCTGGATTTGCTGGCGCTGGCCAAAGATGGCGGCAGCGAAGCGGATGGCGACCCGCTGATTGCCGGCCGCTTTGGCAGCGCGATGTCGGTGCGCAATTACCAGTTGCGTTTTGCCCAGTGGGCGGCGCTGGCCGGGCTACCGTCCGAGGCCAGCGTACATTGGCTACGCCACACCTGCGCCATGCGGCTGCTGCGTGCCAGCCAGGCGAAAGACCCGCTGGCGGTGGTGCAGCGTCAACTTGGCCACCGTAGCGTGGAGAGCACCCGCGTCTATGCCCACGCCACACGCGAGGAGCTGGAGACGGCGCTGGCAGACGCATTCCCAGTGCGGCAGCGGGTGACCCGCCGCCAGCTGCGCCAGGCATGGCAAAGCAGACAGGAGGTGGCATGATGATTACCCGACCCGTAGTGCTGCTGGACTGGCAGCGTGAGCCGTTCGTCGAGAACTGCGCCCTGCCCGTCCCCCTCGGCCTGATCAAGGACGTTGCCCTGGCCATCATGCACGTTGGCCGCAAGCTGCAAGACCGTGCAGAGCTTGCCCTGTCCGGTGAGCGACAGCTCACTGCGATGGGGGTGATCGAGGAGGACATCCAGTCTGCCGAGCAGCTGCAAGTTGCCTTGCAGCTGCTGCAGACCACGATGACCATGAAAGGGGCGAACGATGAGCAAGCCTGAACTGGATGCCGCCGACGAGCTTGATCATTGCTGCGACGCGCTGGAATGCGTGATGACGCTGATCTCTGATCGCGCCGGCAACTGCACCATGAAGGATGACCAGCTGTACTACCTGCTGGAGTGCGTAGACCGCCGCATGCGTGATGTGCAGCGACTACTAGCAGCCTGTCGGACTTGGGCCTGCCCGAAGGCGGAATAGTGAAACGCAGGGCCGTTT
>NZ_BMYP01000091.1 GCF_014652335.1 Vogesella fluminis | reverse complement strand
TCACGCACCCTCACCAAAAAGAAGAAGGGGCCAATGGCCCCTTCTCCTTGATCAGAGTCCGACGAACTTTATTCGGATCCGACGAACTTTATTTGCTCTAGTCACTGACAAGCAGCCCCATCGATCCTTGCTATTGCGCACCGTCAAGCCCAGTAATCTCAAATGAAAAGAGGCCCTAGCGGGCCTCTTTGTTTAGCACTACGAGCAAAATCGATCATGCCAATGTCGTGACAGACTTCATTACCTCGTGACAGACTTTATTCTCTTAGATCATTACTGATCGGAGAGAATAAAGTCTGTCATGACAACAAATCGTAAGACTATGATTTTGTTACATTAAAACAAAGCAACCATTAAAATTTTAAGTCTGTCACGCAGTGACGATTTCAAGGGGTTACGTGCATGCTTGTTGCCATAGTCTGTCAAAGCCAGCAATAACAAGGGTTTCAGTACGGGGAGCGAAGAGACCGGTCGGCCAAACCCAGCGGTCAATGATGCGATGGTAATGGGCAGTTTACACAGAATTTCAGACACGCCCTTTTCGCAGAGATGGCCCGCGTCTCAAGCTTCGCAGTCAACGCCGTTGAAGCAGCATACATCATTGGTATGCCAGGCGGATTCATTCGGTTGCTCTGCAACGCATATTGCTTGGGTGGAGGTCCGAAGTCTGAGGCGTTAACTCTCTTACCTGGCGGGATGTCTGCCCTGGCCCGCCAGAGTCGAGTTCCTGGCGGCAATTCCTGTATAAGGGCTAGCTGTTCACAAAGATGGGCAATAGCCTGCAGGATATCTTCTGCGGAATAGCTGTCTCGATCATCAGTAGAACCACCCAGCAAGTGGAAGAAGAATCTACGGACGTGCTTGACGTTCTCACAAAACGTTTCCCAGCTCATCCTCAATGCTACGTCGGTATCTAGGGATAACCAGTCCCAGTCGCACCAAACCTCATCAGGTAGCTCACGAATGATGGCCCAGTAAAGCGTTCCGTCACGATCTCGGGGAAGAGACAGTTCCTCTTCATCGAAGAGTACTTCGGCTGTATCCCAAGTCTGTCCTTGGTATCCCCCTTCTGCACTTTCGTAAGGAAGCTGCTCAACTGCAAGGCCCCAGAATTTACCCAAACAATCCTCGATATATCGGCACACCTCTCCCAACTCGGCCGTAGGCGAGTCATACCTACCACAAAAGTCACAGCCCCGAGGCCCCCCAACGTCGCGAATCCAGGCTCGAATGTCCGGGTCGTCGAAACAGGAAGAACAAACGCGATCCATAATTGAGCTCGTCGATGTAGTTTATGTTTGCCGTTTGGGCTGGACAAAAAAATACCTGATAAATCCGACGTCCCCCCGGTATTGAGTAGCACGTGACTTTAGAGTCCAATCAACCACAGCAGGGGGCAGTGCCTGCAACCACACCCGGGGTGGTCAAAATCGGACGCTGATCACCCCCCACCTGTTCACTTTTGCACGCTGTTGTACAGGCACGGCTACCCATTCAATGCTCACACCCTATATTTGCTAAACCCCGCTCAGCACGGGGTTTGATACATGCGGAACAGCTGAAAGGTTACTAAGCTGGCGTACGTCCAATGTTGGATACTTTTCGCCAAGTTTCCTCTGCTACTTCAGGAGAGGTACGCACAATGTCGGTCTGCTCACTGCATACAGCGATGAGGAAATCCTTCTGTTCGCTTGCTGGTGGCATGTTCTCATAGAGGCTCGCGAGCTTGGAAATTAAGAAACAGGACTCGGCATCAAACATACCATTCCTGATGTTATCTGCAACCCTTACTGCTCGGTTGAGATCTGACTTCAGCCATAAGCCGATATCGACTCCTTGGGCTGCAAAGTGTTCGACTTCATCAGAGGAGGTTCCTGCCGGTAAATTATCAAGATCGATGACTGCATTATGTACAGCATCTTTTAACAGCACGCAAAAATAAGCCTTTGCCATATCCTTACCAGAAATGAAGTGTGCGACGGGAAAATGCCTAGTCTCAAGTAAGCCAGCAAGACAAGGTACCATTAGATATGGGCGCTCAATTTATGCTTTAACAGCCTTAATTGAGGAAAAAAATGACTCTGCGGCTGTCCAAACTACGGCCAATGCGCCGAGAACAATCGCAACCCGCTGATCTGCGAGCTTTCCTAGCAGCCTGTCGGACTTAACGAGCCGTATGAGATAATTCGGATCATCCAAAACACAG
>NZ_BMYP01000090.1 GCF_014652335.1 Vogesella fluminis | reverse complement strand
CGACTTACATTCAGTGGCAAGCTTAACCGAATAGGGGAGGCGTAGGGAAACCGAGTCCGAATAGGGCGTTTTTAGTCGCTGGGTGTAGACCCGAAACCGAGTGATCTATCCATGGCCAGGATGAAGGTGCGGTAACACGCACTGGAGGTCCGAACCCACTAGTGTTGCAAAACTAGGGGATGAGCTGTGGATAGGGGTGAAAGGCTAAACAAACTCGGAGATAGCTGGTTCTCCCCGAAAACTATTTAGGTAGTGCCTCATGTATCACTTCCGGGGGTAAAGCACTGTTATGGCTAGGGGGTCATTGCGATTTACCAAACCATGGCAAACTCTGAATACCGGAAAGTGCAAGCATGGGAGACAGACGGTGGGTGCTAACGTCCATCGTCAAGAGGGAAACAACCCAGACCGCCAGCTAAGGTCCCAAATGATCAGTTAAGTGGTAAACGAGGTGGGAAGGCACAGACAGCCAGGATGTTGGCTTAGAAGCAGCCATCATTTAAAGAAAGCGTAATAGCTCACTGGTCGAGTCGTCCTGCGCGGAAGATGTAACGGGGCTCAAACTGATAACCGAAGCTGCGGATGGGCACAGTCAAATGTGTCCGTGGTAGGGGAGCGTTCTGTAGGTCTGTGAAGGTGGTGGTGTAAACCCTGCTGGAGATATCAGAAGTGCGAATGCTGACATGAGTAGCGATAAAGCGGGTGAAAAGCCCGCTCGCCGAAAGCCCAAGGTTTCCTACGCAACGTTCATCGGCGTAGGGTGAGTCGGCCCCTAAGGCGAGGCTGAAAAGCGTAGTCGATGGGAAACGGGTTAAAATTCCCGTACTTTTATGCAGTGCGATGTGGGGACGGAGAAGGTTAGGTTAGCGGCCTGTTGGAATAGGTCGTTTAAGCCGGTAGGCTGGTGCGGAAGGCAAATCCGCTGCACCTTAAGGCCGAGAGGTGATGACGAGGGTCTACGGACCTGAAGTAACTGATACCACGCTTCCAGGAAAAGCCACTAAGCTTCAGCTGCATAAGAACCGTACCGCAAACCGACACAGGTGGGCAGGATGAGAATTCTAAGGCGCTTGAGAGAACTCAGGAGAAGGAACTCGGCAAATTGATACCGTAACTTCGGGAGAAGGTATGCCTCTCTAGGTGAAGTTCCTGCGAATGGAGCTTGGAGAGGTCGCAGAGAATAGGTGGCTGCGACTGTTTATCAAAAACACAGCTCTGTGCCAACACGAAAGTGGACGTATACGGAGTGACGCCTGCCCGGTGCTGGAAGATTAAATGATGGGGTGCAAGCTCTTGACTGAAGTCCCAGTAAACGGCGGCCGTAACTATAACGGTCCTAAGGTAGCGAAATTCCTTGTCGGGTAAGTTCCGACCCGCACGAATGGCGTAACGATGGCCACACTGTCTCCTCCTGAGACTCAGCGAAGTTGAAATGTTTGTGAAGATGCAATCTACCCGCTGCTAGACGGAAAGACCCCGTGAACCTTTACTGTAGCTTTGCATTGGACTTTGAACAGACTTGTGTAGGATAGGTGGGAGGCTATGAAGCAGTCACGCTAGTGATTGTGGAGCCGTCCTTGAAATACCACCCTGGTGTGTTTGAGGTTCTAACCTTGGTCCGTGATCCGGATCGGGGACAGTGCATGGTAGGCAGTTTGACTGGGGCGGTCTCCTCCCAAAGTGTAACGGAGGAGTTCGAAGGTTACCTAGGTACGGTCGGAAATCGTGCTGATAGTGCAATGGCAAAAGGTAGCTTAACTGCGAGACCGACAAGTCGAGCAGGTGCGAAAGCAGGACATAGTGATCCGGTGGTTCTGAATGGAAGGGCCATCGCTCAACGGATAAAAGGTACTCCGGGGATAACAGGCTGATTCCGCCCAAGAGTTCACATCGACGGCGGAGTTTGGCACCTCGATGTCGGCTCATCACATCCTGGGGCTGTAGCCGGTCCCAAGGGTATGGCTGTTCGCCATTTAAAGTGGTACGTGAGCTGGGTTCAAAACGTCGTGAGACAGTTTGGTCCCTATCTGCAGTGGGCGTTGGAAGTTTGACGGGGGCTGCTCCTAGTACGAGAGGACCGGAGTGGACGAACCTCTGGTGTACCGGTTGTGACGCCAGTTGCATTGCCGGGTAGCTAAGTTCGGAAGAGATAACCGCTGAAAGCATCTAAGCGGGAAACTTGCCTGAAGATGAGACTTCCCTGGGCCCTTGAGGTCCCTGAAGAGTCGTTCGAGACCAGGACGTTGATAGGTCGGGTGTGGAAGCGCTGTGAGGCGTTAAGCTAACCGATACTAATTGCTCGTGAGGCTTGATCCTATCATTTGAGTGGCTTTGCCGAGAGGCGGAGCGAAGCGGAAACGCGATACGGAATACGAAATCTTCTACCG
>NZ_BMYP01000089.1 GCF_014652335.1 Vogesella fluminis | reverse complement strand
GTCACTGAATTGATTTACCTATTGACTGTTGCACTTACTTTTTGAACTCGCGCTCTCTTTTAAATACAGCAACTTAGTCGAGAATTGGTCGCAGACGCCGGTAATGGCATCAAGGAGGCCCTCGCCAAAAACTGTCACCAGATTTTTTGCGTTTTTGCAGGTATTCCCAATGGGATTTGACCTTAACCCATCCCAAGCTACCCACAATCGCCACACCTTATATGTTGTAAACAATAAATACAACTTGGGTGTTGTATTTATTGTTTACAGCTCCTAACATGTAAGACAAATCGAATGCGGAGCCTGGCACCATGTACTACCCCATCATCACACCGGAACAATTGCCAGCCATGTTGCGCAGCCTGCGCCAGCGCGCCGGACTGACCCAGACTCAGCTGGCCGAGCGGCTTGGCATCAGCCAGCAAAGTTATGCCCGACTAGAAGCCAGGCCCGCTGCGGCCAGTGTTGAGCGGCTGAGCAAGCTGTTGCGGGCGCTAGATGCCGAACTGGTGATCCACACCCGCGATGACAAACCGCCGGCAGTCAGCGACGAGGCTTGGTGAGATGGGCCGTAAAAGTCACCGGCAACAGCTGAATGTGTGGATGAACGGCCTGCTCGTCGGCGAGTGGGCACTCACCCGCAGCGGCGAAACCTTCAGCTACCACGACAGCTGGCCCAGTCACCCGCAGGCGCGGCCACTGTCACTGTCGCTACCGTTTTTACCCGGCAATGCCGCTTATCGTGGCGCAGTGGTCAGTGCCTACTTCGATAACCTGCTCCCCGATAGCGACGCCATCCGCCGCCGTCTGGCACAGCACCACCGACTGAGCGATAGCGCGCCGTTCACTCTCCTGGCCGCGCTGGGACGCGACTGTGTGGGCGCGCTGCAACTACTGCCAGAGGGCGAAACACCGCAACACCTGCAGCGCATCACCGGCGAGACACTGGACGAAGCTGCCATCGCTAAACTGCTGCGTCAAACTGTACGCCCAGGCTTGCCCAGCCAGATGGATATCGATACCGACTTGCGCCTGTCCATCGCCGGGGCGCAAGAAAAAACCGCCCTGCTCTACCATGATGGTCGCTGGGAACGCCCACTGGGCAGCACGCCCACCACCCATATTTTCAAACTGCCACTGGGGCTGGTAGGAGGCATGGAGGCTGACATGCGCAGCTCGGTCGAAAACGAATGGCTGTGTGCACGGCTGGTGGCCGCATTCGGCTTGTCGGTGGCCCGTTGCGACATCGCCCGCTTTGAACAGCAGAAAGTGCTGGTCGTCGAACGCTTTGATCGCCGGCTATCCGCTGACGGCAGCTGGCTGATGCGCCTGCCGCAAGAAGACCTCTGCCAAGCCACGGGCACACCACCCCACCTCAAGTACCAGAGCGACGGCGGCCCCGGCATCGCACGCATCCTCGACATTCTAGCCGGGTCGGAGAGCAGCGAGGCCGACCGCCGCCAGTTCTTCAAGGCTCAGGTCGTGTTCTGGTTGCTGGCCGCCACCGACGGCCACGCCAAGAACTTCAGCCTGTTCCATCTGCCGGGTGGCCGTTACCGTGCCACACCGCTATACGACATCCTGTCCGCCCACCCCATCATCGGCCATGGCACCGGCAAACTCGCGCCGCAAAAAGCCAAGCTCGCGATGGCCGTACGCGGGCAAAGCAACCACTACTTGATTGATCGCATCCAGCCACGCCACTGGCTGGCGCAAGCGCGCAGCAGCGGTTTGACCGAAGCATGGGCCAATGACCTGCTGAACGAATTGGCCGACACCACAGACAAGGTCTTGCAGGAGGTACAGGCAGGTCTGCCGTCAGATTTTCCAGCCGATGTGGCTGAGGCCATCTTTCATGGCATACGACGACAGCGCGACAAGCTGGCTGAGTCGACCCCAGTTTTGTAGGTTCGCTTATGACTGCGTTCAGATCAGAAAACAGCATTTCTTTGTACGTAGAGTAATGGTACGGTTTCTATGACTGCGCCAAGCTGCCCCCTTGGCCAGAGGGCGACAAATCATTGAGCTGCGGCAGGCCGATGACACCCTGCCCTGCTACGCCCCGGCCTCCCGCCACAACTGTTCGACGATAGTTTTTAGCTGCAGCGACTCCTGCCAGCGATCGGTGATGTCCAGCCCGTCGGCGCCAGTGATGGCATACGGCGCCGGCCCCAGCTCGCAGGTGAACGACAGCGTGTCGCCCGCCGCCGCGCGCGCTCGCCAGCTGTGCATGCCGTAGCGCCACCAGTGCTGGAACTGCTGCAGCCAAGGCTGGTGCTGGGCAAAGCGCAGCGGCACCTGCACCTGGTGGCCGTTGGACACCCGGCCGTGAAAGCCCCAGCTGTGACCCAGAATGGTGTGCATTTGCTGCTGATCCGCCGCTGCCGGCGGCAGTGGCAGCTCGCGCGCCACCACGTAGTGCGACAGGTCGGCCAGCAGCTTGAGGTCGGGCAGCTGTTCCAGCACATCCAGCGTGAACAGCAGGTCGTTGGTCAGCCGGTAGCGGTGGGTTTCCAGCAGCACCGGGAAAGCCACCTGCTCCGCCAGCCGCTGCCAGCCTTCCAGCACCCGGATCGCCTCGCGCAGCGTGCGCGGGCGCAGGTCGGCCTGGATGGTGATGTGGTGGCAGCCGAACTCGCTGCCTAGTGTAGTGTTCCGTTCTGTTTGGAGCTTAAGCGGCGATTCGCGCGCATGACCTTCTGCAGAATGTCGCGAGCGCTCTTGG
>NZ_BMYP01000088.1 GCF_014652335.1 Vogesella fluminis | reverse complement strand
TCAGGCCCCACGCAAGGCCAACCAATGACCAAGGCCGCCCTAAATGAAGTATTTGATACGTTGGCCGGTGCCGACGAGCGTATTTCACAAGTACGGTCACACCTGCTGCGCCATTTCTTCAGTAATGAGTTAGCCAAGTTACAGCACGAGCAAGGCAGCGATGAGAACAATCAAGAACTCCATCGACGAGTACGGAATTATCTGGCTGGCCGCAAGCAACACTCCGAGGTTGACAGCACTTACACACTGCTAGAAACCAAGCGCCAGGCTCGCGAAGCCACCCTGGAGCTACAGGAGCGCATGGCCGCAGGACAAGTGTCCAACAGGAAACCTAAATGAACGTCGGAACACAGACACTAGAAGCAGCCCTAGTCCAGCCGGATTCGCATATCGTCCGCACACGCTATGACATTGAGTTCGACGCCAGGGAGGGATGGTGGCCCATCGACGGAAAACAAGGACTCGACGTCGAGCTGATGCGCGCCTTGGTCTCTCCGGCACTACAACCTGGCTTGGAAGCAACACTGCGCCATGCCTGCACAAAATACTCTTGGGCTACGCTGAACCAGTATCGCTGGGCATTAAGTAAATTTCGAGAGATATGTTTCCCAGACGGCCCCATTATCTCATGGAAAATTGCTGACTTCCGCCGATATCGGAAGGCTTTGCTTTCTAAGTTTGGCCACGAAGATTATTTGCGGCACCTACGGTCTCTATTGGTGAATTGGCACAGCGGCCGGCACGCCGGCGTTTCTGATGAGCTCATCGCATCCCTTAAAGAGATGCGCCTCAAGGGGGTGGAGTCAGGGCGCGCGGTCAGAACCATGGACCAGGACGATGGGCCACTCTCCACAGAGGAATTGCACCACATTCTGCAAGACTTGAACGATGCTGCCGAAGCTGGCGGGCTGGATATTGAGGAGTTCAGCCTCGCTTACTTCCACCTCACCACGGGACGCCGCCCCAGCCAGAGCGCAGCCCTAAAATGCAAGGATGTGCAGGAATGCGAAGGAGACCCCGAGCCTGGTGCCTCGAAGGGACCAACACTCTACCTACTGGCAGTACCGCGTGCCAAGCAACGCGGGCACGCCTTCCGGGAGTCAAGGCGCGCCATCGACCTGACCCCAGACAACTTCAAAGTCTTCCTTGCACTGCGTGAGCACACCAAGCACGCCTTCACAGCAGCATTGGACCTCCGCGGGTGGAGGCTCCAACCGTCAGACCTGCAGGCGCTCCAGAGCGAGCTACCCCTGTATCCGGAATGGCCCGCCATCATCGAAACCCTTGACCAGGCAACCCAACGACGGGAAGGCGGCGAACACGGCAGCGCACTGCAGGCTTTGTATCAAGACGCAAAAGGTATGGCCTGGCACAGCACTCCCGCAGCCATCGGTCAGCGCCTCATTGCAATATTCCGTTCAGTTCAGACGCAGGAGCGAAAGGGAAAGCTACTGCATGTCACCGCCACCCGGCTTCGTTATACCAAAGGCACCGAGCTGGCGCGTGAAGGCCTGTCAGCAAACTTGATTGCCTGGCTACTGGACCACTCAACCTCCCGTTCGGCTGAAATCTACATCGATAACCTGCCGGAGCACGCGAGTGACATCAGCCGTGCCATCACCACCTCGCCGATTTTACAGCACTTTGCTTCAGCCTTTCGCGGCACCCTAGTCGACTCTGAGGCCGATGCGGTAGCGGGCCATGACGTCAGGAGCCGCGTTACGTACCACGGGAAAAATGCCGCCACCTGTGGGCAGTTGAAACAATGCGGCCTCGATGACGGCATTCCCCATGCTTGCTACACCTGCAGCCACTTCCAGCCTTGGCTGGATGGCCCCCATGAAGAATTCCTGCGGGAATTGATGGCTGAACGCGCAAATCTAGCGACAGAGCTGGGACTCGACAGCCCCGTCACGAAACGTCGCGACAAACTCATAGGCGCCGTGCAAAACGTAATCCAACTGTGCCATGCCCGCCGCTCGGAACTAAATGCCGCAGCTGAGGGCAACGCATGAAGCCAGTAGAGAACACACCCGCAGAAGTATTTGTGTCCCGGGACAACCAGGCCCGGACCGAGAAACTGGCAGAATACATCCACAACGCCAGAAGTGAAGTCAACGAGCTTGACGTCGACTGGTCCGAACCCTATTGGAAAGGCGTTGGCTACTTTGTGAAGCAGGAACATGCACCACAGGGTAGCCTCAAACGCAACGACATTGCCATGGAGGCCAGGCTGGACGGGGCCTTCATTGACTTCGCCAAGGCTTACGTAGTCGAGCGGCATCTGACAAATCCAGGCGAGAGCCGCACCGGACATATCAAGCGGCTGCAGACCTTACGTCACCTCGAGGCCGCACTACTCTCCTTACGTGGCAACGCTAGTCCACTTGGAATCGACTGCGCGGCCCTAGAGACCGCAGCCAGCCTCGCCAGAAGCAATCTAAAGACAGGTGGGGCATACCGGGTGGGGGCTGAGCTGCAACAGTTGGCCTCCGTCATGGTGCGTACTGGCGTTCTGCCGTCGAATTGTGAAACATGGGCCAATCCTAACAAGCAGCCCAAGAATACTGGCATCAGTGTTGGTGCCGAATCAGAGCGCGCTCGACAAAAAAAACTCCCCAACTTTCAGGCGGTTTACGCACTAGCCGAAATCTTTAACAGAGACCTCGACTCTAGCAGCCTGTCGGACTTGGGCCTGCCCGAAGGCGGAATAGTGAAACGCAGGGCCGTT
>NZ_BMYP01000087.1 GCF_014652335.1 Vogesella fluminis | reverse complement strand
TTGCCGTCACCGCCGTACAGCTGGTCGACACCACCGCCACTATTCAGGGTGTCGTTGCCGGTCCCACCATCAAGACGGTCATTACCTGCCCCGCCATTGAGAATGTCGTCTCCATCACCAGCAATGAGCACATCGTCGCCGTTCTGGCCGTTGAGGGTGTCATTGCCCACCCCACCGTCGAGACGGTCGTTGCCGTCGCCACCGCTGAGGGTATCGCTATCCGCCCCACCATAAAGCCGATCATTACCAGCATCACCATTTAGAGTGTCGTTTCCCGACGCTCCAAAAACGATATCGTCCCCAGCCTGCCCGCTGATTGTCTCCGCCGAAGCAGAACCAAAAACCAGGTCATTCAGTGTGCTGCTTGTCTTGAAGCTCGGGCCCAACTCCGCCAGATAGCTATCCAGCAAGCCTTGCTGATCTGCCGCAAGCGACCACGCCACGACCAGATCGCTCAAGGTGGCCCAGCCTTGCTGTTTCAGGTTGCTGCCTTGCAGCCGGTACAGCTCAACCAAATCGACGAATGCTTTCTGTGGTCGGCTCTCTTGTGTTGTGGCTAGCCGTTGCTCCACTCCGCTGAAATCCAGCTTCAGCTGGCCTTCGGCAAAGCTCAGCACAATGGCATCCAGATACGGCTTCAGCCGGGTCTGGGTGAGTAGCGAGTCGTAGACGGAGCTTTCCAGTTGTTTGACCGCGTCCTCAATCTTGGTGAGGGTGGCCGGGTCGTTGATGTAGACCGTCTGGTTCGGCTCGCCGCTGAAGGCATTGAGGATTTGCAGCTTCTGCTTGGCAATTTCCGAGATGTTGATGCCGCCGAAATACAGGCTTGATACCGATTGTCCCGGCGTCAGCCTGATCACGTTGGTGGAGTTGGGGTCTTCGATCCAAGTGCTGGAGATCAGGTCGAAGGCGGACGGGTCGCGCCACTGTGGATCGGTCTTGGCCCACTCTTCCACCAGCTTGCCCAGCAGCGCCTGCTGCTCGGCTCTGGTCTGAGCGGCGGCATATTGCGTGAGCACCTCGGCCAACGCGGGCGACAGTGCCGCCGCTTCGCGCAGCTCGCGCAAGCGGCCATAACCTTGCAGGGTCGGCAGTGTCTTCTGTTCGTCGGTGAGGGTAATCGAAGTAGTGTAGTGGCTGTACAGGCTGTCGTTGACCAGGTTGACGTCGCCCATCTGCCCGGTGCCGCCATCGGTCTTGAGGTAGCTGCCGCTCTGTGCCAGCACATTGTTGCCGGTGAGGGTCTGGCTAGTATTAGTAAACCCGGTATTAAGCGCCGCCACGCCCACCTGATCGAGCGTGAACAGTTCATTGGCGGAGCTGACGCCGTCGCCGTTCAGGTCGCGCCAGACTTTCAGCTCGGCAAAGCGGGTGTCGTTGGCATCGACCTTGCCGTCGCCGTTGCCGTCGAGATCTGCCAGCGCGGCGAAACCGTGGGCGGCGGTCTGCCCCGAAGCCAGTACGGTGCTGTCGCCAAACAGTTCGGAGCCGTCATCAATGGTGCCGTTGCCGTTACGGTCGAGCACCAGCAGGCCGTCGTCGGACTTCACCCAGCCGCTGGCGGTGCGGATACCATCGGCGTTGAGGTCGAATACTGCGCCGGCGAGATTGTTTTCGGCCACCGTTTCGATGCCGTCACCGTCGAGATCGAGGGTGAGGGGGTCATAACGTTGGACGCGGTAAGTTCCGTTGTGGTTGAGGTTCTTTGTAAAGTCTCGCCATGCTTCGGCTTGAGGATCCCACATGCCACTTCCATCTGGTCTTAATAGATCTTTTACCTTCTTTTTCTCTTCCTGGATTCTAGGAATATTTTGTGCGGCATCCTCCCATGGAGGAAGGCTTTGATCCTCTTCCCTAATTTTATCGTACCATTCTCTACCCCAATCTTTTACTACTTCAGACTGGTCCAAGCCAAACCCTATAGCAGCCCCCAAAATTGCACCAACCACTGCACCGGCAGGCCCACCGACCCCAAGACCAATCAGGAACCCGGATACAAATTCGCCAGCCATAAGACCTGCACTATAATTCAGTGCAGTACCAAATGCATCTCTATAGTTACCTTGAGATATTTCGCCTAAGTATCCTGCTATAGTGGCAGCATCTGACACGCCAAAGACACGCCCCCCATCAACCGAAGTACCGGCACCCCATGTACCTTTCACTACAGCATCAGAGACACTATTAGCAACATTACTTGTTAATGTTTGATTATCGCTCATGATTTTCTCTAAACGAAGTTAAAACAGCCACAAATAGAGCAAAAAGGCAAATAAAAAAAGCCTGTTCCAAAAGCACCGTTGTCACAAAAACTACAGCGACTCCATTATCCAAAAAATTAGTTTTACAATTCAAAAAAACAGACACAATTGGAGATGCGGTCAAAATAGTAAAAGCCAGAGCTATCACAACATGCATTCCACCTATTTTCTTATTGCCACCCCATTTTTTTCCATGAAAAATCGAGTAAAATACCATTACAAAAAAATCCACAATCAGAACCAATAAGCCAGCAAATAAAATATGATACTCCAACAAATAATCAGTAACACATTGATTAAAAATAACAACATTTCCAAAAACAAAAAAAGCAACCCCAACCCCAGTCAATATAAAATTCATAATAAAGACATTAAAAACAAAAACCTGTGGGCTTACATTAAAAATCTTCACCGACTTCATTTACCCCCCCCCCCCCCCCCTCACTGCAACCAATTAAAAGACACCACCCAAAAATAGATATTATTGAAGACCCTCCCTTTTGAAAGCCATTTTCTAATGCATTGCCTTACAACAGCCCATAGGGCCCTGCTCTTGCTCCAATAAGCATCAAAATAGGGCTTTCAAAAAAGTGTGCTCGCTATGCCCATTCCATTACCCATAAGTCTGCCGGAATCGCATCCCGAGGACGCAGGCAGCAATTTT
>NZ_BMYP01000086.1 GCF_014652335.1 Vogesella fluminis | reverse complement strand
CTGGAAAACCGGACCGGAGTTCGGCCCTGAAATTTACACCACCTTGACGGACGCTATCGATGCGCTCGACCGGATCCGGCAAGCGGCCCTTGCCTTTACCACCGCTTGACTGCCCAGGAGCGAAGTCAGTGACCAGCCCCGAGCCTTGCCGGGCGCGGCGGATCAGCGCATAGACCTGCCGCCGGGACAGGCCCAGCGCCTGGGCTGCCGCGTCGGCCGCCGCATGCCCGACCGTCTCCGACTGCGCCAACGGCCCGATGATCTCGGCACGACGGCGCGCACGCTCCCAAGCCTGATCTGACAGGGTAGCCACGCCTTGCTCGGCAATCCGTGGGGTATCGGTCGCCATGCTCACCTCGGTTTGGTGCACACGAGTATTGAGCATAGACGAATTTCGTGCAGATGAGTCCTGATATTGAGCTGTCAGGAGCCGACTGCACAGCAGCCTTCAAACCGCGTTTTTTGGTGCAGTCGCCTTCTGAAAATGACAGTATTTCAAACTGACACTTTTCTTGACTGATTCAAGTTTAATCACTATGATTTAATAAGAATTAAATTACATCAGAAAGGATTGAGCCCGATGGACATCTTCCGCCCACCCGCAACGAGCGACCAAAATGACTCGGCCTGGGAGCGTATCGAGAACTACGTCAAAGAAGAGCGACCACTCCAACTGATCCGCAAAATCGTGGTCAAGGGTTCGGTCGATGTAGTTTTCCGGCGCAGTGACAAGCCGATGCTCGTTGTGGCCGGCGAAACGGCGGATGCAGTAGCGTCGGTCAAGACCTACTTCAACGGCGGGAAGCTGGTGATCGAGCGGGAAGGCATGACCATCAGCTTCGGTAACAGTCGCATGACCTTCCACGGCTCGGTCGGGTCGTTCGTAATGGGTGACATCGTGAACGACAAACCGATGGGTACGAGCATCAGCCAAGGCAAAGTGGTCGTTGGCATCGCACTGCCCGAGGCACCGGCTATCAAGATCAAGGGGAGCGGCGACGTAACCTTGCTCGATCTGCGGCAAGCCGGGCTGGAACTCGAAATCGAAGGCTCAGGTGACATTACTGCCTACGGTCAAGTCGCTCACTTGGACGTGGAGATTGCCGGTTCTGGAGATGTCGATGCTAGCGAGTTGATTACCGATCACGCCAGCTTGTCGATTGCAGGCTCAGGTGACATCGAGGCATTCGTCCGCACCGAAGTGCGCGCCTGCGTAGCGGGTTCTGGCGACATTGTGGTGCGTGGCAATCCGTCGCGCCGGGACCATAGCGTCGCCGGCTCCGGCAAGATCAAGTTTTGTTGAGCGAGGCTGACGATGAACGAAAATCACCCAGCCCTCAATGCCCTGCGCGCTGTCGAGCAGCGTTATCCCAACGTCTGGAGTTTGGCCGACGATCTCCAGTCCCAATTCAAGACGGCAGGTAAGCACCGTGAAGGCAGCGTCTTTTCGGATGCCGAAGGCCATATGCTCTCTTATCGGCTTCAGGGCGCAAGCAAACCCAATCAAGCCTTTCATCCGGCCTTGTTCGGGGCTCTGGTTTCCTGGCGACCCACCAAGGGCATTTACCACTTTCATCCCGCACTGTACGAAGCGTTGATCGAGACCGATCTGGATGGAGAGATACCGAGTTCCTTGCTCCTGCGCATGCCGGGGTACGCGGTCTACATTGAGACCCCTGCATCGGAGAACATGCCGTATCCCATCGAAGGGTTCTTTGCATACCTGTCCCGGATGGGTAAGCAGGACGAATTGCAAATCGTCGCACTGCTGAAACAAGACGAGCAATCTCACGATAAAGATCCCGCTCCTCTGCGTGACGTCATCCTCTACTCGCTACCACTTGGCAATCACCCGGTATCAGACCTGCTGCGTCTCCACTTTGAGCGGGGAGAAGCGGAAGCAAGTGAGACTGGCACGCCGAAGCGCAAATATTCGGAAATAGCCGACGACACCAAGCTCATCATCGAACACGTCGTCTCCAGCATCCTGTCGTTGCTGTTATACCTGTGCTCCGAGCAGCCAGAAATCGACAACTGGACGCCGCCAGAGCCAAAAGCAAAGTTCTTCGGGACGAAACGGCGGCTACTTGCCGCCAAGGAAGCCATGAGTTGGGACGTTGGTCTCCGAATCGGGGCTGCCCTTGACCTGTCCGCCAAGCAAGATCGAGAAAGCGCGAACGAAGGCGGTTCCGGCATCACGGTTCGACCACATATCCGGCGGGCGCACTGGCATTCGTTCTGGGTCGGCAAGCGTGGTGCACAAACGCTCTCGCTTCGCTGGTTGCCACCCATCGCCGTTAATACCGATGGCTCAGAGAAACTGCCCGCCGTCATTCGCCAAGTTCAAGGAGATCATCATGCCCAAGGCTGATACCCGCGTGCTTACCGCACATGTTCCCATCCCACTCGCCGAGAAAGTTGACCAGCTGGCCGACCGCCTCGAACGCTCACGGGGTTGGATCATGAAACAGGCGCTTTCCAGTTGGATTGCCCAAGAGGAAGAGCGCGACCGTCTGACTCAGGAAGCGCTGGCCGACGTGGACGCCGGCCGTGTTATTGACCACCAAGCCGTGCAGGCGTGGGCTGACAGCCTGAGCACTGGCGAGCCTCTGCCGGTGCCGCGCTGATGGAGCTGAAGTGGACCAGCAAGGCACTGTCCGATTTGACGCGCTTGTACGAATTTCTGGCACCGATAAATAGATCAGCTGCTGCACGGGTGGTGCAGGTGCTGGCCAAGGCTCCAACCAACCTGCTCACCAATCCGCGCATTGGCGAACAACTGTTTCAGTTTGAGCCGCGCGAGGTGTGCCGGATTCTGGTCGGGGAGTATGAGATTCGCTACGAAATTCAGGACTCGCTCATCTACGTGCTGCGGCTGTGGCACACCCGCGAAGATCGGTAACGAAAGGGGAATTAACATGCTGGAGTTCAAGCTGACGCCGCACCATGCCGGCGTCACACTGTGGGGTGATTTCGAGGCACTAGCAGCCTGTCGGACTTAACGAGCCGTATGAGATAATTCGGATCATCCAAAACACAG
>NZ_BMYP01000085.1 GCF_014652335.1 Vogesella fluminis | reverse complement strand
GACCACCGGCGTCAACACCCGATAGCGGAGTTTTTGGCATCACAGCGGCAAGTCGTTGATTCCACAACAACCCCACCGCCAAGAAAAATGAAAAAGGTTGGCCGCAACGCTTGCGGCCAACCTTTGCAAACACAGAACATGCCCGCCCAAGCCTGCCATCATGGCAAACGGCATCATGGTCTAGACTGAAAGCAGCGCCCTGATGGTGCGGAGTTTCGCAATGAGCAAGCTGTGGCAGTTCATCGCCGTGATCTGGCTGGCCCTGCTGCCGGGCCTGACGGCGGCGGCCACGCCGGCCCCGGTCGTCGTCATCCCTCTCAGCGGTGCCATCGGCCCGGCCAGCGCCGATCACGTTGGCCGCAGCCTGGCACGCGCGCAGCGCGAGGGCGCACAGCTGGCCGTGCTGCAGACGGACACCCCCGGCGGGCTGGACACCTCGATGCGGCAGATCATCAAGGCCATCCTCGCCTCGCCGGTGCCGGTCGCCAGCTTCGTCGCCCCCAGCGGCGCCCGCACCGCCAGCGCCGGCACCTACATCCTGTACGCCAGCCACATCGCCGCGATGGCCCCCGGCACCAACCTCGGCGCCGCCACCCCGGTGCAGATCGGCATGACCGGCCCGCCGGACAAGGCCGGCAAGCCCGACAGCAGCGCCCCGGCCACCAGCAACCAGGACGCGCTGAGCCGCAAGCAGGTGAACGACGCCGCCGCCTACATCCGCGGCCTGGCGCAATTGCGCGGCCGCAACGAGGCCTGGGCCGAGCGCGCGGTGCGCGAGGCCGTCAGCCTGTCGGCCGGCGACGCGCTGGCGCTGCGGGTGGTGGACCTGACCGCGCGCGACATCCCCGACTTGCTGCAACGGCTGGACGGCCGCAGCGTGCCGATGGCCAGCGGCGCCCGGGTGCTGCACACCGCCGGCGCCGCGGTCATCACCCTGTCGCCGGACTGGCGCAGCCGCTTCCTCGGCGTGATCGCCGACCCCAGCGTGGCGATGATCCTGATGCTCCTGGGCATCTACGGCCTGCTGTTCGAATTCTCCAACCCCGGCTTCGTGCTGCCCGGCGTGGTCGGCGCCACCTGCCTGCTGCTGGGGCTGTACGCGCTGCAGATGCTGCCGGTCAACTACGCCGGGCTGGCGCTGATGCTGCTGGGGCTGGGCTGCATGATCGCCGAGGCCTTCCTGCCCAGCTTCGGCACGCTGGGGCTGGGCGGCATCGTCGCCTTCGTCATCGGCGGGGTGATGCTGGTCGATACCGAACAGCCCGGCCTCGGCGTGCCGCTGGGGCTGATCCTGGCACTGGCCGCCACCTCCGGCCTGTTCGTGTTCCTGGTCAGCGGCATGGCGCTCAAGGCCCGGCGCCGGCCGCAGGTCGGCGGCGAGGTGGCGCTGATCGGCAGCCGCGGCGAGATGCTGGACGATCTGGACGGCGAAGGTTGGGCCAGCATCCGCGGCGAATGCTGGCGCGTGCATAGCGCGACGCCGCTGAAACGCGGCCAGCCGGTGCGGGTGACCGCACGGCAAGGGCTGCTGCTGGAGGTGGCGCCAAGCGACGACACCGACAAAGGAGGATCACCATGATCTTGGGAATGGGTAGTGGGCTGTTGCTGCTGGCACTGCTGCTGGTGGCGTCGTCGTTCCGCATCCTGCGCGAATACCAGCGCGGCGTGGTGTTCATGCTCGGCCGCTTCTGGCGGGTGAAGGGGCCGGGGCTGATCCTGGTCATCCCCGGCGTGCAGCAGATGGTGCGCGTCGACCTGCGCACCGTGGTGATGGACGTGCCGACGCAGGACGTGATCTCGCACGACAACGTATCGGTGAAGGTCAACGCGGTGCTCTACTTCCGCGTGGTCGATCCGGAACGCGCCATCATCCAGGTCGCCAACTTTCTGGAGGCCACCAGCCAGCTGGCGCAGACCACGCTGCGCTCGGTGCTGGGCAAGCACGAGCTGGACGAGATGCTGGCCGAGCGCGAACGGCTGAACCTGGACATCCAGAAGGCGCTCGACGCGCAGACCGACGGCTGGGGCATCAAGGTGTCCAACGTCGAGATCAAGCACGTCGACCTCAACGAATCGATGATCCGCGCCATCGCCCGCCAGGCCGAGGCCGAGCGCGAACGGCGCGCCAAGATCATCCACGCCGAAGGCGAGCTGCAGGCCTCGGAAAAACTGCTGGAAGCCGCGCACATGCTGGCGCAGCAGCCGGAAGCGATGCAGCTGCGCTACATGCAGACGCTGACGCAGATCGCCGGCGACAAGAGCTCCACCATCGTGTTCCCGATGGACATCCTGCAGGCGCTGCGCGGAGGCAAGGCACCGCCGGCGTGAGACCGGCGCGGGAGTGAAAAGCTTGGCCGCAGGCGAGGCAAGGCTTGCGGCCAAGCTTTTTGCCCAGCCCTGATTCGTGTCGGCCGCGCGGCATTTGGCGGCAAACAGCCAGGCCCCGTCGACTACCATTAAAAGCAAGGAGGGCATCATCATGAAATGCTGGACCTACGACACCCGCTACGGCCCGTTCGAGATCGTGCCGCTCGATGGCCGCTACCACATCATGCACGAGGGCGAGGCGCTCGCCGCCTACCCGACCCCGGAAGAAGCCGCCAAGGCCTTGGCCGAAGGCCACAGCCCGTGGCCCCCCCTTCGGCAACCCGCGCGACCTCGGCATCCCCGCCGACCTGCAACAATGGCACTGCCGCCTGCTGGCCTGAGCAGGGAGATGTGATCAATCGCAAAACAACGTTGGCCGCAAACCGGAAACGGCTTGCGGCCAACCTTTGATTGACGCGGTGAACGTTGGGCTTCGCAAGCTCAGCGCCAACCTACCCGACCGGCACCGTCAACCGTCAGCCAAAACCGAACCGTCACGCCATCCCGTTGGGGCAAGCCGTGCAAACTGCCGCCAGCCCGGAAAAAAGCCGCCCTCTTTTGAGCGCAGCGTATGGGCGGCGCCGGGCTGGCGGCAGTTTTCACGGGAATTCTTGCCCCTTCGGGTCGCCTTTTCTTTGCTTACTTGGCGAATTCAGGGAGTAAGTGCAACGGCGGGCAGGTCTGGAGGATGGGGGTGAGATGAG
>NZ_BMYP01000084.1 GCF_014652335.1 Vogesella fluminis | reverse complement strand
CGGTAGAAGATTTCGTATTCCGTATCGCGTTTCCGCTTCGCTCCGCCTCTCGGCAAAGCCACTCAAATGATAGGATCAAGCCTCACGAGCAATTAGTATCGGTTAGCTTAACGCCTCACAGCGCTTCCACACCCGACCTATCAACGTCCTGGTCTCGAACGACTCTTCAGGGACCTCAAGGGCCCAGGGAAGTCTCATCTTCAGGCAAGTTTCCCGCTTAGATGCTTTCAGCGGTTATCTCTTCCGAACTTAGCTACCCGGCAATGCAACTGGCGTCACAACCGGTACACCAGAGGTTCGTCCACTCCGGTCCTCTCGTACTAGGAGCAGCCCCCGTCAAACTTCCAACGCCCACTGCAGATAGGGACCAAACTGTCTCACGACGTTTTGAACCCAGCTCACGTACCACTTTAAATGGCGAACAGCCATACCCTTGGGACCGGCTACAGCCCCAGGATGTGATGAGCCGACATCGAGGTGCCAAACTCCGCCGTCGATGTGAACTCTTGGGCGGAATCAGCCTGTTATCCCCGGAGTACCTTTTATCCGTTGAGCGATGGCCCTTCCATTCAGAACCACCGGATCACTATGTCCTGCTTTCGCACCTGCTCGACTTGTCGGTCTCGCAGTTAAGCTACCTTTTGCCATTGCACTATCAGCACGATTTCCGACCGTACCTAGGTAACCTTCGAACTCCTCCGTTACACTTTGGGAGGAGACCGCCCCAGTCAAACTGCCTACCATGCACTGTCCCCGATCCGGATCACGGACCAAGGTTAGAACCTCAAACACACCAGGGTGGTATTTCAAGGACGGCTCCACAATCACTAGCGTGACTGCTTCATAGCCTCCCACCTATCCTACACAAGTCTGTTCAAAGTCCAATGCAAAGCTACAGTAAAGGTTCACGGGGTCTTTCCGTCTAGCAGCGGGTAGATTGCATCTTCACAAACATTTCAACTTCGCTGAGTCTCAGGAGGAGACAGTGTGGCCATCGTTACGCCATTCGTGCGGGTCGGAACTTACCCGACAAGGAATTTCGCTACCTTAGGACCGTTATAGTTACGGCCGCCGTTTACTGGGACTTCAGTCAAGAGCTTGCACCCCATCATTTAATCTTCCAGCACCGGGCAGGCGTCACTCCGTATACGTCCACTTTCGTGTTGGCACAGAGCTGTGTTTTTGATAAACAGTCGCAGCCACCTATTCTCTGCGACCTCTCCAAGCTCCATTCGCAGGAACTTCACCTAGAGAGGCATACCTTCTCCCGAAGTTACGGTATCAATTTGCCGAGTTCCTTCTCCTGAGTTCTCTCAAGCGCCTTAGAATTCTCATCCTGCCCACCTGTGTCGGTTTGCGGTACGGTTCTTATGCAGCTGAAGCTTAGTGGCTTTTCCTGGAAGCGTGGTATCAGTTACTTCAGGTCCGTAGACCCTCGTCATCACCTCTCGGCCTTAAGGTGCAGCGGATTTGCCTTCCGCACCAGCCTACCGGCTTAAACGACCTATTCCAACAGGCCGCTAACCTAACCTTCTCCGTCCCCACATCGCACTGCATAAAAGTACGGGAATTTTAACCCGTTTCCCATCGACTACGCTTTTCAGCCTCGCCTTAGGGGCCGACTCACCCTACGCCGATGAACGTTGCGTAGGAAACCTTGGGCTTTCGGCGAGCGGGCTTTTCACCCGCTTTATCGCTACTCATGTCAGCATTCGCACTTCTGATATCTCCAGCAGGGTTTACACCACCACCTTCACAGACCTACAGAACGCTCCCCTACCACGGACACATTTGACTGTGCCCATCCGCAGCTTCGGTTATCAGTTTGAGCCCCGTTACATCTTCCGCGCAGGACGACTCGACCAGTGAGCTATTACGCTTTCTTTAAATGATGGCTGCTTCTAAGCCAACATCCTGGCTGTCTGTGCCTTCCCACCTCGTTTACCACTTAACTGATCATTTGGGACCTTAGCTGGCGGTCTGGGTTGTTTCCCTCTTGACGATGGACGTTAGCACCCACCGTCTGTCTCCCATGCTTGCACTTTCCGGTATTCAGAGTTTGCCATGGTTTGGTAAATCGCAATGACCCCCTAGCCATAACAGTGCTTTACCCCCGGAAGTGATACATGAGGCACTACCTAAATAGTTTTCGGGGAGAACCAGCTATCTCCGAGTTTGTTTAGCCTTTCACCCCTATCCACAGCTCATCCCCTAGTTTTGCAACACTAGTGGGTTCGGACCTCCAGTGCGTGTTANCGTGTTACCGCACCTTCATCCTGGCCATGGATAGATCACTCGGTTTCGGGTCTACACCCAGCGACTAAGACGCCCTGTTCGGACTCGGTTTCCCTACGCCTCCCCTATTCGGTTAAGCTTGCCACTGAATGTAAGTCGCTGACCCATTATACAAAAGGTACGCAGTCACCCGTTTCCAGGCTCCCACTGTTTGTATGCATCCGGTTTCAGGTTCTATTTCACTCCCCTCCCGGGGTTCTTTTCGCCTTTCCCTCACGGTACTGGTTCACTATCGGTCGATCACGAGTATTTAGCCTTGGAGGATGGTCCCCCCATATTCAGACAGGATTTCGCGTGTCCCGCCCTACTTCTCGTACGCCTAGTTCTTGGAATGCGTTTTCGCGTACGGGGCTATCACCCACTACGGCAGGCCTTTCCAGGACCTTTCCACTAACACAATCCATAACACGTACAGGCTCTTCCGCGTTCGCTCGCCACTACTTACGGAATCTCGGTTGATTTCTTTTCCTCGGGGTACTTAGATGTTTCAGTTCTCCCGGTTCGCTCTACCGACCCTATATATTCAGGCCGGAGTACTCCTTGCGGAGTGGGTTTCCCCATTCGGATATCAGTGGATCAAAGCTTCATTGCCAGCTCCCCACTGCTTTTCGCAGGCTTGCACGTCCTTCATCGCCTGTGATCGCCAAGGCATCCACCAGATGCACTTATTCACTTGACCCTATCATTTCAGTTGCCTTACTTTGATAACATCGAGTTTGCGTGACATGTCTCTCGACATGCCGCGATACAATCTTCTACCCAAGTCGACGATCAAACCAATGAAGAGTTAACTCCATCGCT
>NZ_BMYP01000083.1 GCF_014652335.1 Vogesella fluminis | reverse complement strand
CTGGAAAACCGGACCGGAGTTCGGCCCTGAAATTTACACCACCTTGACGGACGCTATCCTCCCTCTCCGCCAGTGCCAAAAAATAACCCCTTGAAATTCAAGGGGTTTTTCTTTTTTAGCTATCAACCGGCCGCAATCAGGCGTCCCGAAACAAGGCAGCCTTGCAAGCCGAAGCCGGCAGGGCTACCGCATCAGGCCTGCCGTCTTCACGCCGGCGGCACAGGACTTGTTCCATCCCGCCACCGGCCTGCAATCACACGCGCCCGCCCCACAGGTCGTGCTCGCTGGCATCGACGATATCGACCTCGACAAAATCCCCCACCGCAAGGCCGCTCGAATCCTCGACGAACACCAAACCGTCGATCTCCGGCGCATCGGCGTAGCTGCGACAGACTGCAGTGCCTTCCTCGTCGATTTCGTCAACCAGTACCTGCAGGCGCTGACCGATGCGTGCGGCCAACCTTGCGGCGCTGATTTCGGCCTGTACCGCCATGAAGCGCTCCTTGCGCGCCTCCTTCACATCGTCCGGTACCGGATCCGGCAGCTCGTTGGCGGCCGCCCCCTCCACCGGCGAATAGGCAAAACAGCCGACACGGTCCAGCTGCGCCTCGCGAATGAAGGCCAGCAGCTCCTCGAAGTCTTCTTCGGTCTCGCCGGGAAAGCCGACAATGAAGGTGGAGCGGATCACCAGTTGCGGGCAGATCTCGCGCCACTTCTTGATGCGTGCCAGCACGTTGTCGCTGCTGGCCGGGCGCTTCATCAGCTTCAGGATTTTCTGGCTGGCGTGCTGGAACGGGATGTCCAGATACGGCAGGATCTTGCCGTCACGCATCAGCGGGATCACTTCATCGACGTGCGGATACGGATAGACATAGTGCAGGCGTACCCAGATACCGTGCTTGCCCAGCTCCTCGCACAGCTCGGTCATGCGTGTCCTCACCGGGCGGCCGTTATGGAAGCCCAGCTTGTACTTCACGTCCACACCGTAGGCGGAGGTGTCCTGCGAGATGATCAACAGCTCCTTGACGCCGGCTCGGGCCAAGTTGGCCGCCTCGGCCAAAACGCTCTGGACCGCCCGGCTCTCCAGATCGCCGCGCATCGACGGAATGATGCAGAAGGTACAGCGGTGGTTGCAGCCTTCGGAAATCTTCAGGTAGGCGTAATGCTTAGGTGTCAGGCGCACACCAATGTCCGGCACCAGGTCGACGAACGGATCGTGCGGCTTTGGCAGGTGACTGTGCACGTGCCCCATCACCTCGTCGGTAGCGTGCGGGCCGGTGACGGCCAGCACCGATGGATGGCTACTGCGGATCACGTCATCCTTGGCGCCGAGACAGCCGGTAACGATTACCTTGCCGTTTTCGGTCAGCGCCTCGCCGATGGCATCCAGCGATTCCTGCACCGCCGCATCAATGAAGCCACAGGTGTTGACCACCACCAGGTCGGCACCGTCATAGGTACCGGAGATCTCGTAACCTTCGGCGCGCAGGCGGGTGAGGATCTGCTCGGAATCGCTGGCCGCCTTCGGACAGCCCAGACTGATAAACCCTACTTTGGGTGCAACGTGCGACATGGGACACAACCTTGGAAGAAATTCAATGCAGAAAGCCGGACGTTGCAATAACGTCCGGCTGTGAACTGTGCATTATAGAAAAAACCGCGCTGGAAAAAAACTACTTGGGCGGGTTCTTGTCGTCGTCGCGACTGGGCGGATAGGCCGGGAAGCCGAAACCGCTGAACATGGTGCGCGCCTGCTCCTGCATGCGGTTTTGCATGTCGAGGAACATATTGGTGCTCTGGTCCAGGTAGCTGGTCATCATGTTCTGCATCGCCGGCCCCTGGAAGTTGAGGAAGTCTCCCCACATCTTGGCATTCACCATCGGGTTGTCACCGTAGATGGTCTTGGCCTGCTCCTGCATGCGCGACTGCAGCTGGGTGAACAGCTGCAGGTTTTTCTCCAGAAACGGCCCCATCATGCCCTGCATCGCCTGGCCGTAAAAACGGATGAACTGAGTCAGCACTTCGTAGCTGAACATCGGCGAGCCGCCACTCTCCTCTTCCAGGATGATCTGCAGCAACACGCCACGCGTGATGTCATCGTGTGTTTTGGCATCAACAACCTGGATATCCACATTATCCAGTACCAGCTGCTTCACATCGCCCAGCGTGATGTAGGAACTGGTGGCGGTATCGTACAAACGGCGGTTGGGATACTTCTTGATGACCCGTTTTTCAACACTCATGTAACACTCCCGGCTTATTTTTTGTTGTGTGGCGCCACATTATCATAAACGCAACATGGTAGAGCAAAACTTCTAGGCACCGATTTCGAAGTTACGTTACCATCTTTTTGTCATTGTGCAGCGCATCAGCCCGGCATGATGCGACAAAAAAAGGACAACAACAATGACGGCACACCGGACCAAACCGAGTTACATCAACAGCGAGTGAGGGTATCCCAAATGATCAATCCAACCGAACAACTGAGCAAACTGTCCCTGAATGGTTTTGAGGCACTGTTCCGCGCCGCACAAATCTCCCTGGACAGCACCGAACGTCTGGTCAAGCTCAATTTCGAGCTGTCCAAGCAGTCGCTGGAAGAAAACGTCAAGCTGACCCGCGAGCTGAGCGACCTGAAAACACCACAGGACGCCCTGACCCGCCTGAACAAGCTGGCAACCCAGAATCTGGAACAGGCCGTGGCCAACTCGCGCAGCGTGTACGACATCGTGTCCGAAACCCAGGCCGAACTGGGCAAGATCGCGGAAAGCAATTTTAACGAGCTGAACAAGTCGGTGATCAGCAACATCGACCTGCTGAGCAAGAACGCACCAGCCGGCTCCGAAACCGCCGTCAACGCGCTGAAATCCGGCATCGCCGCCGGCGCCGCCGCCATCAACTCGATGACCAAGGCCGCGCAGCAAGTGGCCGAGTTCGCCGACTCCAGCGTCAAGGCCGCCAACAGCGCCACCGTGGACGCCGTGAAAACTGCCGCCAAGCGCTCGTCCGCAGCCTGATATACGCCATTGCGACGCAATGGCCAGCACAACCTGCCACCGCTAGGGGCTGTTGACGTTTTGAAGCGAGGACGTGAAGGAAGGGGTGCAAACCTGCAAAAT
>NZ_BMYP01000082.1 GCF_014652335.1 Vogesella fluminis | reverse complement strand
GGCCCTGCGTTTCACTATTCCGCCTTCGGGCAGGCCCAAGTCCGACAGGCTGCTAGGCGCGCACCTGCTTCTGGTAGCGCGCCGGGGTCACGCCGTAGCGGCGCACGAAGGCGCGCGTCAGGTGCGCCTGATCGGCCAGCCCGGTGGCGGCGGCCACCTGCGCCGGCGCGACGCCGGTCGCCAGCAGCTGCTTGGCCTCGAACAGACGCAGCGCCATCAGCATCTGCTGCGGCGTGACGTGGTATTGCGCCTGGAAACGGCGCAGGAAATGAAAGGGACTGAGGCCGGCCACCGCCGCCAGCTGCGGCAGCGTCAGTTTTTCGGCGAGGTTGGCGCGCAGGTAGTCCAGCACCGGCGCGAAGCGGTGCGCCGCCTCGGCGGGCGCAGGCTGCGGCACCCGCGCATGGCGGCGGAACTCGGCCAGCAGCCGGAACAGCAGGCTGTCGAAGGCCAGCGGCTCGTGCGCCTGCCACAGCGCGGCCAGCAGCTGGCTGACGCGCTGCGCGGCGGCGACATCGTGGCGCACCGCCTCGTCGAACCACCAGCCGTCCTCGCCGCTGACCCGCGCCAGCACCGCCGGATCGAGATACAGCATGCGGTAGCGCCAGCCGTGCGCGGTCTCGGCGCGGCCGGTGTGCAGCTCGTCCGGGTTCATCAGCACGATGGAACCGGGCGGTGCCAGGTGCTCGCCGCCGCCGTAGCGAAAGCGCTCCACCCCGGCCTCGATCGCGCCCAGCCCGAACGCCTGGTGGGTGTGCGGCTCGAAGGCGTGACGCACGATATGGGCGCGGTACAGCTCCACCCCCGGCGCCGGCAGGCAGAACTCGGCACGGTCGGTGGTGTGCTCGAACACCTCCGGCACCCCGGCCAGCTGCAGCGGCGGGGTGGCGGTGGTGACGGAAACGGCGGCAACAGTCATGGCGGGGATGGCGGGTCGGCGGTCACGGGCGGCAAGCACAGAGTATGCACCCCGCGCCGTGATCACGGAAGGCTGCCGCTCAGTCGCGCGGCAGCTGCAGCCAGCCCTGCAGCGACGGCCGCTGCCACTGTCGCCGCGCGTAATCGGCCAGCCGCGCCGTTCTGGTTTGGTGAGCTGGCTGTGGTGGCTATCCGCCGCTAAGCGAGCAATTGCAGATTTGCTCCTGATATTCAGATGCGGTAGCTAATAGATCGCACCCCCACAAAGACAAATAAATAATTTTTTGGCATAATCCGGCGCTTTGTCCCGCTCCGGAGCCGCTGCCATGAATCTCCCCGACCTGCTTGCCAGCTTCGCCTCCGCCTTCAACCAGGACCAGCGTCTGCTCACCCTGCAACTGGGTGATGGCCAGCGCTGGGGCGAGGCGCTGCTCCCGCTGAGCCTGAGCGGCGACGAGGCGCTGGCCGGCGATTACCGCTTCCGCGTCGAGTGCCTGTCCGCCAGTGACAGCATCGAGCTGAAGTCGCTGCTGGGCCTGCCGGTACGCCTCGGCATCGCCGGCGCCGATGGCAGCGAGAGCCTGCGCTGCGGCGTGGTCAGCGCCGCCGAGACGCTGGGCAGCGACGGCGGCTTTGCCAAGTATGCGTTGACCGTCGAGCCGCCGTTCGCGCTGCTGCGTCTGCGCCAGACCTCGCGGGTGTTCCAGGACCTGAGCGTCGACGCCATCGTGCGCCAGCTCTTCGCCGAGCTCGCGGCCGCCAACCCGCTGTTCGCCGCGGTACAGGGCCTGGACTTCGCGCTGGCCGGCCCGCTACCCAACCGCAGCTACTGCCTGCAGTACCGCGAATCCGACCACGATTTCGTCTGCCGCCTGTTGCGCGAGGAAGGCCTCTCCTGGCGCTACGAGCACCTGGACGGGGACACGCCACAGGTCAAGCTGCTCGCCTTCGACGACCCGTATTCACTGCCTGCGGCCAACGTTGAGCGGGTACGCTTCCACCGCAGCGATGCGACGGAAGAAGAGGATGGCTTGACGCGCTGGGACGGCGCGCGACAGATCGTGACCGGCAGCGTGGCGTTGGCGACTTACGACTACCAGCCGGTGGCCACCGGCCACAGCGGCGACGAGACTGCCGTCGAGCAGGGTCTCGATGGCGCCCGCCTGCAATCCAGCCTGCAGCACTACGACGCCCCCGGCGCCTACTACGCCAGCGACGCCGAACAGCTCAGCCACTACGCGCGGCTGCGGCAGCTGGCGCACGACGCGCAGGTGAAACAGTTCAGCGGCGGCGGCGCGGTGCGCGGCCTCACCGCCGGTCAGTGGTTCCGCCTCGACGCGCACCCGGCGCACGACGGCGACGCCACCGAGCAGCGCGAGTTCGTGGTCACCCGCCAGACGTTGACCGTCCGCAACAACCTGCCGACCGAGCTGGCCCGTAGCCTGCCCGCGGCGTTGCGGCCAACCTTGGCTGCAGAGACTGAAGCGCCGTTCCGCAGCGACTTCGACGCCCAGCGTCGTGGCCTGCCGCTCACCCCGGCCTATGCCGACTCCAGCCACGCCAAACCCAGCGCGCGCGGCTCGCAGACCGCCACCGTGGTCGGCCCCGCCAACGAAGAAGTCCACACCGACGCCCACGGCCGCATCAAGGTGCAGTTCCACTGGCAGCGGCCGGACGAACACCCGGACAGCGGCGCCAACCTCGACGAACGCTCCAGCTGCTGGCTGCGGGTGGCGATGCCCAGCGCCGGCGCCGGCTGGGGCCACCAGTTCATCCCGCGCCTCGGCCAGGAAGTGCTGGTCGACTTTATCGAAGGCGATATCGACCGCCCGGTGATTACCGGCGTGCTGTACAACGGCAGCCACCCGACACCGGCGTTCAGCGGCGCCGGCAGCCTGCCCGGCAACCAGACGCTGTCCGGCATCAAATCCAAGGAACACCACGGCGGGCAGTACAACGAACTGCTGTTCGACGACACCCCGGGCGAAGTACGCGCCAAGCTGTCATCCGAGCACGGCAAGACCCAGCTGAACCAGGGCTACCTCGCCCACCCGCGGCAAGACGGCAAAGCGCAAGCGCGCGGCGACGGCTTCGAACTCAGGACCGACCGCCACGGCGCCATCCGCGCCGGCCATGGCCTGCTGCTGACTACCGAAGCACAGCCCGGCGCCGGCGGCAAACAACTGGCCCGCGACGGCGCGCAGAGCCAGCTCGACGCCGCACTGAGCCGAGGGTGTGCAGAATTTTGTGTAAACGGACCATTGGCGGGAAACTGCCAAATTGTCCG
>NZ_BMYP01000081.1 GCF_014652335.1 Vogesella fluminis | reverse complement strand
GCTGTGTTTTGGATGATCCGAATTATCTCATACGGCTCGTTAAGTCCGACAGGCTGCTAGCATTACGCAGAGCATCGGCCAACACATCACTTGCAGAAACCTCTTCAGAGCTGAGTTTGGCAAGGGCTGAATCTCTGCGCCAGCTGAGGTTGTGCGATGAATTGGAGCCGATACGTGAGGGTGACAACAGTTGACGATGCGACCAGGGCAACCTTGGTAGCGATTCAATCGGAAGGTCAGTACTGCTACTCCTTGGAAGTACGTACCACTGTGGCTCAAGATCTTGCTCGATACGAAGCGCCAGTTGTAAGACGACATCGAGTCCAAGTCCGGGTTCATCGTGGATCGTCCCATCCGCGAGGTTAAAACCCTTCAGATATTCTCCGTAGCGACTGAGCGACTTCAATTCATCGGCCAAATGGCCAACTGTTGCAATAATCGTGATGGCCTTGGTCGTATCGAGCAGAAAGAAATCAGACTCTCCGACGGGGAGTGACCGTCGCGCACCAAGGCACCAGTCAATGGCATCGAGAATCGTCGATTTACAGCTGTCCCCCGGTCCGATCAGAGCGTTGATGCCAGGAGAAGGCTTCCAACTCAAGGCCTGTATGCCACGAAAGTTGCTAATTTCAAGCTTGCGCAAAATTGGCATGCTGAGAATACCTTGAGTAAGAGTTGCCCTTACCTTACACCTCTACATCATAAATTTGCTAGTTTTGCTTCCGGTGAAGCTGACCTGCTGTGCGGACTGCCCCGGCTCCTGTTGGCATTCATGTCCCATGCAGCACAACCTGTTTAACCATTGCTGTGATCTGCGTTATTTTTTGGAAAAGCTCTGGGAATATTTGTAATTTTTCAGAAAATTTAATGCATCGCCTTCCCGATGCGGAATTGCACGAGTTCGCACATCTAATTGCAAGGCCACTGCACGCCCAGGTACAGCTACTTGCACACCTGACCATCAATGGCTCAAATCGACCCACTGCTGCCTTTCGCAACTCGTCAGTTGATGACTGCTTTAATAGCTATTGCTGCCTTTCTTAAGGCTAGAGAGGGTGAGACAGGCTGCCTAATTTTAGGCAGCCTGATTTCTTAGAACGTCATCACTTCACCGTCTTCAGGAATCACCACTCGCTCCTGAATTTTGTTCTCTTGCACAAATTCACGTAGTTCCTTGCGGCTGAGTGACATATGGTTCACTGAATCCATGTGTACCGCCACAATGGCGGCGTTGGGAGCTGCCTTGGTGGCGTGTAGTGTGTCCTGCTTGCCCATGATGATGGGATGCTCCTCCCAGCCTGCCATCAGCGCGCTCCCCGTGTTAAGGATCACCACGTCTGGCTTGTGCTGTTTCAGCGCCTGATCCACTTCGGGGCGCCACACCGTGTCACCAGCGACGTAAACGGTTTTGGCCTTGGGAGCAGAAAACACAACCCCCATGACTGGGCCCATCGCCTCAGAACGCACAGGGTCTGCAAACCACAAATCACTGCCATGCTGGCCACCGGTTTTGCTCAGTTTTACGCCGTTGAAAGTGGTGGTGCCCTTGAGGACACGCACATCCTTAAAGCCTTGACCACGAATTGTTTTGGCATCTACTTCGTTTTGTACAAACACTGGCATGTTTTTAGGAATCTGCTTTTGCGCAGCTTCATCCCAGTGATCCGTGTGGGTGTGGGTAACAACGATGGCTTCGACGCTTTTCAACACATCATCAACCGAGAAAGGTAATTCGACCAATGGGTTGCGCAACTCGCTGCGGTAGGTGCCTTCAAAGCCCGGGAACCCACCTTTGGCGGAGAGCATGGGGTCGACTAGGAACGTGGTGCCCGAGAAGTCAATCTTGACGGTAGCGTTTCGTATCTGCTGAACTTGGACGGCATTTCCCACAGAAACGCTAGCTGTGGAGGCGTTTGTGTCGGAGTAGGCGATACCGCTGACAACGAGCATCGCGATGCCACTCAAGGCTGCTGCGCTGCGCAAAGGGTTTAAGATTTTCATATGATTTTCCTTTCAAAAATTTGCTGATTGCGCGCATTGAAGACGCCGTTTGCGCGTTGGGGTCAATTTTGCGGATTGGCTCGGATTCGCACCATTGGCCCAAATGACAACATTAGATAAAATTGGGCCAATTTGTAGCCATCGCCACTGGAGACTCTATGAAGCCCGTCCGTGTAGCAGTCCTTGCTTTCGAGGGCGTCAGCCTTTTTCATCTCTCGGTGCCGGGCATCGTGTTCGGCGTAACGCCTGCACCTAGTGGACTACCACCGTACGAAGTGCACTACTGCGCGCCGACTCCTGGCCGCGTTCGCTGCGACCAGGGTATGGAAATTGAGGTACCCGGAGGCCTTGGTGCTATGGACAACGCTGACATCGTCATCGTCCCGGCTTGGAACCATCCAGAAAACGCTGCACCAGAGGTTTTGTCGAACGCACTGAGACAGGCCCATGCCCGCGGCGCACAGGTTGTTGGCCTGTGCCTAGGCGCCTTTGTACTGGGTGATGCTGGTTTGTTGGACGAACGCCGCGCGACAACCCATTGGGCCTGTCGCGAGCTTTTCGCCAAACGTTTTCCCAGAGCTAACTTCCTGCCAGATGTACTCTATGTGGATGATGGCAATGTCATTACGTCAGCCGGGACAGTTGCTGCGATTGATTGCTGCCTGAACCTCGTGCGTCAGCGTCACGGCGCTGACGTTGCCAACCGCGTAGCGAGGTTGCTGGTTACACCGCCACACCGCCAGGGCGGACAGGCGCAATACATCGAGCAGCCGGTGCCTTCGCTGCCCAGCGAAAGCCGTTTACCGGGTGTTCTGGAATGGGCGCGCGAGCATCTGTCGGAGCCGCTGTCACTGGATGTATTGGCCGAAGTAGCGCGCATGAGTCGGCGAACCTTTACCCGGCGTTTTCGTGAGGCCACGGGAATGACATTCGTCAAGTGGCTAGCTGCCGAACGTATCGCAAGAGCGCAGCTGCTGCTGGAAACTACGGATTTGCCGATTGAGCAGATTGCGACGGAGGTGGGATTTAGCTCTGCATTGTCCCTGCGTCAGCACTTTGCGGGCCAACTGCACACCTCACCATCTGCGTACAGGCGGCTCTTTTGTGAAGGCCAACACGGCACTTCTGAGTAAAAGTGCTCGGTTCTGGAAGACTGCTTTGCCGATAGCAGGTATACGACCTGTCAACGGCAACAATATGTCTTGAAGCAGTCCTTTGGTAAGTGATGGTGAAAGACTGCAATTGGCCGGGAGCTGCCAACCAGATCACGGCTGCAGTCGACCCAAAGGCGACGGTCGGCGCTTTGGAAAGCGGACGATTCACATAGAGGTAACCGGCTTGCACGGTTTGCCACAACCTAGGGAGGGTGTGCAGAATTTTGTGTAAACGGACCATTGGCGGGAAACTGCCAAATTGTCCG
>NZ_BMYP01000080.1 GCF_014652335.1 Vogesella fluminis | reverse complement strand
TCAAGTGGCGCACCAGCTCCCGCCGTGACGGTGCGCTCACCACTTCTTTCGAAGAGCTTCCTTGGTGATCTCATTCTCGAGCATCGTCTCGGCCAGGAGCTTTTTCAGCCGTGCGTTCTCGGCTTCTAGCTCCTTGAGGCGCTTGGCTTCCGACACATTCATGCCGCCAAACTTGCTGCGCCAGAGGTAATAGCTGGCTTCCGAGAAGGCGTGCTTTCGGCAAAGCTCGGCTACGGGCATGCCGGCTTCTGCTTCGCGCAGAAAGCCAATGATCTGTTCTTCGGTGAATCGTTTCTTCATGTCCAACTCCTTGTCATGGTGGATTGGACTCTAAAGTCACGTGCTACTCAATACCGGGGGGACGTCGCCGCGTAAAACCGCTATCCAAATGGCAGCTTACGAATTCCAGGGTTGACCGCTGCAGTCCGAGAGCTGCCATCTGACTACGGCCCACTGACTGGCCGCTTCGGCCGACCTGCCGCCGACCGGGTGAGAACTCCGGCAGATCGTCGGCCAAAGCAGACGAATGGGTGAACGATGAGGAATGGCCGCTTTCAAATTGGAGAGCGGCCATTAATGCATCTAGTGAATACGGACTGATTTACTGCCTGTTAATTCAGCGATGGCACCTGCTCAAGCAATTGCACGATCGACTCCAGTTCTTTCCTGGATGCACAACGCTCGCTGTCTTGGGCGCGTAGTTCTGCAAGAAACTCCAATGCATCGGGCTGCTCTATCAAGGTCTCCGCCAACTCCAGGGGCGTCAGATTGTTCGCGTCTCTCTGCCAAACTAATTCTGGTGCCAGTTGGGATAGACGCTTGACTGCATGAGTATGACCTGCCCAACTTGCGGTATGCAGCGGGGTGCGCCCATCTCGCGTGACCTTGTCTAATTGACATGGATGATCAAGCAGGACATCCACGCAACCATCCTCGAGTGATTTACATGCTGCATGCAGTGCCGTCATGCCATGCCAGTCTTGCAAATCAGGATTAGCCCCGGCTTTTAGCATCATCTGCACCAATTCTGTGTCGCCAGCCTGTGCCATTAACATCAGTGGGGTTTGCCTCTTCAAGTCAGAAATATTCAACTGTTTCGGACTCTCCTTGACCAGCTGACCGAAAAACTGTCGCCAGTGCTTCAGCATGTTTTCGAACTGGTGTTGCACACCTTGCAGTTCGACAGGAATCATCTGCCGCATCTGCGGAAGCCGCGATGAAAACTGGGTGTGCACTTTTATCAGGCTCATCAGTACAGAATTTCCCTCAACATCAGGCAAAGGGGATTTCAGCAAGGCCCGATTGGCGTTGATCCACTGTGACAGACCATCCTGATCTCCTGACATGAGCAGAGGAATCAGCTCTTTAAACAATTCTTTAACCACTCCGCTAGCGCGGCGCTTCTCGGTCGGAAAGCTAGGGTAAGGTTTGTAGAGGGTGTTCCAGAAATATTCTGCGGCCCAACGTGCGGTTTCCTCAATGGGTGGAATGTCATCAACATTGCGGTACTCGGCCATCATTCCGCCGGCCAGCATCTCTCGGTAGTACTTATCGTGGTTGTTAGCGATGAGTTTGCCGTTGGCGACAGCCAAAGCAAGGCAGTCCCTGGCTATCTCTCCGCGCAAGGTACCGAAATTGCGCTCAAGCCCAGCATCCAGAGCTTCCCGGAACAGCTTTTCTGCACCATCGAAATCGTTGCATGCCAGTATATGTTTGGCCTTGTATTGCAAGATGGGAGTCTTCCACTGAGCAAATCCCTCGCTTGCTTCCGCTTCTTCAAGCAAAGACTGAACCTTGACTTGCGTGTCTTTCGGCCGATTGTTGCGCTCGCCATTCAGATAGCCATCAAGCTCTAGACAAATGGTTGCCACGATTTGGGCGGGCGTATTCGCCAACTCGCGCATACGTTGCAACGCAACCCGCTTTGCTTTTAGTCCAAGTAACGGGTGTTGTGCCACTTGCGAGATCACCCCAAAGCTATTTTCCTGCTGCAGATTTCGCCAGTGTGGTGAATTCTTCATGCGCTCAACCAGATTTTGCACACGGCCCATCTCATTGAAGTCACGCGCGGCACGCTCAAGATTGCGTTCCATGATGAGTAATTCAGATGGCTCATCCCAGCCCACATGGTTTTCCAACTCAGCACCTGCTTCCATGTCAAAGAAGCTACGTGTCAGGAATTGGGCAAGCTCCTGATTTGCCATTACCCACCGAGAAGGCAAGATGGAGAGAAGCAGGCCATTCTGGTACCAAGGTGGTAGTTGCGCTTCAAACCAGGCATTTTCTGCAGACTCACCTTCATCACGACAATGGTGCCAAGCGTCAACGGTGAGGTTGTAGACCAACTTGTAGATATTGAAGATTTGTAGCAGTTTGTTTTGCTCAGGATCAGCGCACTGCCGATCAACGTCCGGGCAAAGGAATTTGAGCAAGCGTATATAACCATCCTGCATCGCACGTGCGAGCAGCAGGCGCTGACGAATAACCTGCATGGACGGAGCGGCGTAACGCTCGGTCAGATGCTTTACGAATAACGCCTTCTCATCATCATCGGCAGGCTCTCCCAGAATCGCTTCAAGACGCCCAGGCGCAGTCATGGGTAACTCGCAACGTAGCTTGTCGGCAGTTAGCGCTTTGCGTTTCACAAACACCAAAGCAGCAGCAAACTGCTCTGCCGGTGTACTTTCCATATCCGGGGAGAAAACACCCTGGAAAGTCAGTTCCGCATCATCCGAAAAGTACTTCCGAATGCTGTCGGGCCGGATCGGTGTGTCATTACGCCAGTTGTACAACGACCGTCGCAAGCCCTCATGAATGCCGTAGGTGGCCTCGCTATGCTGGTCAGCGATTTGCTCGACAGACATTCCCAGCAAGTCCAATAGCCAGTCCACGACCTGAGCAACGGGTAAATACAGGCTAGCGTTACCATCCTCATCGCGAGACTCTGGCAAATACCAGAAGCGCCCACTTGGCATTCCTTTGTCTAATGACCCATCAAGGCTCCAAAAGGCGACTCGACGCGCCAGTCCGGGAATGAAAAATTGCCCCAGTAGTGCCCATAAAATCTGTCGCTGATCAGCAGCGTAAGTCCAGGTTTTCAATTCGATGGACTTGTAAGCATTAGCAAACTCCATGAGATTGCCGATGGCATCCACCTGTGCTTCTGGGTCCATATCCAACGCTTCAAATATAGCCTTGAGAACCTCTTCACCCATGGCTCTGTGCGCGTCAAAACTGATTTGCCCGGTTGCAAACTTGTCTTTTTTATTAGTTTGGAATGTCTTGCCGCCTAGGCTTTGATAGATCTCCAGCAGGATGGCTTCAGTAAGTGGTAGGGTACTCATCGTATCTTTCCTTTGGTGTTGTTGAGGCTGCCCAGCCATACTCGCGAAACCAGACCGCTTTATCACTGAAATCCCTCGTACCCCCTTCTTAATCAGAACACGCGGGGGGGG
>NZ_BMYP01000079.1 GCF_014652335.1 Vogesella fluminis | reverse complement strand
GTTCGTCGATGGCCTCCTACCATCTGTCTGCATTTACACCACTTCCGTGGACTCTATCAGCCGAGGCCATTATCAACGTTATTCACACTTGGGACCTTGGCAAAATAAGTTGGGAAGGCGTATGCAAGGCTGCCAAACCCATCCTAGGCTACCATCCTAGCCGCTCTGGATTGAGCGCACACGAGGATATTCAAGCCGCCTTTAGCGCGCGCAAGAAAAACCTTAGCCAGCAGCCGCCTACAAAACTACCTAGCCCAGGCAGTCTCGCAGATGCCTCTCGAATGATTGCTGCAAGGGATGCTGAAATCAGCTCACTCAAGCAACTGGTCACGGAGTATCGTGAGAAGTTTGACCGTTGGCGCTACAACGCAATGCTTGCCAACGTTACCATAGAACGGCTTGACACCCCGCTGCCTTCAATTGAAAGACGAAAATAATAAAGACGAATCAATTGCAATGAGGGACAACCGATTAATTTGTTGTTTTGTCGGGTGTGTAAATTATATTTACAACCAAGAAAAGGTGAAAATATGGATTTCAAAAAAGCTATTTCCGTTGCAGAAGAAAATGCTAGGGAGCTTGTCCCCAATGCAAGGAATTTCAATCTTGAAGGTGTGATTATCTCTGGGGACAATTATGAGGTAACCATTAGCTACTACCTGTCAGGACAAAATCCACTCGAACTAAAGGGGGAAAATGGTGATAGCAATCCTTTGTATAAGCTTGCCACACTCATGGGGACAAGAAGGGAATACAAAACATTCATAGTCGACAAGGGCAACTTTGCCTTTAAGGGGTTTAAATCTTATAAAGAGACGTAATGCAGATGAAGAATGGCTTACTAATAGATACCAATCTTCTTCTTGTGATGATAATAGGCGGCATTGATGAGGGTCGGCATATCAGCCAATCTAAGCGGCTTGGCGCCTTTTGCATCGAGGACTACTACAAGCTATGGGAAATTGTTAAGGATTATGAGAATATCTGGATAACTCCTTACATTGCCACTGAGGCTTCTAATCTTATTGACCTAGATGGAGATGTCGGCATTAGGGCGTTTGAATTAGCAAGAGAGCTATTTGGCCAATTCAGCCAGGCAAGTACTTTGATTTCTGATGATTGTCATGATGATTTATTTCTCAAATTTGGATTAACAGACAATTCAATAATTAATTTATCCAAGAATTTCTATGTTCTTACAAATGACCAGAGAATGTTTATTCCACTATTCACGGCCAGTCCTGAGCGAGTAATCCCATATGTGCCTCATAAAATCTTAAATGCTTAGCACGGAAATGGACAGCTGCGCCCGCGACTTGCCTTTGACTGGCCGGGTCAATCTGAGTGGCATTTAATTTTTGTCTGGATGCATTAAAATGCGCAAACACTTTATACGTGCAGCCAAAAGACAGCAATTATTGCTGCTATGGTGGGAAATTTTTATTGAAGACATTCGCGCGCCATTTTTTGATACAGCGGCGCGTCTCCAATTTTTTCTGTTGATTGCACTTTTTGTTTTTATTTTGCCGGCAGAGGGCTATCCGGCATGGAGTGGCGAGCTAAAAAATACAATTCGAACAGTCCACGCTCTTTTCTATGCATTCCCTGTTTTTTTGATTTTTTCTGCCGGCCTATCAATATTTAAAGCATTAAGCGCATCAAAAAAACATGGACAATGGAAAGACAGCCGATTTGTTTTTCACCAAAAGCGCCACTTAATGACCGCAGTTGTAACGGCGGAGGACAATGGTAAACTATTTCCTTTTAAGGTTGCGGGCCTTCCAAAGCATGCGTCTGTCGACTTAATTGTGGAGATAGAGAAAGGTTTTGATGATAGAAATGTTCGAGTTCAATTTGTTTACGATAAAAATTTCCCAATAATGTGGGATGAGTACGAGCGACACAATATGTTGTGCCATGTACCTGACAATGAAACGCTTTATATAACAACAAGCAAGCCTTCGCCTTCCAATCCTTCGACCATTAAAGTATTTTTAATGTCTTGGTATGCTGGCGACAGGTGAATTTTCTCTCGAAACCCCAGTCACCCGGCGTTGACGCCTTGAAATCATGCCTGTAGATGCACATTAGGGTCTGCATCGGCAGCCCCGCCTTAGGCAGGATAGCCAAGGGCCATTTACATGGTGACGCCGATAGCTCAGGGGTTGTCCGCTCCTGGCCAACTGAGACCAAGAACCCCTCGGGGGTAGGCATCGTCGAGATGCATGAAATGTGAATCCAGGAGCGTTGTGTGGTCGTGGTCGATGTACCTGGGCTTTTCCATGCATGTCGTTCACCATCCATTACAATAACAGGTAAAAAATTACCTCTTATTGGTGGTTTCTACGCATAATAGGCGCAATATTGCCGGTTGTTGTGAATGGTGTCTGGAGAAAATCATGGAAATTGGTAGCGGACCGAAGCATCAAACTGCGGGTGAGGTAGAGGTGGTACTGGGGGAGCGGTTGAAGACACTGCGGATACACCGAAATCTCGACCAAGCAACGCTCGCCGAACGCGCGGGCATCAGTGTTCGTACCTTGCGGAATCTCGAAGCTGGCGGAGGTTCGTCGCTACGAACACTTATCTTGATTGTTCGCGCCCTGGGGCGAGAGTCATGGTTTGATACGATAGCGCCGGTACCGAGCATCAATCCGTTAATGCTGACGCGGACAGCTTCTCCTCGTCAGCGAGCTAGCAAGCCTCGACTCAAGAAGTAAGGCTGATAATTTGCTTGGCCATTATCCTGCAAGGGCACTGACCAGCAAACTGTTTCAGCTGCATTCCGTTCAGGGTACCTATAACAAGACTGCCATCGTCGTCCTATGGTAGGCCACTACTATGGATGCGGATTCCGACATAGCTGACCACTTGTGCCGGCACACTCTTACCGTTTTGTGGATGCTGCGCTGGTAGTGACCGCTTCCGGTTGCTATGCAGCCCGCAAGGTGGATAACTTGCTGTGTCACACTTCGGTCAGTTGCTGTCGATTATTCGCCGACATTCAGGCAGCCGCTCAACTCGAAAAGCAGTCGTAGTGCGAAATAAAGCTTATCGGCCGAAGCGGTCAGCCCAGAGGATTTGTGGATGTGTCTATTTTTGTCCGGAAAGGTAAAAATTCTTGTAGGCGTAGTTTTCAACTGGTAGACTCAATTCCGGCTTATGGGCAGATTTTGGGTCGCGTATCGCGGCCAGTGACAACAATGTCCGTAAGGATTGCCCTTGAAATGACTTGTCGATGCTTTACAGTCCCTCGACAGGCGCGTAGGAGTGCCCATAAGCCGCCCCCCACCTTGAGCTTAATGCGACTCTATGAAGAAAATCGATTCCCTGCGAGCTATCAAAACAAAACCTGCTCTTGCAGTACTTCTTGGAGTTAAAGCCCAATTTCTTACACATACGTTGTATGTGTTAAAACCTGCTACTCAGTACAAAACTTTTCAAATTAAGAAAAAAAATGGTGAAATTCGAACAATATCAGCCCCATTAGGCCCATTCCATTACCCATAAGTCTGCCGGAATCGCATCCCGAGGACGCAGGCAGCAATTTT
>NZ_BMYP01000078.1 GCF_014652335.1 Vogesella fluminis | reverse complement strand
AACGGCCCTGCGTTTCACTATTCCGCCTTCGGGCAGGCCCAAGTCCGACAGGCTGCTAGGGCGCCCGTTTCTGGATGCCAGCCGCGAAATCTGGCGCAAGCTGCGCATGACGGACACCGATCTGGTGGTGCGCCGGCGCCACCGCGCCCCGCTACGCCTCAGCCATGTACTGGAGGGCGCCAACGACATCGAGCTGCGGGCGTACCAGGACAGGGTGGAGGCAAACAGCGACCTGATCACCACCGACTTTTACCTGAACAAGAAAGGCGCGGTGACCGCGGTGCAGGGCGATGCCACGCTGGGCGACATCGGCGACGTGACCTATCTGCTTGACAGCTTCTTTGCCGGCACGCCGCTGCCCAAGGGCATGATGGGCTACACCGACGGCATGGCGCGCGACATCCTGGAAGACCTGAAGCGAGACTACTTCGACGAGGTCGACCAGCTGCAGGACATGCTGGCGCTGGTCTACGAGTTCGGCTTCCGCCTGCAGTTGCTGCTGCGCGGCATCAACCCCGACGCCGAGGCCTTCAGCATCACCTTTGCCGAGCGCCGCACCGAGACCCTGAGCCAGACCACCGACCGCGCGCTGAAGCTGCAGGCGCTGGGCCTGCCGAAATCGATGGTGTGGGAGGAAATCGGCTACAACGCCGCCGACGTGGAGGCACGCCGCCAGAGCGATGCCAAGCACTACGACCCCTACCCCGAACCCAACGCACCGCCAGCGGTGAAGGTCACCCCGGGTAACGGCCGCAAGGGGGACAGCGCGACGAGCGTGAGCCATGAGCATTGACATCGAGCGCCTGATGGCGGAAGAGGCCACGCTGAGCCGGCAAGAGCTATGGGCACTGCTGGAACAGCTGGAACAGGACAGCGACGCCCGTTACCAAGAGGCTGCTGAGCGCATCGCCCAGCGACTGCACCAGCTTGGCAACGCCGAGGGCCGCATCGCGCTGGAGGCGCTGCCAGCGGCCACCCGTATCGTGCGGGAAGAGTTGGCCGCACTGGCCGACGCGCAGAACACCCTACTGGAAGAGGGGCTACTACTGGCAGCCGTACTGGGGCTGCGGGCATTCGACAAGCGCACACTGCAACAGCGCGTCGCCAGCAAAAAGCAACTGCCCGCCACCGAGCGGACCGGGCTGATCCTACGCATCGAGCTGCACAATGGTAGTAACGACAGCCACGCCTCCGCGCGCAAAGCCCGCGCCGTGTTCAACGACCTGCGCCAGCACCCGCTGCCCGATGGCCTGCGCCTATCAGATCGGCTATGGCGGGTGCATCAGGGTGCCGAGCGCGCACTGCTGGACATGCTGAATGCAGCGGTAATACGGGGCTGGGATGCGGAGACCGCACTGCGCAACTTCATGGACAGCAAGGGCAACATCAGTGTCTCCCCCGCCGTGTACGAGGCGCTGGGGCAGGCCCGCGCCGAACAACTGGCAAAGGCGTTACAGGACGGGCTGCTGAACGTACCAGGCAACCCGCGCGGCTTATTCCGCCGCGTACTGCGTACCGAGATCAACCGCTACCACGGCAAGGCCTACATGCGGGAAGGGGCGCAACAAGAGGGCTTCAAGGGCTTCCGCTTCCGGCTGTCGCCCAACCACCGGGTGCGGGACATATGCGACACCCACGCCACGGTGGACCAGTACGGCCTGGGATCGGGTGTCTATCCAGATGAGGCCGCCTGCCCGTGGCCGGCGCACCCGAACACGCTGAGCTATGTGGAGGTGGTGTTTGATTGGGAGGTTGGCTAAACCTTGAAGGGTGTAGCACCCAGTGCTAGAATCATCAAAAAAGATAAAACCATTTATGCGATCCTTCAAAACAGCCTGGTTCAGCAAGGCGGCCAAAAAAGCCAAGATTAGCGATCAGGAACTCTGCGCGGCCATACGGCAAGTTGCACAAGGGCAAGCTGACGATTTAGGCGGTGGCGTATACAAAAAACGCCTCAACAACAACCTGCATCGTTCCATTATCGTCGCCAAGGGCGGACAGCACTGGATCTACGCCTACCTGTTCGCAAAGAAGGATCAGGCCAATATCGAGGATGATGAGCTTGTTGCTTTTCGCAAGCTGGCAAAGTCATACGAAGCGATGACAGACGCCCAACTAAACCAGCAGATGCACACCAAAGCACTAGTAGAGATATGCCATGACTGCCCGTAAATTCAAGAGTGACGCCTTCGAGGCGATACACAGCGCCGCCAGCGCCCTGCACGAAGCCGGCACCATCGATAAAGCCACCATGCGCTCCTTCGACAAGGACTGCCTGATCCCCGTACCCCACTTTGCCCCGGCGCAAATCAAGGCTATCCGGGAACACAACCATGTCAGCCAGCCGGTATTCGCGCATTACCTGAACACCAGTACCTCTACCATTCAAAAATGGGAATCTGGTGCCAAACAGCCTAGCGGCATGGCACTGCGGCTGTTGAGCGTGATCCAGAAGCAAGGGCTGAAGGTGTTGGCCTGACAACATGATGCCCGATCAGGACACCCCACCCAGCCAAGACGCGACGGCAGACCAGGCAAAGCCCGAAACAGACAAGAGACCCCGCCGCCAGCGTCGCTTCACCGTTGAACAGCTGATGGCCGAGATGCCTGACGGCTTGCCCCGCTTGCCCGAGTGGGAAGATATGCCGCCTGTTGGCCGAGAATACTGGTAATCCCGCCCCGCCAAGCGCGGGGCTTTTTGTTTGCCTGTGACTTTGCCTTTGCGCTTGCCACGGCGCGGTGGCCGCACCTTGCTGTACATACAAAATACTTGCCTTCCCTGTATTTTGTACATACAATCCGATGTATGGAAATCGACTTCGACCCCGCCAAGAACGAAAGAAACATCCGCGAGCGTGGCCTGCCCTTCACCCAGGTTGCCGAGTTCGATTTCAGCAGCGCAAGCGTCGTGCAAGACACCCGCAAGGCGTATCCGGAAACCCGCTATATCGCCATCGGTTATCTGTTTCAGCGCTTGCATGTCCTGGTCTTCTGCGAAACCGAGCGCGGTATCCGCGTTATCAGCTTGCGCAAGGCCAATGCCAGAGAGGTAAAGAGTCATGAACAAACGCACCCCGCTCATCGATGAGCAAGGCGAAGTCCGCGAGCTGACGGCGGAGGACATGCGCCAATTCCAGCCTGCCGCCGAGGTACTGCCCGCCTCTCTGCTGAAAAAGCTTGGCGTGCGCGGCGGGCAGAAGGCCCCCACCAAGGAGCGCATCACCATCCGCCTGTCACCCGACGTGGTCAGCGCGTTCCGCGCGACCGGCGACGGCTGGCAATCTCGCATCGATGCCGCCCTGCAAACCTACCTGAAGGAACACAAGGTCGCGTAGACGCTGACTTTGTTTTTCGCCTGAAGCCAGCCCCGCCTTGGCGGGCTTTTGCTTGCCTGGCGTCTGCCGCCCTTGTCTTATCCGCCACTGGCGGATAAGATGCCGCTTATGGAATTCATCGAAACCCCGACTTTTACCCGGATGATTACCACGCTGCTGGCGGACGACGATTACGCCGGATTGCAGCAGACCCTGGCGGACGATCCGGCGCGCGGCGCACTGATCAAGGGCGGCGGCGGGATTCGCAAGTTGCGCTATGCCGCGCAAGGACGCGGCAAGAGCGGTGGTATCCGGGTGATTTATTACTGGATCCGGGACGATCAGCAGATTTACCTGCTGGTGGCCTACCCCAAGTCGGTCAAGGAAACGCTCTCCGACAAGGAGACCGCGATCCTGAGAGAACTGGTCAAGGAGTTATGAACATGGCAAACCCCCTGTTTGACGATCTGGTGCAAAGCCTGAAGGAAGCCCGCGCCATCGCCCGTGGCGAAGCGGCCGCTTCGCGCCGGCACGCCCTCCCCGCTACCGACGTGAAGGCGCTGCGCCAGCAGATCGGCCTGTCGCAGCGGGAGTTTGCCCAGATGATGCACGTCAGCGTGAAAACACTGCAAAACTGGGAACAGCACCGCCGCTACCCCACCGGCCCCGCTGCCGCGCTGCTGAAGATCGTGGCGCACGCGCCTGCCCTGGCGCTCGAATCGCTACAACCGCCGCACTGAAGCGCCTCACTTCGCTTTTGCGCTTGACATGGCCCGCTTCGGCGGGCTATTTTCATGACTGGTGCTCAAAACACCTTCAACTAGCGGATACCGCACCCGAAAGTAATGCGGTATTTTTACGTCCATAGCTTTTGCATTGGCCCTTGTGGGACAATGCACGTCTATGGCCGGGTGTGCGGCTAATATAAGACCCGCAAGGGGAATATGCCCGCCGTCTAGTTGCGGTTTTGAGCACCCGGCCACCCTCTCAAAAGGGGTGAAACTCAAAATAGCAACTAGTGTAGTGTTTCACGCTATTTGAAACATATGAAAACCAATATCCATGCGGGTT
>NZ_BMYP01000077.1 GCF_014652335.1 Vogesella fluminis | reverse complement strand
ACCTGGAAAACCGGACCGGAGTTCGGCCCTGAAATTTACACCACCTTGACGGACGCTATCTAACGGATTCACACAGTCGACTCTGGAAAACATCTTTGCACTTCTGGTTTCGGGGCCGGAGAATTGACGGCTATACCTCGCATTGGCCGATGAGTCAGACCGTGTCAGGCAACCCAGAAGGTTATGTCATATACGCCGACCTGGTTTTCTGCCAAATTTGGAGACTACGTCTCTCGCCGGATGGCTATTCCTTTACAAGCAACAATCCATATTAAATAATGCTGTCGGACTTAACACTAGGCGCCAAGCTGCATAGCATCGGTACATCTGGTAATAAGGAAGTTTTTTTGGGCATTGGTTTGATCACTTGCATTTGTGTTCGCCAAGCGATGCTCATACCGCTTCGGCTGAACATATCGAGCGCTGTCGTTACCACTAGGGATGACCGGTAGGCGCTAGCGAGGACATCTCCGTGTTTCAAACTTCTTACGGCCCTTTCGACGGCAACAGCTGGGAGCAGCTCTGTCAGCTGGTTTTCAAACGGAAGTTCACAGTCGACGGATATACGCACATCCCAGCCACGCCAGGTGACTACGGCTTGGAAGGGTTCACGAAGACCACTGGGTGTGGATTCCAATGCTACTGTCCTGACAAGCTCTATCCGGCCAAGGAGCTATACAAGAAGCAGCGTGACAAGATTACGACTGATCTGAGGAAGCTTCAAACCAATGAAGTTGATCTTAAGAAGATTTTGGGCACAACAAAGCTACGTCGCTGGTACTTGGTAACTCCAACTATTGCCCACAACGACCTAGTTAAGCACGCTCAGGCGAAAGAGGCGGAGGTCCGAGGGTGGAGCCTTTCAATCCTTGACTCGGACTTTCAAGTTCTGATTCATGACGCGGATCACTACGCTGCCGAGATTCACGAAATGCAGCTCGCAGTGGGCAAGGCCCTCGATTTTGGAGGCCTGCCGACAGCTTTACCGGTGTTGGGCAGTAGTGCGGATACCTACCAGCAGAATGTCATGCGCAAGACGCGGGCTCGACTCGAGAACCGCGTGCCGACGGGAAAGTTGGAAGAACGTGTGGCGCGTTTGTACCAAGCCACGCTTCGGGAGTTCCTTGACCACGACGCGCACTTCAGGCGGATCAACGACACGGCGCCCACTGTCCATTCAAGACTTGTGCGACTTATTAACGGGTACGAGGCGCACGTTGTTGAGACGTGCTCAACTTGGGAGGGCACTCCTCAGGAGTTAACTGAGAAGATTCGGGATGGCCTCGCTGAACGGATCGCTAGGGAGCTCGCGCCGTCAATTGACGAAACCGGCGCATCACAAATCGCCCGCCTGATGGTCTCAAGGTGGATTGCTGTGTGTGAGGTCGACTATGGCTGAAGCAGTTAGCGAGCATCGCCGGTTGCTTTTTGAAAGGCGCCCGTCTCCGGTTCTAGTTGAGCACAGGCCACTCTATAAAATCACGCAATTGCTCTTAGTCCTGCAAGTGTCATCCCGCGGAGGGAGGTCTAGCCTTCCACGGCTCCATCTCTTTAACTGGGCGCTGAAGCGAACAGACCGCATCCAGAAGTTAGTGGAGGCAGCGAAGTCCAAGGCTCTGAACATGAACGCGTGGGGCTTCGATCCGGCCCTCGCAATCGCTATTCGATTCGCTGTTGCAGAGAACTTGGTAACGCCAACTTCGACTGGGTACCAGCTGTCTGATAAGGGCAAAGCATTTATCGCCGAAGTACTGAGGGATCAGGATGCCTTCGCGAAAGAGCGCAAATTGTTGGTACATGTTGGCAAGGACATAACTGAAGCTATGGTCGACCAAGTGGCGAAGGGATGGGAGTCTGCATGAGATTGCGTGGCATCAAGTTGAGGATTGAGACGTCCCAAGGAGAGTTCGGCTTCCAGTACGAGTTCAGCCGTGGCTTGACCGTCATTCGTGGAAGCAACTCTAGCGGCAAGAGCACGCTGTTTAACTGCCTCATGTACGGCCTTGGGATGGAGGAACTTATCGGCGGTAAGGGCGAGAAGGTATTGCCCTACGCCGTTAAGGAGTTCTTTGTTCAAGGCGAGACCAAGATCATGGTCGACACCTCAGAGGTCTTCATCGAGCTCGAAAATTCGAGGGCCCAGAGCGTCACGCTTCGGCGGGCAATTCGAGATTCTGTTCGTCAGCCCAAACTGGTGGAGGTGTTCGATGGTGCCCACTTGACCGCCGGTGTCGAGTTGGGAACGCCAAAGCCAACTTTCCTGTTTGATCCTGGCAGCGCCCAGAAGCAGGAGGGGTTCTTCCAGTTTCTCGAGGGATTCATTGGATACCAACTGCCGCAGGTTCCGACGACCTCCGGCGGTATGGCCAAGCTGTACCTCCAAACGATATTTGCGGCGCTCGCAGTTGAGCAAAAGCGCGGTTGGACCGATTACATCGCCAACGCTCCGTTTTTCGGAATTCGCGACGTCCGTATCCGGGTCACCGAGTTTCTGCTTGGGCTGAGTGTGTTTGAACGTCAAGCTAAACGCGCGAAGCTCGATGCTGAAGCTGTGCTCATCGACTCGGACTGGAGGAAGGCCTATGACACTCTTCGGCAGGCGGCGACAGCAAACGGGATAGTTATCGAGGGCCTCTCCACTACACCGACCTCAACCTTCGACCCAACAACAGTACTGCTCGTGAAATCCGACGGGAAGTTGAAGACGTCGCTAGCGGATCAGGTCAGCCTGCTGCGCGCAGAGCACTCCTTACTTGGAGAGAAGGCGGAAGCTTATGGCAAAGCCTCAGGTGCCGAGGCTATTCAGGAGCTTGAGGCAGCATCATCCGAACTGCAGCACCTCAGTGTGCTGCACGAGCGCGCCACGACGAACCTGACGTTGCAGAAGGCGGCCCTTGAAGATCTACGTGTACTTTTTGCTGAAACTAGCGAGGATCTCGAGCGCAACAAGACGGCCTTGAAACTCCGCAACCTTGGCGCCCAGATGGAGTTGACGGTAGCCGTGGATCATTGCCCCACCTGTCATCAGGAAGTCGACGACACCCTGCTACTTGGGATCGTTTCAGGCCCTCAGATGGACCTGAATACAAATATTGAGTACCTCGACAGCCAGCGCAGGATGCTGCAGAACCAGATCAACGGGGCTCTTGAGGAAATTCATCAGTCAGAAATCGCGCTGACGGAAGTGGCCACCCGCCTAGCTAAGACCCATGACTACCGCAATTCTCTCCGGGGAGACGTGAGCAACGGAGCGGTGGAGTCTCGTGCGATTGTTCGTCGACAAATTCAGATCGAGCTGGAGTTATCTAACCTGCAAGCCTTCAACGCTCAGGCAGATGCTCTTATGGTGACATTTGGAGAGGTTGCGGATCGACTGGCGGCCAACCAACTTGATCGGAGAGCCCTGCCGAGAGACGTCTATAGCCAGGCAGACCTGTCCAGAATCTCATTATTCGAGAAGAACTTTAGAAGCAATGCTAGTTCATTTGGGTATGAGAGTGCCGACATCAAGGACATTCGTATCAGCCTTGACAGTCTGACCCCGATTTTGGCGGAGCTGGAACTGCGCGAGATTCGCACAAAGGTTCAGACTAGTCTCACTGCAGACTCGAGCGCTAGCGATTTTGTGCGCCTTATCTGGAGCTACTTACTGGCGCTTTATCAAACGTCATCGACGCGAGGCTTCGAGGGGCATCACCCCGGACTTTTGCTCATGGATGAGCCTGGCCAACACTCAATGCGATCAATCAGTCAGCATGCATTGCTGCAGCTTCTCAGCGGGCAAGCAGGCCTGCAGTCCATAGTTGCAGCGTCATTCGATGAGAATGAGTCGGTTTTCAAGGAGGCGACCGCTGGCCTCGATTACAAGCTGATCCAATGGGAAGGCAAGGTTATTCGCCCCTTGGCAACATAGGTGATGAGATAATTATGGTGAGCGGGATTTAGACACGCGTATCGCGAGGCAGTTAGACAAACAATCAAAGGGGTTAAAAATGGATAAAAACCAAATGCAAATGAGATCAGTATTGATCTATGGGACGGAGGGAGAGATCCTTCTGAATAGTCTTTCCCAAGTTCCGGGGTGGGAGTTGACGCCACTGGGAATCGCTGGTGGGCACGAACATTGTCTATCCAATGGTAACGAAAAAGTTGCCTTGCACATAATTGCACCGAACGTAGTTTCAACCTCGAACGTACTTCCTTATGATTGGGAGCATAACCAAGCTAGTGCCAACGAGCTTCTAAAGAAGCTTTCAAAGGCTTTAACCGATGCAGGTATTGAAAATATTATTTCTGCATCCGAAAGTGACTTGGCCTAACCACTCCGTTGGGAGTGGCAGCCGACAAGATGAACTTGCGGGTTCCCTTAGCGGCTTTGCCGCTATGGCTGCCTCCTACGTCAAACGTTAAGCCCAAAGAACACACCGAAATAGTTCCAATACGGATCAAGATGAATAAGAGACAGCCCCCCAAGAAAGCAACATCGGGCCCGGTAAAAAAAACTCCTAGTAAACGAGTTTTGGTCCAACCTCAAGTTACATTCAATAAGCAAACGTCACAAACTCCCGGCGACAAAAACGCCCAAGTGCTTGCCGCTACTGTCGGCGGTGTCGTCGTGGGAAACATGATTGTTCCTGGTGTCGGTGGAGCACTTCTCGGGGGCATCATCGGTGCACTTCTTGGCGGCAGCTCTAACAAGGGGTCGAAGAAGTGAATAACCCCAACTTGATTGGCTTATATATTGGTACAGCAGCAGGCGCACTGTTCTTTTTGTACAGCTACTTAGCATGCAAGAAGGTACCCGCACTCAACCAAGTTGCGGTTGTCCTTCTAGCATGGACTGGTGCTGTAGTAGGCTTGCACCTCGGATTTATCGCATTAACCGCTGACGATACCACGCTAGCAGCCTGTCGGACTTGGGCCTGCCCGAAGGCGGAATAGTGAAACGCAGGGCCGTT
>NZ_BMYP01000076.1 GCF_014652335.1 Vogesella fluminis | reverse complement strand
GGAACGCATTCCTCAGATGTGATTTGAAACCCCGTTTACACAAAAATTCGGACAGGCCCGGCAACCTCACGACCATGGACCTGAACCTGAAAGCGGCCGGTAATGATGAAGTAGACGTCGGTGTCTTGTGCTCCTTGTGTGATGAGTACTTGGCCCGCAGCCACATTCAACAGGATGCCAACATCCGCTAGCCGGCTGACCAGGGCGTCGTTTCCCAAGACCAGCCTTTGCTGTGATAGCGCGTCCTCAAGGGCGGCGCGGCCTGCAGCGCCTTCAAACCGTTCAATCATCTTCCCGCTTTTCATTAAAAGGCTGCCGTTTCTCTACGCGCTAAGTGCGGCCAAGCAAAATTTCATACTTTGGCTATCGGAAATTTCAAATTTTGACTACAAAATTTCAACCTTTCCGATTTCTGACAGCAAATATCAATCCCAGCTCAGCGCGCCGCCAGTCTGATATTCAGTGACTCTCGTCTCAAAGAAATTCTTCTCTTTTTTGAGGTCGATCATTTCGCTCATCCACGGAAACGGGTTGTTCACGCCGGGGAACAGCTGCTCCAGGCCGATCTGCTGCATGCGGCGGTTGGCGATGAAGCGCAGGTATTCCTTGAACATGCTGGCGTTGAGGCCCAGCACGCCGCGCGGCATGGTGTCTTCGGCGTAGGCGTATTCCAGGTCTACCGCGTGCTTGAACAGCTCGGTGATCTCGGTCTTGAAGCTGTCGGTCCACACTTCCGGTTGTTCCAGCTTGATGGTGTTGATCAGGTCGATGCCGAAGTTGCAGTGGCTGGACTCGTCGCGCAGGATGTACTGGTACTGCTCGGCGGCGCCGGTCATTTTGTTCTGGCGGCCCAGTGCGAGGATCTGCACGAAGCCGACGTAGAAGAACAGGCCTTCCATGATGCAGGCGAACACGATCAGCGATTTCAGCAGGGTCTGGTCGGTTTCCAGGGTGCCGGTCTTGAATTCGGGGTGGCACAGCACGTCGATGAAGGGGATCAGGAATTCGTCCTTGTCACGGATGGATTTGATCTCGTTGTAGGCGTTGAAGACTTCGCCTTCATCCAGGCCCAGGCTTTCCACGATGTACTGGTAGGCGTGGGTGTGGATGGCTTCGTCGAAGGCCTGGCGCAGCAGGTACTGGCGGCATTCCGGGCTGGTGATCTGGCGGTAGGTGCCGAGCACGATGTTGTTGGCGGCCAGACTGTCGGCGGTGACGAAGAAGCCGAGGTTGCGCTTGACGATGCGCATTTCGTCTTCGGTGAGCTGGCCGGTTTTCCACTGTTCGATATCGCGCTGCATGTTCACTTCTTGCGGCATCCAGTGGTTGGCGCACTGGGCCAGGTATTTTTCCCACGCCCATTTGTGCTTGAACGGCACCAGCTGGTTGACGTCGGTCTTGCCGTTGATCACGCGCTTGTCTACCGCGTTGACGCGCTTGGTGCCGTGGGTGTCCAGGGTGTTGGCCGGGGTTGCGGTCGGGATCGGGTCTTCAAAGCTCAGCATGTAGGCTCCAGTGATTCTTTAGGTGTTCAAATTTGTTGCGGCCAACCTTGTGTTGGCCGCTTGTTTGTCAGGTGGCAGCGTGTGGCTGCCTCCGGTGATTCAGTTGCTGCGCCCGGCCTTACCGCTGAAGGGGCGGGTGGTCACGCCGTCCAGGCTGTTCACCTTCCACACCCGCTGCATGTGGCCGTAGTCGCGCTGTCGCGAGTCGAGAAAATCGATATCCGGCAGGTTGTCCAGATTGAAACGCACTTCGCCGAGGTAGACGGTTTCGCCGGCGCGCACTTCAAACGGCTTGTTCAGCACGAAGCGGGCGTAGCGCGAGTTCATCTGCCACCATTCTTCGCGGTCGTTCCAGCGGCCGTAGCCGTCTTGCAGCTGGTAGCGGCCGGGCGGCAACGGCAGCAGTTGCAGCTTGCCGTCTACCGGGGTCATGCCGGCGGCGCCGAATACGGTGTCGGTGCCGAAATTGGCGCTGACGTTGCCGTAGCGTTCGTTGTCCAGCCCGCGCCAGCTGATGCCTGCACTGGCTTGATCGGCGGCGTACACGGTCATGGAAAACACGGCGTAACCGAGGCCCGCGGGCGGCGTCAGCGATCCGTGCAGGGTGTCGGCCATGGTGGTGCAGCCGGCCAGCAGGGCGGCGGCACACAGTGTCGATAAGTGGCGCATGGTGCTCTCCTTGACGACTTGTTCCTGCTGTTTGGACTGGACGACAGCTTGCCGGGTTCGGCTATCCCCTGGCCACCTCACGGGAAGCGGCTGGAGGATAAAGGTTGGCCGCATGCGGCCAACCTTTAGCGGGCTACGGTCTTGCGGCCGTATCCACACGGGGACAACTTATTGGCAGTTAAGTGGAGTTAAGACCAATTTTTAGGTGTCTATCAGTCCACAAGTCAGTCAATGCCTACTTATTACGGACTGGCCAGTGTTGTTTGTCCGTAAGTCTGTTGGTAAGCGCGTCGACTGAAGCACTTAAAGACGTATAGTGTACTGTAAAAAGCGCGTCCCTTAGCACTGCTTGGAAAGCTGACCATGATGGAGCAACAGGCAAAGCGACCATGCAGGCAATGGGGCTAGATAGCAACCAGTTCTGCGATTTTTTCAGCGACCACCGCCATTGTGTCTTCTGCAGTGTCCAGGCCGCTTCGAGAGGCGAGCAAGGGGCTGACATTCCGAAGAGCTTCATAGGTCGTGTTGTGCACGATGGGTACGAGCTGGTTGCCCGCGAGGAGTGCCGAAAGCTCTTTGTCGGCGACGCCCTCTTTTGGAAGCCGGGTCAGCAGTGCAGGAGTCACGAGAACAAGCCCGATTCGCGAATTTGCTAAGCCCTTGTCGATGGCGCGCATCATTGGCACGCCGAGGCCAAGGTCCTTTTCGCTGAACCAAACTTTGACACCGGCCGCCTCAAGCAAATCGTGCAGCTCTTTGGCGGCCCCTTGTCGGTCGTCCCACGCGTGGCACAGAAAGACGTCACGAAGGTCAGGTTGTGCCGCTGCGCGCGTCTCAACGGTTTGTCGGATTGGCGTGAGGGACTGTACTTGGGCAGGCGTGTACGCCACAGATGAACCTGCTCTCGACCAGCGCGGCTTCGAACTGCTGCTGGACCTGCCGCCTGCTGCGCCACCGCCATGGCTATAACTGCTACCGCTATAGCTTGATGTGGAATAAGACGAGCTGTAGCCGCCACGGTAGCTACTGCGGTGCCGGCATGCTGGGCAGGCTGCGGCCGCCGCTGCTGATGAATGCCCACGTACTGGGGCTGTGCATTGAGCCATGTCGCAATCCTTTCAATCGCAATTGTCATTTCGGGCAGAGGGTTTGATGACCACATGAAAGCGTGAAAAACCACAACATGTGCCATTACGAGCAACCGGTAACCCAAATTGTAGTATTTAAGCGCGCCGGCAACAAGTCTTGACGCAAAGCTAATACTGCGCGTCTCGCGCCGAGATTGGCTTTGCGGGCAATAAAATGTTGTGCAGATTGGAGCTACAGGCGCAGGCAAGCGCTATAAGTCTGATGTAGCAGGGTTCTGCGCACGTGCAGACTTGCCACAAGATGCTGTGTCTGGTGGCCTGTGGCACCATGAGGACAATTGCATAGAAGACGGACAACGCTGTAGCAGGAACCAGAGAAGACGACGCGCCAGGTTGAATCAATAACCGCGTGGTAGGGACTGCCGACGCAACCTGAACACGGGAAGAGACCAAAACCGGCAGCACGAGGAGCAACGCAGGCAGATAGCTCACTCTGTGCAAGCCGCCAGCCGCCATTCGATGCAACGTTGCAAAAGTCCGCTGAGGGGCGCGTACGGCCAGAAGCAGGCTATGCCGTTAAGTATTTTCTGTCTTGGAATAAAGCATAAGCTGTCGCAATCTCTGAACAGAACGGGGCGCCATAGTGCGGGGGCTGGTGGTTGTTGACCGCAGTGCCGGTCGTACTTGACCAGAGCGCTGGTGGCCGCTGGCCGACATAGAACAGGCATACTTAGGCGATGAAGTGGGCTTCAGCAATCGACCCACTGTCGACCTTCATTCTGTTACGGCTTCAATGTCGGCTGATTGAGTGGAGCCGCCACCAGTCAATACCATTAGCCGGTAACGCTTCGGCAAAGCAAACAGAATGATTAAAATCTAGAGCAGCCCTAATTGATGTCATTTAATTAAATGATAGTGACCGATGCATTTTTCGATGCGCCCAAGTAATTCATGGAAGCCTGAAAAATCAATTGTCGATTTTTTTACGAGAATTACTTTTTTAGCAAAATATTCTTTCCCATATTCCGTTGCTTTGTCATAATTGTTATTTTTGTTAAATTTTTTTCCCGAGAGTTCTTCGTTTAGAGTTTCTTTTTTAAATAAATCCTCGATTGCCGTTTCTGCAGCCGCGTTACTAATGGGGGTAAAGACAACATAAAGATTATGTACTACATGCACAAACTCGGCTTTCCTGATTTCATTTTTTTCTTTTTTAATCGTCGTTGGATGTGGTTGTGCTGATTTGCTATTGACTAGGTAGGTTTCAATTTCTTTAAGGCCACTGTCATTGTCTAGAATAATAATTACGGGATTGATTGGAGCCGGGGCTTTGCTATAAAACTTGAAATGAACGTCATATTCCATAATAAAAGTTTTAAGATATGACGTTCCGCCGTACAGTTGAAGCAAAAAGCGTGTTCGCTTAGTGTAATTAAAAAACGATACGAGCAGCTTGTATGGTTCTGTTGCGGTTTTTGGTTTAACTAAATTTGGGAAGAATGTTGCAAGCCGGTTAATTGCTGACTTCAAGTAAACATTATCAGTTTTACCTTCGCAGAGAATGGTTGGCTGATTATTTGAATAAAACCACCGATAGAAGAGAAAACGACTGAAGGTTCTCTCCCGTCCGTTCAATAATTTACGTGTATTGTTTCCGTGCTGGGCAAGTTGGTACTCCGGATTTAGTGGTGTCTTTTGGCGCAGTCGATTGTAATAATCGACTTGGTCAATGAAGTTTAGCTGCCCTTCAAGCTCAAAAATATTTCCAGGAACTTCAGTGCCACTTATAATCTTGGTGAATTTCCCGCTTTTAAAGAGTGAGTGGCACTGTGCTTTCACTGTTCGCCAATATTCACTTTTTACGTTCGGCTTTTGGTTTACCACTAGCCAGGGCAATTGCACCTTTACGTCATAACGGTGATAGACCCAGCAACTCCGCCAGCGCCT
>NZ_BMYP01000075.1 GCF_014652335.1 Vogesella fluminis | reverse complement strand
GTTCGTCGATGGCCTCCTACCATCTGTCTGCATTTACACCACTTCCGTGGACTCTATCAGCGCATCATCCGCGAGCTGCTGCAAAAGCGTTTCCTGACCAAGCAGAAGCGCAGCCTCGCAGCCTTCCATCGGGAGGTCGCACAAGCCTGCAAGGTGCAGAAGCTGCGGGTGCCGACGCGCAACACCGTCGCCTTGCGTATCGACAGCCTCGATCCGCTCAAAACGGTGCGCCGCCGGGAAGGCCTGGATGCCTCCCGCGAACTGCAAGGTGTCGGCGGCGTCCCGCCGACAGTCTCCGAGCCGCTGGAGCAGGCACAGATCGACCACACGGTCATCGACCTGATCGTGGTCGACGAGCGCGACCGACAACCGATTGGCCGCCCGTATCTCACGCTGGCCATCGACGTATTCACCCGCTGCGTGCTCGGCATGGTGGTCACGCTGGAAGCTCCGTCCGCCGTCTCGGTCGGCCTGTGCCTGGCGCATGTCGCCTGCGACAAGCGTTCCTGGCTGGAAGGGCTGGATGTGGAGATGGACTGGCCGATGAGCGGCAAGCCCAGACTGCTCTACCTGGACAACGCGGCCGAGTTCAAGAGCGAGGCTCTGCGTCGGGGCTGCGAGCAGCACGGCATCCGCCTGGACTACCGGCTGCCCGGCCGGCCGCACTACGGCGGCATCGTGGAACGCATCATCGGCACGGCGATGCAGATGATCCACGATGACCTGCCGGGCACGACTTTCTCCAATCCCGACCAGCGCGGGGAATACAACTCCGAGAAGATGGCTGCCTTGACCCTGCGTGAGCTGGAGCGCTGGCTCACGCTGGCCGTGGGCACCTATCACGCCTCGGTGCACAACGGTCTTCTCCAGCCGCCGGCCGCGCGCTGGGCCGAGGCCGTGGCGCGGATCGGCGTGCCGCCTGTGGTCACACGGCCCACCGCGTTTCTGGTCGATTTTCTGCCGGTCATCCGCCGCACGCTGACCCGCACCGGCTTTGTCATCGACCACATCCATTACTATGCCGACGCGCTCAAGCCGTGGATCGCCCGGCGTGACCGCCTGCCGACCTTCCTGATCCGGCGCGATCCGCGCGACATCAGCCGCATCTGGGTGCTGGAGCCGGAGGGGCAGCACTACCTGGAAGTCCCGTACCGCACCCTGTCGCACCCGGCTGTCACCCTCTGGGAACAGCGCCAGGCGCTGGCGAAACTGCGTCAGCTCGGACGTGAGCAGGTGGATGAGTCGGCGCTGTTTCGCATGATCGGGCAGATGCGCGAGATCGTGACCACCGCCCAGAAGGCCACGCGCAAGGCACGGCGTGATGCGGATCGACGCCAGCACCTCAAGGTGTCGGCTCCGCCCATCAAGCCAACACCGCCGGATACGGGCATGGTGGACTCGCAGGCGGCCAACCTGCCACCGGCCAAACCGTTCGACCAGATTGAGGAGTGGTAGCCATGGACGAATACCCCATCGTTGACCTGTCCCACCTGCTGCCGGCGGTGCAGGGGCTGGCCCGGCTGCCAGCGGACGAACGCATCCAGCGCATCCGCGCCGACCGCTGGATCGGCTACCCGCGGGCGGTCGAGGCGCTGAACCGGCTGGAAACCCTGTTTGTCTGGCCGAACAAGCAACGCATGCCCAACCTGCTGCTGATCGGCCCCACCAACAACGGCAAGTCGATGGTCGTAGAGAAATTCCGGCGCGCGCACCCGGCCAGCAACGACGCCGACCAGGAGCACATCCCGGTGTTGGTGGTACAGATGCCGTCCGAGCCCTCGGTGATCCGCTTCTACGTCGCGCTATTGGCCGCGATGGGTGCGCCGCTGCGTCCACGTCCCCGGTTGCCGGAAATGGAGCAACTGGCGCTGGCCCTGTTGCGCAAGATCGGCGTGCGCATGCTGGTGATCGACGAGCTGCACAACGTCCTGGCCGGCAATAGCGTCAATCGGCGCGAATTCCTCAACCTGCTGCGCTTTCTCGGTAACGAGCTGCGCATCCCGCTGGTCGGCGTCGGCACGCGCGAAGCGTATCTCGCCATCCGCTCGGACGATCAACTGGAGAACCGCTTCGAGCCGATGCTGCTGCCGCTGTGGGAAGCCAATGAGGACTGCTGCTCGCTGCTGGCCAGCTTCGCGGCGTCGCTCCCGCTGCGGCGGCCATCGGCAATTGCCACGCTGGACATGGCCCGCTACCTGCTCACACGCAGCGAGGGCACCATCGGCGAACTGGCTCATCTGCTGATGGCGGCGGCCATTGTCGCCGTGGAGAGCGGCGAAGAGGCGATCAACCACCGCACGCTCAGCATGGCCGACTACATCGGCCCCAGCGAACGGCGACGGCAATTCGAGCGGGAACTGATGTGAAGCCTACGCCGCGCTGGCCGCTGCATCCGGCGCCAAGGGAAGGCGAAGCCCTGTCCTCCTGGCTCAACCGGGTCGCCGCCTGCTACCGGATGGACATGCATGAGCTGCTGGCACACGATCTCGGTCATGGTCAGCTCGATGACCTGGACATTGTGCCGCCTTCGTCCTTGTTGATGGTGCTTGCCCAGCGCAGCGGGGTTGAACTGGAACGCTTGCGTGAGATGAGCCTGGCCGGCTGGGTGCCGTGGCTGTTGGACAGCCTTGACGATTCGCTGCCTGCGGCCCTGGAAACCTATGCGTTCCAATGCTCGGTGCTACTGCCCAAGCGCAAGGCGCGATCCATCACGCGCTGGCGTGCCTGGCTGCCGAGCCAGCCGATGCGCCGTGCCTGCCCACTGTGCCTGAACGATCCGGCCAACCAGGCCGTGCTGCTCGTCTGGCAACTCCCTCTCATGCTGAGTTGCCCGCAGCATGGCTGCTGGCTGGAGTCCTATTGGGGTCTGCCCGGTCGGTATCTCCAGTGGGACAACGCCGAGGCGGCTCCGCGTCCCGCCAATGAGGCGATTGCCTGCATGGACCGGCGCATCTGGCAGGCCCTGACTACCGGTTTCGTGGAACTGCCGCGTCGGCGCATCCATGCCGGTCTGTGGTTCCGGCTGCTGCGCACCCTGCTCGATGAACTGAACACCCCGCTGTCGCACTGTGGCAGTAGCGCGGGCTGTATCCGCCAAGTCTGGGAGCATTGCGGCCATCCGCTGCGCGCGGGGCAAAGCCTGTGGCGGCCCTTCGAGGTACTGGCCCCGGCCGCACAGGTGCAGATGCTGGAAGCGGCGGCCAGCGCCATCGCGCTCATCGAGTCGAGGGCGCTGCTCCCACGCGGGGAACAAGCCGCGCTATTCCTGACCGAGCCGCCAACGGGCTTCACCAACGGCTTGCCCGAGAAGAAGCCGAAGCCCGAACCCGTCAACCACTGGCAACGGGCGGTCCAAGCCATCAAGGAGGCCATCATTGAGGCACGGCACAACCCGGAGACAGCGCGCTCACTGTTCGCGCTGGCGTCTTATGAGCGACGCGACCCCGAATCGCTGGAACGCCTGCGGCTCACCTTCGCCAACGAGGGGATTCCTCTGGAATTTCTGTCACATTACGATCCATGCACACCCTTTGTATGTCTTAGTCAGAATGACGGGTTAAGTGACAAATTTTGACGGCCAGCACGTTCTGACTCACACTGTCACATAATCGAACGTATATGTGACAGGTGCGACATGCTGATTGGCTACATGCGGGTATCGAAGGCGGACGGCTCCCAGGCCACGGACTTGCAGCGTGACGCGCTGATTGCGGCCGGTGTCGATCCGGCGCATCTGTACGAGGATCAGGCATCGGGCAAGCGCGAGGATCGCCCCGGCCTGGCGAGCTGTCTGAAGGCACTGCGGCCGGGGGATACGCTGGTGGTGTGGAAACTGGACCGGCTCGGGCGCGACCTGCGACATCTCATCAACACCGTGCATGACCTGACCGGGCGCGGCGTCGGCCTCAGGGTGCTGACCGGTCACGGCGCGGCCATCGACACCACGACCGCCGCCGGCAAGCTGGTTTTCGGCATCTTCGCCGCGCTCGCCGAGTTCGAGCGCGAGCTGATCGCCGAGCGCACCGTGGCGGGTCTGGCCTCGGCGCGGGCGCGGGGCCGCAAAGGCGGACGCCCCTTCAAGATGACGGCGGCCAAGCTGCGCCTGGCGATGGCCGCGATGGGGCAGCCGGAAACCCGCGTTGGCGATCTGTGCCAGGAACTGGGCATCACGCGGCAGACCCTGTATCGGCACCTGTCGCCGAAGGGGGAGTTACGCCATGACGGGCAGAAGTTGCTGGCAAAGAGCTGATGCCCAGTTGGTAATGCGGGAGCTTACTGGGGTCAGCTCACGAAACGGAAAAAATCGTACGCTAAGCCTCGCCAGGCATTCGTAGCGGCCGGAACTTGCCTTGCTCGAGCGGGGACTCAAGACGCCGATGCTTGAGAATATAGAAGATTTGGCCGCAGCGATCGGCTGCCATCCGCTCACGCTGGCAGCGTTGGCCTATCTCAAGCAGCCTGCAAGCCAGGCCGAGGTATCGGCGTTACTCGGGCTCGTTGGCAATGAGATGGCAAGCATCGCGTCCAAATCAAGCGATCGATAGCTCCCGCCAAGCCTACGAACTGCCGGAACTTTTGCAGCAAAAGTCCACGGCCCCAACCGATGCTGGCGATGTTACCGAGTCGGTAGGGGTTGGGCCTGCTCAGTAATGCCATGCACCAGTACGAACGACCGAAACCTGCTGGGCAGGAAAGGTCGTACTGCAGACGTCACTGCTCGTACACAGTCCAAGTGCGCAATAGATCTCAGCAAGATCGATGGCGGAACGGGCGCCAAGCTTCTGCATGACCCTGCTTCGATAGTTGTCTGCCGTTGCGGAGCCAATATCCAGCGCTCGTGCGATTTCCTTGCTGCTGGCCCCTTGAAGGTGAAGACGCAGGACCTCCCGTTCGCGCTCGCTCAATAGGGAGAGCTGCGTGCTGATCTGGCCATTTCTCATCCCTGCACGAAACGTCAAATTTGCGGCGCGCATCGCACGCTGAAGGCAGTCGATAAGCACCATGGCCTTGAGCGGCTTTTCGAGCAGGTCGAATGCGCCTCGGCGCAGCGCGGCCACCGCCGAGTCGAAGTCAGCGTGTGCTGTTGTGATCACCACCGGCGGTGCGTATTTACGCCTGGCCACTTCATCCAAGATCATGATGCCGTTGAGTCCCGGCATTCGAAGGTCAGCCAATATGCAGTTCGCCACGGCTGACAAATCTAGCTCAAGCAACTCTTCCCCGGATTTCAACGGCGTGGCCTGCATCCCTTCCGATTCGATAATCGAACAGGTGCGCCTGCGGCAATCCTCGTTGCAGTCAATGACATAAATCATTCCAAATATCCTTGCTTTAAATAACAAAACCAACGCAAAGCCGGGTTTGGTTCTTGGCGACGATAGCGTCCGTCAAGGTGGTGTAAATTTCAGGGCCGAACTCCGGTCCGGTTTTCCAGG
>NZ_BMYP01000074.1 GCF_014652335.1 Vogesella fluminis | reverse complement strand
TTCGCCCCCAAAGCAACGACTAAGCTGTTTGGGAAGGTGGGCGGGCCGGACGCTTACGAATAGGAGACCACTCAGAAGGCAAAGTTTGGGAAGCCAACAAATGGCGGAGGCCCGTTTACGTATCGAAATGGAGTGTTATGCGCAGGCGGGGATTCCGACACACCGGGTCACAGGTATCACCTTCGATAAGGTACTCGTGGCCAATCTCAGAATGTGTGCGGCATGGCTGTCTCGGCCAACCAAGCTAAATTTGGCTTCTCAGAACGAGATGATTAGGTGCTACCGCAAGATCATTGATACCGAATACTCTCCTCTCGATCTACTTGAAGAGCTCATGTGCCGGTTCAACTGCTTGCGGCAAGACTGTCTGACTGTTTTTTATCAGGCTGTTTGGTACCGTCAGTTACAGATTAATTTGTTCCGCGCAGTTTTGTTCGATGCGCCTATGCAGTCGGAGAAGGAAGCGTGGTATGTCAAGTACGCGCAATTTTTCTCGAGGAGCGAAAAATGAACGTTGGCACTCAGCTTAAATTTCCAGATGGTTTCGGTTCGATTTCCAGCAGTCAGACACTCTACCTACTAAATAATTCCTCGCCTGATGGCCGGGTTATCTGTGTTGAGTTTGTTACTGCGAAAGATACGCGTCGAGCTGATTTTCATTTTTTCCAACGTGAAGACTTTGAGCAAGGATTGCTTGATGGCCATATCTCGACGTCGAGAGATGAGATGCCGGTCTGGCTTGAGCGCATTAAGGGTTTGAATATTCATACGTTCGAGACCGAAAGAACGGGAGCGAAGCGCTCTAACTTTGAGCGTGCTGAGGACCGAGAGTGCATTATTCAACCTCTGGTTGCCAGGGAAAAAGAGATCTTTGCATCTTCTGACCCGGCTAAGTTCATTGCCGACTGGGTGAAGGTGAATGCTCCAGGTCAAAATGCGACGCGGGTCCGTTTTTGGTTTTCATGTTATTTGGTATTTGGTAGAAACCCTGCTGCTCTTTATCCAAGCTATTGCCGGATAGGTCAGTATGATCGGACACCGCGCCCGGGAAAGAACTATTCGACAGGTCGCCCCGCTCGTGCGGTTTGTCGCGGCAAGTGTAAGATTGACAAAGACATAGAGAAAAAAATTGGGGATGGCTATACCAAACACGCTGGCCTTGGCAAGACGGAGAGGGAAGTTTACAGCCGAACTTTGGAAACTGAGTTTGGGTGTACGGTACAAGGTAAAGGGCAAAGCTTGCGCATTGTTTCGCCAGATAGTAAATCTTATCCGACTATTAATCAGTTTCGCTATCGAGTTCGAAAATTGTTTAAACCGGATATGTTGCGAGAAACGCGGTATGGTGCCGCACTCGTACGTAATAAAATGACACCGGATGTAGGGCGTTTTAGCGAGGGCGTTGCCAATATTTTCGAAAAGGTAGAGGCAGATGGCGATTACCTGGATGAACAGCTGGCGGATTTCGATGGGCAACCGTTTGGCGATAGTTTTTGCCGCGTGACATTTACGGATCAAGCAACTAACTGTCGGGTTGGGATCGGTTTTGCGCCGGGGGCAGAAGTTATATCCGCGTATAAAATGGGACTTTTTTGTGCAGCGGTCCCAAAGTCATACTTTGGTCGGCTATTTGGGGTGGAGATTAGCGATGAAGAGTGGCCCTGCCGAGGTTTGCCTGCACAACCGATTGTTGATCGGGGGCCTGGGTCAGGTAAGGACTTGGTGGTGAGGAAAGAGCTGATTCCGTTTGTTGAAATGGTTGGCTCATGCCAACCGAAAAGCAAAGCTACCGTTGAGTCCTCGCATCCCAGAACGACGCAAATGGAGGGTGCTCCTATGACCTATCAGAGCGATTTCACGCCAGTTGCGGCTGCAAAGCGCGAGATACTCCGTGCCATCAAGGATAACTGGAGTAGCGATGCAAGCGAGCGTATGACGCCCGATATGATACGGTCTGGGGTCGCACCTAATCCGACGGCAATATGGGTCTATTTAGATCGGCGAGCCAGAACCAGTGGCAATGAGATTAGTGTAGAAGAGGCAATCCGGGCATTCCTTACCCCTGTCAAATTCACAGTTACCCGAGACTGTATCAAGCTGGAGCATCGCCGGTTTGATTCTGCCGAGTTGTGTGATTTAGGCTTTCGGGACCGGATACCCAAGGGTCAGACACTCAAGGTAAGTGGCTATGCCATGAATCTCTGTGTGAAATTCGCCTGGATAGAGGTTGATAACCGGTTAGTCGAGGTTCAGGCGCTGTTGCCAATTCGTGATGATGAGCAGCAATTGTATGTCGGTCTAGATTATTTGAAATCCGAAAAATCCTCGCTAAACCTGGGTAAGTCCAAACAGGAAGATTTTAATGTGGCTGTCACTATGAATTACAGAAAAGCGTGTGTGATCGCCACCGGCAAAGCGCCGACTGCTGGCCGTTGGCGTGCGGGCAAGAAGAACCGGTCTCGCAGTCGAAAGGCAGCGGCTGGCGTAACTAAAAAAGCTACGATGCCTAGGTAGGTCCGTATGGCAGTGACTCCATGGGCAACAAGGTTTATGGGGCTAAGTGACGAGGTGATCGAGGCCCGTACTCGACTCACCCCGTCACCGCTACTAAATCTGGATGCGTATCCTGCATACGAGGCCGCAAACCTGTTATGGAATACGCTACGTGAAATTTTTATTCTTACGCCGAGGACTCTAAATGTAATCAGGCAAATTATTGCCGAGGCAAGCGCTTTTTCCGATCAGGTATATTCAGATGAAAAGGCATTTAAGAGACAACTTTACAACCCGGTAGTCGATCCATTGCCAGCGATATGCCTTACTGGTCCGGCAGGTGTAGGGAAAAGTACTCTGCTGAAAGCCATGAGTCGCTTGTTTGATGAGACTGGCTATATTGATGCAGGTGGTGGACACAATCTTCCGATGCGGACTTTTTTTTATTACAAAGTCTATCGAGGTTGTCGTGACAATCAAATTTTGCAGGCATTTATTGAGAGCTGTTTGGTATTGCCCATCAAAGAGGGGGATGTGGTAGAGGATGACCCCAAAGAACCGCCGCAGCCGGAAACAGTGAAATCGGTCACAAGGGCACTCGCTTTGGCACAGAGATTGGCAGCTCGTGATGGTATCGCCGCTGTGATTCTTGATGAGCTTCAGTTCCTTACTCAAAGTACAGTGGCTAATACTGCAGTGACAGCGACATTACTGGGGATGACGTACCTTGGACCACCGCTAGTTTTTGCGTCCAACTATGACATGGTGCATCGTTTGAAACAGAGGGGGCAGCAAGATCGAGATCGCCTGCTTTCGCGGCATGTACCTTTGTTGCCTGAAATGCTTGCTGTTCCTGAAGATTTTCAGGCGTGGAAAGCGTACTTGGCGGAATGCATAGCGATTTCCGGTGGCGCGCTGGCTTTTGACCCAGAAAATGATGCCCAACCTCTTCATTGCTATACCTTTGGTTTACGAAGAAAGCTGCTCGATCTTTTCCGGATTGCCTATCGGCATGCTCGCCTGCAGAGCCGGTACACGGCCACTATGCACGATATCGAATGGGCCTATTGTTCTGGCGAATACTGCGAGCACCGTGTTGATGTCGAAGAACTGATCAGTATCCAGTTGGGACGCCCCAGTTCACGCAAAGACCTTATTTTTCCATTTGAAATGGATGCAGAAGAAACGCAGATCAGGACGGAGGAGCAGAAAGCACGGCATATCGAGAAGATTACCGATCAAGCAACTGCTGCCGCTCTTACTCCTGCAGAAAAACGCACTTACGCCGCTGCCGGTGGGACAGTGAAAGGGACCGAAGGGAACGGACGTAAACCGTCTGGGGAGAAGCGCAAAAAAGCCCCACCGGTGACCCTTGAAGCACTACTGGAAGGCGGACGGAAATACTATGGCCATGAAGGCTGAAAGGAGTCACAGGGCTGGCGCTTTCGTGGGAGTGATGACCATCAGCCTGGTCAACGCCTTCTGCGGCCGGAAGTAATTGGCTGGCAAAGTTGCGCCACTGAATTTTCGTGTTTTAAGTTGGAAAATTCAAAGCATCTTTGGTAGATGTACGAAAAATCTATGCAGCTGGATCGACGATGGCCCGACATACTATGCAACGCTTGATGCAAGAGGCGCCGAAGGGGCAGCCGATGGATGCCAAGCAGCTGGCAGAGCTGGGTGTTAGCTTGGCGATGGCGTCATATTTGGTGCAGCAGGGGTGGATGTACCGCCTGTCGTCAGGGGCGTACATGTTGACGGGTGACAAGCCTACTCGCGACGGTGTGATTGTTTTCCTCAGTCGAAAGATCCACGGTTTGCATGTTGGGGGAAAGACGGCCCTGGCATGGCGGGGGGTAAGGCATAACATCGCATTCAGGGAGCGGGTACAACTCTGGGGGCGAACGCCCTATAAGTTTCCAGAGTGGGTCAGCGACGTCATGCTCTACTCCTACCAGACCACACGGCTATTTGATAAGGGGCTGGCATACGAGTCATGGCTGACTCCCCTGCCGCTTGGCCATCCGGGCGTGCTCGTTTCAAGCGTCGAAAGGGGGCTGCTTGAACTGGTATCGGACGTCGGAAAAGGCCAATCATTAGAAGAGGCCAACAATTTGGCGGTGTCCCTGCGAACCCTACGGGTTCCCGTGCTAGATGAGCTGCTTTTACATTGCCCCCGGGTGAAGGTTGTACGGCTGGTGCGTGACCTGGGGTTGGCTGCTGGCTACGAATGGGGGCGTGACTTACAGAAGCACGTTGACCGCATTAGCAAAGGCAAACGTTGGTCGGTGCTGACCAAGCAAGGTGAACGGCTGACGCTGAAACCATGATGAAAGGAGCACAATCATGCGCAGGTTTGTGCAGGAATTTTGGCTGGCGGTAAAGGAAGGCCCACGGTTGTATTTTGCCCCGTTGATTGGCGCCATTCGCGGCGTCAGGGATGAAGTACTGGGCCGCATGGGACGAGAGCCGTAGTTCCAGGAGGGGCAGCCCGTGCTGATGCTCTGGGGCAGGTAGCTGATCGGGGCGTTCTGCTACTTATATATAGGTGTCTCCCAAGTGCCGCTACCTGATAGGGGGATCACATGCTTGTCTTTGTTGATTGCGAGTTCACGGATTTCATCCAGATTGAGCTGATTTCGATCGGCTTGGTGGCTGAGAATGGCCGTGAGTTCTATGCCGAGCGGAATGACTATCGTCGTGAAGATTGCAGTGACTTCGTTCGCGCCTACGTCCTTCCCCTGTTAGGTCGCATGGAGAATGCCAGCTGCTCCGCACAGGAGCTGACAACCCGGCTGCACAGCTGGTTTGCCGCTTTCGACCAGTCTGTTACGTTGGTGTTCGATTATGCCGCTGACTGGGACCTGCTCGCTGATGCCCTGCAAGGAGAAGCAGGCCTGCCATTTCCGGACAACCTGGGGGAGAAATGGCTGTTGACCCCCGAGGTGATGGGGACGGAGGTTTTTCAGCGCGCATTGGCTGAAGCTTACTGTGTAGAGCTCCCCCCGCATCATGCCTTGGCAGATGCTCATGCATTACGATCTGGGTTCGTGTCAGGGAGGCAGGCAATGGAGCGGTACTGAATAGCACCGCGCTTGCTGGGCAATTTCAGCAAACTGTACAGGCCTCCAACTGAAGGCATGTGGCAAGTGTTTACGTTGTGCAGGTGGCTACATGCCATGCTGCAGCGAATCGCTTTGAAGGGCAGAACCGATTTAACGGATGATAGAGTCCACGGAAGTGGTGTAAATGCAGACAGATGGTAGGAGGCCATCGACGAACTC
>NZ_BMYP01000073.1 GCF_014652335.1 Vogesella fluminis | reverse complement strand
CGGACAATTTGGCAGTTTCCCGCCAATGGTCCGTTTACACAAAATTCTGCACACCCTCCCCTCACCATCCTGATCGGCGTGCTGTTCCTGGGCAAGCCCGCGGAGCGCAGCATCATACTGGCGGCGATACTGTCCTATGCCGGGATTGCGATTGCCTTCGTGCATGACGCCAGCCAGAGCAGCGATGTGCACAGCGTGGCGCTCGGCGCCGGTTTTGTGTTTGGCTGCGCGGTGCTGTACGCGCTGTACAGCGCCGGCTCGGAAGTGGCCATCAAGCGGCTGGGCGCGATGCGCTTTTCGCTGTTGTCCATCCTGGTGGCGACCGCGGCCGTGGCGCTGCACTTCCTGCTCAGCCGGCCGTGGCAGCAGTTGCTGCTGCCGGCGCCGGTGTATGGCTACAGCCTGGGCATGGCGCTGTTTTCCACCATCCTGCCCATCGTCTGGCAGTCGCTGGCGATCCGCCATATTGGCGCCGCGCGTGCGGTGCTGATCGGCATGCTGGGGCCGGTGCTAACGATCTTTTTTGGCTGGTGGCTGCTGCACGAGGCGGTGTCGCTGTCGCAGCTGGCCGGTACGGTGCTGGTGATTAGCGGGGTGCTGCTGGCCAGCCGCCGCTGAGCGTTCGCCGTCCAGGGTTGGCCGCAAGCGCGGCGGCGCCTCAGCCGTTGGCCGCGCGGTAGCCTTGCACCGTTTCCAGCACCGCGGCGAGCAGATGGTTCTGCCGCTGCGTGTTCCAGGCCATGGCGGTGGTGACCACGTGCAACTCGTCCGCCAGCGGCCGGATCACCACGCTGGGCGGCGCCATGCCCTGCACCGACGCCGGCACCAGCGCCACCCCCTGATTGCAGCCGACAAAGGCGATCTGCGACGTTACCGAGCGCACCTCGTGCAGGATGCGCGGTGAAAAGCCGCTGCTGTGACAGGCCGCGGTCAGCCGGTCGAACGAAATCGGGCTGACCTTGCGCGCGAACATGATGAAATCCTCTCCGGCCAGATCGTGCAGCGCCAGCTGCGCCTGGCCGCATAGCGGGTGCGTGGCCGGTAGCGCCACGGCCAACTTGTCTTCTCGTAGCGGCAGCGTGCTGATGTGCTCGCCCAGATCGCCTTCCAGCCGCGCAAACGCCAGGTCGATGTCGCCGCTAAGCAGCGCCGGCAGCGCCTCGTAGCTGTCAATTTCCTTTACCGCCACCGTCAGCCCCGGGTGTTGCTGCTTGATCTGTTCGATCAGGCCCGGCAGCACGTCCAGAATCGCCGAGGTGATCGCGCCGATGGTGATGGTGCCGATCTGCCCAGCGGCCGCCTCGCGTACCGCCAGCTCCAGGCTTTCCAGCTGTTCGGCGAATTTCTTCATCGCCGGCAGGATCGCCTGTCCTACCGCCGTCAGCTGCGCGCCGCGGCGCGAACGCTCGAACAGCTTCACTTTCAATGCCTGCTCCAGGATCTGGATCTGCTCGGTCAGCGGCGGTTGCGACATGCCGAGGCGTTTGGCGGCGCGGCCGAAGTGCTGTTCCTCGGCCACGGCCAGGAACAGCCACAGGTGGCGGATGAGACGAAAGTTGATCATGATTTTGATAGGTTTGGCGTATGTAAACGTTACAAATTTCGGAATTTACCTATCGAACTGTAGGGCGGAAAGTAGCGGCACACAAGCCCCCAACAGGAGAGTCCGATGAGCCAGCCTTCTTTACTCGCGCGTTTGCAGCAGCAGGACAGCAACACACTGTCCGACGCGCTCGATTTCCTCAATCTGCCCGGTGCCACCTATGGCCTGCGCCCGCTGTGGGACTGCCCCAAGCTGGTTGGCCGCGCCAGTACCGTGCAACTGGGTCGCAAGACCGATGTGGCGCCGACGGTGCACCTGATCTCGCCGGTGATTGCTGCCATCGACAGCACGGAGCGTGTACTGGTGATCGCCGGCGGCGTGGATGGCATTTCCTGCTGGGGCGACATCCTGGCTAATGCCGCGCAGGTGAAGGGTGTGCGCGGCACCGTGATCGACGGCCTCAGCCGCGACATCGACGGCAGCGCCGACATCGGCTACCCGCTGTATGGCCGCGGCGTCACCATGATCAGCGCGCGCAACCGCGTGATCCAGCTGTCGTCCGGCCAGCCGGTGAATATGGCCGGTGTGCAAGTCGACGAAGGCGACTACGTGCTGGCCGACCGCTGCGGCACGGTGTTTGTGCCGGCGGCACATATCGAGGCGGTGCTGGAGCTGGCGGAGCGGATTGCGCGCCGTCAAGCCGGCATGGTCGCCGCCGTGCGCAGTGGCCGCTCGGTAGAAGATGTCATGCACGACCGGCAATTCGAAGCCATCAAGCAGGAGGGCAGCAAATGAACGCAGTAGATCGTGAACTGGTGGCACTGTTCGCCGGGCTGGATAGCGCCGGCGTATCCGATGCCATGGACAAGCTGGGCCTGCCGGGACAGTGCCAGGGCATCATGCCGCTGGAAAATTACCGCCAGGTGGTGGTGGGGCCGGCGTTTACCGTCAAGTATGTTTCGGCTAGTACGCCTGCCGGCACGGTGGGTGACTTCATTGACGATGTCGCTGCCGGCGATGTGGTAGTGATCGACAACGATGGCCGCACCGACTGCACGGTGTGGGGCGACATCATGACCCAGTATGCCGGGCTGCGGCAGATCGCCGGAACGGTCATCGACGGCGTGTGCCGCGACGTCAACAAGGTGCTGAACGACGGCTATCCGATGTTCTCCAAGGGCCGCTTCATGCGCACCGGCAAGGACCGGGTGCAGGTGGAGGCAGTGGGCGGCACAGTATCGATCGGTACAGCGCGCGTTGCAGCCCGCGACATCGTGGTGGCCGACGCCAACGGCGTAGTGGTGGTGCCGCGTGACCGGGCCGCCGAGGTAGCCGCGCTGGCACACAAAATCGAAGCAGTAGAAGCCGAAATTCGCGATCAGCTGGCACAAGGTAAAACCCTGGCCGCCGCACGCGAAGCCTTGGGTTACCACACCCTGCAAAGGAAAGCATGATGAGCCACTCGGTTATCGATCAAACGTTGGCCGCACGTTGCGCGGCACTGGGGACCGCCACGTTATACGAGGCCAACGGCCAACCTTGCGCGGTGGATCCGCAGATTCGCAGTATTTGGCCCGGGGCATTCATTGCTGCACCGGCTTATCCATTGGTCTGCTCTCCTGGCGACAACCTGTCCATCCACATCGCACTAGAACGCGCGCCGCGCGGCAGTGTGCTGGTGGTGGACACTAGCGATTTCATTGCTGGTTACTGGGGTGAAGTACTGACCGTGGCCGCCGAGGCAGCCGGCATTGTCGGCTTGGCCATCAACGGTGGTGTGCGCGATACCGCTGCCATCAGCAAGCGCCGCTTTCCGGTGTTTGCCCGTGGCGTATCGGTGCGCGGCACGGCGAAGGCCAGCGCGCCGGCGGTCGGGCTACCGATGATTTTTGGCGGGGTGCCAGTCGCAGACGGCGACCTGGTAGTGGCCGACGACGACGGCGTGATCATCGTGCCAGCTGCCGAAGTGGCGCGCACGCTACAGGCTGGGGAAGCACGCGCCGACAAGGAAAGCGTAATGATGAACCAACTGAGCCAGGGTGCGACCACCCTGGAGCTGATGGGCCTGGGACACTGGCGCGAGAAGGCATGACCATGACAAAGCAATATCTAAACAAACACCTGGCCACGGCCAAACCTTCCGCTACCTACAAGGTGATGGACCGCGTGGCCGCGCTACGTGCTGCCGGCATCAACATTATCTCGCTGTGTGCCGGCGAACCGGATTTCGATACGCCGGAGCACATCCGTACTGCGGCCATCGCCGCCATCAACGGCGGTCACACCCGCTACACTCAAGTGGCCGGTACCCGCGCGCTGCGCGAGGCGGTGGCCAGCAAGTTCCGCCGCGAGAACGGGCTGGACGTGCAGTGGCAGGACACCATTGTCTGCTCCGGCGGCAAACAGGTGATCTTCAACGCATTGGCGGCGACCCTGAACGAAGGTGACGAGGTGATCGTGCCGGCGCCGTACTGGGTGAGCTACCCGGAAATCGTGCAGCTATGTGGCGCGCGACCGGTGGTGGTGCCTTGCGGCGAGGATAGTGGTCTCAAGCTGACGGCAGAAAAGTTGGCAGCAGCCATTACCCCGCAGACGCGCTGGTTGATCCTGAACTCACCATCCAACCCCACCGGCGCAGTCTACAGCCGTGCCGAGCTGCAGGCGCTGGCGCAGGTGCTGCTGGCGAATCCTCACGTGCTGGTGCTGTCGGACGATATATACGAGCACCTGCTATTTGACGATCAAACATTCTTTACCCTGGCACAGGTCGAACCACAGTTGCAGGCGCGGACGCTGACCATGAACGGGGTGTCCAAGGCCTACGCCATGACCGGCTGGCGCATCGGCTACGCCACTGGGCCGCACTGGCTACTGGAAGCCATGGAGAAACTGCAGGGACAGCAGACCTCCGGCGCCAGTGCCATCTCGCAGCAGGCAGCACTGGCGGCACTGACCGGGCCGCAGGACTTCATCAGCCGCTCACGCGAGGTATTCGAAACCCGCCGCGACCGCATGGTCCGGCAGCTCAACGAAATGCCTGGACTGTCTTGCGCTCAGCCTGGTGGCGCCTTTTACGTGTTTGTCTGCTGCGAGGAACTGCTGGGCAAGACCAGCCCGGCCGGCAAGTTGCTGGCTAGTGATGAGGACGTGGCACTGGCGTTACTCAACGAGGCCGGTGTGGCAGTGGTGCAAGGCAGTGCCTTTGGACTGGCGCCATACATCCGCATCGCTTATGCGCTGGATGATGCCTCGCTGCTACAGGCGTGCGCAGCGATCCGCGAATTCTGCACCGCCGTGATGCACGGCAGCTGATTCTCAACCTGGTGATTGCGGCCAATCTTGTCTCAGGGTTGGCCGCAAATTCCGTTGCTTACCGGAAAACAACATGACAATCCAACAGTTTGCCAGCCAGCGGCTGGCGTTCGACATCGATGGCGTGGCCGTCGACATCGCCACCCTGCACCGTGATGGCGACAAGGCGCCGATCCTGTTCCTGCACGGCTTTGGCTCGACGAAGGAGGATTATGCCGACATCGTGCTGCATACTGCCTTCGACGGTCACCCGTTTATCGCTTATGACGCGCCGGGTTGCGGCGAGACGGACTGCTCCGATCTGGGCAGGGTATCGATCAACCTGCTATTGCAGACTGCGCTACGGGTACTGGCGCACTATCGGGTGGATCGCTTCCATCTGGTCGGCCACTCGATGGGCGGCCTCACCGCCTTGCTGCTGGCCAGCCAGCTGGGCGAACGCGTGCTCAGCTTTACCGATATCGAAGGCAATATCGCCCCTGAAGACTGTTTCCTGAGTCGCCAGATCGTCGACTACCCCGCTAGCGATGCCGACGTATTCTTTGATGCCTTCATTGCACGCACCCGCCATGCGCCGGCTTACGCCAGCGCCTTGTATGCTGCCAGCCTGCGCCACAAGGTGCGTGCCGGCGCGGTGCGCGGCATTTTCAGATCCATGGTGGAACTGTCGGATCATGGTCAGCTGATGGATAAATTCCTGGCCTTGCCTTGTCGCAAAATGTTCATGTATGGCGAGCAGAACGACGGTCTGAGTTACCTGGCCCATATCCAACAACACGGGGTGCGGCTCAGTACGGTGCCACATTGCGGCCACTTTCCCATGTACTCCAACCCTGTATTCATGTGGGGTGAGATTGCCGACTTTGTAAGTTGATAGTTTCTATTCCCTGGAGTGAGTTTCTCTCCATTTGCTAGATACTTTAATGGCTGCTTTCAAGGCGAAAACAGCCATCTTTCCTCTGGTATGCGAAGGACCGCTTTGGCCGAACAGCAGCTATTCCGCATACCTCCTTCCGCTCCACACGCTGAACCGCCCCGGGTTTCGCGGAGGCCATTTTGTGTGAGTCAGACCAGCATGGCCTGCT
>NZ_BMYP01000072.1 GCF_014652335.1 Vogesella fluminis | reverse complement strand
AACGGCCCTGCGTTTCACTATTCCGCCTTCGGGCAGGCCCAAGTCCGACAGGCTGCTAGTGCTGGCCTGTGTATAGGACTTCCTTCCTTTTTGAAGTAGGCCCGGACAGCCGGGGACCCTGGCACTTTGCAACCAAGTACGGGGCAGGAGACCCGCGACACTCGCGCAGCGGCAGCCGATGGAAGTTAGTGAAATTTCACCTTGGTGAAATGGTAAAATCTGGCTCGTCTTCCGGGTCACTTTGCGTTTTAGGTACACGCTTAGGTACACATACGGATTATAAAAACTTCAGACTCCTTGCCTGACAAGGGTTTTCGGCCTACTCAATACATTCTGCATCGGCCACTTTGAAAACATGATCCCTGAAATGCCAAATGATAAAGTATCAGGAGTGCCAAGCATTGCCATTGTTTGCGACTGGCTGGAAAGTTATGCCGGGGCAGAGCGCGTCATTGAAGAAATAATAAACTGCTTTCCTCAGGCAGAAATTCTTGCAGTAGTGGATTTTGTTGCGGAGAAAGATCGTGGTTTCCTGAAAGGCAAATCAGTAAAAACAACCTTCATACAGAAGTTGCCATTTGCCAGAAAGTTCTATCGGCATTATCTACCATTGATGCCTATTGCAATCGAGCAACTGGATTTGAATAAATATGATATAGTCATTTCAAGTAGTCACGCCGTTGCCAAAGGTATTATTACAGGACCAGACCAGCTTCATGTGAGTTATATACATTCACCACTACGCTATGCCTGGGACATGCAGAATGAATACCTTGAACAGAGTGGAACCGGATCGGGGATCAAGTCCTGGTTCATTCGCTATCTTTTGCACAGGATCCGCATCTGGGACGTAACAAGTGCACAACGTGTCGATTATATTATTGCCAACTCGAATTTTATTGCAAAACGTATAAAGAAATTTTATAACCGGCAGGCAGATGTTATTTACCCTCCTGTAGATATCTCCACATTCAAACAGGGCACAAACCAAAGGAAAAATTATTTCATTACAGTTTCCAGATTGGTAGGTTATAAAAAAATAGACCTCATAATAGATGCATTCAGAAATTTGCCAGAAGATGACATTATTATAATAGGAGATGGTCCGGAAAAGGAAAAACTCAAGGAAAACCTGCCAGAAAATGTCAAGTTACTTGGTTTTCAGCCACAAGAAAAAATCATCTCGTTACTGCAAGAAGCAAAAGCCTTCATATTTGCCGCCAGAGAGGATTTTGGCATTTCCCCTGTTGAGGCCCAGGCATGTGGTACGCCCGTCATCGCATTCAATGCGGGAGGCACACTGGAGACCATTATAGATATACGAGCCGAAAACCCGACAGGCATACTTTTCGGGGCACAAGACAAGGAATCCATAATTAATGCAATACAGGTTTTCAAGAAAAACTCAGAAAGGATAAAGCCTGAAAATTGCAGAACCCAGGCTGAGAAATTCTCATCTGCTGTATTTCGCAAAAACATGAAAAACCATATTGAGAAGTCATGGAAAACGCATATAGAGAACTGAATAAAAAACTACCTGCCGAGTTTTTTAGAAAACAAGCAGCCATTGAAAAAAACAAAAAAATAACAGGAATATTTCTAGCATTGGGTGACATGCTTTCCTGGTTATCTTGTTTTATTTTTGGAATTATTGTTCTTTTGTTGTCGAATAGTGGTCTCAATCTTAATGTGATTGAGTGGTGGTATAATATCGGCCTGAATCAATTACTGATTTATTGCCTGTTTTCTGCAACTGCTATCATCCTGTTTTGGAAGAATGGTCACTATAGTGAGAGAAGTCCGTTCTGGACCGAAACAGGAGAGATTGTTCGCATAATTACAACACTGGGATTGCTAAACGGCTCTGTTGTTGTTGCCACATCACTATCTTTTTCCAGGACTGTCTGGCTGGCAAGTTTCACCTCTTGCCTCGTAGTTCTGCCTTTATCAAGAATTATTTTCCGCAAACTACTTGATCATACGGGATTCTGGAAGATACCTACCATTATAATCGGGCATGGCGAAGCTGCCATTTCTATCTTCACTGCCATAAACAATGAAAAAAACCTGGGCTATGAAATAATTGCAATAATTCACTCAGACATTATTGAAAACTTTGAATTCCAAGAATGCCTTGCCATCTCCTGGCCAAGAAAGTCATTCCCATCTCTTATAGACAATATAAAAGGATTCAATATTATCTATGCTGTAGAACAAAGTGATGAACCAAAATATCCGAAATGCCTTAAATCCATTTCCCGACATTCATTGAAGTTTCATATTGCTCCCACAAAAGTTTCATTGCCCATCATATCAATGAAGGCACAGCACTTTTTCAGCCATGACATCATGATGTTGAGTACGAAAAATAATCTTTTAAACAAGAATGAACAAAAGTTAAAGCGTATGATTGACATCATCTTTAGCATTATTATTATAATAATAGCATCGCCAATCATGATAATGATTGCGCTAATGATAAAATATGAAGGAGGACCTGTATTTTTCTCACAGCCAAGGAATGGTAAAAACAACAAACCATTTTCTTGCCTGAAATTCAGGACAATGCACCAGGATGCCGAGGCACGCATGCAAGAGTTATTTGCTAGTAATCCTGAAATTGCAGATGAATGGAAGCAGTTCAGGAAACTGCGTGCCGATCCCAGAATTACAGGCATTGGACAAGTTCTCAGAAAAACAAGTCTTGATGAATTGCCACAATTATTTAATGTTTTGTTTGGTGAAATGAGCCTGGTTGGGCCACGCCCTCGCCTGCTGGATGAACCATCCGATTTTTATTACAGTGCTGTTCTCCCTGGTATTACAGGCTTGTGGCAGGTGAGTGGTCGTAATAAGCTAACCTATACCCAGAGAATAAATCTTGATCGCTGGTATGTGAAAAACTGGAATACCTGGTATGATTTTGCCATTATCATAAAAACTGTCAAAGTGGTTTTATTTAAGGAAGGTGCTTACTAATTGAAAGAATATAATGCGCCACTGGTTCATGCAAGAAGATAAAATAAAGCACATTATTCTTAGTTTTATCATCACAATAGTTTTTTATCATTATCTTGACCTGTTAGTCGCATCAATAGTTAGTTTGATTATTGGCACCATAAAAGAGGTTATTGATAAATATTATTATAAATCCGGATTTTGCTGGCAAGACATGAAAGCCAATTGTATCGGTATCATATTGGCTTGTATTGTGGTATTGGCCAATAATTTCCAGTAAGACAAATGGGCGCCTCGAAAAACCTCCGTCTCGCCCGCCCTTGGTAAAATTACGACGTCCTGAACCCCGCAGCCTGCACCGATGAAACCACGCACCGCCATCAAGACTGACCTGTTCGCAGACGAACATCATCGCAAGAAGATCGACTCGCTGGGCGACCCGCTGGCCGACATCGAGTCGCACATCGACTTTGCGGCGTTGGCGGCCGAGGTGGATAAGGTTGCGCCACGCCCGCTGAGCGCGCAGGGCGGGCGACCGCCGTACCCGACCGAGACGATGGTGCGGATCCTGATGCTCAAGCGTCTGTACAACCTGTCCGATGAGCAGATGGAGTACCAGTTGCTCGACCGGATGAGCTACAAGCGCTTCTGCGGACTGGCGAACGCGACCAACGTCCCGGACCGCACTACGGTATGGACCTTCGAGAACCGGATCGGTGAAGCTGGGGCGAAGGCCCTGTTCGATGGCGTCTCGGCGCAGCTGCTCAGGAAGGGGTTCATCGCGCGCGGCGGTCAGATCATCGACGCCACCTTGGTCCCCGCCCCCAAGCAGCACAACAGCCGAGGCGAGAAGGAACTGATCGAGCAAGGTGCGATGCCCGCCGACTGGAAGCCTGCGAAGCGGCGGCAGAAGGACATCGACACGACCTGGGCCAAGAAGCACGGCAAGAGCCACTTCGGCTACAAGCTCTCGATCAACGTCGACAAGAAATGCAAGATCATCCGCCGGATCGAGACCGACACGGCGAGTACGCACGACAGCCAGCACTTCGACAACGTCTTCGATGCGGGCAACACGAGTCGGGACGTCTATGCCGACCGGGGCTACCCGTCCGAGGCGCGTGAAGCCTGGCTCAAAGAGAAGGGTTTCCGGAATCAGATCCAGAGGAAGGGCAAGCGTAACAAGCCGCTGTCCGAGTGCCAGCAGCGGCGTAACCAGCGCATCGCCAAAACGCGCGCCCGGGTCGAGCACGTGTTCGGCGCCCTCGGGCAGATGGGCGGCAAGTTGCTTCGCACCATCGGTCAGGCGCGGGCGCGCTTTGCGATGACGATGATAGCCGCCTGCTACAACCTGAAGCGGCTGACGTATTTTCAGAAGGCCGGAATCGAGGCCTTCTGACGCCCGAAATGGGCCGAATCGCCGATCCCCGGGGCGATTCGAGGCAAAAACGGGGCAACTCCGCCGAGAAACACGGTGGGTTGCCAGAGAAATTGGACCGAACTCGGTCGCCGTCATCATTGCGCGTTGGGATTCACTGAAAACCTCGGGTTATTCGAGGTGCCCTTACCAATATTCATAATACCCCTGAGCTGATTCCGGGTACGGACTGTCGAGCCCAGGCGCCCTGCCAATGAGCATCCGCCCCCTGCTGTTTGCCCTGTCCCTGCTGTGGCTGGCGCCGTCCGCCAGCGCTACGGCGGCACCAGCTCCAGCACTGGTTTATGCCTTCAGTCGCTTCGAGCCGTACAAGACACTGGATGCCGCCGGCAAACCGGCAGGCCCTTATACGGTGCTACTGCAGGAGCTGGTCCGGCGCAGCGGCATGCAGCTTGACATCGTGAACTGTCCGTTGCAGCGCTGTCTGGCACTGCTGCAACGTGGTGATGCCGATCTCAGCATCGGCATCCGTGGCAATACTGAGCGTAACCGCTATCTGGATTTTCTCGATCCGCCGTTTGCGCCGGCTACCGCCACCGTGCTGTTGCAACGGCGCGACGATCCACGCCCGATCCGGCACTACGACGACCTGTACGCACTGCGTGTCGGGGTGGTAGAAGGGGCCAGCTATTTCCCGCGTTTTGACAATGACATTCATATACAGCGTGATGCTGCGCCCAGTGCCAGGCTGGCATTGCGCAAACTGGCAGCAAAACGCTTTGATGTGTTGCTGATCAATGAACAGCAGGGCCGCCAGCTAAGCCGGGAGCTGGGTGCCGGGCAGTTCCGCCATGCCGAGTTGCAATTTCCCGGCAAACAGCCACGCCATATCGCACTATCACGGTTGTCACCGGCCGCCCAGGCCGCCAGGCCACGGCTGGAGGCGCAATTGCGGCAGATGCTGCTCGATGGCAGCGTTGGGCGCATTCTGGATGGCGGTAGCGCTCAGGCCGCCCAGGCTGGATCAAAGCGGTCGGGACGGTCGCTGCACAGCATGTCCACCCCCCACTGACGCAGGCGCTGCATCTCCTGCGGCTGGTTTACCGTCCACGCCATCACCGCGAGGCCAAGGCCGTGCAGCTGCGCCACCCACGCCGCGCTCAGCGCCCGGTGGCAGACATGCAGCGCACGGCAACCCAGCGCCTGTGCCTGCGCTACCAGTGCCGGGTTCAGCTCTTCCACCAGCAGCGCCCGCGGTAACTCCGGTGCCGCCTCGCGCACTCCGGCCAGTGCCTCGGCACTGAATGAGGACACCAGCGGCAACAGCGCCGCGCCCTGCCAGTGCTGGCGGATCTGCACCGCGCACAACTGCCCCATCCGCCGCGCGTCGGCATCCGGCTTCAGCTCCAGATTGACCGCCATGCCCAACCGCCGCAGCGTGGCGGCCAGTTGTTGCAGGCTGGGCAGCGCCTCGCCGGCAAACGCCGGATGGTGATGGCGGCCGGCATCCAGCTGCAGCAGTTCCGCCGCGGCGTGCGCCGCCAGCGCGCCGTTGCCGCTGGTGGTGCGCTCCAGCTCGGCATCGTGAGCGATCACCGCCACACCGTCGGCACTGAGCTGCACGTCGCACTCCACCGCCGTCACCCCCAGCCGGTGCGCCAGCAGCAGACCGGCGAGCGTGTTTTCCGGCGCCAGCGCGCCACCGAGGCGGTGGGCAAAGCCCATTCCATTACCCATAAGTCTGCCGGAATCGCATCCCGAGGACGCAGGCAGCAATTTT
>NZ_BMYP01000071.1 GCF_014652335.1 Vogesella fluminis | reverse complement strand
CCAAGAGCGCTCGCGACATTCTGCAGAAGGTCATGCGCGCGAATCGCCGCTTAAGTTCCAAGAAGAACGAAACGCCACACTAGACACACTTTTCCTGCCATCAAGCCCGGGGCCAGTAAAGTGTCCCAATGGGACACTTTACTACAGCAAGAGCATGGCGCTGTCAGAGCCCTACCGACCAAGTGTCCGAGTCGGACACTTGGCTGCTCAAGTATCCTTTGCTCAAAGGACTGCTTATTTTTTATACCCATATGGGGTGTAATCGTTTCCCTGCTGCAATTCTGCTGCACTAAGTGCTGCAAATTCCGGTAAAATGGAGCAACCAAGGGTATAGTAACCACCTGATTTTATTGAAAACTCCGTGCGGAACAAGAGACTTGCACCTAACTTGTAATCAGGGGGTAGCGAGTTCGATTCCTGCCGCCGGCACCAGGATTTACGGGGTTTCCAGAAATGGAAACCCCGTTTTCCGTTCTATGATCAGAAAAGCACTACCACACTCAGCGGGTACCAATCATGGAATCACGCCTCACCGAACTGGAAATCAAGGTTGCGCTGCAAGAAGACCTACTCGACGCGCTCAATCTCACCGTCACCCGCCAGCAGGAGCAGATCGACCTGCTGCAGGAACAGCTGCGCCACCTGTACCAGCTGCACCAGGGCGCCAGCCAGGACGACGCCGTCGGTTCACCGCGCGACGACATTCCGCCGCACTACTGAGCCGCCTCCCTCACTGCGTCGCTCCGCTTGCGGCCAAGGTTGGCCGCAACGGCGCCGCGCCTGCCGGAAACACCGCATGAGCACACCCCGCGCCTTCATTACCACCCTCGCGCCGCAGCTGGCCGGCCTGAGCTGGGCCATCGGCGGCAGCACCCTGCTGCAACAGCTGGGCCTCGTCGACGAGCCGCACGACCTTGATCTGGTCACCACTGCTGAGGACTTCGCCGCCGTCAAGGCGCTGCTGCTGCAACACGCCAGCGACATCACCCCGCCGCCGCACCCGCTGTATGCCACCCGCCACTTCGCCCGCCTGCAGACCGCCGACGGCCTGAACATCGACCTGATCGCCGGGCTGGCGATCCGGCTGGACAAGGGCCAGTTCCAGTGGCCGTTCGACGATGGCGCCGTGTGGCAGGCGGACGGCCTGAACTGGTGCATGGCGGAGGACTGGGCGCTGCTGTACCGGCTGATGGGCTACAGCGAACAGACCGAGGCGCTGGACGAATGGCTGGACGAGCACGGCGTCGCCCACCCGCAGCGCATCGCCGCCAACCTGTTCGCCGGCTACCCGGAGAAATACCTGAAGCCGGCACCTCACTGGTGGCCGTGGGAAGAGTAAGCCCGCCCCGTTTCACGTGAAACAAAACATTGCGGCCAACCTTGATCCAAGGTTGGCCGCAATGTTTTAACGCCTGAGTTTAAAGGCTTAGCGCTTGCCGGCCGCCTCTTCGCGGCGGCGCTTGGCCTCTTCCAGCAGGTAGACCTGGTAATCGTCCAGATCGCCCTCAAAATCGCTGACCCCGCCGCGCGACACCATCCAGAACTCATCGCACACCGCGCGCAGCAAGGCGCGGTCGTGGCTGACCAGCATCACCGAGCCTTCGAACTCGTTCAGCGCCACGCTCAGCGCCTCGCGGGTGGCGAGGTCCAGGTGGTTGGTCGGTTCATCCAGCAGCAGCAGGTTCGGCCGCTGCCACACGATCATGCACAGCACCAGCCGCGCCTTCTCGCCGCCGCTCATGCTGCCCACCGCCTGCTTCACCATGTCGCCGCTGAAGTTGAAGGTGCCGAGGAAATTGCGCAGACCCTGCTCGCGGCAATCGTTGGCCGACGGCCGCATCGCCGCCGGCGTGTCGCGCGCCAGGCGGAACATGTGCTGCAGCGGATCGTCCTCCGGCCGCAGCACGTCCAGCTCCTGCTGCGAGAAATAGCCGATGTTCAGCCCCTTGCCGCGGATGATCTCGCCGCCGACCGCCTGCAGCGCCTCGGCCACGGTTTTCACCAGCGTCGACTTGCCCTGGCCGTTGGCGCCGAGAATGCCGATGCGCTGGCCGGCCAGCACGGTGCGGTTCACGTTGCGCACGATCACCGTCGGCGGCGTGTCCTCCGGCGCGCTCTCCGGTGCCGGATAGCCGAAGGCCGCGCCGGTCATCGACAGCATCGAGTTCGGCAGGCTCATCGGCTCCTTGAATTCGAACTGGAAGTCGGCATCGGCCAGCACCGGCGCGATCTTCTCCATCCGCTCCAGCGCCTTGACGCGGCTCTGCGCCTGCTTGGCCTTGCTGGCCTTGGCCTTGAAGCGGTCGATGAACTTCTGCAGGTGGGCCATCTTTTCCTGCTGCTTGGCCTGCGCCGCCTGCTGCAGGATCAGCTGTTCGGCACGCATGTCCTCGAACTTGCTGTAATTGCCGCCGTAGCGCACCAGCTTGGCATTGTCGACGTGCAGCGTCACCGTGGTGACGGCGTCGAGGAATTCGCGGTCGTGGCTGATCACCACCATGGTGCCGGCGTACTGCTTCAGCCACGCTTCCAGCCACACCAGCGCGTCCAGATCCAAATGGTTGGTCGGCTCGTCCAGCAGCAGCAGGTCGGACGGACACATCAGCGCGCGCGCCAGTTGCAGCCGCATGCGCCAGCCGCCGGAAAAGCTGTTCACCGGCTGCTGCAGCTCGGCGACGCTGAAACCCAGGCCGAGGATCAGCGCCTGCGCCCGTGCCGGCGCGTCGTGGGCGCCGGCGTCGTTGAGCGCGGTATAGGCGTGCGCCATGCGCATGTAGTCTTCGCCGGCCTCGGCCTCGGTCACCTCCTGCTGCGCGGCGAGCAGGGTGGTGTCGCCTTCGACCACGAACTCGGTCGCCGTCTGCGCCGTTTCCGGCATGTCCTGCGCCACCTGCGACATGCGCCACTGCGACGGGATGGACACATCGCCGCCGTCTTCGTGCAGCGAGCCGTTCAGCACCGCGAACAGCGAGGATTTGCCGGCGCCGTTGCGACCGACCAGGCCGACTTTCTCGCCGGGATTGAGCGTCACCGACGCGTTGTCGAGCAGGACTTTGGTACCGCGGCGCAAGGCCACGTTTTTCAGAATGATCATGAGGAAGCGCCGTGCGGCGGCGGGAACAGGTTAGGCCGCGACCGGCGACAAGGCGGGAAGACGACAGGCAATGCGGCCAACGTTGGCCGCACCGGAACAAGGCGCCGCCGCATGCTGCAAAGCAATAAAAACGGCGCGGCGCAGATGGTAACACGCCCCCTGCCCGCGCGCCGGCCTGTCCATAAAAACAGTCGCTTATGACGGGGAACAGCAGCAGGCCTACAGGTCGGCAATCAGCGTAATGAACTTGCGCCGCCGCGCATACTGCTGGCGGATGGCGGCCAGACCGGTGGCAAAATCGGCCGGCGCCTGCACGCGCTTGAGCCGCTGCAGCAGTGCGTGGGCGTCGCGGTAAAAGCTGTCGCCGCTGTATTGCAGCGCCTTGTCCAGCAAGACCCCGTACAGGCGGACAGCCAGTTGCGGATGGCCGGCCTCGAACGCCCGCGCCAGCTCACGCGCGGTCACCTCGCGGAACTGCCCCTGCTGCCAGAGCTGCGCCGCCTCGTCGAGCGCGCCCTCCGCCAGCAGCAGCTGCAGCCGTTCATCCATCTGGGGCGGCGCGCCGGGCCCGCTTGTTTTTGCCTCCCGCTCCAGCAGCACCGCCTGCGCCCGCTGCCGCCAGTGCGGCCAGTCCGCGGCGGACAGTTCGCGCAACTTCAGGTAGTACTCCGCACCCCGGTACAGCAGGAAGCACTGCCAGTAGCGCTGCAAGGCCTCGCCGGTCAGCCCGTCCGCCTGCAGCCACGCCGCCAGCGTGGCCAGCAGCCCGCGATCGCCGGGGTAGACGCGTACATACTGCTCCAGCTGGCGGAGCGCTTCGCGCTGCTGCCCCAGCCGGTACAGCAGTTCGACGTGTTGCAGACAGCGGTATGCGCTGCCCAGATCGCGCGCGCTGACGGCGATCTGCAAGGCCACATCGCCACTGGCACAGGCCAGTGCCGACAACAGGCGGTCCAGCGGCGCCTGCTGCCAGCGGTCGCGCCCCGTACCCGGCGGCACCTGCGGCAACTTGGCCCAGTCGCGCTGCACCCGCCGGATCAGCGCCGCCAGATCGTCGGCCTTCAGCGCCTGCAACACGCCGTGCGCCTCGTAAAAACCGTAGTCGTCCGCCAGGCAACGCTGGTACACCAGCTTGACCAGCGCCTCGCCCTGCAGGCCGCCCTGCGCCAGCGCCGCCTGCCAGATGCCGATCACCCGGTGGACGGCCTCGCCGATGCCGCCATCGGAGTCGTCCGCCTGTTCCATCACCCGGATCAGGCGCTGCGCCGCCCAGTCCGCCAGCGCCGCCGTCATCGCCGCCTCGCCGCGATCCAGCAGCCGCTGCAGGGTGTCCACCACCGCCGCCACGCGACGGCGGTAACGCCCGGCCGCGGCATAGTCCATGAAGCGCGGCCGCCCGATCAGCTTGTCCAGCTGCTGGCGGAGGGTCTTTTCGTCGGCGGACAGCTCGCTCAGCCACAGCAGCAGCTGGCGTTCCACGTCCTTGTCCTGTGCGGCCAACGTGAGCAGCCACTGCTGCAACTGTGCCGGCGGCTGTTCGGCCAGCCGTGCCGCCAGCGCCGCCGCGGGTGGTTTTGCCACGGGCGCGGCAGGCTGCGGTAGCGCCCCGCCGTCGAGCCGGCCCAGACTGTCCAGCCAGGCAAAGGCGGTCGCCACCACGTGCTTGCAGGTCTCATCGTTGTCGCCCATCGGGCAATCGCACTCATGCTCGCTGTCCCGGCTCAGCCACACCCGGTAGCGGTGGCTGCCGCGGACCATGGCCTTGACCTCGTCCGATGTCACCGCCGACAGGCTGACCTTGCCCGCCCTGAAGTAACTCACCCCACGCTCGAAAATGGCGTCGCCCGCCTCCTGCAACAGTGTTTCCAGTAATGCCGCCATGCCATCCATCCCGCAAATCATGCAATAGCCGTCATTGTGACAGCGCCAGCGCGACCGTCACAGCCCACACGCGCCTACAGCGGCAGCGCGTGGGTCAGCTTCACCGTCTCCATCGGCACCTCGGTTTTCACGCTCTGCACGCTGGCGATACGCGTCAGCTGCTCGGCGTGAAACTTGCGGTACGACGCCAGATCCTGCGTCACGATGCGTAGCAGCGCGTCGCACTCGCCGGCCATGATGTGGCACTCCACTACCTCCGCCATGTCGCGCACGCTGGCGATGAAATGGTTGGTGGTGTCCGCGTCCTGCGCCTTGAACCACACCCGCGCGAACAGCGACAGCCCGGCGCCGACCTTGGCCCCGTCCAGCACCGCCACGTAGCGCTTGATCACGCCGCGCGCCTCCAGCAGCTTCACCCGCCGCAGGCACGACGACGGCGACAGACCGGCGGCGCGCGCCAGCTCCACGTTCTGCAAACGGCCGTCACGCTGCAGCGCGTGCAGGATACGGCGATCAATACTGTCCAGCTTTACGACATCCACTGCGGCAATCTCCTGAAATATTCGCAGCCGATTCTATTTCAAGGCCACCACCCGCGTCACAACACAACCCGATTTCAGCGCGAAAACCCTAGAATTTTCGGCAGTCACACGCTGTTGCCCTCCGGCAAGCACCCCGCCAATCTGCTAGAAAGAACACCTATGCCCAGCGATACTCTGCTGCTGTTTGCCCTCACCGTCTTCCCGCTGGTGTGCAGCCCCGGCCCCGACATCCTGTTCGTCGCCTCGCAAGGCCTGAGCGGCGGCCGCGCTGCCGTGCGCCGCGCCACGCTCGGCATCCTCGCCGGTTACAGCGTGCACGCGCTGCTGGCCGCCTTCGGCATTGCCGCGCTACTCAGCGCCTGGCCGCCGCTGCTGCACGCCATCCGCTGGACCGGCCTTGCCTACCTGCTGTACCTGGCATGGCAGATGTTCCGCGCCGCCAGCCGCCCCGGCAGCCTGCAGCTGGACAGCCGCCCGGTACACGGCCTGTTGCGCAAAGGCCTGCTCACCAGCCTGCTCAACCCGAAAGGCCTGCTGATCTACCTGTCCATCCTGCCCAACTTCATCCGCCCCGGCACCAGCGTGGCGACGCAGGCGCTGCTGCTGTCGGGCATCTTCATTGGCTCCTGCGCGGTGGTGTACAGCGTGATCGGCTACAGCGTCGCCGGCATGGCCGGCAAGGGTCGCTTCAGCGACCGCAAACGGCGGCTGGCGGAAGCGACGGCCGGGGGATTGCTGCTGCTGGCAGCGGGGAAGCTGGCGAGTTGAGAATTGCGGCCAAGGTTGGCCGCAATCCATCCACCTTAAGTTAGTGTCAACTGCGAGCGGGACAGACCAACCAGATAGGGGCCTGTCCGAATTTTTGTGTAAACGGGGTTTCAAATCACATCTGAGGAATGCGTTCC
>NZ_BMYP01000070.1 GCF_014652335.1 Vogesella fluminis | reverse complement strand
TTCGCCCCCAAAGCAACGACTAAGCTGTTTGGGAAGGTGGGCGGGCCGGACGCTTACGATCATTCGGCTCCCTCGACAGGTGCTTCCGCGTCCTGAGCATCGCGGCCCTGGACGGCTGCGCTGCGCGCGGCCCACGCGGAGAGTTCGGACAGGCGATAGCGCACCAGACCGCCCATCAGGTAGTGCGGAATCCGGTACTTGGTGCGCATCGCGTGGTCGGCGAACCAGTAGTACGGCAGGCGCAGTGCGGCAGCCGCCTGTTTGGCGTCGATCATCGGCTCGATGCCATTCGCCGGAGTGTTGTTGTCGGTCATGCTTGCGTCCTCCAGCAGCGGTCTTGCCACGCGCACATCCGGCACTCGAAGTGGGTCGGGTCATTGAAGGCGCGCGGCAGGAGCTCTCCCGCCTCGGTGGCCGTGATGACCTTCACCGCCCGATCCGACATGCGCTGGGCCAGTGCTGCATCAAAGGGCACGGCCTCGGTGTAGATCTCCATCGTGTCGGCGTTGAGCGCCGTGAAGATCGCCGGGTGCTCGTGCAGTTCGAGATAGGCTTGGTAGATCGCCACCTGCGCGGCGTAGATGGGCTTGGCCACCGCGAGCCGGTCTTTCTCCAGCTCGCGCCAGGACTTGTTGCCCAGGCACTTGTTCTCCCAGAGCGCGGGATAGGCAAAGCCCTCCGGGCCGCCGACGATGACGCCGTCGATGTGACCCTGCAGGCGGCCATCAGCCACCGAGAAGCCGAACTGCTCGCCATCGGCCTTGCGGGTGCGCAGATCGAAACCGGCGTCGCGCAGCCACGCGACCATGCGGTCCTCCATGACGTGGCCGCGTTCGAAGATGCGCAGCATCCGGCCCGGTGTGTCGCGCCCGTGGTCGATGGGTGCCTTGGCGTACTCGAACTGCAGCGCGCGCTCGCAGGCCAGACCGAGACGGGACGCACCGAGGTACTGGCGCTCGGACTGGCGGGCGCGGGCCTGCTGCATCCCGACGTCGACCAAGGCGGTGACTTGGCCCGAGATGCTCGATGAAGAGTTGAAGTCGATCATGGCTTCGTCTCCCAAGGCAGGTCGTCCTCCAGGTCGGCGAACGGGTTGGCCAGCGGATCGGGCGTCGGCTTCATGCCGCGCACCGGCGGGTACTTGCTCGCCTCGTGGTGCTCGACCATTGCGTCCGTCCAGCAGGTGACGATGGCGTCGATCACCCGCAGCGCCTCGGCTTCGGAGTAGTCGCCCAGCGGCTTGGCAAAGCCGATCTCGCCCGCCGCCTCGCCGAAGGCCTTGAGGCACTTCTTCATCGCGGCCATCTCGACATCAGACGGATCGATCATGGCGACCTCCTTGATGTCGACGCGGCCTTCCTTGTCCTGCAGCCAGTTGCCGTACAGCGCATGAAACGCGCTCTGGCAGCGCTGCGAGCAGAACACCCAGTCGATGGGATAGCGCCGGGGATCGCCGACACCGTGACGGTTGTCGGTGTGGCCGAAACCCCGGGCCTGTCGTTTGCAGACCCAGCATTTCATCTGCCCCCTCACTGAGCCCAGGACGGTTTGCCCGTCACTGGCGCGCGTTGCGGGGTCGGGGCTGCGTAGGTGGGAGCCGCCTGCGCCGGGGCACCGGAGGTACCGCCACCCGGCTTGGCCTTCGCAGGGCCACCCATCAACTTGGCGTAGTCGGGGTGATCGGGTTCGACCGCGATCTTGACCACGTTGCGGTCTTGGCCCTTGGCGTCCTTCTCGATGTCCACGCGGGCCAGGAACTCCAGACCATCCAGTTCGTGGAAGCCCTGGATGCGGCGCGCGGCGGCGGCCTGCGGGCTGTTGTCCTGCGGGTGGACGTTGCGGGCGCTGTTGAGCGCGGCGCGGATGAAGCTGCGCCCCATCTGGCCCCAGGTCGGCCCCTTCTTGGAGTGCAGGCCGATGTTGCTCCACATCTTGCGCTTGGCATGGTCGCCAGCGGTGACCACGAATTCGGCGGCGAGATAGATGGAGCCGGTCTCGAAGGACTCGGTGGCGTAGCCGCCGCCCCAGCCTTGCTCGGGATCGTCGTAGCCACCGGGCTTGATGGTCATGCGCACCGGGACGACGGTGCCCTTGGGGATCAGGTCGAAGCCGGATTGCTGGGCGTCGGCGTCGTTGAAGTCATTCCATGCGGTCATTGCGACTACTCCTGAGATTCGATGTGTGCGGGGGTGGCGGCGCTGACGGGCGATGCGCCCGCGCACTTGGCGATCAGCGCGCCGAGATGCGGCGGCTCCAGCAGGTCGAGGCGACCGCTGCGGTCTTTGGCCGGGAAGCCGTAGGGATTGACGGTGTGCGTGACGAAGGCGCGATAGGCGCTGCCGTCGTCGGCCTTGATCTCGGCCAGCGTCACAACCTCGTCGACGATGCCGGGAAGCTCCAGGGCGGTCTTGCTGCCCTCGATCTGCGGCACGAACACCTTGCGGTTGTAGTCATCGAGCCGCTCGTCGAGGATGGCCACGAACACCACGTTCTTGCCCCGGGCGTGCTGCAGGTGGGTCAAGGCGCTGACCATCTCCTGCCCGAGCAACCCGTAGGCGGCGCGCAGATCGGGCTTGCCGGAGCGGTCGCTTGTTGCGCCGGGCTGCGTCTTGCACCACGCGAAGCACTGGCGGGACAGCTGCGTGATCGAGTCGAGAAAGAAGGTCTGATAGCGGTCGAGCTGCGTCGGGTCGCCAAACTTCTCGACGACGTGGTCGTAGTGCGCCTGCGAGAATGCGCTCTCTGGCGGCAGCGACTTGTCCGGGCCCGCGAGGAACACGAAGAAATCGCGGCTCTCGGGCCAGGACGCTGGGCGGATGGTGTCGCCCGGCCAGTCGGCCACGGCCAGGTCACCCGCCTCGATGTCGAGGAACAGCGTGGTGGCGGGGTCGAGGTCTTTGAGCCGGGTGGTCTTGCCGATGCCGGATTTGCCCAGCATCAGCAGCTTCACGCCCTTGCGCTCAGCCATGCGCTGTTGCGCCGAAATGATCGGGAGGGACATCACGCCACCTCCTTCAACTGCTCGGCGACCGCCGGATTCCAGAGGATCTGGTAGCCGCTATGGCCGTTGCGCGAGTACGGCATGGCCTCGGCCCAGGCTTCGCCCGCCTCGATCAGCTCCCATTCGTCACGGTCGTTGCGGAACTGGAAACCGCGCGCCGCCAGCAACTGGTTCGTGGCCTTGGCGGAACGGCCTAGCAACTTGCCGAGCTGGGTGGCATTGAGCGAGCAAATCGATTCGTTGGCGGCAGGCAAGGCGCGGCGCAGCACCTCCGTGGTCAGGCCCGTGTTTTCCTGGATGCAGGTCAGCGTCGCCGCCATCGCGATCCCGGTTTTGACGCCGGGCACTTTGGCGACCGCTTCGCCGATCAGCAGGATGGCGGTAACGCGGTCGTGGGTCGGTGCGGGCAAGGCAGCCAGCATGCCGGGCGCGGAGTACGCGCCGGTCTTGCGGATCGCGGGCAGCACCTCGCTGGTCACCCAGCGTTTGAAGCGCTTTGCGGCATCCTTCGTGCTGCCGAGGATCAGGGCGTAGAGGCCCGATTCGTTGACGTGGTTGGCGCGCTGCGTGCGGCCGAGGTTGTCGATGACGTCCAGTTTCTGGACGTCATCCGGATCGACATGCGATTCAATTGCCTGGCGCGGGTTGCCGAACTCCAAAACGGAACAGATATCGCTGGCGTTGAACCACGGCAGCCCGAGATCGTCGACCTGCACGCGCACGGCGTGCGCTTCGAACTGGAAGGGAATGATCGCGCTCATGATCAGTGCTCCGAATCGAGGGAAAGGGTGAAAGACGGCTTGCTGGAATCCACGGTGCGTGCGGCTGCAAACTGCTGCTGCAGCGCGGGAGGCCAGTTCGTGTAGCGGGATTCGGAAACGGAGAGCTTGATGTCGAGGTAGCCCTCGACCTTCTCGCCCGAGGCCACGATGCGCTCGGCGATTTCGCCCAGTTGCTTCTGGTTCCAGCTGACCTTCTTGGGCAGCTCGAACTTGATGTGCAGCGGGCCGTCACTGATGTGGGCAGTGCCGAAATCGCGGCCGGATTCACGCAGTGCGGCGCGGGCCTGTACGCCGTAGCACTGATCCAGCGCTGCGTCGAACTTGGTACGGGCCTTCTTGAGCCAGTCGATGGCGGCATCGAGGTTCTTGTCGACCTCGTGCTTGACCTCGGGCGGCAGCGCAGCCAGCTGGCTGACGGACATCTCGGCGATGTCGGCGGGGAAGATGGTCAGATCGCTCATGACCACCTCCATCACTGGTACGCCCGAGCGAAGGTCGAGTAGCGCGAGACGCGCCGCTCGAAGGCTTCGACTTCGGAGATCAGGTAGGTGACGCGCGCCCCGAGCTTGCAGAAGACGGGGCCGAGTTGCTCCTGCCGCCAACGGCGCAGGGTCTTGACCGAGAGCCCCCAGCGGGCGGCGAGCTCGTTTTCGTCGAGGGCGATGCGCAGGACACCGTCCGAAAGGGGCCGGGTCAGGTTCCGGCTGGGTTGAACAGATGGGGCATGGTTTTGCATCGCGAGACTCCTTTTGTTTGGGAGCCTCTATTCAATTGCGCCATGCCTTGGGCTTGCGCGAGGGCGTTTTGGGTCCTCATGGGTGTCGACGCGAGCTGGTCAAGGTACGTGACCGCGCTAAGTGGTTGATCTGTATGGAACAGAGGTGTGCGTTTCGGTTATTGCGATTTCGATTATTTCGTTTATAATGGCGTCAGACTGAACTTTGACCCGACGAGGAGACCTCTAATGAACGCTCCCGCTATCCCCAAAACACTGCCCTCCGAAGAGGACATCGCACTCGCCCGTGAGTCGGGCCGCGCGCTGTCGACCGTGCTTCAGACCCGTGCCGAAACCCAACAAATCGACTTCCACGACGACAAGGGCGCAGTACGTGCGGTGCGAATTCCGACCTCGGCGCTGCGCCTATTGCTGGAAGTCCTGACCGAGATCGGCCAGGGCAACGCGGTGTCGATCATCCCGATCCATGCCGAGCTGACGACCCAGGAGGCAGCCGACGTGCTCAACGTCTCGCGCCCCTTCCTCGTCCAGTTGCTGGAGAAGGGCGACATGCCGTTCCACAAGATCGGCACCCATCGCCGCGTGCGCTACCAGGACGTGATCGCCTACAAGAAGCGCATCGATGCCGAGCGCCGCAAGGCGTTGGATGAACTGGCCGCACAGGCTCAGGAACTCGGCATGGGGTACTGACTGGATGAGTTCGCACTTCACCGTCGTCTATGACGCCTGCGTGCTCTATCCGGCACCGTTGCGCGACCTGTTGATGCATCTGGCGCTCTCGGACCTGTACCGGGCGCGCTGGAGCGACACGATCCACGACGAGTGGACGCGCAACGTCCTGGCCAGCCGGCCGGACTTGACCCCAGAGCAGCTGAATCGAACGCGTCAGCTGATGAATGCGCACGTGCGCGACTGCTTGGTCACCGGGTTCGAGTACCTGATTCCGTCGATCAACCTGCCCGATCCCGACGACCGCCATGTGGTGGCGGCCGCCATTCACTCGGGGGCCAGCCTGATCGTGACCTTCAACCGCAAAGACTTCCCGGTCGAGGCGCTCAAACCCTTCAACCTCGCGGCCCAGCATCCGGACGATTTCATCGTCGATCTACTGGATCTGCAACCTGCAGGCGTGCTGGAGGCGGCGGCCAGTCATCGGCGGACACTGAAGAACCCGCCCAAGACGGCGGACGAATACCTGGACACCCTGCTGGCGCAGGGGCTGACGCAATCGGTGGCGGTGATGCGCCAATGGACCGTGGCCATCTGAAGTGGCCCGAAGGGAGACAACATGGGCAAGAAGACCCTGAGCAACGCACACTGCCTGCTTGACCTGATCGAGAAGGCTCCGGTTTCCATCCTCAAGGCTTTCAGCGGGCTTCCCGAATGTCAGGCCCTTGCCCGGGGCTTCGACTGGTCGCAAGACGAAGCCACGCTTTCGCCTGTCTTGCTGGAGCACGTCAAGCACCTGCGCAAAGAGCAGCGCGATCCCGCCGAACGCGAAGCACTGCGTGTGCTGCGGCTGGCATCACCCCGTGGATCGGCCATCCTCACCACCGTCGCCGACCAGTTGAATGATGGCGAGCTGATCGCCGTGTTCATGTCGCAGGACGGAGGCGAGATCGGCCGCGCGGTCTGGATGCGCACCCATTCGGATGAAGCGGCACGGCTTTTCGATGTCGCCGAGTCGATCCTGAACACTGGCGACATCCGGGGCAACAAGCGTCTGTACGACGCATTCGATGTGCCTTGCGACGACGCGCCCCCCTTTATCTGGAACGACACGGTCAAGAAGGATCTGGAATCGCAGTTGACCAGCGTAATGCGCCTCGGCGAACCGTGCGAGGTGGTGTATGTGCCGCTTGCGGACGAGGGCAAGAACGGTGACACCAAGACGATTCACTACCTGGTCGTGCGCTTTGCCGGGGATCAGGTCACTGCGGTGCAGGTGGTCAACCGCAACCGCCGCAGCTTCTGCTATTTCCCGGTGCGCGACGCCACGCTCGTCTATGCTCCGGACCGCAAGGTCGTCGAGGTCTACGCGCACACCCTATCTACGCGGGCCCCGCTGGCGAATGTGCTGTCTAGCAGCCTGTCGGACTTAACGAGCCGTATGAGATAATTCGGATCATCCAAAACACAG
>NZ_BMYP01000069.1 GCF_014652335.1 Vogesella fluminis | reverse complement strand
CCGCCCATACGCTGCGCTCAAAAGAGGGCGGCTTGTTTCCGGGCTGGTGGCAATTTGCACGGCTTGCGCCAACGGGACAGGGTGCGTCGGTGCGGTTCAGGTTTTTGTGAGGCGTGGTGTTCGGGTGGGTCGTAGGTCGGGTTAGCACGGTAGCTTGGGCTGAGCCTGCGAAGCCCAACGATTACCGCGATTGAATGAGCAAGGTTGGCCGCAAGCCGTCACGGTGTTGCGGCCAACCTTGTTTCGGGCTGGGGTACCGTTGTGTGGATGGTAGTTGCCTGTTGCTTTGCGTGCGGCCGGCGAGGGGACATGGCAGTATGACAAACTGGTTATGACGGGCGGTTGCGGGTGCGTACGCCGCTCCTGTTTGTCCCGAGCGGCGGGGCCCGCGCTGCCGTGTTTTCTTCCCGACTTCTGGAGTTCAAGATGATTGATCATACCGGCGTTGTTGTCAGTGACTTTGCCAGGAGCAAGGCATTTTATGTCGCTGCACTGCAGGCTATCGGTTACGAACTGCTCATGGCCTTGCCGGCATCGGTGACCGGCCATGCGGATGTGGCCGGTTTTGGCGAACCGCCAAAACCGGATTTCTGGATCAGCAACGGCTCTCCCAACAAGCCGCCGGTGCATGTGGCTTTCCGCGTTGAGCAGCGGGCAAGGGTCGATGCTTTTTACCATGCGGCCATCGCCGCCGGCGGGCAGGACAATGGCGCACCGGGCCTGCGTCCCCATTACCATCCGCATTACTATGGCGCGTTTGTTCTGGATCCGGACGGGCACAATATCGAGGTGGTGTGCCATCTTCCCGAATAGTCGGGTGCCGGGCTGGCCCGGGCCGTGTGCCTGCGTGGGCGAGGGTTCGCCTGTGGTCTCCGGCAGCGGCGCCCCGGGGGCGAGGTAACGTCAGCCTGTGCCGCACCAGCTGTGCGGCGCGGGCATGACCAAGGTTGGCCGCAAGCCGTAACGGGTTTGCGGCCAACCTTGTTTTGGTCTGGGGTATCCGCTGCGCGGATGTTTTTTTACCTGCCGCTTGCGCCAACGGGACGGGGTGCGTCGGTGCGGTTCTGCTTGTGGCAGTGGTGTCTTACCACCGTTTTCTCATACGCAGTTCCACCTGGCTGCGTTTGACCTTGACCGACACGCGGGTGTCGTCGTCCAGCCGCCAGCTGGGGCGCAGCTCGATCTTCTTGCTGCCGGCCAGCTCGTTTCTTTCCAGCATGAAACCGTTTGTTGGCGGGGGGATGAAGGCCTTGTCGCGGGTGTCCGCCGTTTCCAGCTGCAGGATCAGCGGGGCGGTTCTGGCACACTTGAGGATTTCCGACACACAGAGGGCGTGGGCCGGCTGGGCGAGGCCTAGCAAGAGCAGGCTGAGGAGAAAAGAGCGTTTCATGGCGTATGTCCCGCCGGGGCGACCCCGTGTCGCCGCTAGCTTCAGCATGGTTCATCCGTGGCGACTTGCAAGCCCTGTTTCGGGGCGGGAGGGGGCGGCGGGCGTTGCGGTTGCGGCATTGCCACGCGGCGGCATGACAGCGTTTTGGCTCGCCCGTTGCCGGGGCGTCAGGAGGCGAATGCCGGTGCGGCCTGCGGCCAAGGTTGGCCGCAGCCGTTCAGCGCTTGAAGGCGAGCTGCACCAGCAGGCCGCCCAGTTGCGGGCCGTCGTGCAGGCTGATGTCGATGTCGTGGAGGCGGCAGATGTCCTTGACGATGGCAAGGCCGAGGCCGCTGCCGCCGGGGGCGGCGTCGGGCAGCTGGTGGAAGCGCTCGAACACCTGTTCGCGCTGCTGGGGCTGGATGCCGGGGCCGCTGTCCTCGATCTCGAAGATGCAGCCGCGCTCGCCGCCGGGGGCGGCGTCGTACAGGCGCAGGGTGATCACGCCGCCGGCCGGGGTATGGCGCAACGCGTTGTCGAGCAGGTTGAGCAGCACCTCCTCGATCAGCATCTGCTTGCCGTGGATCGGCGCGTTCTGGTCGCGGCAGCGGTTTTCCAGGCCGAGGTCGATGTCCTTGCGCCGCGCGGCGGCGAGCTTGGCCATCACGATCTTCTCGATGCTGTCGAGCAGCGAAAACGGTGGCTGCGGCCGGTTGCGGCGCAGCTGGTGGCTGCCGGAGTCCATCTTGGCCAGCAGCAGCAGCTGGTTGGTGAGGCGGGTGGTCTTCTTCAGCATCTGCTTCAGCTCGGTGAGGCTTTCGCGCATCACTTCCGGGCTGCCGTCGCGCAGCGCGTGGTCGGCCTGGGTGGTCATCACCGCCAGCGGGGTGCGCAGCTGGTGCGAGGCGTCGGCGGCGAAGCGCTGGTAGCGCATCAGCAGCTGTGCTAGGCGGCGGCGGTACTGGTTGATGGCGGCGGCCAGCGGCAGCAGCTCGCTGTGGGTGGCGCCGACTTCGATGTCGCTGAAGTCGCTGGGTGGGCGGCGGATCACTTCTTCGCCCAGCTGGCGGATCGGCTGCAGGATGCGCGTCATCGCCAGCCACACGAAGCACAGCGCGCAGAGTACCAGCAGACCCTGGCCCCACAGCGTGTAGTTGAGCACCTGGTGCGTTATGTATTGCCGCGCCTCGGTGGTTTCGGCGACTTCGACCTTGATCATGCCCTGCAGCCCGCCCTCGAACAGCGGCTTGTAGAAGGTGGCCATGCGGATCGGCCGTTCGCGGTAAACGTCGTCGTGGAAGTGCACCAGCGCCGGGTACAGTTCGGTGCGCGGCGTGTTCTTCGGCATTTGCGGCAGGTCGCCGTAGCCGGAGATGATGTTGCCGGCGAAGTCGCTGACGCGGTAGAACATCTGGCCGCGGTTGTCGTATTCGAAGTTGTCGAGCGCGATGTAGGGCACTTCCACTTGCAGCTTGCCGTTGCGCACCATTACCTGTTCCGCGATCACCCGTGCCGAGGCCAGCAGGGTGCGGTCGTAGGCGAGGTTGGCCGCGGCGCTGCTGATCTGGTAGGCGACCACGATGTTGATGATCCACAGCAGCAAGAGCGGCAGCAGCAGCCAGCGCACGAACTTGCCGAGCAGGCTGCGGCGGTTGAACAGCTGCTCAAGGCGCATCGCGCTGTTCCAGCAGGTAGCCCAGGCCGCGCAGGGTGGTGATGCTGACGTTGCTGCCGTCCAGCTTCTTGCGCAGGCGGTGGATGTAGACCTCGATCGCCTCCTGGTTGGCGTTGTCGTCAAGGGTGAACACCTGGTTGAACAGCCGCTCGCGGTTCAGCGGCTGGCCCTTGCGCCGGATCAGCACTTCCAGCACCGTGTGTTCGCGCCGCGTCAGCGTCAGCAGCTTGCCGGCCAGCTCGAAGAACTGCTCTTGCTTGCTGTAGCGCAGGTCGCCGCACTGCAGCCAGGCGTTTTCGTGGCCCTGGTGGCGGCGCAGCAGCGCCTTCAGCCGTGCTTCCAGTTCGTCCAGCTCGAAGGGCTTGACCAGGTAGTCGTCGGCGCCCATTTCCAGGCCCTTGACCTTGTCCGACAGCTCGCCGCGCGCGGTGAGCACCAGCACCGGCAGGGTCTGGTGGCGGGCGCGCAGCCGTTGCAGGATGGTTTCGCCGGACAGGCGCGGCAGGTTCATGTCGAGGATGGCGAGGTCGTATTCTTCGGTCTTCAGCGCGTTGTCGGCGTCGATGCCGTCGCCGATCACGTCGACGACGTAGCCGCTGGCGGTCAGCGCCCGCGCCAGCCAGTGGGCGAGGTCGGGCTGGTCTTCTATCAGGATGATGCGCATGCTCTCTCTTGGTCTCTGTGCGTGCCGGGTGAAAGGTTGGTGAAAGTGCTTGTGCTTATGATCGTCTCCAATAATACGGAGCGTGATTCGCCAACCCGGGACTAGCGTTGCGCCTGGCGGCGCGGCTGTCAATAGCCAGCGCCGGGGCCGGACAAGGCGAACGGAATAATGAGGAGAAACAACATCATGGCGAGATGCGGTATGGCCGTGCTGGCCAGCGCGCTGCTGCTGGTGTCGCTGGCCGCGGCGGCGGAGCCGGACGACCCGGAATGCATCGCCCCGGCGCGGCCCGGCGGCGGCTTCGACCTGACCTGCAAGCTGGCGCGCGCGGCGCTGAACGACAGCAAGCTGCTGACGCGGCCGCTGCGCATCACCTACATGCCGGGCGGCATCGGCGCGGTGGCCTACAACACCGTGGTGGCGCAGCGCCCGGCGGACGGCAACATCATCGTCGCCTTTTCCGGCGGCTCGCTGCTGAATCTGGCGCAGGGCAAGTTCGGCAAGTACAACGTCAACGACGTGCGCTGGCTGGCCGGGGTTGGCGCCGATTACGGCATGATCGCGGTGCGCGCCGATTCGCCGTACCAGAACCTGAAGCAGCTGGTGGCGGCGGTAAAGGCGAACCCCAGCGAGATCGTGTTCGGCGCCGGCGGCACCGTCGGCAGCCAGGACTGGATCAAGACGGTGCTGATCGCGCGCCAGGCCGGGGTCAGCCACCAGCAGATGCGCTACGTCGCGTTCGAGGGCGGCGGCGAGACCACCACCGCGCTGCTCGGCGGCCACATCCAGGCCGCGTCCGGCGACCTGAGCGAGGTGATGCCGCAGCTGGACCAGCGCAAGATCCGCGTGCTGGCGGTGATGTCGGACAAGCGCCTGCCGGGCCGGCTGTCCGCCATTCCCACCGCGCGCGAGCAGGGCTTCGACATCGTGTGGCCCATCATCCGCGGCTTCTATGTCGGGCCCAAGGTGTCGGCCGCCGATTACGCGTACTGGGAAACCAGCTTCCGCAAGGTGATGGCGACGCCGCAGTTCGCGCGTCTGCGCGAGGGCTACGACCTGTTCCCGTTCAGCCTCACCGGCGCGCAGATGGACGCCTACGTCAAACGCCAGGTGCAGGAATACCGCAAGATCGCCACCCAGTTCGGGCTGGTGTACCAGACACTGTAAGCGCCCGGCGCCTGCCGGCGCTCGCCACCGGATCCACGTAGTACTCTCTTTTGCCACGCCCGGGCGGCGTGGTTTTTTTTGCGGCGGATTGTCCGCGGCAAAAACGCGCAGGGCCGGGAAGCCCGGCCCTGAATGGCGTACCCGAGCCGGCCGAATCGCCGGAACGGGTTGGGAGGATTACTTCAGCGCGTGGATGGCCGGCAGGTTGCGCCAGGCGCCGCGCACGTCCATGCCGTAGCCGAACACATAGCGGTCCGGCACGTCGATGCCGACAAAATCGGCGGCAATCGGTTTTTCCTTGCTGATCAGCTTGTTGGCGAATACGCCGCTGTAGAAGGCCTTGGCGCCCATGGCCAGCACCTTGTCGCGGATGGCGGCCATGGTGTGGCCTTCGTCCAGGATGTCGTCCAGCACCAGCACCACGCGGTCGCGCACGTCTTCCTTCGGTGCGGTCTTCCATACCAGCTCGCCGCCCTGGGTCTTGTCGCCGTAGCGGGACACGTGCACGTAGTCGAAATCGAGCGGGAAGATCAGCCGCGGCAGCAGCTGGCCGGTGAACACCACCGCACCGCCCATCACCGACAGCACCAGCGGGTAGCTTTCCCCCAGCTGGGCGGTGATGTCGGCGGCCATGCGGTCGACCGCTGCGTTTACTTCTTCGGCGCTAAACAGGATGTCCGAGCTGTTCAGGATGCCACGGGCTTCGGCAACATTAGCCATGATGATGAGTCCTTATTCAAGAAAAACGCACGCCGCCCGACATGGCAGGCGGCGTGCTGGATGGGTATGCGTTCAGTTACGCGCCAGGCCGGACAGGAAGGCGGCAAACTCGCTGCCGACTTCATGGTGCTTGAGGCCGTATTCCACCGTGGCTTTAAGATAGCCCAGCTTCGAGCCGCAATCGTAGCGCTTGCCGGCAAACGGGTAGGCCAGTACCGGCTCTTCTTTCAGCAGCGCGGCAATGGCGTCGGTGAGCTGGATCTCGCCGCCGGCGCCGGCCGGGGTGTTCAGCAGCTTGTCGAAAATGCGCGGTGTCAGGATGTAGCGGCCGACCACGGCCAGGTTGGACGGTGCCACGTCCGGATGCGGTTTTTCCACGATGCTGGTTACCTGCTGGCGGCCTTGCGCGTTGTGCCGGATCTCGACGATGCCGTAGGAACCGGTTTCCTCGCGTGCCACGGTTTCCACGCCCAGCACCGAGCTATGGGTTTCGTTGAATACGCGTACCATCTGCTCCACCGCGCCCGGCTCGCCGTCGATCAGGTCGTCGGCCAGGATTACCGCGAACGGCTCGTTGCCGACTACCGGCCGGGCGCACAGTACGGCATGGCCCAGCCCCAGCGCCTCGGTCTGGCGGATGTAGATGCAGCTGACGTTGTCCGGCACGATGCCCTGCACCAGATCGAGCAGTTTTTTCTTGTTGCGGTTTTCCAGCTCGGTTTCCAGCTCGTAGGCCTTGTCGAAATGGTCTTCGATGCTGCGCTTGTTGCGGCCGGTGATGAAGATCAGCTCGGTGATGCCGGCGGCCACCGCCTCTTCCACCGCATACTGGATCAGCGGCTTGTCCACGATGGGCAGCATTTCCTTCGGGCTGGCCTTGGTGGCCGGCAGGAAGCGGGTGCCCATGCCGGCCACCGGGAATACCGCTTTGGTAACTTTTTGCATGATGAGTCTTTTTATCCGGACAACATGTTAAGTAGCGGGCAATTGTAGGCGTTTTATCGCCGCCGCTCTAGGGGCTGTTGACGTTTTGAAGCGAGGACGTGAAGGAAGGGGTGCAAACCTGCAAAA
>NZ_BMYP01000068.1 GCF_014652335.1 Vogesella fluminis | reverse complement strand
GGAACGCATTCCTCAGATGTGATTTGAAACCCCGTTTACACAAAAATTCGGACAGGCCCACATTGACCACCTTGGTGTGGAAAGGGGCGTACTGGTCGGAAATGTGAGTGTAGAACAGTCGCCCCGGCTCGCTGCCGTACTTCGGGTTGACGTGCCCGGTGTTCTCGGCCCGGCCACCCGCCTTGAAGCGTTGCCCGTCCGATGACGAGGTGGTGCCGTCACCCCAGTGCTCGGCGAAGGAATGGCGAAACTGGGCGTTGACCAGCTCTGCCAGCGCGGCGGAATAGGTTTCGTCTCGGACGTGCCAAGCTTGCAGCCAGGATAGTTTGGCGTAGGTCGTGCCTGGGCAGGACTCGGCCATCTTGGTGAGGCCGAGATTGATGCCATCGGCCAGGATAGCGGACAGCAGTAAGGTTTTGTCCTTCGCCTGCTCGCCATCCTTCAGGTGGACGAAGTGGCGGGTAAAACCCGTCCAGTCGTCCACGTCCATCAGCAGCTCGGTGATTTTGACGCGCGGCAGCAGCATGCCAGTCTGGTCGATCAGTGCCTGAGCTGTGTCCGGAACGGCGGCGTCGAGCGGCGTAATCTTCAGTCCGGATTCGGTGATGATCGCATCCGGTAGCTCATTTGCCAACGCCAAGCGATTGACCTTCGTGAGCTGCTGTTCCAGCAGTGTTAGCCGGTCGTGCAGGTACTGGTCGCAGTCGGTGTTAATGGCGATCGGCAGCTCGTTTGCCTGTTTTAGAGCGCCGAATGCATCGGTCGGCAATAGGTACTCATCGAAGTCCTTGAACTGGCGCGAGCCCTGTACCCAGATGTCGCCCGAGCGTAGCGCATTTTTCAGCTCCGCCAAGGCGCAGATTTCGTAGAAACGGCGGTCGATGCCGGTATCGGTGACGACCAGCGGCTTCCAGCGAGGCTTGATGAAGGCGGTAGGTGCGTCCGCCGGCACCTTGCGGGCGCTATCGGCGTTCATGCTGCGCACCATCGCAATAGCGTCCAACACGCCTTGAGCTGCTGGAGCCGCGCGCAGTTTTAGCACATCAAGGAACTCCGGCGTGTAGCGGCGCAGCGTACTGAACTGTTCGCTGACCAGGTGCAAGTGATCGAACGATTCCGGCTGGGCGAGCTGGTCAGCTTCGCTGACGCTGCGCTCGAATTCATCCCAAGTGATGACCCCTTCAATGGCCGCGTAAGGATCAGTGCCAGCCTGTTTCGCTTCCAGCAAGGCGCGGCCGATTCGGGAGTACAACCGCACCTTGTCGTTGATTGCCTTGCCCTGGCTCTGGAACTGCTGCTGATGCTTGTTCTTCGCGGTGCTGAACAGCCTGACCAGAATGCGGTCGTGCAGGTCGATGATTTCGTCGGTGACGGTCGCCATTCCTTCCAACGCGACAGCGACCAGCGTGGCATAGCGTCGCTCGCTCTCGAACTTGGCGAGGTCGGCCGGAGCCATCTGGCCGCCTTCGCGGGCAAGCTTTAGCAGGCGGTTCTGGTGAACGTGATGGCCAATGCCGTCCGGCAGGCTCAGCGCCTGGAAGGTCTTGAGGCGTTCGATGTGCTCCAGCATGTACCGCGAATTTGGTTTCAGCGGTGATTGCCGCAGCCGCATCAACCAAGTGAGGTTACTGTCTGGTCTTACCCGTAACAGGTCATCAAGGCGGCGGCGATGATGTTCGTTCAATGGCCCGCTCAAGGCACGGTGGATGCGCCGATTGGCGCGGGTAATGGACTCTCCACAAGCACGCTCAACCACGGTCAATGCCGGCAGGATGACCCGCCGCTGGCGCAGCATCTCCAGCGCGTGTTCCGCGAGCAGCAGGCCCTTGTCGGTCTGCATCGCGAGATCGGTCAGTGTTTGCACTAGGAAGCGGAAGTCGGACAGCCCAAATGCCGATAACCCGAGATAGGCCCGCAGTTCCTGGAAGTGTTCCCGCCGTGTCTCGTCGCGCTCGCCGTATTTCGTCCACGCATTTACGTCGCCTCGCACCTGTCGCGCGATCCATTCGATGATCGGCTCTGGCAACTGCGTTTCAGTGCCCAAGGCATATCCGGGGTAACGCAGCAAGGCGAGCTGTACCGCGAAGCCAATCCGGTTGGCATCGCCCCGGCGCTGTCGGATTAGCGCCATGTCCGACTCGTTGAAGGTGTAAAAGCGGATCAACTCATCCTGGCTTTCCGGCAAAGCGAGCAGGCTGACCCGCTCAGTGGCGGACAGTATCGAGCGGCGCGGCATGGTCAGTCGTCCGTTTTCAGGTATTGGTACAAGGTTTCACGGCTGATATTGAACTCGCGGGCAAGCTGCGCCTTCTTCTCGCCAGCAGCGGCACGTCGGCACAGCTCGGCCACTTGCTCCGGCATGAGTGCCTTCTTGCGGCCACGATAAGCTCCACGCTGCTTGGCCAGCGCGATGCCCTCGCGCTGTCGCTCCCGGATCAGGGCACGCTCGAACTCGGCAAACGCGCCCATCACCGACAACATCAAGGTAGCCATGGGCGAGTCCTCACCGGTGAAAGTCAGATGCTCTTTGACGAACTCGATATGAATGCCGCGCCGGGTGAGTTGCTGCACCAAGTGGCGCAGATCGTCGAGGTTGCGTGCCAGGCGGTCCATGCTGTGGACCACCACGGTATCGCCCTCGCGCACGAACGACAGCAGCGCGTCGAGTTGCGGCCGCTGCGTGTCCTTGCCAGACGCCTTGTCGGTGAACACCTTGTCCACCTGGATGTTCTCAAGTTGTCGTTCCGGGTTCTGGTCGAAGCTGCTGACCCGGACGTAGCCGATACGGTGCCCCAGCAAAGTGCCTCCGATGGGTGAAGTGTCAGGAATAAATCTATGACCATGCGACATGGAGTGTCAATCTATTACGAAGCGGACTCTATCCTGACGTTAAAGGGTGGCCTACACTGACATCAAGTTAGGGTGTATTTGTCGTTTTCAGAAGGCGACAGCACGGAATGTCAGAAGTCGATTTCACTGCTGGGAACACACCAGGGCAGCACCCATCAGCCTCTGGTCAGTACGTCAATGATCGGGCACGCGGTCTGACCGGTGCCGGTATCACACTGTCGGACCAGGCCGCCCAGCACATCGCGCATGGCCGCCAAATCCGCCATCTTCTGCTCGATCAATGCCAGCTTGCGGGCGGCCAGCGCCCGCGTGTCGTGACAAATGCAGGCTGTATCCAGTGCGAGCAACGCGCCAATCTCGGACAGCGTGAAGCCCAACGCCTGCGCCCGCTTGATGAAGCGCACCCGTCTGACTTGCTCGGAGGCATAGCGCCGATGCCCACCCGGCGGTTTGGGCGGTTCCTCCAGCAGCCCCCGCCGCTGGTAGTAACGAATCGTCTCCACATTCACCCCGGCAGCCTCGGCCAGTTTGCCAATGGTCAGGTCTGCGGCCATCACGTCCTCCTTGACTCCGTACTTAAGTACGGCATTTAGAGTAACACTCAGGTCATCAAGTTCAAGGGAACAGATATGCAGTTCACTGGCAAAGGTTCGCTGATCGCGGGCGCACTGGCCGCCATCGGCGCGTCAGTGTGCTGCGTTGGCCCGCTCGTGCTGCTCGCGCTCGGCATCGGCGGTTCATGGGTGGGGAGCCTCACGGCGATGGAACCGTACCGGCCCATCTTCATCGGCCTGACGCTGCTGTTCCTCGGGCTGACCTTCCGCAAGCTCTACCTGGTGCCACAAGTCTGCACGCCTGGCACACCCTGCGCCGATCCGCGCACGATCCGGCGACAGCGGCTTGTGTTCTGGCTTGTCGCCGCCGGGCTAGCTGGCCTGTTGGCCGTGCCGTGGCTGGCCCCGCTGTTCTACTGAAAGGAGACTCCCATGCGCAAACTGCTGCTGGCCACACTCGCAGCCTTGCCTCTCGTGGCACTAGCCGCCCCACCCAGAACCATCACCCTCGACGTGCAGAACATGACCTGCGAGGTCTGCCCGATCACGGTCAAGAAGGCGCTGGAGAAGGTGTCCGGCGTGAGTGCCGTCCAGATCGATTTCGCCAAGAAGACCGCCACCGTCACCTATGACCCGGACAAGGCCCAGCCGGAGGCGCTGACGAAGGCCACGACGAACGCGGGCTATCCGTCCACCGTTCGGCCATGAGGAAAGCAAGATGCAACTGACTGACATAGACCCCGCACTGGAGCTGATGGCCGAGTTCGGCAAGCTGACCAAGAACACCACTCGCCACATCAACCAGATGCGGCAGGAAGCCATCTTCAGTGACGGCGCGCTGCCTGCGCGCCTGAAAGCACTGGCTGCGATGCTGTGGGCGATCTCGGCCCGCTGCGAGCCGTGCTTCAAGTTCTACGTGCAGCAGGCGGTGAAGCATGGCGCGACCGAGCACGAGTTGGGCGAGATGCTCGCCGTTGCCTCGACGATGGGCGGCTGCGTCGGTGAGATGTGGGCGCTCAAGGCGTTTAAAGCCTACAAGGATCTCAGCAGCGGCCAGGCTGCGCCTGACGTGGAACCAAGCTGCTGTCAGTAAGGGGTTAGCTCACGAAACGGAAAAAATCGTACGCTAAGCCTGCGCCAGGCATTCGTAGCGGCCGGAACTTGCCTTGCTCGACCTGCTTGTTCTGCCGCCAGATGTAGTCGCCGGTCAGATTGATGTGCTCCCAGCCCAGTGGCAAAAGATGCGGTAGCAGCCGCTCGTCGATGTTCTTGCCCGTGTCGCGCAGCGCCTGGACTGCCTGTTCCTAGTAGACTCCGACCGGACACGGCGACCGGCAGCCCAGGGACGGCGCGGCCTGAGCGATCATGCCAACGGTTTGGCATACAAATCCGTCAGTTTCGTGAGCTGACCCCTTATAGTTATTGCACTCCCGGCAGGCATCTTGATGGGCTCGTAGCGAGAACCATCCAGAAAGAACTCACGCGCGAAGACATGGTCGGCTATCGTGGCGCGTACGCTGGGCGCAGTACACGCAGGGCTTGCCGCGATATTTCTTGCTCGACATTGGGCCTCCGAAGCTCAGATAGATGCTCGTGCGGAGCGGCGCCTTGGAGAAAAACTACGGGCGCGTAGCGCCGCTTACAGGCACAGCGGATCTGCTGCAGTCCGCCAGCGGTTAGGCTTGCCCGTTCACCAAGCTCCGGCGTTCGAGCAGCAATACATCTCTCCACCTTCCGGCAAGTTGCCCCATCTTTTCTCGGCGGCCAACTTCGCGGAAACCGACACTACGATGCAAGGCGACGCTGCTACTGTTCTCTGAGAAGATGCCAGCCTGAAGCGTCCAGAATCCTTCACGCTCGGCTTCCTGCACAAGCGTGCCCATCAGCGCCCTACCGATCCCTTTGCCTCGAACTTGTTCGGCCACATAGACGCTGACTTCGGCGACGCCGCGATATACAGGGCGGCTGGAAATAGCACCCAGCACGGCCCAACCTAGCATCAGGCCTTCTTGCTCGGCGACGAACCTACAGGTCGCGATGTGGCTCGCATCCCAGTGCTCCCAACTGGGTGCCTCCGTTTGGAACGTTGCGTTGCCGGTGGCAATGCCTTCCAAATAAATTCGGCGAACTTCGTCCCAGTCTTCGGGATGCATAGAGCGGATGGTTGGATTCATGGCGTCCTTCAGCTTAGGCGAGAGGCTGGCTGTTGCCGGTCAGATTATCAACTTGTGGGCTCTCTTTCAAACCGGCCATTTGACTGCGCGTGCAGACCGAGCGCTTCAGATACCAAGCAGGCCGATGCGATCCAGTTCCTGCTTGAGCTCTGTCCGATCTTCGAACGCAGAGGCCGGAAGCGCCACCAAGGCATTGATGCGTGCCCGCAAGATCGAGTAGGCCGTTTCGAAAGCGGAGTCGCTTTCAGCATCCGTACCAGTTACCTTTGCCGGATCTTCTACCCCCCAGTGCGCACGCATGGTGCCCTCCAAGTAGGCGGTGCATGTCTCTCCTGCAGCGCTGTCGCAAACCGTAATGACAACGTCAGGTGCCATATCGATGGCATCCAAGGATTTGCTGTGCAGGCCCGTCGTGGGGATGCCTTTGCGTGCCAACAGCGCCAATGAGCGCGGGTGCACATAGCCGGTCGGCTTACTGCCGGCGCCAATGTATTGATTGTTGCTTCGGCGAGGATGGATCTACAGGAATTGCCTGTGCATAGGACTAAAAAATATTCATTTTGATGCTCACACGGGTGGTTATTGCAGAAGAGAGCTGAATGCTCTCAGGTGCAAAGCTGGTGCGGGGTTGCCGTCGCCAATTCGCATGAAGATTTTTGGCAGTAGCTTTCTGTGAGGAAGCCAAGCAGTGCTGCGGTTACCTGGCGAAGGCGTATGCCAGGCCGGCGGAAATGATTGCGGCAAACGGCAGGGTCGTGATCCAGGATGCCACCACCTTGCTCAGCTCCTTCGCGCTAGCGGTACGGCTCACACACCCCGCACCGAAGATTGCCCCGATCGAGACATGCGTGGTCGACACCGGGAAGCCAAGCTTGCTGGCGAAGATGACCAGCATGCTGGTGACGAAGTTGGCGCTCAGCCCCTGCACAGCCTCAAGTCGCACAAGCTTCTTACTGACCGTTTCGGCAACCTTCCGGGAGTTCAGAAGGCCGCCAATCCCCATACCAGCGGCGATAACCACGAGCGACGCGTTGACGCTCAGGATATGCGCAGCAAGTAGGAGGGCGATCAATTTTGGCGTGTCGTTGACCGCGCGGGACATGCAGATGCTAAAGCCGCTCACGATGTGCAGGGAGTCGACGATCGACTGAACCTTGAAGACCTTGAGCACGGAGCCGGTATAGCGAATACGACAGACTGA
>NZ_BMYP01000067.1 GCF_014652335.1 Vogesella fluminis | reverse complement strand
TCATTCAACTCACAACGACAGTAGCCAATAACAATTTTTATGCTTCCGCAGCATTCAAATGATAGACTCCAAACGACTTAAGACGACTTTCAATCGCAACCTCCGAGCGTCATCGACATGAGTACAGAACCGTGGGTTACCGCCGATCACGTCGCCCAGCACTTGGGCGTGGCCAAGGACACCGTGTACCGCTGGCGCGAGCGCAAGGGTCTGCCCGCACACCGCGTGGGGCGGCTGTGGAAGTTCCAGCTCTCCGAAGTGGATGAATGGGTGCGTGCAGGCGGCGCAGATGAAGATGTCGGTGAGCCGGGGAGTCGGCATACATGAGCTCCATGGCATTACCCGCCAGAACAACGGCGGTAGCAAACCGTTTGGGTCTTTGAGGCAAGGTTCATGACGACCACAGAACAACAAATCGAACTCGATCTGATCGCCAAGCTCGGCGACCTCAAGTACACCTATCGCCCCGACATTCGCGACCGCGCCGCGCTCGAAGCCAACTTCCGAGCCAAGTTCGAAGCGCTGAACCGCGTGCATCTGATTGACAGCGAGTTTCAGCGCTTGCTCGACGGCATCATCACGCCCGATGTCTACGGCGCTGCCCAGCGGCTTCGCAACATCAACAGCTTCGAGCGCGACGATGGTACGCCGCTGAACTACACCTTGGTGAACATCCGGGACTGGTGCAAGAACGACTTTGAGGTCGTCAACCAGTTGCGCATGAACACTGACAACAGCCATCACCGGTACGACGTGATACTGCTCATCAACGGCGTACCGGTGGTGCAAATCGAGCTGAAGACCTTGGCGGTCAGCCCGCGCCGGGCCATGCAGCAGATCGTTGATTACAAGACTGACCCCGGCAATGGCTATAGCAAGACGCTGCTGTGCTTCCTGCAGCTCTTCATCGTCAGCAACCGCACCGACACTTGGTATTTCGCCAACAACAACGCACGGCACTTCAGCTTCAACGCAGATGAGCGCTTCTTGCCGGTTTACCAGTTTGCCAGCGAAGACAACAAAAAAATCACGCTGCTCGATAGTTTTGCCGAGAAGTTCCTGGCCAAGTGCACTCTAGGGCAAATGATCAGCCGCTACATGGTGCTGGTGGCCAGCGAGCAGAAGCTGCTGATGATGCGGCCATACCAAATCTATGCCGTCAAAGCCATCGTGGAGTGCATCCACCAGAATTGCGGCAACGGCTACATCTGGCACACCACCGGCTCAGGCAAGACGCTGACTTCGTTCAAGGCGTCCACCCTGCTCAAAGACAATCCGGACATCGACAAGTGTCTGTTTGTGGTGGATCGCAAAGACTTGGATCGCCAGACTCGCGAGGAATTCAACCGCTTTCAGGAAGGCTGCGTCGAAGAGAACACCAACACCGAGACACTGGTGCGCCGCCTACTGTCGGATGACTACGCCGATAAAGTCATCGTCACCACCATTCAGAAGCTGGGCCTGGCTCTGGATGGGGCCAACAGGCGCAACTACAAGGAACGGCTGGAGCCATTACGCAACCAGCGCATGGTATTTATCTTTGATGAATGCCACCGCTCACAATTCGGCGACAACCACAAAGCCATCAAGGAGTTCTTCCCCAACGCCCAGCTTTTTGGCTTTACCGGCACACCCATCTTCGAGAAGAACGCCAGCTACCAGCAGATCGAAGGTCAGCAAGCCAGTTACCGCACGACCGACGACCTCTTCCAGCGTTGCCTGCATCAATACACCATCACCCACGCCATCGAGGATCGCAACGTCCTGCGCTTTCACGTGGATTACTTCAAGCCCGAAGGCAAGAATCCTCCCAAGCCTGGTGAAGGCGTAGCCAAAGCCAAGGTCATCGAGACCATTCTCTCCAAGCACGATGCAGCGACCAATGTCCGCAAGTTCAACGCGGTGTTGGCAACGGCCAGCATCAACGATGCCATCGAGTATTTCGAACTGTTCGCGGAGATTCAAAAACAAAAGACCGAGCAAGACCCTGAGTTCCGTCCGCTGAACATTGCCTGCGTATTCTCCCCGCCTGCCGAGGGAAATAAGGACGTACAGCAGATTCAGGAAGACCTGCCGCAAGAGAAAGAAGATAACCAGCAAGACCCCGAAGGCAAGAAAGCGGCGCTCACGCGCATCGTGACCGATTACAACACGCGCTTTGGCACCAACCATCGCATCAGCGAGTTCGACCTGTACTACCAGGATGTGCAAAAGCGCATCAAGGATCAGCAGTACCCCAACAGCGATCTCCCCGCCGCGCAAAAGATCGACATCACCATCGTGGTGGACATGCTGCTTACCGGTTTCGACTCCAAGTACCTCAATACCCTGTACGTGGATAAGAACCTCAAGCATCACGGCTTGATCCAGGCGTTTTCGCGCACCAATCGCGTGCTCAACGACAGCAAGCCCTATGGCAACATCCTCGACTTCCGTCAGCAGCAAAAGCCGGTCGAAGAGGCGATTGCACTGTTCTCTGGCGAGAAGATCGACAACCCGCGTGAAATCTGGCTGGTAGACCCCGCGCCCAAGGTCATCGATAACCTGCAAACCGCCACACAGAAGCTGGCTGACTTCATGCAGTCGCAAGGCGTGGGCAATGCGCCGGAAGACGTGGCCAACCTGAAAGGCGATGCCGCACGGGCGCAGTTCGTCAATCTGTTCAAGGAAGTACAGCGCCTCAAGACCCAGCTCGATCAATATACCGATCTCTCGGATGAGCAGAAGGCGCAGATCACCCAGATTGCGCCACCCGATCAGATGCAGGGCTTCAAAGGTGTGTACCTCGAAACGGCCAAGCGCTTGAAGGAACAGCAGGATCGCGACCAGACCCCGCCAGAAGTGCAGCAGCTTGATTTTGAATTCGTACTCTTCGCCTCAAGCGTGATCGACTACGACTACATCATGGGCCTCATCGCCAAGCTGACCCAGCAGAAGCCCGGCAAGCTCACCATGAACCGTGAGCAGCTCATCGGCCTGATTCAGTCCGATGCCAAGTTCATCGACGAGCGCGAGGACATCGCCGAGTACATCCGTGGCCTGCCAGTCAATGAAGCCCTGGACGAAAAGCAGATCCGCAGCGGATTCGACCGCTTCAAGGCAGAGAAAAAAACACGGGAACTCACCGATATCGCAAACCGCCATGCACTGGACGTATCGGCGCTACAAGCCTTTGTCGATGAAATTCTGCGCCGCCGCATTTTTGATGGCGAGCGCCTTTCGGAGTTGATGGCCCCGCTAAACCTTGGCTGGAAAGCGCGCACGCAGAAAGAGTTGGCCCTGATGGAAGAGCTGGCACCACTGCTGCACAAGCTCGCCCAGGGTCGAGAGATTGCTGGTTTGGCTGCCTATGAGGAGGGGCGATGATGGGAACCGTCTTTGCACAGGGGGCGCAGTGGGTTCGTGCGGACTTCCATCTGCACACCCGCGCAGATCGTGAGTTCAAGTACACAGGCGATGACAACTTCTACAACAGCAATTATGTGAACGCGCTGGAGAAAGCAGGTGTCCAGCTGGGCGTCATCACCAATCACAACAAGTTCGATTTCGAGGAGTTCAAAGCGCTGCGCAAGACAGCGCAGAAGAAGGATATTGCGCTATTGCCCGGCGTCGAGCTGTCGGTCAATGACGGGGCCAATGGCATCCACACCCTGGTTGTTTTTTCCGACGACTGGTTGGCCGATGGTCATGACCATATCAACCCCTTCCTGGGCGTTGCGTTTGAAGGAAAAATCCCTGCCCAGTACGAGCAGGAAAACGGGCGTTCCTCTCTGTCACTGTTGGAAACCATCAAGAAGCTGGAAAGCTATCACCGCGACTTTTTCCTTGTCTTTGCCCATGTCGAAGCACCGAGCGGACTGTGGGCCGAATTGGACGGGGGGCGTCTTGCCGAGCTGGGCCAGAACGAATTCTTCCGCCGTCGCACGTTGGGCTTCCAAAAGGTACGCACGTACAACAAGCTGCAAGAGAAAAACAAACCCTGCCGGACTAAAGCGCAGCAGCATCTAGGTGACTGGTATCCCGCCGAACTCGAAGGCTGCGACGCCAAATGCATAGAAGACATTGGTCAGGGCAAAGCCTGTTATCTCAAATTGGGCGAGCTGTCCTTTGAGGCGGTCAAGTTTGCCTTGAGCGATCCCGCTGCGCGGGTCGCCACGGAACCGCCCAAGCATCAGGCGTCGCACATCCGCAGCATCCACTTCGACGGGGGCATCCTCGATGGTCAGACGCTGCACTTCTCTTCCGAACTCAACACGCTGATCGGCATCCGGGGCAGCGGCAAGTCATCCATCCTGGAGGCGGTGCGCTACGCGCTTGATATTCCACGAGGTGAGAAAGCGCAGGACACCAAGTACAAGGACGAGTTGATCCGGCACACCCTTGGCAGCGGCGGCAAGGTCACGCTGACAGCCTGCGACGTGTACGGACAGGAGTTCACCATCTCCCGCATCTTCCGCGAAGCGCCGAACGTCTACCTGGGCGGCAAGTTGCAGCCCGGCGTGTCGATCCGGGAGACCGTACTGCGTCGCCCGATCTACTTCGGCCAGAAAGACCTTTCCAGCACCGGCGAAGGCTTCGAGACCGATCTGGTGGAAAAGCTGGTTGGCGAGAAGCTGCGTGTGCTGCGTGACGAAATCGAGGCCCAACGCCAGCGCGTGCGCGACGCTGCTCAGCGCTGGCTCAAGCTCAGCAACACGGCCGAACTCAAGCGCGACTTCGAGACCCAGCTCAACGATGCCAACTTCCGTCTGACTAAGTTCGCGGAGCATGGTGTCGCCGACAAACTCCAAAAGCGCCTCGGTTTCCAGCAGGACGCTACTGCGCTAGCACGCACGAAGGAGCGGGCAGACAGCTTCATCCTCGCCCTGGGGCAATTGATTGCCGAGCATGAGGACGAGTTGCGCAACGCGACGAGTTACGTGTCCAAGCAGAACCCAGATTTCTTCACGGCCTACTACTCCGAGTTCTCCAAGCTCGTTGCCAAGGTCGATCAGCTCAAGCAGATCGAGCAAGACGCGCGAGCCATTGCGGGTCGCCTCCAGGCCAAACAGGGCGAGTTTGAAGGCGCAAGCAAGAACCTTCAGGAGGAGTTCGCACAAGTCGAGCGCCAACTGGCTCAGGAACTCAAGCAAACCGGCATGACAGCCATCCAGCCGGACGACTTCCTGACCCAGCAGCAACGCAAGACCAAGGCGGAGCAAATGCTGGAGGCGTTGGCCAAGCAGGAATCGCAGCAAACCAGCATCCGCGACGCGTTGTTTGCCGAGATCGACAAGCTCAATGAACTCTGGCTGCGCGAGTTCAACACCATAAAGGTGGAGCTGGACCGCGTGAACGCTGGCCACACCGCACTGCAGATCGAAGCGGACTTCAAGGGCGACAAGGAAGCCGCCATCAACTTCATGCAGCAGCTTTTCAAAGGCAGCAACATCCGCGAAACCACCCTGCGCGCGGTGATGGAGGACCATGCCGATTTCGGCGGCCTCCTGCGTGCCCTGCCGGGTGCCTTGGCCAAGGCTGGCAGCACCCCCGAGGTCTTCGAGAAGACCTTCATGCAGAACCTGACCGAGTTCGTCACCTGGCAGGTGCCCAACCGCTTCGTCATCCGCTATCGCGGCAAAGAGTTGAAGCACCACTCCCTCGGGCAGCGCGCTTCGGCGTTGCTGCTGTATGTGCTCAGCCAACGCCAGAACGACGTGATCATCATCGACCAACCGGAAGACGATCTGGACAACCAGACCATCTACGACGATGTGATCAAGCTGCTGCGTGAGATGAAACCTCACGCCCAGTTCATCTTCGCCACCCACAACGCTAACTTCCCGGTGCTGGGTGACGCCGAGCAGGTGCACGCCTGCCAATATCAGGACGAGAAGGTCGCCACGCGAAGCGGCAGCATCGACGCCCGCCCGGTGCAGGACGCCATCATCAACATCATGGAAGGAGGCCAGGAAGCCTTCAACCGTCGCAAAGAGGTCTACAACCTATGGAAACCACAGAGCTGATCGACCTGCTCAGCCGAGGCGAGGACAGTCGGCATCAGTTCAAGACGGACATGAACAATGCCGACGCCTTGGCTGCAGAGATCGTTGCCTTCAGCAACACCGCTGGTGGGCGCATCTTCATTGGAGTGAACGACGACGGTTCGGTGCGCGGCCTATCCGGCGCCGACGTTGCTCGTCTCAACCTGCTCATCGCCAACGTGGCCTCACAGGTCGTGCGTCCCGCCGTGAACCCGCTCACGGAAAACGTGCCCCACCCGACAGGCACGGTGCTGGTGCTCTCCATCGCTGAGGGCGTCAACAAGCCCTACATGGACAAGAACGGCGCGATTTGGGTGAAGAACGGCTCGGACAAGCGCCGCGCCACCTCGCGCGAGGAACTGCAGCGGCTGTTCCAGCAGGCGGGCTTGGTGCACGCCGACGAAACGCCCGTGACGGGCTTGAGCGCGGGCGATGTGGACATGCCCTATTTCGAAACCTTCTTCGAGCAGCAATTCGGTGAGCCGCTCGCCCAGCATAACCAGCCGCTGCCGCAGTTGCTGACCAACATGAACCTGATGAACCAGGGGCAGCTCAACGTAGCGGGCGGCCTGCTGTTCGCCAAAACACCGCAGTACGCACTACCCGCCTTCATCGTCAAGGCCGTCGCCTTTGTCGGCACTGAGATCGAAGACCAGCGCTACATCGACAGCCGCGACATCACCGGTAAGCTGGCCGATGTATTCCAGCAGTCGCTGGGTTTCATCTTCGCCAACACGCGCGCCACTCAGGGCGAGCAGGGTTTTAACTCACAAGGGCAGGCCGAGATTCCCCGCATTGTCTGGGAGGAGCTGGTCGCCAACGCGCTCATCCACCGCGACTATTTCATCAGCGCGCCGGTGCGCGTGTTGGTGTTTGCCGATCGGGTCGAGATCATCAGCCCCGGCCACCTGCCCAACAACCTGACCATCGAAAACATCAAGGCAGGCAACTCCAATATGCGCAACCCGATTCTGGCGTCCTTTGCCGCCAAGCTGCTGCCGTATCGCGGACTGGGCAGCGGCCTGCTGCGTGCATTGCGGGCCTGGCCGCAGATTGAACTCATCGACGATCGGGCTGGAAATCTGTTCAAGGCCATCGTGACACGGCCACAGGAGCAAGCGGTATGAGTGGTCATGAAAGAAAGCCATTGGTACCGCGGTTGCGGTTCCCGGAGTTTAAGGATGAGTGGCGCTTGTTGCCGATGTCGGCGGGTTATACCCATTCCATTACCCATAAGTCTGCCGGAATCGCATCCCGAGGACGCAGGCAGCAATTTT
>NZ_BMYP01000066.1 GCF_014652335.1 Vogesella fluminis | reverse complement strand
TCCGGACAATTTGGCAGTTTCCCGCCAATGGTCCGTTTACACAAAATTCTGCACACCCTCTTACTTGAATAGGTCCTTACCGAAGCTGACCACGCTGTCGATCATGCCCTTGAACGGGTCCTGCCCCAGGTTTTCCTGCCGCTCACCAAGGATGATGATGTCGGTACGGCGGTTCATCTGGCGGCCGGCTTCGGTCGCGTTGTCCGCCAGCGGCCGGCTCATGCCGTAGCCCAGCACCTTGATGCGCGTCTTGGACACGCCACGATCGACCAGCGCCTTCATCACCGACAGGGCGCGTAGCTCGGACAGATCCTGGTTGAAGTCGCGGCCACCAACACTGTCGGTATGGCCCTCGATCAAAACATTGCTCTTGGTACGCGAGGTCAGCAGGCCGGCCATCTGGTCAAGGAACGGCCGCGCCGAAGCCTTCACTTCGTACTGGCCGGAATCGAACAGGATGGAATCGGAAGAGCGGATTTCGACCCCCCGCTTGGTCTGGCTGACAGACACCCCCTGATTCGCTTTCGGCAGCGCGCAACCGGTCAGCACCACCGCGGCCGCAAGGCACAAGGCCATAACATGAGCTCTGGACACGTTTTCCCCCTGACATTCAAAATCAATGATTAATATCCGTTACAAGTATTACATAACGTTTGCATGTTACTTTAATCTTTCCGGCATAAGCACTACGCCATGGCGCTGCAATCCACGCCGTTAGCGGCGGTGCGGCCACTTTTTCGACCACCGGCCGCACGCTGCCGGCACGGCAAAACGGGACAACAGCCCCCTGCTGCCGGTAAACTTGCGGGGAAACTTTGTGCCGGCGGGCGCAACTGCGGCCGCGAGCAAGGCCCGCCCGTGCCGTGTTGCCGGCCACACCCTACCCGAGACAGAAATACAGGACTGAAAACAATGCTGGATATTCAACTGCTGCGCAGCAATATCGATGAAGTGGCGGCCCGTCTGGCCAGCCGTGGCTACACCCTGGAAACCGACGCCTTCAATACGCTGGAGGCGGAACGCAAGTCCCTGCAAACCCGGATGCAGGAACTGCAATCGCAGCGCAACAGCAGCTCGAAACAGATCGGCATCGCCAAGAAGAACAGCGAGGACGTGTCCGCCATCATGGCGCAGGTCGCGTCGCTGGGTGACGAGCTGAAGGCCGCCGAAGAAGCCTTCACCGCAGTGCAGAACCGCATCGACAACTGGCTGCTGACCATCCCCAACCTGCCGCACGAATCGGTGCCGGCCGGCGCCGACGAGAGCGGCAACGTGGAAGCCCGCCGCTGGGGCACGCCGCGCGAGTTCGACTTTGAAGTCAAGGATCACGTCGATGTCGGCAGCCCGCTGGGCCTCGATTTCGAAACCGGCGCCAAGCTGTCCGGCGCCCGCTTTACCGTGCTGCGCGGCCAGATCGCGCAGCTGCACCGCGCGCTGGCGCAGTTCATGCTGAACACCCACACCGACAAGCACGGCTACAGCGAGACCTACACCCCGTACATCGTCAACAGCGACGTGCTGTACGGCACCGGCCAGCTACCGAAATTCGCCGAGGACATGTTCCGCGTCGAGCGCGGCGGCGAGGCGGCCGCCCAGGCACAGTACCTGATCTCCACCTCGGAAATCACCATGACCAATATGGTGCGCGAGTCGGTGCTGAAGCACGACGAGCTGCCACTGAAGTTCACCGCCCACTCGCCGTGCTTCCGCTCCGAAGCCGGCGCCTACGGTCGCGACACCCGCGGCCTGATCCGCCAGCACCAGTTCGACAAGGTGGAGATGGTGCAGATCGCGCATCCGGATCATTCCTTTGCCGCGCTGGAAGAAATGGTCGGCCACGCCGAGGTGATCCTGCAGGCACTGGAGCTGCCGTACCGCGTGGTGACGCTGTGCAGCGGCGACATGGGTTTCGGCTCGCACAAGACCTACGACCTGGAAGTGTGGCTGCCGGCGCAGAACACCTACCGCGAGATCAGCTCCTGCTCGAACATGGGCGACTTCCAGGCGCGACGCATGATGGCGCGCTTCAAGGACGCCGACGGCAAGAACCGCTACGTGCACACCCTCAACGGTTCCGGTCTGGCGGTGGGCCGCACGCTGGTGGCGGTACTGGAGAACTACCAGAACGCCGACGGTTCGGTCACCATCCCGGCGGTACTGCGTCCGTACATGGGCGGCAAGGACAAGATCGGCGGCTGATCCCGCGCCAAGGTTGGCCGCAAGCGTTGCGGCCAACCTTGCAGCAAAAAGCCGACGCAATGCGTCGGCTTTTTGCCCCCCTGGCGGCGACCGGGGACGGTCAACACAGCAGGTAGCGGAAATCGGCAGCGGTCTGCGGCTTGCCGAACAGATAGCCCTGCGCCTGATGGCAACCCTGCTCGATCAGGAACGCACGGTGGGCCGGCGTTTCCACCCCCTCGGCCACAACCGACAATCCCAGGCTGCGGCCCAGCGAGATCACCGCCGAGGCGATGGCAGCATCGTCCTTGTCACGATCCAGATCCTTGATGAAGGAACGGTCAATCTTCAGCACCTGCACCGGCAGGCGCTTGAGATAGGCCAGCGAGGAATAGCCGGTGCCGAAATCGTCGATCGCCAGCGTAATGCCCATCGCACGCAGCCCCTCCAGCGCCTTCATCACCTCGCCGTCGCTGTCCATCGCCGTACTTTCGGTGATTTCCAGCTCCAGCTGCGACGGTGGCAATCCGGTCTGCTGCAGCACCTGCGCCACCGTTCCCACGATATTGCCGAACTTGATCTGGCGTGCCGACAGGTTGACCGCCACCCGGCCGCCAAAACCGCACTGCTCGGCCCACAGCCTGGTCTGGCGACAGGCCTCCTGTAGCACCCAGGCGCCGATCGGTACGATCAGCGCGCACTCCTCGGCCACCGGAATGAACTCCATAGGCGGTATGAAACCCATCTCCGGATGCTGCCAGCGGATCAACGCCTCCATGCCTACCAAGGTGCCGCTGGCAAGATCGACTTTCGGCTGGTACCAAACCTGAAACTCGTCCCTGGCCAATGCCCGATGCAGGCTGTATTCCAGCTTCAGCCGTGCCATGGCACTGGCATTCATATCTGCGGTGTAGAACTGGAAAGTATTCTTGCCACGATTCTTGGCCCGGTACATCGCGGCATCGGCATTGACCAGCAGACTGTCGGCAGTGCCGCCATCATCGGGGAATACCGCAATGCCGAGGCTGGCGGAAACAAACACCTTGCTGTTACCGCCCAGCACCAGCTCACCGGTAATGCTGGCCAGCATGTCCTGCGCCATGCCGGCAAGCGTGCTCAGGCCGCCGGTATTGGGCAACAGGATGGTAAATTCATCGCCGGCCAGGCGCGCCACGGTACTGTTACCCGGCGCCTTTTCCTGTAACCGCTGCGAGATTTTCACCAGCAGCTCGTCGCCGGCCTGGTGCCCGAGCGTATCGTTGATCAGCTTGAAACGGTCCAGATCAATGAACATCAGTGCAAACCGCTGCTGCTGCTCATGCGCCTGCTCCACCGCCACCTGCAGTTTTTCCGCAAACAGGGTACGATTCGGCAGCCCGGTCAGCGCATCGTGATTCGCCAGAAAATGCAGCCGCTCTTCTGCCTGCTTGCGCTGGGTAATATCGGCAAATACCGCAATATAATGCCGGGTTACCCCCAACTCGTCCTCAATGGCAGTAATGGTCAGATGTTCGGTATAAAGCAGGCCGTTCTTGCGCCGATTGACCACTTCACCCTGCCAGAAGCCGTCAGTCCCCAGCTGCCGCCACATATGCTCGTAGAAGTCCGCCGACTGGCGCCCAGATTTGAGCAAGGCCGGAGTATGGCCGATTGCTTCATCACGCGTATAACCGGTGATGCGGGAAAACGCAGGATTGACCGACTGGATCAGCCCCTTGCCATCGGTGATGACGATGCCCTCCATCGTCGACTCGAATACCTTGTCCGCCATCAACAGGCTCTGCCGCGAGCGCAGCAACGCCTCATCGCGCTCTTGCAGCGCATGGCGCAGTTCGGCAAGGAACTCCTGCTCAATGGTGGCAAGGATGTCGGACATGCCGATGATGGTCAGCAGCCGGCCATCCTCACCAGTAACGCCGAGATGGCGCAATTGGTGCTCCAACAGCACCTTGCGCGCAGCAAGCAGCGGCATCTGTGATGGCACGGTACGCAGTGGGTGGCTGGCAAGATCGGCCACCACCAGACCTGTGCGGGGCCGCACCAAGTGCTGCAACATGTCGCGCTGGGTGAGGATGCCCCAGCTACCATCCGCGTAGGCCACGGCCAGTGCCTCGGCCTTCCGTTCACGCATCAGCCGGGTGGCAGCACCGATATCTGCCGAGGCATCGATGGTGGCCAGCGGCACATGCACCATCGCATCCAGCCGCTTCAGGCGCAGAAAAAACTCGGCTTCCTGATTAATGACAATATCGGTAGTCGACACCACCCCTATCACGCGGTCATTGCCAGGCTCGGTGACTACCAGATGGCGCATGCGCTGCTGGTGCAGCAGCGCAGTGACCTCCTGAATGGAAGCATTGGCCGCAATGGTGCGCACCGGCGACGACATCACCGCTGCCACTAGCGTGGCGGCAACATCCGACTGCTGCAGATCCAGCCGAACCGCATCGCTCTCGGTCCACACCCCGACCGGCCGGCCATCCTCGCCCATCACGATGATGGCGCCACAGTGCTCGCGACACATGGCGAACGCCGCCTCGCTCACCGTAGCAGAGGGCGGACAGCTCAGCACCTGGCGTGACAGGATGGATTCAACAGCCCGTGAAAACGACATGTAATCGGCTCCTGACATTTGTCAGACAATGCAGTAATTATTTATACTCAACATCGCCATTTGATAAAGATTGATAGGAAACAATCCTAACACAGGCAGGGTCATTCCCTTGCGAGAAATTCACTTATCATTGACAAACATCAGAAAAACCACTTACTGCGATGTACCTCTACTCAGCCGGGTAACGGGATGGACTCACTCTCGCCCGGCACCATGACAAAACGGCCCGCCTGCCAGTCAGCCCGCGCCGCCGCCAGCAGTGCCCTGTTACTGGCGACAAAGTTCCAATCCAGGTAGCGCGGTCCATCCAGCGGAGCACCTCCAAAAATCACCCCCTGTACGCAAGCACTGGCGCGCAACTTGCGCGCACTGTCGGACAATATTACCAACTCACCCGCACGAACAATTTCACCATCAACCAGTACTTCGCCCTCGATCAGATACAGCGCGCGCTCGGCCACGTCCTGCGGCAGCGGCAGCACGCCACCACCCTGCAACTGCCAGGCGGCGTACAGCGTCGGAGCAAAAGTCTTTACAGGAGAAACCATGCCGAAGGCCGCGCCGATCAGCAGCTGCACGCTGCCGCGTTCGAAGTCGCGCTGCGGCAGCACCTGCGCCGGATAGTGGTAGAACGCCGGTGTACAGCGCTCCTGCGCCTGTGGCAGTGCCAGCCACATCTGCAACCCTTCCACCGCCACATTGGCGGCACGGATGTCGGCCGGAACACGCTCGGAATGGACGATGCCGCACCCCCCGGCCACCATCAGGTTGATGGCGCCCGGCTCGATGCGCTGCACCGTACCCAGGCTGTCGCGGTGCATCATCGCACCTTGGCTGAGATAGGTAACGGTGGCAAGGCCGATGTGCGGATGCGGGCGCACGTCGCCAGCGGTGCCGGCGGCGACGAAATACGCCGGCCCCATGTGATCGAGAAACACGAACGGTCCGACACTGCGCATACCGCGCACCGGCAACAGGCGTCGCACGACAAAGCCGATGTCCTGCTGGCGCGGTTCAATACGCTGGCTGATGGCACTCATGGGGAAATCTCCGCGTCAATCGAATGGAAAAAGCTTGCGAATGAAAAGGTTGGCCGCAACGCCTGCGGCCAACCTTGTGCTACTTCACGCCAGACGGCCCTGCTGGTAGTCGGCAAACGCCTGCTCCAGCTCGGCGCGCGTGTTCATCACGAACGGGCCGTACTGGGCGATCGGCTCGCGCAGCGGCTGCCCGGACAACACCAGTACGCTGGCACCGTTGTCGCTGTGCAGGCGCACGCCGTCGCCGTTGTTGCCGAGTATCGCCATGCGCTGCTGCGGCACGCTGACGCCCTCGATGCTGACGCTGCCGTGGTAGACGTAGACAAAGGCGTTGTGGCCGGCGGCGATGTCGATGTCGCGCGTGCCGCCCGCCGGCAGTTGCAGGTCGAGATACAGCGGCTCGGTGTCCGGCTGCCGGATCGCCCCCGCCTGCGCGCGGTACTGGCCGGCGATCACCTTCACCGCCACGCCGTCCGCCTCCTGCAGCAGCGGAATCTCTGCCGCAGGGATGTCGCGATAGGCGGCAGGGATCATCTTGCGCGCCGCCGGCAGGTTGATCCACAGCTGGAAGCCATGCATCAGCCCGTCTTCCTGCTCCGGCATCTCGGAATGGATTATGCCGCGGCCGGCAGTCATCCACTGCACCCCGCCCGGCCCGAGCAGACCTTCATTGTTGCCGCTGTCACGGTGGCGCATACACCCGGCCAGCATATAGGTCACCGTCTCGAAACCACGATGCGGATGCGGAGGGAAGCCGGCAATGTAGTCGCCCGGGTTATCGGAGCGAAATTCATCCAGCATCAGAAACGGATCCAGCCGCCGCTGCAGATTCTGCGTCAGCACGCGCGTCAGCCTGACACCGGCACCATCCGAAGTCGGCATGCCGCTGACTTGCTGCTCAACAGTTCGCGATTGCCATTGCGAGTTGGTCATGAAGCGACTCCTGATTTACGATCAACCAAGACACTATACAAACCCTGATTCCAATAGAAAAACACAAAATTCTGTAATTTATATTCAGAAAAACTGAGCAGCGATTTCTGAGTAGTACCGGAATAGGGACTGCCGGTAAGCAAGGCACGCCCAATCAAGCAGGCGGCAGGGTTACCCCCTACCTCAATTTGAGGGTGTCCAGAATTTTGTGTAAACGGGTGTTCAGTTAAAGGCCATCCATGCGGTCTTCGAACTGGATGGCAAAGCGAGTCAGTGCGGCTTTCCAATCCTGAATGGGCATGGTCCATTTCCGGGGGATGTTTCGCAGAGCGAGATAGAAGTGAACCGCCCCGGTTTTCGCGGAGGCTATTTTGTGTGAGTCAGGCTGGTACGGCCTGCTCACCCTGCGGNCTGGGCTTCATTAAGGGGCGTCTGGCAGTGTCCTACTTTCACACCCGAACGGGCACTATCATCGGCGCTAAGGCGTTTCACGGTCCTGTTCGGTATGGGAAGGCGTGGGACCACCTCGCTATGGCCACCAGACATAAACTGTCTCAAATCAAAGAAGCCTACACTGAGTCGTATTGCTCAGCACGGTAGAAGATTTCGTATTCCGTATCGCGTTTCCGCTTCGCTCCGCCTCTCGGCAAAGCCA
>NZ_BMYP01000065.1 GCF_014652335.1 Vogesella fluminis | reverse complement strand
GCTGTGTTTTGGATGATCCGAATTATCTCATACGGCTCGTTAAGTCCGACAGGCTGCTAGAAACCGGAACCTGCCGGTCACTGTCCGCACCCCGGCGCACCGGCTCAGCCGGCCGTTCGAGCGGGAAACCACAGGGTAAAGCAGGTGGTGTCATCCGCCGAGGTGACGCTGATGCGGCCACCGTGCACTTCGGCAATCGAGCGGGTGATGGCCAGCCCCAGCCCGGCGCCATCCGACTCCCCGGCCACACGGGCAGGGTCGGCGCGGAAGAAGCGGTCGAACAGCCGCGGTAGCTGCTCCGGCGGTATGCAGTGGCCGGCATTGCAGACCCGCACCGTGCTGCCATCATCCTGCCGTGCGATGCTTACCGTCACCATGCTGCCGGCCGGGGCATGGCGCAGGGCATTGGACAGCAGGTTGCTCAGTGCGCGGCGCAGCATCAGCCGGTCGCCCAGCAACTGGCCGCTGCCGCTTTGCTGCAGGCGGATGTCTTTTTCTTCCGCCAGCGCATCGTAGAACTCCAGCAGCGCCGCCACTTCGTCCTCGATGGCAATCTGCTCACGGCTGGGCAGCACCAGCCCGTGCTCGGCCTTGGCCAGGAACAGCATGTCCGACACCGTGCGCGCCAGGCGCTGGAACTCCTCGGCATTGGAAGCCAGGATGTCGCGGTATTCATCGGCGCTGCGCGGTTGGGCAATGGCGACCTGCGTTTCGGTCAGCAGGTTGCTGATCGGCGTGCGCAGCTCGTGCGCAAGGTCGGAGGAAAACTCCGACAGCTTGCGAAAGTCTTCCTGCAGCCGGCGCAGCATGGCGTTCAGCGATTCGGCCAGGTCAGCCATTTCCGGCGGCACCGACGCCACCGGCATCTGGGTGTCCAGCTGCTGGCCGGTAATGGCCTGTGCCCTGGCCTTCATCGCGCGCAGCGGCGCCAGGCCGTTGTGTGCCACCCACCAGGCCAGCATGCCGCCCAGCAAGGCCGACAGCAGGATGTATACCAGTAGCGACTGGCCGATCATGTGCATGAAATGCTCATGCCGGCCGGTGTCGATCGCCGCACAGATGGTGAGCCCGGAGCGGGTGCTGTCGGCCAGCCGGCCATTACCGCACAAGCCGCGGTAGCTGGCGTTGCCATGCTGCCAGCTCAGCATCTGCCGGCGGTCACTGTTGCCGCCAGCGGGAAAATGAAAGCCCGCCGGCGCTTTCGAGGCATAGACCGGATAGCCCTGCCGCTGCAGCTGCACGTACAGGTCGCGCTGGTTGTGCACCACGTTGTCCAGCCGCGCCGCCAGCACTCCCAGGTCGGGCGAGGTGTGCATCACCTCGCGGATCAGCCCCAGCTTGTCGCGCAGGTCGTCGGCATCCTGCTCGGCAAAATGGCGATTCACCATCACGCCGACCAGCAGCCCAAGCCCTGCCAGCAGCAACACGGAAACCAGTGCATACAGCAGTGTCAGCCGCGCGGTCAGCGACAGGCGCCGCTTCATGCGCCGGCCTCCGGCACTTCCAGCACGTAGCCCATGCCGCGCACGGTGTGGATCAGCTTGGGTTCGAAGTCGTCATCGACCTTGGCGCGCAGCCGGCGCACTGCCACGTCGATCACATTGGTGTCGCTGTCGAAGTTCATGTCCCATACCTGCGAGGCAATCAGGCTGCGGGGCAATACCTCGCCCTGGCGGCGCATCAGCAGCTCCAGCAGGCCGAACTCCTTGGCAGTGAGGGCGATGCGCCGGCCGTCGCGGCTGACACGCCGGCGCAGCAGGTCCAGCTCCAGGCCGGCGATCTGCAGGGTGGTGGCCTCTACCGTGCCGCGGCCACGACGCAGGATGGTACGTACCCGCGCCAGCAGCTCGGCAAAGGAAAACGGCTTTACCAGGTAGTCGTCCGCGCCCAGCTCCAGCCCCTTGACCCGGTCTTCCACCTGGTCGCGGGCGGTAAGGAACAGCACCGGCATGGTCTTGTGCCGCAGCCGCAGCCGGGTAAGCACTTGCCAGCCGTCCATGCCCGGCAGCATCACGTCCAGGATCAGCAGGTCGTGCCCGCCCTCCAGCGCCAGCTGCAGTCCCGTCTGGCCGTCATGCGCCAGATCCACCGCAAAGCCTGCTTCGCGCAAACCCTGCTTCAAATACTCGCCTGTTTTGATCTCGTCTTCGACAATCAGAATCTTCATCGCTGTTTCCTGTAGCAGTGCCGACAGTTTGCCACTGCCAGCACGCCGCTGCGCCGGATGACAGATTTGTAATCCGGCTGTCAGTTTGCTGTTGGCGGCAGCACACCATACTACCGGTAGCAAGACAGTGCTTGTCCGGGCGGCCAGGGGGCCGACACCACCTCATGAAAGGAATCACCCATGCGCAGGCCCATCTCTACCTCGCTGCTGCTCGCCTTCTCGCTGGCAGCCACCTCCGCACTGGCGGCGCCGTCCGGCACCGTGTTTACCGCTAACGAGCGCGGCAACTCCATCAGCCGGATCACACTGGCAGATGGCAATGTCACCACCATCCCGCTGGAGATCTCGCCGCACAACGTGCAGGTCAGTGCCGATGGCCAGCGCCTGCTGGCGGTGGGCATGAACATCCATGCCGGCCATCATGGCAGCGGCCAGAGTGCCGGCGAGCTGCAGGTGTTCGACCTGCCGCTGGGCAGCAAGCCTGCCTTTGTCCTGCCGGTGGCGGGGCACCCCGGACACGTCGTTACCGACCATACCGGCAAGCTGGCCTTTGTCACCGACGCCGGCAACAACGCGGTGCAGGTATACGACCTGACAAGCAAGAGCCAGATCGGCAGCATCAGGACCGGCAGCTACCCGCACGGCCTGCGCCTGAGCCCGGATGGCAGCAGCCTGTATGTTGCCAACGTGAAGAGCGACAGCGTCTCGGTCATCGACGTGCCCAGCCTGAAGGAAACCGGGCGCATCGCGGTGGGCAAGGCCCCGGTGCAGGTGGGTTTCTCCGCAGACGGCAAGCAGGCCTACGTGTCGCTGAGCGCGGAAAACGCTCTCGGCCTGATCGATACCGCCAGCCGCAAGCTGACCGGCAAGGTCAAGGTTGGCCGCAACCCGATCCAGATGTACGCCACCCCGGACGGCGGCAAGGTATTCGTGGCCAACCAGGGCAGCAGCAAGCAGCCGGATAACCGCGTCTCGGTGGTGGACCCTGTCGCCGGCAAGGCCATTGCCGAGGTACAGACCGGCGACGGTGCACACGGCGTGACCATCAGCAGCGACGGCCGGTACGTGTTTGTCAGCAATATCGAATCCGGCACCATGTCGGTGATCGACAGCCGCAGCCATGGCGTGGCCGGCACCTACAAGGTAGGGGCCGGGCCAAACGGCATCAGCTATCGTGATTAGGGTCTGTTGACACTTGTTTTATCGCGGCGCCGGCAGGAGAAGACTTCCAATGCAAGGCGGAGGGTTTGCAGCTGGCTATTCCAGGCGCAAACCCGACAACGCCGCAGCTGGTCGTTTGCCGGGCCAGCGCAGCCGCAAAAAGACCTTGAACAGGTTCTTACTTGCGCAGCAGGCGCAGGCCATTCGCCACGACCAGCAGGCTGGCCCCCACATCGGCAAACACCGCCATCCACATGCTGCCCAGGCCCAGCAGGGTCAGCACCAGGAACACACCCTTGATGCCCAATGCCAGCATGATGTTCTGCAGCAGTACGGCCCGGGTGGCATGCGACAGGCGCACAAAGGCCGGTATCTTGCGCAGATCGTCGTCCATCAGGGCCACATCGGCGGTCTCGATGGCGGCATCGGTGCCCATGGCGCCCATGGCGAAACCGATGTGGGCGCGCGCCAGCGCCGGAGCATCATTGATGCCGTCGCCCACCATGCCCACCGCACCATCCCGCTCCAGAGCGGCTACCGCCTGCAGCTTGTTCTCCGGCAGCTGGTTGCCGTGCGCCCGGTCGATACCCACCTGTTGTGCGATTGCTTCGGCGGTATGCGGATTATCGCCGGTCAGCATCACCGTTCTGATACCCAACCGGTGCAGTTCGGCAATGGCGGCACGGCTAGTGTCCTTCACCGTATCCGCTACCGCGAACAGGGCCAGCGCCTGCCTGTTGTCACTCAGCATCACCACCGTTTTGCCCTGGCGCTCCAGCATATCCAGCCGCATTTCCAGCTCCGGGCTGCACAGGCCAAGCTCGTGCAGCAGGCGATGATTGCCGAGGGTATAGGTAATGCCATCGATCACGCCGCGCACTCCGCGACCGGGCAGCGCTTCGAAATCCGCCACCTGCGCATGTGTGCCGGCATCCAGGTTGGCCGCACGGGCAATGGCCTGCGACACCGGATGATCGGAACGGCCGGCCAGGCTGGCCGCCAGCCGGCGGCAATGGCCGGCATCACGCCCGGCCCACAGCTCGAAATCGGTTTGTGCCGGTCTGCCGTGAGTAAGGGTGCCGGTCTTGTCCAGCGCCAGCCAGACCAGCTTGCGGCCCTCTTCCAGATAAACGCCGCCCTTGATCAGGATGCCATGGCGCGCGGCGGCAGCCAGGCCACTGACAATGGTCACCGGCGTCGATATCACCAGGGCGCACGGGCAGGCGATCACCAGCAGTACCAGTGCCTTGTAGATCCAGTCATGCCAGCCGGCATCCAGCAGCAGGGGCGGCAGGATGGCAAGCAGCAACGCACCGGCGAATACCACCGGGGTATAGATGTGCGCAAACCGGTCCACGAAGCGCTGTGTTGGCGCTTTGGCGCCCTGCGCCTCTTCCACCGCGTGAATGATGCGGGCGAGCGTGGTGTTGCTCGCCGCGGCAGTTACCCGATAGGCAAAGGAACCGGCTTCGTTGATGGTGCCGGCGAAGACCGCATCCCCTTCGATCTTGTCCACCGGCAGGCTCTCTCCGGTAATCGGCGCCTGGTTGATGCTGGAGCGACCGCTGACGATTTCTCCATCCAGTCCGATACGCTCGCCGGGCCTGACCCGCACCACGCGGCCCACCGTGACCGCATCGGCCGCAACTTCCTGCCAGCTGCCATCCTCCTGCTGCACGGTGACGGTTTCCGGCACCAGCTTCAGCAAACCGGCAATCGCATTGCGCGCCCGGTCCAGCGATCTGGCCTCGATCCGCTCGGCAATGGTGAACAGCACCATCACCATGGCAGCCTCCGGCCACTGGCCCAGCGCCAACGCACCGGTAACGGCAATACTCATCAGGGCATTGATGTTCAGATTGCCGTTGCGGATCGCAAGCCAGCCCTTCTTGTAAGTCGTCACACCGGACAGGGCTACCGCCAGAATGCCCAGGCTTGCGGCCAGCCAGGCGGGCAATGCCATCCAGCCAGCCACCTCCGACATCAGTGCGGTCACGCCGGCCAACGCCAGCGGCCACCACGGCTTGGCCGTTTCCCGGCCGGCGCGCAGCTGGCCGCGAGTATCCGGCAGCTCGGGGGTGAAACCCAGCGTGCGCACCGCCTCCAGCACGCTCTCCAGCGAGCCGGGAGTGTGCACTACGGTCAGCACGCGCTGCATCAGGTTGAATTCCAGGCTCTTGACCGTATCCATGCCCCCCAGCTTCTTGCGGATCAGCACCTCCTCAGTCGGGCAATCCATCTGCATGATGCGTATCGGGGTGCGCACCCCCTCCGCCAGCACCTCGGCTGCCGCCAGGTGGCCAAAGCCGGCGGGCGGCGGAGCCTGGCAGGCACAGCCTTGACCGGCATGGGCATGTCCATGCACGGCCGGCCTGGCCCGCCCCATGACGGGGACAAGGCGGCGTCCATGCATATCGCCGGCGGGTGCCGGCAGCATTAGTCCTGCGGCGGGTTTCTTGTCGTGGTGGTCATGTTTGCAGCAGCCGGGCATGGCAGGACTCCGTTTTTCATCATATGCTTGGCATTGAACACCCTGAAGTGACTATAGGGTCAAGCCGCGAAAGGCACGACATGCAAATCGGAGAATTGGCCAGCCTGGCAGGCTGCCCCGTGGCGACAGTGCGCTATTACGAGCGTGAAGGACTACTACCCGCAGCCGTGCGCAATGAAAACAACAACTATCGGCAATACAACCACAGCCACCTTGACCGGCTGACCTTCATCCGCCACTGCCGTTCGCTGGACATGACCCATGCCGAAATCCGCGCCTTGCTGGAAGCACGCCAGCAACCGGACGCCAGCTGCGAATCCATCAACGAGCTGATTGACGCACACTTGCTGCACGTACAGGCTCGCATGGCCGAGCTACGGGCGCTGGAAGCGCAACTGGCCGATTTGCGCAGCCAGTGTCATGCCGCCAAAGCCACCCGCGATTGCGGCATCCTGCGCGGACTCGATCACCCGGGCGATACCGCATGGCGCAGCCCGGAGCTGACCCACAGCCACGTTTCCGGCTGCCACGGCAGCAGCGATGCCAAATCCGGCAAGAAGGTTGGCCGCATGGCGTCCGGACACACAGGCAGTCCGGACGCCGGACCGGTCAATGCATGTCCGTCCGGCGCCGGGAAAGATGCCGGGGCCGGCGCCACGGGGAGCACGGCGGGATCTGACGTGCCCCGCCAGAGGTAACGCATCACCCTGCAGTCATCTGCATTCATGATTTCCGGAGCAATCCGAGCAATGCGACACCGCAGAAGGCAGCACCCGCATAGAAAGTGAACGAAGCACCCAGCCGATCCCACAGCAGGCCGGCCACCACACTGGCAAGCAACATGGCAAAGCCACTGACCAGATTGAAAAAGCCGAAGGCCGTACCACGGAGATCGGCAGGCGCCGTATCCGCGACCATCGTCGCCAGCAGGCCTTGCGTCATGCCCATGTGGATGCCCCACAGTGCAACACCTGCAAGCACGGTCACCCAGTGGTCATGCATTGCCAGCACCAGATCCGCCGCAATCAGGACGGCCAGGCCGCAGGCAAGAAGCGTTTTGTGGCTCATCCGGTCGGATAGCTTCCCGAATGGATAAGCCGATGCCGCATAGACAATATTCATCGCCACCATGACCAGCGGCACCAGCGCAACGGCAATGCCCCCCTGCTGGGCCCGCAGCACCAGAAAGGCCTCGCTGAATCTCGCCAGCGCAAAGACCGCACCCACCACGACCACGCGCCAGTACGCACCGCTTAAGCGCTTGAGGTTTTCCCGGAGGATCGGGTTGCTGCGCTTTTCACCGGATCGAAGCCCGGGTTCGCGCACGCCAAACAACAGCAGCAAAACCGCAAGCAATCCCGGAACCACGGCCACCCAGAATACGGCCCGGAAATCGTTGGCCCACAACAGCATCAAGCCAACGGCCAGCAGCGGGCCAAGGAATGCACCCACCGTATCAAGAGACTGGCGCAAACCGAATGCCGCGCCACGGACCTCGGGCGGCACCATATCCGCCACCAGGGCATCACGCGGTGCTCCACGCACCCCCTTGCCGACCCGGTCCAGCAAACGCGCGGTGAGTACGATACCGGTACCCGATGCGATGGCAAAAAGGGGCTTGGTCAGGGCACCCAGGGCGTAGCCGAATACGGCCAGGCCTTTTCGTTTGCCCAGATAATCACTGAGCACGCCCGAAAACACCTTGACCATCAGTGCCGTAGCCTCAGCCAGGCCTTCGATCAGGCCGATCATCAAGGCACTGGCACCCAAGGTACCGGCCATGAATAAAGGAAGCAGGCTGTGGACCATCTCGGAGGAAATGTCCATCAGCATGCTTACAAAACCCAGCACCCAGACCCCCGCAGGGATTCCGGTGCGGTTTCCGGGCAGGTGCGCATCCTGCGCCGATGTGGTATAGGGAGGCATGGGTCGAGTTGTACCAACTGGTCGCCGAGGAGAGAGACGATGCTACGGTTTCGCCGTCTCCCTGTCCAATGGCCGCGAAATGCAAACAGCCCGGCAAGGCATGCCCCCGGTGTCAGGATAGTTGTCGTGTCTTCTGATCGAGTGAGTTGATGGTCCGGGGGCG
>NZ_BMYP01000064.1 GCF_014652335.1 Vogesella fluminis | reverse complement strand
GCTTCGCCCCCAAAGCAACGACTAAGCTGTTTGGGAAGGTGGGCGGGCCGGACGCTTACATGCCTGCCGCACCGGCTCCAGTTCCCATTGATGAGCTTGGCAGTGCCGACGACGGCGGCCCGCGTCGTCAGCCCGAACTCTCTGAAACCGTCGCCTACGACCCCGAACTGGCCGCGTCCGCAGCCGACCTCGCACTGCTCGATGACGACGACCTGCCGCTTCCCCTTCCTCGCCAGCTTGATCCGGCCATGCAGCGCACGGCCCGGCTGGCTTCCCTCGACCCTAACGACGGAATCGAGCTATGAGCCACTACCGCCTCAACCTGTTCATCCAGCCGGAGCACGCCAAGCGGCTCGATGAGTTGGCCGCCAAGAAAGGCGTGTCCAAGTCGTCCATCGTCGCGGCGGCGCTCGCATCGTGGCTGTCGCCCGATGCCGCCGACCAGCGCGAGGCGGCCATTGCCAAGCGGCTGGATCGCCTGTCACGCCAAGCCGAGCGCATGGAGCGCGACCAGAACATCGCCATCGAAACGCTGGCGCTGTTCATCCGCTACTACCTGACCGTGAGCACGCCGGTTCCCGAGGCGCACCAAGACGCGGCACGCGCCCAGGGCAAAGCGCGGTTCGAGCAGTTTGTGGAGCAGTTGGGCCGCCACCTCCTGCGCGGGCGCAGCCTGGTGCGTGACGTGGTGGAGGAACTGCACCCCGACCCAATGCGGATGGATGACGCGGCAGCCGCCGCCGAAGCGCAGGAGCGTGCCTCATGAGCGCCGTTCCCTCGACCTTCGCCACCTCGCTCGATCGCCGCGTCCAGATGCTGCGCACGGCAATGGGGCCGCTGATCGCTGCCGCGCTCGAAGACCCGGACGTGGTGGAGGTGATGCTGAATCCCGATCGTACCCTTTGGGTGGATCGGCTTTCCAGTGGGCGCGCGCCTATGGGTGTGGAAATGCCCGAGGCGGACGGTGAGCGAATCATCCGCCTTGTCGCGGCCCACGTCGGCGCGGAGGTCCATCGCGGGCAACCGCTGCTGTCGGCCGAGTTGCCCGAAACGGGCGAACGCTTCGAGGGCATCTTGCCGCCGGCAGCACCGGGGCCAGCCTTCGCGCTGCGCAAGCGCGCCATCGGCGTGATCTCGCTGGAGCGGTACGTCATCGACGGGATGATGACCAGCGCGCAGGCGGGCTTTCTGGTGCGGGCTGTGCGCGAGCGCCAGAACGTCCTGATCGCCGGGGCCACCAGCAGCGGCAAGACCACGCTCGCCAATGCGCTGCTGGCCGAGATCGCCGCCACGGGCGACCGCGTGCTGGTGCTCGAAGACACGGTGGAACTGCAATGCGCGGCGCGCGACCACGTACCGCTGCGCACGCGCGCGGGCGTGGTGTCGATGACCGAGTTGGTGCGTTCGTCCATGCGCCTGCGCCCGGATCGTGTCGTCGTCGGCGAAGTACGCGGTGCCGAGGCGCTGGATCTCATCAAGGTATGGGGCACCGGCCATCCGGGCGGCATCGCCACCGTCCACGCCGGCTCCGCGCTGGGCGCACTGCTGCGCTTGGAGCAACTGATTCTCGAAGTGGCGGTGAACCCGCCGCGTGCGCTGATCGCCGAAGCGGTCAACGTGGTGATCCACATCGCCGGACGCGGGCGCAAGCGCCACATCGAGAGCATCGCCCGCGTCGTCGGCTTCGACGGCGTGGGCTACCGACTGGCGGATGCGACGGACGCGCCGTTTCCCGAGCTGCTGCCGCAGTCCGACCTTTCTTCCCTGTCCCCTGACCACTCTGGAGAACTGCCATGACGCACGTTGATGATTTCCGTATTTCCGTAAATCCGCTTCCTCGGCCCGCACGGCTGGATGGCGTGGCTCGCCCGGCCATGCAAGGCTTGATGCTCGCTGCCTTCATGCTGCTGCTTGCAGGCACTGCGCAGGCCGCCGGCTCCTCGATGCCCTGGGAAGGGCCGCTGCAATCCATCCTCGAATCCATCCAAGGGCCGGTGGCGCGCATCGTCGCGGTCATCATCATCATCGCCACGGGCCTCGCACTCGCGTTCGGCGATACCAGCGGAGGCTTTCGCAAACTGATCCAGATCGTGTTTGGCCTGTCCATCGCGTTCGCGGCTTCGAGCTTCTTCCTGTCGTTCTTCAGCTTCTCGGGCGGGGCCGTCGTATGAGCGGCCCGGACACCTTCGCGGCCGGGTTTGAGGTGCCGCTGCATCGCTCGCTCACCGAGCCGATCCTGCTGGGCGGTGCGCCGCGCACCGTGGCAATTGCCAATGGCACCTTGGCCGCCGCCGTCGGGCTGGGCCTGCAACTGTGGATTCCCGGTGTCGTGCTCTGGATCGTCGGCCATTCGCTGGCGATGTGGGGCGCGCGCGTCGATCCGCAGTTCATGGCCGTGTTCGCGCGGCACATCAAGCACCGCCCACTGCTGGACGTGTAGGGGAGGACGCCGCGATGCTGAACCTCGCCGAATACCGCCAGCGCCCGGCCTTGCTCGCCGACTGGCTGCCCTGGGCCGGACTGGTGGCGCCGGGCGTCGTCTTGAACAAGGACGGCAGCTTCCAGCGCACGGCGCGCTTTCGTGGCCCCGACCTCGACAGCGCGACGCAAGGCGAGCTGATCGCCACATCGGCGCGCTTGAACAACGCGCTGCGCCGCCTGGGTTCGGGCTGGGCGCTGTTCATCGAAGCCGAGCGCCGGTCTGCCGCCGACTACCCGCACTCCGATTTCCCCGAGCCGCTGTCCTGGCTGGTCGATGAAGAACGCCGCGCCGCCTTCGAGGACTCGGGCAACCACTTCGAGAGCGGCTATCACCTGACGCTGGCCTACCTGCCGTCCGAGGAATCCCGCGCTCGCGCCGCAGGCCTGCTGTACGAAAACCGGCCCACCGAAGGCGTGGATTGGCGCGAACGGTTGCACGCCTTCGTCGCTGAAACGGATCGCATCTTCGACCTGCTCGATGGCGTGATGCCGGAAATCGCGTGGCTCGATGACAGCCAGACGCTGACCTACCTGCACGCGACCGTCTCGATGCGGCGCTACCGCATCGGCGTGCCCGAAGTGCCTTTCCACATCGACGCGCTGCTGACCGATTCCGCGCTGGTCGGCGGCCTGGCGCCGATGCTGGGCGACCAGCACCTGCGCGTGGTGTCGGTGCGCGGTTTCCCGACCTCGACCTGGCCGGGGATTTTGGACGACCTCAACCGCCTCGGCTTTGCGTATCGCTGGTCAACCCGGTTCCTGTGTCTCGACAAAGCCGAGGCGGAACGGGAGTTGGGGCGTTTGCGCCGCCAGTGGTTCGCCAAGCGCAAGAACGTCATCGCGCTGCTGCGCGAGACGATCTTCCAGCAGGAAAGCCCGCTGGTCGATACCGACGCCAACAACAAGGCTGCCGATGCGGATGCTGCCTTGCAGGAGCTGGGCAGCGATCAAGTCGCCTTCGGCTACCTGACGGCGACCGTCACCGTCATGGACGCGGACGCCGCCGTGGCCGACGAGAAGCTGCGCATGGTGGAGCGCGTCATCCAGGGCCGGGGCTTCGTCACCATCCCCGAAACGCTCAATGCCGTGGATGCGTGGCTGTCGTCCATTCCGGGCAACGCATACGCCAATGTCCGCCAGCCCATCGTTTCGACGCTGAACCTGGCGCACATGATGCCGGTGTCGGCGGTATGGGCCGGCCAGGAGCGCAATGCGCACCTTGATGGCCCGCCGCTGATCGTCACGCGCACAGACGGCGCCACGCCGTTCCGACTGGTGACGCACATCGGCGACGTGGGCAACACGCTGGTGGTTGGCCCCATCGGCATGGGCAAGTCCGTGCTGCTGGCGACGATGGCGATGCAGTTCCGCCGCTATCGCGGCTCGCGCATCTTCGCCTTCGACATGGGGCGCTCGATCCGTGCGGCCATCCTGGGCATGGGCGGCGAGCACTACGACCTGGGCGCGGATGACGAGATCGCCTTCCAGCCGCTCGCACGCATCGACCGCGAGGGCTACCGCACCTGGGCCAGCGAATGGGTGGAAGGCCGCCTGCTGCACGAAGGCGCGGCCGTCGGCCCCGACGAGAAGGCGGCCATCTGGTCTGCGTTGGGGAGCCTGGCCAGCGCGCCGGTGGAGCAGCGCACGCTCACGGGCCTGACGGCCTTGCTGCAATCGAATACCTTGCGCCAGGCACTCGCGCCCTACGTCCTGGGCGGTGCGCACGGCAGGCTGCTGGATGCCGACCACGACCGCCTCGGCACGGCCGACGTGCAGGCGTTCGAGATGGAGGAGCTGATGCACAGCAAGGCCGCTGTGCTCGCGGTGCTGCGCTATCTGTTCGCGCGCTTCGAGGAGCGGCTGGATGGTGCGCCCACGCTGCTGATCCTTGATGAAGCGTGGTTGTTCCTCGATGACCCGGTGTTTGCGGCGCGCATCCGCCAGTGGCTCAAGACGCTGCGCAAGAAGAACGTCTCGGTGATCTTCGCCACGCAGTCGCTCGCGGACGTGAAGGACTCGGCCATCGCACCCGCAATCATCGAAAGCTGCGCGAGTCGGATTTTCTTGCCGAACCCGCAAGCGACCGAACCGCAGATTCGCACGATCTACGAGGGCTTCGGCCTCAACAGCCGGCAGATCGAGATCGTCGCCACCGCGCAACCCAAGCGCGACTACTACTACCAATCCCGCCTCGGCAACCGCGTGTTCGACCTCGACCTGGGGCCGGCGACGCTGGCCTTCGCGGGTGCATCCACGCCGCATGACCAGCGCGACATAGACCGTGTGCTGCTGGATGCCGGCGTGCCCGGCTTCGCGGGCGCCTGGCTGCGCCATCGCGGCCTCGATTGGGCGGCTGACCTGCTGCCCTCGTTCCCCGGCCTCGCGCCGGGTTCCTTCCATACCGCTAACCACCCCCAGGAGAACCAACCATGAAAACCCATGCCTCGAAACTCGCCGCGCTGACCTCTGCCTGCGTGCTCGCCTTCGGCATCGCGCAGCCCGCCCATGCCTTGTTCGGCGTCGGCGACATCGTGCTCGATCCGACCAATCTGGTGCAGAACACGCTCACGGCGGTTCGCACGCTGGAGCAGATCAACAACCAGATCCGCCAACTCCAGAACGAAGCGCAGATGCTCATCAACCAGGCGCGCAATCTGGCCAGCCTGCCGTCCAGCGTGGTCGGCCAATTGCGCGCCAACCTGGCGACCACCCAGCGACTGATCGCGCAGGCCAAGGGCCTGGCCTACGACGTGACGAGCATCGACCGGGAGTTCGCGCGCCTGTATCCCGAGAAGTACGCCGCCACTGTGAGCGGCAATCAGATGTACCTCGATGCGCAGGAGCGTTGGAAGAACACGCTCAACGGCCTGCAAACCACCATGCAGATGCAGGCCCAGGCGTCGCAGAACCTGAGCGATGACGAAAGCGTGCTGGCCGACCTCGTTGGCAAGAGCCAGTCGGCCGAGGGTGCGCTACAAGCGATGCAGGCCATGAACCAGTTGCTGGCCTTGCAGGCCAAGCAGTCGATCCAGACGCAGCGGCTCCAGATCACGCAAGACCGCGCGGCCTCGCTGGAACTGGCGCGGCAAGCGGCGGCCACGGAGCGCGGGCGCGAGGTGACGCGCCGCTTCCTGGGCGAAGGCACACCGTACACGCCGCAGCCCGTCAATTTCTACAACCGCTGACAGGTGCAGTCATGAACGGTGCGCCCGTCCTGCTCGCCTGTCTGTTGGCCGGTTGCGGCCAAGAGCAGGCGCCTTCGGTCAATGCGCTTTCGGTCAATCCCGCGCGGTTGCACTTGCTCAGGGAGCAATGCCGCGCGGGCGAGCACGACGGCGCGTTTTGCGAGCAAGTGGCCCAAGCCGACCTGCGGCGCTTTCTCTCCGGCCAGGCCGGGCCGGGCGAATACCAGACGCTGGCCGATCTGCCGCCGATTCCACCCAGCTTCGATGAACCCGCTGATGGTAGTAGGGCAATCGCTCGGCCTGGGCAGGAGGACTCGCCATGAACGACGTAACGATCATCGACCGCTTCCTCGATACCTTCTCGCGCTACATCGACTCGGGCTTTGGCCTGTTGCACGGTGAAGTGGCGTTTCTGACCGCCACGCTGATCGTCATCGACATGACGCTCGCCGGGCTGTTCTGGGCGATGAGTCATGCCACCGGCCAGGGTGAGGACGTGATCGCCAAGTTGATCCGCAAGGTGCTGTATGTGGGCGCCTTCGCCTACATCATCGGCAATTTCAACTGGTTGGCGGGCATCGTTTTCCGCTCATTCGCGGGCCTGGGCCTGACGGCCAGTGGTTCGACCCTGAGCATGGAGAACTTCCTGCAGCCGGGCCGGCTTGCGAAAGTCGGCATCGACGCCGGGGCGCCGATCCTGAAACAGATCGGCGACATGGCGGGCTTCCCCGAAGTGTTCGTGAACATCACGCCCATCGTCGTGATGTTCCTTTCTTGGCTGATCGTCCTCTTGTGCTTCTTCGTGCTGGCGATCCAGCTTTTCATCACGCTGATCGAGTTCAAGCTGACCACGCTCGCGGGCTTCGTGCTGGTGCCATTCGCACTCTGGAACAAAACGGCGTTCCTCGCCGAGAAGGTGCTTGGCAACGTGGTGTCGTCAGGCATCAAGGTGCTGGTGCTCGCGGTCATCGTGGGCATCGGCTCCGGGCTGTTCGCCGAGTTTCAGGTGCAGCCGGCCGAGCCATCCATCGACCACTCCGTGGTCGTGATGCTGGCCTCGCTGACGCTGTTGGCCTTGGGCATCTTCGGGCCGGGCATTGCGACCGGGCTGGTGTCCGGCGGCCCGCAACTCGGCGCGGGCGCGATGGCCGGTGCCGCGCTGGGTGCGGCCGGTGCTGCTGTTGCCGTGGGCGCTGCGGCCACGGGCGTCGGCGGCGCGGTCGCCGCCGGGGCGCGCATGGCACCCGCAGCCGCCAAGCTGGCCGGCAGCGGAGCGCGTGCCGCCACCGGAGCCGCCAGCAGCGCACGGTCGGCGTTTCAGGCGGGATCTGCATCCGCCGGCGGTGGCCTCAAGGGCGCTGCCGCTGGTGTCGGCAATGTCGCCAAGACCGGCGCACAGGCGGCCGGGCAGAAGCTGGCCGAGGGCGCACGCTCGATGAAAGAGCGTGTCGCCGCTGCTTTCCGGCCCGATGACGCCGGATCGGTGTCGGGAGCCGGTGCCGCGCAGGCGGCAAACGAGCCGACCCCATCCGCTGCGCAACCCGCCTGGGCCAAGCGCCTGCACCGCAGGCAGCAGATCACCCATGCCGCAACCACCGCCGCCCACACGCTGCGCGGCGGCGACGGCGGCAGCTCCAGCCAGGGGCCAAGCCTTCGCGATTCCGATTCCTGATCCTCAAGGAGAACTTCCATGCGATTCAAACGACCGCAGGTGCGCTACGCCGATGCGCCGCAACCTGCCACCCCGTACCAATCCGCGGCGCAAGTCTGGGACGAGCGCATCGGCTCGGCCCGCGTGCAGGCCAGAAACTGGCGTTTCATGGCCTTTGGCTGCCTCACGCTGGCTGTGCTGATGGCGGGCGGCCTGGTCTGGCGCTCGGCGCAGTCCATCGTCACGCCCTACGTCATCGAGGTGGACAACACGGGCCAGGTGCGTGCCGTGGGCGAAGCCGCCACGCCGTACCGGCCCAGCGATGCGCAGATTGCCTACCACCTGGGCCGCTTCATCGGCCTGGTGCGCTCGCTGTCCATCGACCCCATCGTGGTGCGGCAGAACTGGCTCGATGCCTACGACTACACGACCGACAAGGGTGCGGTGGCGCTCAACGAGTACGCCCGTGTGAACGATCCGTTCGCACGCATCGGCAAGGAATCGGTGACGGTGCAGATCACCAGCGTGACCCGCGCCAGCGACACGTCGTTCAACGTGCGCTGGACGGAGACGCGCTTCGTCAATGGCGCGCTGGATCGCACCGAACGCTGGAACGCGGTGATTTCCACGGTGCTGCAAACCCCGCGCACCGAGCAGCGTCTGCGCAAGAACCCCTTGGGAATCTACGTCAACGGCTTGTCGTGGAGCCGCGAACTGGAAGCGAACGAAGGAGCAAAACCATGAATGATCTTTTCCGTAAATCCGCCTTGCCGGTGATGCTTCGTAAGCGTCCGGCCCGCCCACCTTCCCAAACAGCTTAGTCGTTGCTTTGGGGGCGA
>NZ_BMYP01000063.1 GCF_014652335.1 Vogesella fluminis | reverse complement strand
GCCCTGCGTTTCACTATTCCGCCTTCGGGCAGGCCCAAGTCCGACAGGCTGCTAGATAGGCTTCACACTTTCATCCATCACGTCGTAGAGGAAAGCGGCTACATCGAGGACAAGGAAGGCTTTGTATTGGGGCTGGCCTACGATGTTCGCAAAGCGTTTCAGGGCCAGCGGAGCCAGGACTATCGCGCCCACTCCGAAGACGACCGCTGCCGCATCTATGGTGTCGAAGTCTTGTGGCCTGTGCTCCTGGTGCAAATCGGAGTTTTGCGTCAAGCGATGGCGTTCATGCCGACCAACAAGCTCGATCAGGCGCTCATGTTCGAGCTGGAGTACGTTGTGGAATCAGCCTTGCGGACGGCCATACCGGTCACGGCTGATGAAGTCATCCATCGGATAGGTTGCATTGGTAGTGCGTCTTACATGCACTTGGACAGCGTACTCGATAGCCGCTGCCGCTATTTCATCGAGCTTCCGGCCAAACAACGGCTGAAGACACTGCCGAAGCTGATGGAGACTTTCGATCCTATGTACGGATTCTGGGCCGATGCGGGAAGCGGTATGAGGCCAGGCATTATTCCGCCAGATGCCTTTGTCGATGGCAGGCAAGAGTGGCCGGACTTCAAGTGGTAAGTCAGCCGTCATGGCTTAGCGTACGATTTTTTCCGAATTCTGTGACGACCCCTAAACAGACAACGCCCGCCGGCAGACCGGACGGGCGTTGTTCTGTCGGGCTGGCAGTGCTTACAGCTTGCTGAGCATGTAGTCCACCGCTGCCTTGACCTCGTCGTCGGACAGTGCGGCGTTGCCGCCCTTGGCCGGCATCATGCCTTTTTCACCGGTAAAACCGACGATGGCATGCTGGTACAGCTGCTCCTTGCCGGCAGCGATGCGTGACGCCCAGTCTCCCTTGTTGCCGGCGATGGGGGCACCGGCAGCGCCACTGGCGTGGCACATGGAGCAGGTCTTCTTGTATGGCGATTCGCCGATATGCGGCGTATCGCTGGCAGCCTGGGGAGCAGGTGCGGCCTGGGTCGCGGCGGGTTCGCCCTGGCTGGCGGCAGGCGCCTCGCTCTTGCTACAAGCGACAAGCAGCATGGCAGCCAGCAATGCGGCACCCATAGTGTGTAATTTCATCTCGGATTCCTTGATTTTGTTACTGCCGATCCGGCAGCGGGTAGCAATGTGAATGTATTAAATATTCACTTGTCTTGTGATTGATGAATATCAAGGGGCTGCCATACAACCACTCCTAGAATGCCTGCGACAAATTGACGCATCCGGACGGCCGCCGGTCTGCGCCTTGCAGATTCCCCCAATCCAAACCAGAGGATTTAGCATCATGGAGAAAAACGCCCCCTTCCCGCTCGACCCCAGCCGCCGCAATTTTCTTGGCAAATCGGCACTCGCGGGCCTGGCCGGCGCCGGCCTCAGCCTGGGCCTGACCGGATGCCAGGACGCCACCAGCACTACGGCGCAGGCCGGCACCGCCACTGGCAACGCTGCAGCTGCCGCCACGCATGGCAAGTTCGAGGTAGCACCGGGACAGCTGGATGATTACTACATCATCTCCTCCGGCGGCCATAGCGGTGATATGCGTATCTACGGCTGCCCGTCCGGGCGTACCTTCAAGGAGATTCCGGTATTCAACGTCGACTGCATGGTCGGCTGGGGTATCACCAACGAATCCAAAGCCATCCTGGGCACCAAGCCGGACGGCAACCTGCGCTACAAGACCGGCGACACCCACCACGTGCACGGCTCATACACCGACGGTACCTACGACGGCAAATACTTCTGGGTCAACGACAAGCTCAACAACCGCGTGGCCCGTATCCGCGGCGACACCTTCGAAGTGGACAAGATCACCGACCTGCCCAATGTGCAGGGCCACCACGGCATGTTCCCGGACAAGCGAGACCCGGTGAAGGCCGATATCAACCACACCACCCGCGTATTTGCCGGTTCCGAGTTCCATATCCCGCTGCCCAACAACGGCAAGGGCATCGACGACAAGGCCGGCCATGGCTGCCTGTTCAGCTGCCTGGATGCCGAGAGCATGGAAGTACGCTGGCAGTGCCGCGTGGATGGCAATATGGACCTGGTAGCCACCAGCTACGACGGCAAGTTGGCCGCATCCAACCAGTACAACACCGAAAACGGTGTGCTCTACGAAGAGATGATGTCCGCCGAGCGCGATGCCTGCGTGTTCTTCAACGTGGCACGCATCGAAGAAGCAGTCGCCGCCGGCAAGTTCACCACCATAGGTACGAGCAAGGTGCCGGTAGTGGATGGCCGTGCCGCAGCCAATGCCGACCCGAAAACCGCGCTCACCTGCTATGTACCGGTACCGAAGAACCCGCACGGCGTCAACATCAGCCCGGACGGCAAATACTTCGTCTGCTCCGGCAAGCTGTCACCGACCTGCAGCGTGATCGCAACCCAGCTGGTGGAAGACTGGTTCGACGGCAAGGTGAAGACGCCGCGCGACTGCGTGGTCGGCGAGCCGGAACTGGGCCTGGGGCCATTGCACACCGGCTTCGACGGCAAGGGCAATGCCTTCACCACGCTGTTCCTCGACAGCCAGATCGTGAAGTGGAACGTGGACGCCGCCATTGCCCAGTTCAAGGGAGACAAGGCAATCAAGGTAGTGCTGGACCGTCTCGATGTGCACTACCAGCCGGGCCATGGTTATGCTTCGATGGGCGAGACCAAGGAAGCTGACGGCAAGTTTTTTAACTCCGGCAACAAGTTCTCCAAGGACCGCTTCCTGCCAGTAGGCCCGCTGCACGTGGAAACCGAACAGCTGATCGACATCAGCGGCGACAAGATGGCGCTGCTGCACGACCACACCGCCTACCCGGAACCCCACGACGCCATTATCGTGCGCCGCGACCGCATCAAGACGCGCCAGGTGTACGACATGGCCGAGTTCCCCAATGCGGTGACCGATCCCAAGAGCCAGAAGGTAGAGCGCAAGGGCAACAAGGTAACGGTGTACCTGGCCAGCCAGGCACCGGCATTCTCGATGCGCGAGTTCCGCGTCAAGAAGGGCGACGAGGTGACCATCATCCTCACCAACCATGACAAGGTAGAGGATCTCACCCACGGCTTCGCCATCGAGAACTACGACGTATGCTTCATCGTCAATCCGGGTGAAACCAAGTCGGTGACCTTCAAGGCGGACAAGGCTGGCATCTTCTGGTGCTATTGCCCGCACTTCTGCCATGCGCTGCACCTGGAAATGCGCAGCCGCATGATTGTCGAGTAAGCCGACGCAACCGTTTGAGCGACCTTGCCCCCGTCAGCCGTACCGGCGGGGGCTTTTTCCTTTCCCGTCCCCTGGAGTCCGCCATGTCCGCCCGCCTGTTTGCCCTGCTCCTCGTCCTGCTACCGCTGGCGGCTCACGCCGACATCACCGCCGGCAACGGCTGGGTGTGGCGCACCCGTGCCGGCCAGAGCGGTAGCAGTGCCGGACTGACACTGCACAGCGAGCAGCCGGCCACACTGCTGGCGGTCTATGCGCCAGGGGTTGGCCGCATCGAACTGCACCACAGCGGCGTGGACAGCAACGGGCGCCGCACAATGCGGCGCCTGCCGAGCCTGCCGTTGCCGGCCGGCAAGACGCTGGTACTCAGGGAAGACGGCATTCATCTGATGCTGCTTGGGCTGGCGCACCCGCTGTCTCGCGGCAAGCTGCCGCTGGTACTGACATTGCAGGATGCCGGCGGCGGCCGGCACACACTGGTCACGCTGCTGGATGTGCGTGTACCGCAGTAGTAGGCACAGCGATCCTTGCAGGAGCCGGAACGGCAAGCGGCACGGCATCAAGCGCTGCCGTAAACATCGTCACTTCGGGATTCCGGGGCCGCCGCTCAGCCATTACGCTGCAGCAGGCGCAGCGTAACCTGCAGCTCGCCGTCGTCGCCCTTCACCGTCTGCACGTTCTGCAGGCTGAGATCGGACGGCAGCAGCAGGCTGATGCCGTGGCCGACGCCGACCTTGCTCCAGCTCTTTTCCAGCCGCCGCGCCATGCCCTGCGCCGGCAGCCGCACGTCACTCTCCAGTGCAAAACCGTAGTTCTCGGCGGCGCTGTCGAACAGGCGCCCGATCTGCTCCGGCTCGACGTAGCGCTCCGCCATGCTGCCCATCTGCCTCGGCGACACCTCCGGCACCGTCTTGCACAGCGTCATCACCTCGTCCTTGAAGCGCACCTGCGCCAGCGGGTCTTCGATCTCTTCCGAGATCTGCTCCATCACCTCGGCCACCAGCTTGCTGCTGCTGCCGGCATCCGGCACCCGCATCGCCTGCAGGAAGTCCTCGAGCCAGAACTTGGCCTCGTGCCCCTGGCGGTCGACCGCGTACAGCAGCGGGCCGTTTTCCAGAATCAGCGCGCCCTTGTCGATCAGGCGCGGGTTGATGCCGCTGGCGTGGCTGATGTCGAATACCTCGCCGCTCTCGACGATGGTAAGGAAGTCCTCCTGGATTTCCGCCTTGAACACGCCCAGCGCGCGCTGCGGACTATCCGCCTCGCCCAGGCCGGAGAACAGGATCACCAGCAGGTCGCCGGCGGCGATGTTGGGGTGCTGCGAGCGCGCGTACAGGTGCTTGGCGATGCGTTGCGACACCTCCAGCAGATCGACGTCGCCGCGGAAAAACTGCCGCGTGTAGTGGTACTGCTCGTTGAGGTTGAGATCGGTCTCGTGGAAGAACTGGTACTTCTTCTTGTCGGAGACGATGCCCTTCAGGTAGCCGTCCAGAATCAGCGCCGACACCGCCTCGTCCACGCCGATGGCCTTGTGCGACAGCTGCAACGGCTCGCCGCGCGCCGGATTGCCGACACGGTGTACCACCAAACGCTCTACCCTGGATTCGCTAATCAGCATGCTCGGATCTGTCCTCATTCAATCAAGGCGCGATTATCGCCGCCCTTGCCCGCCGCAACAAGGTTGGCCGCATGCGGCCGGGTCAATGCCCTGCCCTGGCCCGTCTCGTCAGCCGCGGCCTGTCTGCGCCGTCCTCCAGCTGCCAGCCGGCGGCCTCGATCCGCGTGCGCAGCGCGTCGGCGTCGGCCCAGCGCTTGTCGGCGCGCGCCTGCTGCCGCGCGGCGGCCAGTGCCACGATGTCCGGCGGCGCAGCCTGCGGCTGCCAGGCGGCGAGGTCCAGCCCCAGCACCGCGTCCATCGCCAGCAGCGTCGCGCGCTTGGTGTCGTCCGCCAGCTCGCCGCGCACCAGGCGCCACGCCACCGCCAGCGCGCGCGGCAGGTTGAGGTCGTCGCCTATCTCGGCGCCGAACGCGGCCAGCGTCGCCGCATCCGCCGTGCCGCCCTGCGGCCAACGTTGCACCGCGTCGCGCAGCCGCTGCAGCGCGCTGGCGGCGCCGGCCAGCGCGTCCCAGTCGAACGCCAGCGGGCTGCGGTAGTGCGCGGTCAGGCACAGGTAGCGGTAGGCGAGCGGCTCGTGGCCGGCATCGACCAGCGTCTGCAGCCGCAGGAAGTCGCCTGCCGACTTGGACATCTTGTCCTCGCCCAGCGTCAGGAAGGCGCCGTGCAGCCAGAAGTTGGCCAGCCGGTTGCCGTGGCAGGCCTGGTGCTGCGCGATCTCGTTGCTGTGGTGCACGGCGACGTGGTCCTCGCCGCCGCAGTGGATGTCGAACCAGGTGCCCAGGTGGCGCGCCGCCATCGCCGAGCATTCGATGTGCCAGCCGGGGAAGCCGCGTCCCCACGGGCTGTCCCACTCCATCTGCCGCTTGATGCCAGGCGGACTGAACTTCCACAGCGCGAAGTCGGTAGCACTGCGCTTGCCGCCCATCGCCACCCGTGCGCCTGCGGCCAACCCCGAGCGGTCCAGCCGCGCCAGGTAGCCGTAGTCCGGCTGGCGCGCGGTATCGAAGTACAGCCCGTCGGCGGTGCGGTACACGTAGCCGCGTTCTGCCATGGTGGCGACGTCGGCGATCTGCGCGTCTATGTGTTCGCTGGCGCGGCACCACAGCGCCGGCGGCAGCAGGTTTAGCGCCGCCCAGTCGTCCTGGAAGGCGCGGCTGTAGCGCGCGGCGATGTCCCATGCCGACTCGCCGCTGCGGCGGCTGCCCTTCTCCATCTTGTCCTCGCCGTCGTCGCCGTCCGATACCAGGTGGCCGACGTCGGTGATGTTGACCACGTGGCGCACTGCATAGCCGTGCCAGGCCAGCGTGCGCCGCAGCAAGTCCTCGAACACGTAGCTGCGCAGATTGCCGATGTGCGCGTAGTCGTACACCGTCGGGCCGCAGCAATACATGCCGACCGTGTCGCCGCTGATGGGGGTGAACGGGCGCAGGCTGCGCGTCCAGCTATCGTATAACTGCAAAGCCATGAAACCTCCGGGCATGAAAAAGGCCGCCGGGCAGGAATGCGCGGCGGCCGTGGGTAAGGGTGACGATGCAGTATCGCTACGCGCGCGCCTCCTCCGGCCGGGCAGAACAACAGCAGCGGCGGGTGGCGATAGCGGTCGGGTAGCGATATGTCATGGCGGCAATGCTAGACGACAGCAGCGCGGTCGGTCAAGCCAGCCACCGGGTCAGTGCTCCGTATTGAACTGCAATGCGGCCAACCTTGCGTACAGCGGCGAGCGCTGCAGCAGCTCGCCATGGGTGCCCTCCGCCACGATGCGGCCCTGCTCCAGCACCACGATGCGGTCGGCCTGCTTCACCGTGGCCAGGCGGTGGGCTATGACGATGGTGGTACGCCCGGCGGCGGCACGTTCCAGCGCCTGCTGCACCAGCTGTTCCGATTCGGCGTCCAGCGCGCTGGTGGCCTCGTCCAGCAGCAGGATGGGCGGGTTTTTCAGGATGGCGCGCGCGATGGCGATGCGCTGGCGCTGGCCGCCGGACAGGCGCACACCGCGCTCACCGAGATAACTGTGATAACCGTCGGGCAGCTTTTCGATAAAGTCATGCGCGGCGGCGGCGCGGGCGGCGGCGAACACTTCCTCGTCCGTCGCCTCCGGCCGGCCGTAGCGGATGTTCTCCAGCGCGCTGGCGCCGAAAATCACCGTGTCCTGCAGCACGATGCCGATGTGGCGGCGCAGCGCCTGCGGGTCCAGCCGCGCGACATCGACGCCGTTGAGCGTGATGCGGCCAACTTGCGGATCGTAAAAGCGCAGCAGCAGCTGGAACAGCGTGGTCTTGCCGGCGCCGGACGGCCCGACCAGCGACACCTGTTCGCCGGGACGGATGGCGAGGCTGATGCCGGACAGCGACGGCTGACCGGGCCGCGACGGGTAGGCAAAGCTGACATCCTGCAGTTGCAGCCCGTCACCTGTGGCCGGCAAGGGTAGCAGCTGCGCCGGCGGCTGGACCGGCGAGCGCTGCGCCAGCAGTGCCATCAGCCGTTCGGTAGCACCGGCGGCACGCTGCAGGTCGCCCGACACCTCGGCCACCGCGCCGATGGCGCCGGCGGTCACCACCGCGTAGAGGATGAACTGCGCCAGCAGGCCGCTGGACATCTCGCCGGCCAGCACCGCGCGTGCGCCCAGCCACAGCACGAACACCACCGCGCCAAACACCAGCATGATCACCACCGCCGTCAGCTGCGAACGGGCGCGGATGCGCGCCAGTGCGGTGTCGAAGCTGAGCGCCACCGAGCCGTCGAAACGCACGGTTTCGCGCGCCTCCTGCGCGAAGGCCTGCACCGTCTGCACCGCGTTCAGCGTCTCGCCAGCCATGGCGCTGGAATCGGCGATGCGGTCCTGGCTGGAACGCGACAGGGCGCGCACGCGACGACCGAAGATCAGGATAGGCAGGATCACCAGCAGCAGCGTGACCAGGATGTAGCCGGTCAGGCTGGGGCTGGTCACCGCCAGCATCACCAGCCCGCCAAGCATCAGCAGCAGGTTGCGCAAGCCCATCGACAGGCTGGTGCCGATCACGGTCTGCACCAGCGTGGTGTCGGTGGTCAGCCGCGACAGCACCTCGCCAGTCTGCAGCGTCTCGAAGTATTCCGGGCTCATGCGGATCACGTGGCGGTACACCGCGCTGCGCACGTCAGCGGTGACGCGCTCGCCCAGCCACGACACCAGATAGAAACGCAGCGCGGTGAACAGCGCCAGGACCAGCGCCAGCGCCAACAGAGCCAGAAAGTAGCCGTCGACCGCCTTGTGCTGCACAAAGACGTGGTCGATCAGGTAGCGGAACGCCACCGGCAGCAGTAGCGTGGCCGTGGCCGCCACCAGCAGCGCCAGCGCGGCCAGCAGCGCGCGGACCCGATACGGCCGCAAAAACGGCCACAGGCCGGACAGCGGGGTAAGACGTTGCAATAAACCTGGGCTAGCAGCCTGTCGGACTTAACGAGCCGTATGAGATAATTCGGATCATCCAAAACACAG
>NZ_BMYP01000062.1 GCF_014652335.1 Vogesella fluminis | reverse complement strand
GTTCGTCGATGGCCTCCTACCATCTGTCTGCATTTACACCACTTCCGTGGACTCTATCCTTGGCGACTTCTTGAGCTAAGCGCTTGTTCTTTCATGGTCTAACTACAAGTTACCCGATTTTCATTTCCACACATGACTATCTCATCTGATGAAACGAACAAGCAAGCTTCGGGTCGGGTACTGCCCGCTGCGTGAACTGGCATGAGTGCGGCTGGTAGAGCCGCGTGGCTTGGTGGCGCATCTCATTACACACAACTCACTCGTCATGTGAGGGCATCGCGCTCCCGACGACCAATAGCAAGAACACATGAACTGGGCAGCAGAAGAATTCGCCACGATAGTCTTGGGAGACAAACGGCTGGATCAACGCGCGGTATTGTTGGCCGAGCGCTTGGGACAGAACCCCTTCGCCAGTATCCCGGCGGCCTGCGACGGCTGGCACGAGACGCAAGGCGCCTGCCGCTTTCTGAAGCGCCCCAGCGTCGGCTGGGAAGCCCTGCTCCAGCCGCACTGGGACTGCGCACAGCAGCGCATGCAGGCGCACCGCATCGTACTGTGCATCCAGGACACCACCGAACTGGACTATCAAGGCCAGGACATCGACGGACTCGGGCCGCTGAGCTACGAAGCGCAGCGCGGCTTCTACCTGCACCCCAGCTACGCCATCACGCCCGAGCGCGAACCACTGGGCGTGCTGGATGCCTGGATGTGGGCGCGCGAATTCAAGAACGAAGAGGGCGTGAGAGAGGGCGTCAAGGAAAGCCAACGCTGGCTGGAAAGCTACCAGCGGCTGGCAGAACAGGCTGCGCAGCTGCCTGATACCCGGCTGGTCAACGTGGCCGATCGCGAGTCTGACATCCTGGCGCTGCTGGTCAAGGCGCGTGACCTGGGACATCCGCTGGACTACCTGATCCATAGCCAGCACAACCGCGCGCTACCCGACGGCCGCAAGCTGTGGGACAGCGTAGCCGCCGCGCCACTGCTGGGCCACGTGCGCTTCGAGCTGCCGGCCGGGCGCGGGCGCAAAGTCCGCCACGTGGAACAGGAAATCCGCGCCCGGCGCGTCACGCTGACGGACGGTCATGGCGGTGAAGTGCCTGTCACCTGTCTGGAGGCCGCGGAGATCAACACGCCCGAGGGGTGCAAGCCGGTGATTTGGCGGTTGCTGAGTAACCGGGAGGCCGGCACGTTGGAAGCGGCGGTTGAACTGATTGACTGGTATCGGGCCCGCTGGGAAATCGAGCTGTTCTTCCTGATTCTGAAAGAAGGCTGCCGCGTGGAGCAGTTGCAACTGAGCACGCTGGAGCGCCTGGAATCGGCACTGGCGCTCTATCTGGTAATTGCCTGGCGCATCAATCGGTTGATGCGGCTAGGGCGGACGCTGCCGGAACTGGATGCCGACCTGCTGTTTGCCAAGGAGGAGTGGCAGGCGGCGTACATTCTGAATAAAAAACATCCACCCAAAGCGACGCCTCCGCGGAATGAAGTGATCCGGCTGATTGCGCGGCGCGGAGGGTTCCTGGGGCGCAAGCATGATGGCGATCCCGGCGCGAAGACGATCTGGCTGGGCTTGCAGGAAATCGCCGTGTTTGTGGAAGGCATGCGCTTTGCACGGTTATCCAATGACGGATGAGTTGTGTGTAATGAGATGGGCTTGGTGGCGGGCAACGAGGGGCCTCATGGTCATCCGCTGCTTTGTAGTTTGCTGTGTGTTTATTACTCATTATGGAATGGTGAGAATCCAACCTATTTCCATAGAATCTCAAGCATTGCGCATTGCGTGGCGATGCCTTTAGCATGCTGTTTCCCGTGCTTCAATCGTTGATTTCCTTTATGGGCCTCTAAGCCGACCGCGCAAAGGGTTCATGGCGAATTGCCGACTATCTGGCACACATCTACTGCAAGGGTAAGAAAATGAACGCTTTGGAAGCAGCACTCAATATGGCTGAGGACAAGCTGACCACCGCTGGCGGTCTCTCTGAGCGCGACATGAAGCTGGTCAAGATTGCAGTGGCAAATGCTCTAGGTGCCAAGGAAATGCTGCGTATATCGATTATCCAGGCAAAGCAAGCAGGAATTGGTAATGCCGAGATCGAGCAGATTTCTCAATTGATTCCGTTGCTGCGCGCGCGAGTATTACTCGAGTCGCCCTTGGCGCCTATCGCTCCAGGCCAAGCCACAGCTCAGGCGTCGGCCAGCCAGGAGTGCTGTCGATAATCGAAACGCCTGCAAGGTTGAGTTAGAAATAATGACTAAATCTATTGTCATCATTGGCTTTCGCTCCGGCGAGCATGGCTTCGAATATGCGAGAAAAGGTGGCCTATCGGTCATCTTTCTGAGCAGCATGATTTCCGAAGAAGAGGCCATGGAGGCCGATATTCCGGTCGAGCTGGACTTGAACGACGAAGAGACGGTGGTCGCGAAGGTCTCCAGCCTGGCCACCAAGTTCGCCATACAGGGTGTCTTCACGCTCAATGAATACCGCATTCCCCTTGCTGCTCGGATTGCCGAGGCCTTGGGGTTGTCGCGTGGACTGTCTTACGAGGCTGCACTCAATTGCCGGCACAAGCAGCGGACCCGGGCACTGCTCGCTGCCCATAAAGTGGGCTCTCCTGCCTTCTGCACCGTCAAGATGCCCGCAGAGGCCCTGGGCGCGCTACGAGATATGCCATGCCCGGTGGTGGTCAAACCCTCGAACGATGCCGGCAGCAACCAGGTCATCAAGTGTGAAACGCCCGACGAAGTGTGGGATGCAGTGACTGCCATCGGCCGTCAGTCCACCAACTGGGTGGGGCAGCCTCGCAACCCGGAAATCCTGATCGAGGAATACCTGGACGGCCCCGAGTTCAGCGTCGAATCCTGCACGTCGCAAGGCGTGACTACCGTGATCGCGATCACGCAGAAGACTTTGGATGCCGAGCCGTCGACCACTGAGATTCAGCATCTTGTCCCTGCACCGATTCAGCCTAAAGTGCATGCCCAAATCGCCGAGACGGTGAGTCAAGCGCTGACGGCGCTTGGTGTCGACAACGCAGTTACCCATACCGAGATCCGCCTGACGGCTGGCGGCCCCAAGATCGTCGAAGTCAATGCACGCCCTGGTGGCGACAAAATTCCCGTGCTGGTGAGAACGACAACCGGGGTCGACCTGCATGAGTTGTCGATGCATCTGAGCCTCGGCGAGAGCTACGAAACTTACCCACGAGGCGAAGGCACGGCGGGTGCAGCTGCCATCCGCTTCTTCACCGCGCCCAAAGCGGGCGTCATCAGGTACCGAGTCGTGGCTAACAGCGACGGATCGACGCGCTTGCTCGATCTGTCCTGGTACATGCGCTCCGGTGACACCGTGCCGCGCACCACAAGCAATTACAACCGCCTAGGGCACTGCCTGATCGCCGGGGATAGCGCACCGCTCGTGATCGAAGCTATTGATGCTGTAGAGCGCGACATTGCGCTGACCGTCGAATAGGGGCGCTAAGCCCAAACACTGAGGACATAGCTTTGGATTCGCTACAACTGCGTAATTTGGTCCTGGCCAAGATGGCCAAGACCGAGGTCGAGACAAAATTCGACAATGCATACCATGACTTGGCACTGGCATCGTTGGCAGCCAGCACCGACGCTGTGCCGGCAAATGTCGTGATCGTCGGGCCGCGTGCCACCGCCGAGGACTACCGGAAGCTGCTGGGCATCCCGGCCAATTGCCCGACCCAGATTCGTTTCGTGAAACACCGCGACATGAGTGATTCGGCGCTTCCCCGATACGACCTGGCTGGCGGCGACAGCTGGCTATCAGACCGCCTGCAGAATGCGCCAGTTTCGAGCTCGCCCGAGTTCTTCAAGCTACTTGACGACCTTCAGTCCGAGCGTTCGAACCATCCCGACATTGCTGATGACTCGGTCGACCTGGTCGTGATCGACCTTGCTGCCAACGAGTTGCAAACGGCTGCAGCCGCAGCCCTGCTCGATGATGCCTATCGCGTATTGCGGCGTCGCGGAATGTGCGCGGTCCTCGCATACCTTGCAGACGAACCGGTTACCGCAGACACCCGCGTCGGTAGCGTTGAACTGCAGTCGGTGCCGCTCGAAATGCAACTGGAAGCGGTGGTCGCTCGCGCCAAGCTCTACGGTGCTGCCTTCACCTTCCGTGCTGATCTGCCCGACCGGATTCTCGCCAGTGGCACCGAAGTCCGGCTGCATGCCCTCAAGGCGTTCAAGGGAAAAGAAGGACCGTGCGTCGACTACGGCCACGCCGTTATGTACCGCGGGCCGTTCCTCGATGCGACCGACGACGACGGCCACGTGTACCGCCGCGGGGTGCGCACGGCGGTCTGCAAGAAGACCTATGACATCCTCACCTCCGAGCCGTACGCGCAGTTTTTCTACGGGATTCCCTGCTACATGCCGCCGACGGAAAACGAAGCCCCGATATTCGATTGCAATACCCCCATGGTCCGTGACCCCAAGGTCACGAAAGGCGTGCTGCCGGCGGGCGGCAGTCAAGCCTGCTGCGACCCGTCGACATCCTGCTGTTAAGCCATAAAGAACCTTGGACGTGAAACAACTATCGCTATTTACCATCTGCTTCGCCGTATTCGTGCTGGTCGTCGGGACCGGCATGGTTGCGCCGGTGTTGGCGCCGTATGCGACGAGCCTCGGTGCCTCCGGCGTGATGGTTGGAGCCTTGTACTCGGGCTTCTACGTGGTACGCCTGATCTGCGGATCGCGCATCGGTAAGTTCGGTGACCGGCAGGGTCCGAAGACCGTGCTGACCGTCAGCCTGCTCCTGTACCCCCTGATCGCCGGCCTCTACTGGGCGGCGGCATCCGCACCAGGCCTGCTGGCTGGCCGCCTTGTCCATGGCCTGGCATCGGCAATGATGCTGCCGATGGCCATGGCCTACATCGGCTCGATTGCCGAGGTTGGCAAGGAAGGCCGCTATATGGGGATCTACAACACGGTGCTGTTCGCCGCCAATGGTGTCGGGCCATTGATCGGTGGTTTTGCCGTTGAACGGTATGGCCCCAAGGCCGCCTTCATTGCCTTGTTTGCCCTGGCCATCATCTCGCTGCTGGTCACCTGGCTGGCGCTGCCTACTGTGTCGAGCAAGAAGAAGGAAGCGCCGAAGGCGGATGGCCAAGCCGCACCCGTAGCTGAAGTGGCTGCTGTGCCGTTCTACAAGACGCCGGCCGTGCTGCGACTCTCGGTGATCAACTTCGTCTCCGCCGTACTCAGCATTTTCTTCGTTTCGTTCTTCACGATCTACGCAGCCAAGCGGGGCCTATCGCCGGCCGTGATTGGCGGCCTTCTCGCGCTGAACAACGTAGCGATCGCATTGGCCCAGCCGCCGCTTGGGCGCCTTGTCGACAAGGTCAACCGCGGCCATGTCGTGATCATCTCCGGCATCGCTACGGCTTGCCTCCTGCTGGTCTTCCCTGCTTGTTCATCAGCTGTCTCCATCGGCGCATTGATGGTGATCGTCGGCATCGTTTCTGGCGCCACTCTGGCCGCCTCTTCGGCGCTGTCGGTCGAAGTGGGCCGGACTATCGGCATGGGCAGCGCGATGGGCGTCCTCAGCTCCGCAACCAGTGCCGGCATGGTCGCGGGCCCGCTCGCGTCCGGCTTGCTGCTGCAAATCTACCGCGTCGACGTGACGTTCTATTTCTGTGCCGCCATTTGGGCCGTCGGCACCTTCGCCTTCCTCTTACTGGGAAGGGTCCCCGGCGCTCGCCTCGCCACCGTCAACTCGTAATTCTTCAAATACATTGGAGCACCTCATGTTAGAAACCCAAGAAGCCCCCGCTTGCTGTTCCGGTACCGTAGCCAAGCTGGACGATCGCAGCCAGGCTATCAAGGACTTCTATGACTCGGTGGCGCGCAACGAAGGCCCGTACGCCCAGAACGTCGACAAGTTTTCGCCGTCCGCCCCGACGGAAAAGATCATCTCGCTCGCCAATGAGTACCAGCCGGCCACCGTGCTCGACATCGGTTGCGGCATGGGGACGACGCTGCTCAAGCTCTCGCCGCAGCTCGGTGCCGCGAAACAGCTCATCGGCATCGACTTCAGCGAGAGCATGGTCGAGCGCGCGAAGCAGGAGCGCCAGTCCTTGTCCACCGAAGCACAACGCAAGCTCGGCTTCTTCGTCGCAAATGCCTGCAGCCTGCCCTATATGGACGGCCACTTCTCATTCACCTACAGCGAGTGTGTCTTCACGCTGCTGCCAGAGCGGGAACAGGCGTTTCGTGAAGTTTTTCGTGTGCTCGATGAGAACGGCACGTTCGTCTATACGGACTTCGTATCGACGGAAGAGGTGCCCGAGACTGTCCGCAATGACCTGGGCCTGGTGAGCGGCTGCCGCGCCGGCGCTTGGACGCTGGATAAAAACGTCGCCAGCTTGAAGGAAGCAGGGTTCACCTCGATCGAAGTGATCGACTTCACCGAGGACAAGAACGCACGCTATGCCGAGCTGCGCGAGAGCAGCCCGCAAATCGCCAAGGAATTCAACGAATTCTGCGAAAAGCACCCCGAGTCGCACTCCTTCCTTGAGAACAAGGTGATCTACGTGGTGATCATCGCGAAGAAGAGGGCCTGCTGATGGCTGCCTGCATTGTTCTGACGACCTTTGAAGGCGGGTATCAGCCGGTTACCGCCTTGACTGGCGCATCGGCACTCAAGCGCGCAGGCGTCGATGTCCAACTAGTCGATGTATATGTCAGCGGCGTCGAGGTGGCACTCGACGCAGTGCGTAGTGCATCCTACGTTGCAATCTCCATCCCGCTGTTCGACTCCCTCACCACGGGCATCCAGTTAGCCCAACGCGTGCGGGAGGCGAACGAAGACGCCAAGATCATCTTCTTTGGCCAGTACGCGTCGATCAACGTCGAGCGCCTGACCGGGAAGTACTGCGACTTCACCGTGTCGGGTGAATGGGAGCAGCCGCTCGTGTCGATCGTGACGAACCGTCCGCAGCAGACCGCCGTCACGGCCGTCTTCGACATTGCACGCCTGCACGATCAAGGCTCGGAGCCGATCCGTCCGGTCATCACGCGCGACCACCTGCTGCCCATCGACCGGGCCATGGGCCCGCCCTTGTCCAAGTACCCGCAACCACAGTTGGAGCGTTTGCTGGGCCGCTCGCTGGTAGTCGGGGGCTTGGAGACAACACGAGGCTGCCACCACAAGTGCACCTACTGCTCGGTCTATGCCGCCTACGACGGAAAAGTGGTCGTGGTCCCCGAAGACCTGGTCATTCAGGATGTCGATGTACTCATTCAGCAGGGTATGACGCATTTGACGTTTACCGATGCCGACTTCTTCAACACCAAGCGGCATGGCACCGCCCTCATGAAGGCGATCCACGAGCGGCACCCCGCGCTGACTTTCGACTTCACGGCACGCGTCGACCATATCCTGGAAAACAAGCAGGCGATTTTGGATATGGCCACCTACGGCCTGTCGATGATTACTTCGGCACTGGAATTCCCGAGCCAGACCGTCCTTGACCAGGTGTACAAGGAAATGACGGTCGACATGATTCAGGAGGCCGTCGAATTCCTCCGTGAAGTGGGCGTGCAGCTGAACCCTACGTTCATCATGTTCAACCCGTGGAGCACCCTCGAGGATCTGGCCAAGTTCCACGACTTCATCCAAACCGCCGGCCTGACCGACAACGTCGACCCGGTGCAGTACGAGACCCGCTTGCACCTCTACAAGGGCTCGCCCTTGCTGGAGAACGAGTCGATTCAGGCGCTCGAGCTGGAAGAGGGTGAGTTCCACGTCAACTGGAAGCATCCGGATGCGCGCGTCGATGAGCTCTACGCGTCGATGGTCAAGCCGCCGGTTGAAGGTGAGTTCAAGCGCTGCTGCTTGAAGTGCTAAAGGCGTGCTCCAAGGGCAGTTCTACGTTCCCGTACAGAATGGCAAGACCAGTAAGGATGTATTGGCCGGTATTCGTGTTTTCTTCTAAACCGCCCAGCTTCTACATATTGTTTTAAAAGGTGAAATGATGATCGCAATGATATTGTTTTTCGCGGGAATGCTGTTGGCGTACGCCAACGGCGCAAACGATAATTTCAAGGGATTTGCCACGCTTTGGGGCAGCGACTCGATCGAGTATCGACACGCGCTGATCCTGTCGACCATCGCTACCGTTGCCGGGGCATTGTTGAGCCTCTACGTGGCTGGGCAGCTCGTCAGCAATTTCTCGGGTAAAGGGCTCGTGCCGGATGCACTGGTAGGCGCACCCGCCTTCCTTTTCTGCGTCGCGCTTGGTGCCGCCATCACGGTGATGTTCGCAACCTATTTCGGCTTCCCCATCTCGACCACGCACGCGATCATCGGCGGCCTCGTTGGTGCCGGCATGGTGAAAGCGCCTTCGGCGGTCAACTTCTCGAAGCTTGGCACCACCTTCCTGCTCCCCATGGTTTCCAGTCCGATCGTTGCCATAACCCTGGCCTTCGGCACCTACTGGCTAGCCAAAAAGGTGAAGGTGCTATGCAACGTGAAGTCTGAGGTGTGCGTCTGCGTCGAGCCGGGGGTCTGGCGGCCCGTGACACCCAATGGCGTCACACCCTCGGTGGCCCTCCCGGCCATCCACGTGGAAACAGGCTCGTCGGTCTGAACCGCCCCGGGTTTCGCGGAGGCCATTTTGTGTGAGTCAGACCAGCATGGCCTGCTC
>NZ_BMYP01000061.1 GCF_014652335.1 Vogesella fluminis | reverse complement strand
GAACGCATTCCTCAGATGTGATTTGAAACCCCGTTTACACAAAAATTCGGACAGGCCCAGATGTCGATACCTGTTTTCTCCAGGATCAGCTGCCGCTTTTTAGCAAACGTGGTCGGGCGAGCGTTTTCGCGCACATCACCTCCTTGCTGGTACAGCCGAACTAGCGTGACGTGCTCCCATTTCAGTCGCTGCACCTGGCTGTTCTGCTCGCTCGTCAGTACCAGATCCAGGACAGCAGGAAACTGCTGGTTCAACACCGCCATGAAGTGCTCCTCACCAGTTTTTCTCCAGGCAGCCGGTGACGACATGTCGTGGCGCATCAAGTAGGTGTTACTGAACAGCACTTCTACCCAGTAGCGTTTGCTCAGCCTGCGTTCCAGGCTACGCAGCCCTTCCTCGCCCAGTTTTTTGATGATGAACTTCTGGTTCTGCTTCAGCCGCTTGATGGCTGGTTGGAAGGTGATGCGGTACTCGGCGCATTCGTAGTACGTGGCACCATCAGCATCGATGCCCACGGACGTTGGCGATGGTTTGCTGTTCGTTGAGTTGCATGACCTGTTCTTCATCTTGCTATGCAGGTGTGCCAGCAGATCCATCTCGGTGACTGTCGGCTCCAATCGCACGAAGGCGGCGATACCCAGCTCGTGCAAACGGAACTTCCCAGCGCTGATTTCTGCTTGCAGCGGCTGCGGGAAAGGCAGCTTGTTCTCGGCAAGCAGGGCTTCCGTTGACTGCTTGATGAAGTCCTTCAGCCTGCAAGAGCCAAATAGCGTTTGGCCGTACAACCTCGCGCTCTCGGTCTGGGCATGGAGCTGGTGCTGTTGATCGATCACCAGCCAAGACCGTGCACCGTGGCGCGTGGTGCCTTGCTGTGGCTTCACGGTGCCGGATGGGCTATCAAGTTGTTCCAATTTTCCGTTTTGTGCCAGGTGCGCAAGCGTGATGTCGTAGTGACCGGTAGATACAAAAGTAGCGCGTGTAAACATGGTGTTTCCTTTCCTGTTTGGACATGGATGCGAAGCCATCCTCACCACGAGCGATGACTTGCAGGTTGGCTTTACAGGAAACGCACAGCACACGATTTTCGTAGAAAAACGAAGTAGGCAAGATTCGTCAAAACCCCCTGTAGATGCATCTACGAGGCCAGTTGATAGCGACTTTTGCCCAATCCTTGAAATTGACGATTAAGAACATTTTTTGAGTCGTGCGCGAAATCTGCGTGTCGCGGAGTGATGATTTCGTGTCTGGGCGTTGGCATGCTTCGCGCTAAAAAATCACTTGCCGCATCACCTCATCACACACTTTTTGCATCTTCTGGACGGTGTTGTCTCAAGCCGGCTCACCGCCGGTCTTTACTGGTCATGCGCGTGCGACACGCGCCGATACGCCATTGCTACCCAATTGACATATTTGGCGGTTTTTGGTAGGCTGGTACTGTCGAGCATTGCGCTCGATTACCGTCACCGCCAGCCGTTCGGCTCGGCCAGCTTCCCTTTCATTCCGACTGATTCATGCGCCATTGGCAGCGCAGGCCTTCTTGCGTCCACCGCAAGGGCCGCTGCCGTGCGTGCGCGTCGGCTGGTGCGTGGCGTTTCCCCCGACCAAAGGAGACCCACATGGATACCCATAGCCAACCCACTGTTCGCCACATCACGGCCTTCATGATGAATGCGCCACGACCGCTGTTCCGCCCCGGGCAGGTGGTAGCGACCCCCGGCGCGATTGCCGCGCTCGACCAACGTGATCTGGCGGCGCTGCCGTTTCTGATCCGCCACCTTGCCGGTGATTGGTCCGAGATGGACGAGGAGGATCAGCAAGCCAACGACTACGCGCTACGTCACGGCCTGCGCGTGCTCAGCAGCTACCGGCTGGATGATCACCAGCGGCTCTGGCTGATCACCGAGGCAGACCGTAGCAGCACCACGCTGCTGCTGCCTGAGGAGTACTGACATGGCAAGAACCGCTACCACACCACAACGCAACGGCCTGGACACCCAGGCCGTTGTCACATCCACGGTGACCCCGCTGCCGGTTGCCGTGGCCGAGGACGGGGTGCCACGGCACACCCTGGTGACCGCGTCACCGCTGGACATGCCGATTACCGTGTTCAAGGAGGGGCTGGACCGCCGCAAAGCCAACCGGCTGGCGCTGATGGAGTGGCTACGGCAGTCGCTGGTAGAGGGCGTGGATTACGGCCGGGTTCACATTGCCGGCCGTGATCGTTGCCCGATGGCGAGGCAAGGGCGAGCCAGTGAGTGCCGTGACGACCGCCACTGGAGCAAGCCCAGCCTGTTCAAGCCCGGTGCCGAGAAAATCACCGGCATGCTGGGCATGAGCGTGCATTACCCGTCACTGGCGGCGTACGAGCAGGCGGTGATCAACGGCCAGCAACCCACGCACGTGATCCTGCGCTGTGAGCTACGGGACGCCCACGGACGGAGCGTGGCCGAAGGTGTGGGGGCCCGGTCGCTGGCGCAGGACTACGGCGACATCAACAAGGCGCTCAAGATGGCCGAGAAAAGTGCCCACATCGATGCGACGCTGCGGCTGGCCGGGCTATCGGAAGTGTTCACGCAGGACATGGAGGACGGTGGCGGTAGCGTGGCGGCGCCGGCAGATGCCGAGGATGAGGAGGATGAAGACGACGATGAGGACGAGCCAGATGAAGTGCCGCCCGAACTCGCGGCAGTGACGGTCAAGCAGGTGGAGACCTTGCGGATGAGTCTGAAGCGTTACCAGCTGCCTGAGCGACGGGTCGTGGCCTGGGTCAAGAAAGCGACCAAGGGCGCCGTCACCCGGCTGGAAGACCTCAACGTTACCCAGTTCGCGCTGGTGCTGAGCAAGGTGCCGCAATGGGCCGCCAGCGACAGTGACCATGTTGAACCACAAACAACCGAAACCAACCGCCGTCGCCGCCGGGTCGTCGATGCCCGGCCTTACCCTGACGACGATCCTGCTGATGATGAGGAGGCATGACCATGAGCAGCAAATCCTTCACGCTGTACCAACTGGCCGATCAGTACCTGCAACTGGCGCAAGCCATGCGCGACACCGAGGTACCCGATGAGGTCGTCGATAAAACGTTGGCCGCAGCCAGCGGCGACATTGAGCACAAGGCCTGGAACATCACCGCGCTGATGCAGGAGTTCGAGGGCCAGATCGCGATGATGAAACTGGCCGAGCAGCGCATGGCGTTCCGCCGCAAGTCGCTGGAGAAGCGGACGGAGACGCTACGGCAGTACCTGCTGCAGCACCTGTGCCGCGTCGGGATCTTCGAGATCGAGACGCCCGAGTTTGCGATTCGCGTCTACGATAACCCGCCACGCGTCATTTTGGATGACGAGGATCTGGTGCCCGCTGAGTACAAGGAAGAAGAGGTGGTGGTGAGCGTGCGCAAGGACGAGCTCCGCCGCGCCATGCTGGAGGGCGAGATCATCCCCGGCGCGCACCTGGAGCGCAGCCAGCGGCTTGCCATCAAGTAACCGCTGCCAACCAGTATCAACCACATGGCCGTGTGCCCTTCGGGGTATGCGGCCATTCGCATTTGGGAGCCACCACATGCATACGACCTTCCGTGTTCACCCCGCGCTGGCGGTTTGCAGCCAAGGGCCTTGCGGCCAACGTCAGCTCGTTCACCTGCGGCAGAGCGACCTTGACGGTGCCTGCGGCCAGCATTGCTTGCTGATGGCGCTGCAGATCCTGGGGCTGGCTAGCCGCGAGACCATTATCAATATCGATCAGACCCGCTCACGCGCACTCAAGACACTGTGGCAAAGCAGCCGAGAGCACTACTTCCGTGGCACTCACGCCGCGCACATCACGGCCCTGACCGTGCCGTTTGCCCGGCAACTCACCGTCGAGGAGCACTTCGGCTATGAGGGTGCCCAGCGTGCCTGCAGCACACTGGCTGACGGTGGCCTGGCCATGCTGGGTATCCGGTATCGCTACGGTGGTGGGCACTGGTTATTGGCCATCGGGACAGAAGGGCTGGGCGACGGCCAACGTTACCGGGCTAACCGGTTTCTGGTTATCGACCCCAGCTACGACCCGCTGCCGCTCACACCGTGGAATGGTGTGCTCAATATCGGCAATGGCCGCGCCCGGAGCCAACGGCTGGCTTCGCCGGATGGTGACAGCCTTGTGTACCTGGAGTCGGTGCTGACGCTGTTGCCCAAGCAACGCGGGAGGGCCTGACCATGCTTGATCAACATGAACTGGCCTGGCTGCTGGCCGCCTGCGAGGAGCTGCCTGACTTTGGCGAGGAAGACCGTCCCTTCGATTACTTGGAGGCGCTGTTCATCACCGTGCTGGACTTCCATTCACGTGGCGAGATGGTGGAAAAGGCACTTGATCACTACACCGCTACCGCCCGGGCAAAACTGAAGCTGACGGGGCACCAGAGCCTGCAGAAATGGCTGGCCCGCTACGGCGACAACCAGGCCGAGCTGGAAAAAGCCAGCCTGGCGTTGTGGGGCAACCGTCACTGGACACGGCTGCGCTTGCTCAAGCAACTGGTCGCCTACTTTGACGAGCAGGGCGTAGTGGATGCCACGACTCTGCGCCACTGGGCCATGAAGGCCGATTTTGAGCGCGACTTCAAAGGCCGGGTCAAAGGGCTGGGCTACACCGTGTTTCACTGGCTACAGCTGCGTTGTGGCGTGCCCACCATCAAGCCGGACGTGTGGGTACTGAATTTCGTACAGCGGGTCATCGGAAGGCGGCCCACCGAACGCGAGGCGGTGCAGGCATTCGTCGCGCTGGCACCATACCTGAAAGTGCCGCTGGCCCGGCTGGACAAGATCATCTGGACCACCGAGCGGGAGTGGATCGATGAGGGGGACTGCCCGGGCATGCGCATCGTGTTCTGGCGGCTGATGCAGCAACTGATGGTCAGCCGTCTGGATGCCTGTGCGCCCGGCTGGCGAGCTTGGGCGACCCTGACGGTAGATGCCCCGGAAAGGCTGCGCTATGGCATTGGTGGGCTGGAGTGGCGGGTACGCAGGGAAATCGGCGGCTGGATGCCGGGAGAGGGCGTGAAACTATGGCAGGACGAGCCCGCCGAGGGCTTCCCGCTGATCGTTGAAATCAACGCCGGTGTGGAGGCCGCCCCCTTCTGCCTGATGGACGAGCACTATGCCCCGGTCGAGCTGTTCGGCCTGACGCCCGACCGAATGGACGACTATCTGCATGAGGTGATCACCATCGTGGGTGGATGGCTGCTGCTGGCGGCCTCTACGGTGCAGGGGAAGGACAGCTAGTCGGCCTTATGCAAAGCTTTCCATAAGGCCGATGAGTCGTCTGTCGGCTTCCGGGTCCCCTGATTAACGACCATCCGCAGTGGCCGATTAGCTAGCGTAGGTAGCCCCTCGAGCGAAGGTTTCTTCCTTGTCGAGGATCTGCTTCTTAACCCTTTAAGTCATTTCGGTGGTGGAATAATCTTCGGCATTGGTGGGTGATCCGTCTGTCCATCCCAGAGCTCAGGGGCTAGATCGTTCTTCACGACCCGATATTGCCTTGGCACAAAGTCGTTCAGCTTGCCGCTATCGAAGCATGCCTTGAACTCGAGTAGGTCCTTGCCCAGCCAGTACTTGACGCCCGTTGAGTTTGGGTTGATTGGCGGGGGGAATTTCTTTTCCAGTAACAGCTTGCGCAGAGTTGATTTTTTGAAACGAAACAATACGGGCTTGGCTTCCTCGCCGATCTGAATGATCTCGGACCTCGTATAGTGCTGGTCCGGGGTGATCTTGATGTCAGTGGTCATGTTGGTCTGTGGGGGGACGTTACGTGCCAAATGGTTGCATGAACACAACCCATTGAAAAGTCCAATAAATCCAGACCAACGTAGTTGAACTGCTTTCAACCACAAACAACCACTTCAGAGCGTGCGCTGGCGTTGCGAGCGTGCATCAAGTAGGCCGAGAGCGTGCATGGCCAGTATGGGGGCGAAAGGTGCTGCCAAAGTGATCTTGTTGTTGCTTCGGCGCTGCAAAGTGAATGGCTACCCTAGATGGCTACCCTGAATTGCAGAAAACAAAAAAGCCCTTGATTTCTCAAGGGCTTAGATGTCTGGTCTGGCGGAGAGGGAGGGATTCGAACCCTCGGTACGCTCGCACGTACGCCTGATTTCGAGTCAGGTACATTCGACCACTCTGCCACCTCTCCGACTCAGGAGGCGCATATTAGACCTCTGCTTTTTATCTGTCAAGCGTATTTCATGAATATTGGTGCAAGGCGGTGGCTGCGGCATACTGGCTGCCGATGGCGCGCCGGGCTGCGTGCCCAATGACTCCAACAAAGGAATTGCCATGAAACTGTCAAAACGCCTGTCCGCCATTGCCCCGTTCCAGGTGATGGCGATTCTGGAAAAGGCCCGCGCCTTGCAGGCGGCCGGTCATGATGTGATCCACCTGGAGGTGGGCGAGCCGGACTTCGCCACGCCGCAGGCCATCGTCGATGCCGGCCGCGCGGCGCTGGCGGCGGGGCATACCTACTATACCGCGGCGCAGGGGCTGGCCGAGCTGCGCCAGGCAATTGCCGCGTTCTACCAGTCGCGCTTTGGCGTGACGGTGGCGCCGGAGCGCATCATCGTCACCCCGGGCGCGTCCGGGGCGCTGCAGATTGCCCTGTCGCTGCTGGTGGACGAGGGCGACGGCGTGCTGATGGCCGATCCGACCTACCCGTGTTTTATCGACAGACAATCTCCTTATGTCAATTGAAGGGAGTTCTGCTGGCCACGCATTGACAGTTCTTGGGGCGGGTCAGAGTAGCTAGGTGCAGTAGTAGCTTGGCCTGCGCCTACCCGCAGCTTGTGATCCTGAGGGATACTATGGATGAACTCATAACCTTGTCGACGGGTCGATACAATTTGGAACTGAAGCTATGAAATTTGCTGAACGCACGGAGCTGGTTGCCCCATTCTTCGTAATGGAGTTTGCCAAGCGTGCTGCTGCTCTTGAAGCGCAGGGGCACCACATCGTCAAGCTGAGCATTGGCGAGCCTGATTTCGGTGCTCCGCCTGCCGTTACAACAGCGATGGTAGACGTGGTGCGAGGTGGCAAGCTCTCCTATACCGACTCGCTCGGTTTGCCGGCTCTCAGAAAAGCCATTGCAGGTTTCTACAAAACCACACATGGGGTGAGCATTGATCCCGACCGTGTGGTCGTGACTGCAGGCGCATCAGCTGCCCTATTATTGCTCGCGGCTGCGCTCGTTGATTCCGGCGATGAAGTGATCGTCGGCGACCCATCATACCCCTGTAATCGCCACTTCTTTGCCAGCTTCGGCGCAGAGGTAAAACTCGTACCGACAACAGCAGCGACACGGTTTCAGCTGGATGCGTCCCTGGTAGAGGCTCACTGGACGGACCGTACTCGGGGGCTGATCATTGCGACTCCATCGAACCCGACGGGAACGTCGATCGATCCTGGCGAGTTGCACGCGATCTGTGATTTTGCGCGCGCACATGGAGCCTGGCGTATCGTCGATGAGATCTACCTGAGCCTCAGTGATGACAGCGAAGCCGGACATCCGCCGCAAACGGTGCTCGTATCAGACCCGGGAACGATTGTCATCAACAGCTTCTCGAAATATTTCGGGATGACCGGGTGGCGCCTCGGGTGGTGCATTGTTCCCTCCGAGATGGTTCCTGTGCTGGAGCGACTGGCGCAAAATTATTATATTTGCCCGTCGACACCGGCTCAGCACGCGGCGCTTGCCTGCTTCCATGCCGAGACCATCGCCATCTGTGAAGATCGCCGCACTGAACTTCGCCGGCGCCGGGGGCTCGTTCTCGAGCGGCTGCAGACGATAGGCCTCCCGGTGCCGGTCGAGCCTGATGGGGCTTTCTTCGTCTACATTGATGTGAGCCAGACGGGTCTAAGTGCTTGGGATTTCTGTGAGCGCGTGTTGAATGAAGTGCATGTCGCGCTGACCCCCGGTAAGGATTTCGGCAGCATCGGCGCCGATATGTATGTGCGAATGTCATACGCGGCCTCTCTGGCCGAGCTGAACGAAGGGCTGGACCGGCTAGGACTGTTCATGTCGCGACTGATGATTTCCCGTTCGTAGGCTAGTCGAACAATGTTAGGCTGATAGATGATGCCTAGGATAAGCTCGGGAAATAGTGAATACCCGTGCGTTGCACCAGCTCTGCATAGCTGAGACGTTCGGGCTTTCGCACATTGGTATTTGCCGTCCAGTACACCCACGATTTACCCGTGCCAGGATCGAATACCAGCTTGTACAGGGCATCAGGTATCCGCACTTGCCCGGCATAATGGGGCGTAACTTGCGGGTTGTAATACGGTCCGGTAATCACGAATACCTCACCCCCCGCACGCTGGACATATTTGCGTGTGGCAGCTTCCACTGCCCGTGCCCAAACGCCACGATTATTCTCCGGCGCCTGCGGCACCATATTGGCCAGACTGAAGCTCTGCGCCATGGCCTCTGGCGTGGTGCGCTGTGCCGCCGCCGCCATATGACCCCGGTCATAACCACTCCCGCGATAGTCTTCCAGGCGCCCTCGCTCAGCACTGGGCAGCCGGGCTTCCTCATAAAAATGGTCGGTCCGCTTCTCATCGGAGGCATCGCTCAAGCTATGTGCTGACAGCTTCTCTGCGGCAAATACCGGACTACGGGTGCTACTGCTGTGTAGTACAGCGAAATCATCAAAACACAACTCTCGCACGCCGCCTGCCTGCAGCGGCGCAGGGATTTGTGGTGGTTGCTGTTGATAGAACAAGCGATAGAGTCCACGGAAGTGGTGTAAATGCAGACAGATGGTAGGAGGCCATCGACGA
>NZ_BMYP01000060.1 GCF_014652335.1 Vogesella fluminis | reverse complement strand
GGACAATTTGGCAGTTTCCCGCCAATGGTCCGTTTACACAAAATTCTGCACACCCTCTGAAAGCTAAATCTTAAGATACGCCAATACCGAACCAAGCCCTCTACCAAGAGGGAAGGTGTAGAGACTAGACGGCCAGCCTGTAATGGGAAGGTATAGTCCAGACCACAAACTCGAAAGGGGCGGCGAAAGCCGTAGTGGTAAGCATAATCCTTTGGTCGAGGGTTCGAGCCCCTCCGGGCCCACCAATATGTATAAAACCCGGCATCAAGCCGGGTTTTATCATTTATAAACGTGCACAGCGACGTCGATATCTAACGTGATATTGGAAAAGGGCTTCCCTTCTATGGTTGAGGTGGAGTAGAAACTGCATCATGGCAGCCAGTGCTGCCCGCAGCTTCTTCCGCGGCCTTAGGACGGGAAAGTCCATTTTTTCCGCTAGACATAGAAATTTCTAGAGGGGTGTAATGCTTACAGAAATACTCGGTGTTCTTGAAAAAACAAATACTCGCCCTCTATTAATTGCCCTTTCTACCTTGTCTTTTATGGTTAGATCAACCGATGGAGCCATCTTGGCTGACCCTTTCTCATGGGATCTGGTGGCGCTCCCAATTCTTGGGCTTGTGGCGTACGCAACAGTATTTGCCTGGATATATATGATCCATCGCATGAACCTTCGACTCTCTGAAAATGATATTGCAAGCTGGGGACCAATTGTAGGTGGTAGCTTGCTTGCATTCTGCCTACTTGTTGCGGCTTCATATTTTTCTAAAAATCCGCAGGGACTGAGTTTCACTGTGCTTGCGCAGCCAAATTTTATTTATTTTTGCACTCTAACTTTACTTGCGGCAGAGACCACAAAAATCCGTAGATAATAAACAGGTCTAACATTGCATTCGTTTAAGGCGCGCGCCCCTACCTCACTGTAATAATTTCCTCCCAATGAGTCGTCCAGCGTGGCGATCGTTGCTCCTGCCTCATTGCCCAACCCCGCTGTAGCTGCTCACTGGCAAGCCTGAGCGTTCCCCTACCGAACTCAGCATTGACCCGATCCATCACCGCCATCACCTTGGCCCGGCGTGGATCAGGCAGAGGGACAAACAGGTCGCGCTGCTCCAGCCCCTGCGGCCCGATCTCCGTGAGGATCACACCCGCCTTCTTGTAGCGGTACCCCTTGCGGTAGATCGCGCGTAGTCCTGCCAGTGCGGCATGGGTAATCACGGCGCTGTCAGCAGACGGGTGAACCAAGGGTATTACGATCCAGCCGGTGTACTGCGAGTCACGCTCACGGAACGGGTTGGTACAAATGCTCACGCCCACCATACGGGCCGCACTGTTCTGCTGCCGTAGCTTCTCTGCTGCTCGGCAAGCGTGATGGCTGATAGCACTGGCGAGCGTATCAAAGTCCCCTACCAGTTCCGCGAAGCTCCTGCTGGCAATGATCTGCTGTTTGTCTGGGGAGACATCCTCCAGCGCCAAGCAGTTCACCCCGTTAAGTTCCGCCACGGTACGCTCGACCACCACGTTGAAGCTGCGCTTGATCTCACGGGGATCAGAACGCTGTAGATCGAGTGCGGTATGTATGCCCATCGTCCCCAGCTTCTCAGAAATGCGCCGCCCGATTCCCCAGACATCACCCACTTCGATGCGGGCCATGAGTTTGTCCTGCCAATCAGCAGTCAACCAGTCCCAGCTGAACACCCCTTCAGCCTTGGGAAACTTCTTGCCGACATGGTTGGCGAGCTTGGCGAGGGTCTTGGTGGTACCGATACCTACGCACGTCGGGATACCCACCCGTTGCAGCACATCGGCCCTGAGCCGTGTTGCGTAGTCTTTGAGGTTGGGGATGCCATCAAGGGTGATGAAGCTTTCATCCACGCTGTAGACCTCCTGCTCAATGCCCCAGCCGCCAATGACCACCATCATGCGCTTGGACATATCCCCGTACAGCGCATAGTTGCTGGAGAACACCGCGACCCCATGGCGTTCGCACATATCCCGAATCTCGAAGAACGGTACAAAGCCCTTGATGCCCAGCGCCTTGGCCTCTGCTGATCGTGCCACAACGCAGCCATCGTTGTTGCTGAGGACGACGATAGGACGGCCAATCAGATCAGGCCTGAAGGCCCGCTCGCAGCTCGCATAGAAGCTGTTGCCATCCACCAGGGCAAACAGCGGCATTACCGCCCCACCTGTCTGAACTGTTTCACACAGCCGGTCACCACGCCCCATACCTGTAGCTCCTGCCCATCGTGCAATTCAATGGCGCGATAGGCTGCGTTCTCAGGGATCAGGGCAACACGGGTTCCCCGCTTGTGCAGACGCTTCACGGTGAAGTCCCCATCCACGATCGCCAGTACGATGTCCCCGTGCGCCGGTGCCAAGCTACGGTCCACCACCAGAATGTCCCCGCTGCCAATCCCAGCGCCCACCATGGAGTCACCCGCTACCCGCACCATGAAGGTCGCGGGTGGGTCGGAAATCAACAAGCTGTTCAAGTCCAGCACAGCCTCAAGGTAATCGTCGGCTGGCGACGGGAATCCTGCGGGAACAAGGGAAGAAAACACGGGAACGGCCAGCATGGGTGGGCTGGATTCGGGGTGGTAAAAGGCGGTAATCATGGTTGGCTCCTGCTGCTGCTGCTTTTGATTATGTACGATTTCAAAGGCAACACCAAGAACCTATCGAGAACTTATACTGGCCGCATGTGCATCAACTTCACTCCACCCACGCGGCAACAACTTGAAGATCACTTCAAGGTACCTACACCTGAATTCGAGTGGAAGGCTGAGACGTGGCAAGACTATCTGGCCCCGGCCATCATCGACACGGGAGACGGCCCCTTTGCCTTCATGGCGAGCTATGGGTTTGTCCCGAAGGGGCACATGCCACCGGGTAGACGGCTCACCACAATGAACGCCAGAGCGGAGACCATCGGCCCGCTACCGACCTACAAGAGAGCGTGGCACCTGTCCCAACTGTGCCTCATCCCGATGCAGGCGTTCTATGAACCATGCTACGAGACTGGTAAGGCGGTGCGGACACGCATCAGGCTGGCTTCCGGGGAACCCTTTGCCGTCGCAGGGATGTGGCGTGGATGGCAGGAACAGGATGGTTCCACCAGCTACAGCTTCACCCAGATCACCATCAATGCAGATCACCACGCCCTGATGCAGCGGATGCACAAGCCAGAGGACGAGAAACGCAGTCTGGTCATCATCCCCCGTGACCAATACGACGTATGGCTCAACTGCAAGAACCCGGAGCAGGCCCGTAACAGGCTGGTGAACTACCAGGCTGACCAGATGGATGCATCTCCAGCCCCTCAGCAATCAAGAAGCCGTACATAGCAGACCAAGTGAAAAATATTTTATGAAACAGCATAGCATATCCCAAATATTCGAAAGCGCCCTGCATGACTTTGAAAAAGCGTTATCGAGAAATTCTGGACGACCAGATGAAATTGGCGGACCAAGAGAAAAGCAAGTGCGCGATTTTCTAAAAATTTTCCTGCCAGAAAAAATTGGAGTCGCAAAAGGATATGTAATCAATCAAGGTGGAAATATATCAAAAGAGTGTGACGTGGTTTTTTTCAACAAAGAAACCTGCCCTCGATTTATATTAGACGTCGAAAATGACTTAAGACTATTTCCAATAGAAGAGGTGTACGGCGTCGCGGAGATAAAATCAACCCTTGATAAAGATGAACTAAATAACGCAAAACAAAAATTGCACTCCGTAAGCGCGATATACAGTAAGCGCTATGACCACATCCCTGACGACAGCGAAGAATTATTTCCACATAGCAAATGGAATGAGCCGTTCAAAATTGTATTCAGCTATAAAATGTGGAAAAACTGGGATGACTTTGAGTTTTTATATGAACTACATGGTGCGCACTCCCCAGATGCCGCATTTATATTAGACTGTGGTGCATATATCAATGCCACTGACGAAACCCTAGCCAGGAAAAATTCGTTCACAAAACGAAATACACTCCAAGCAAGCACGCAAGACCGAGAAGTCCACAATCAAATTGTCTCACGCTTTGCCTGTGGAGATCGATCACGACACTACGATGACTTTCTTTTTTATGACGTAAAAGACGCTGTGTTATTATTGATGATGTATACATTTGTTTTGGATGAGATAAAAAAAATGGAGCTACCAAACTATTGCAGCGGGGATTACATTGTATTTTGGGCGGCACAATCAAATATTGCCTTTGGCTAAAATAAGCCTACAGCCCTTATTAATTCTAACATCTGGTATTTACTTCTCGCAGCCACTGCCTAGTGGTCTGCTGTGACCGACCCGCTGCCTGTCCGTCGCAATCCACCCAAGCTAACGAATTTGTAGATAAAACCCACATGCTCGCACTCCATCTAACGGATTTAGCCGAGCACGGCGAGACTCCCAGGCAGGACAATCATCGCAAGGTCAAAATCTGCTTAACTCTAACTACATAGCAGACACTTAAGTCGCTCACCTACGGCTCACAAGATTCTCGATGGCGGTAGCCACGATCCCCAAGGCATTGATGACGCCGTCCATGACGAAATCGAGCGCCCTTCCATAGCCTGCATTGACGTTCGCTGTGTCGAAACCAAGCTGCTGCAGGGTCGTCAGGCACTGCTCCATGGTTTCGTGCGCATCGGCGATTCTGAGATCGTTGTTCAAGAATAAGGCCGCCATGGCGGCATTGCGGTCGTTCCAGCCCTCGGGCTCTCTGCCTGAGGGAAAGGCATCGCTTGCCTCCTCATGAGCATTCAGCCTTTCGATGACGTTTAGCAGTGCCTGCAGCAGCCTGAGGCTTCCAAGGTCCTTGATAGCCACTCTCGGACACCCGGCGTGTTCCAACAATGACTTGAGGTAGCCGTTGGGAACGCGTTGCCACACCTCGTGCAAGCTCTTGCAGCGCGCCAAGAACATCTGTTGTGTCATGTTCAGCGGTGCGACCTGGGCCAACCGACTGAGCGCCGGATAAGCCGACCAACCATTGGCCACCACCTCTGCGCGATCAAAACCGGTCAGCTCTGCTGCCGACTTATTCAGTCCCACGGTTGTGCCGAGTGAGGAAAGGCCATCCCCCAATCGTAGAAGCACCTCGAGCAGTCGCTGCACCTTGGCGACTACATGCTCTTCATGCAGGTCCACATGAGCCAAATCGGCCGGGTCGACCGCGAATGATCTAGCATGCACGATCTCGCGATCCGGCTTCGGCTTGTATAACTCACGCATCGGGACTTGGACCAAATTTCTTCCGACCCGCCGGCATTCAGTGAAACTCCACTGCCCTCTGTATGACGAGCTGCAGTACCACTGACCCCTAATATGAACCGGCGTTGAGTCGTAGAAAGCGCTCTGTTCGTACTTCAGGAGGAACCGGTCGTCGAGATAGACCGGACTTGGGGCCATCAGGGCGTTCGCTCGCGCGTGTGTCATGGGCTGAGTGTTACCAGGCCACAGAATCCCCTCAGCAGTCTGCTCTGGACATAGTTCCGGCATCACCACCTCGACGGAAGCCCAGAGTTGAACCAGAAGCCCACCTTCGTGCTCGCTGATATCCAACTCGTACCAAGCTACCCCTTCGGCGGGTTTGCGGCTCACATGGGTCTTCCCTTCCATGAGCGCTCGGACTTCCGGAACATCTTGCAATTGGGTTGAGTAGTAGAAAACTCGCACACCCCGCGCACCACGCAGCCAAAGGTAGCGGCGAAGGTACTCATTCGACATGCGCCAACTGACTGTTCTCTTCAAGTTCCAGTGGTAGTCACTTGACACCTCGCCCTCGGCCACACCGAACTCTGGAAGTCCCATGTCATCGTAGACCAAACGTTGCTGGTCGTTGCCGACGCAGCGGGGTGTCAGCCCAAGAGTCATCCAGACCTTCTCGGCAAGATTGAAGGTGTAAAACGAGCCATCACCCCATGCCGCAACGATGTAGTCATGGCCAGAAATTGACGGAGAAAATCTGGCTGAGCAGCCGAGGGCGTCGCCAGCCGGAACCGAGTACTCGACTACGCCATCGCCTGCCTCGGATAGAACTTCGATGGGGCCACCATCCACTCCAGGAACCACTGCCATCTGCAAATAGAGGTGCTCTGCTTGTACTCCATGAGGATCTGATTCCTGCATGGAGGCCACCTCCACGAATTGGCTTGGCGACAAGCCGATAGGCTCCAGCAAGCCGCACAGTCTTGGTGGCATGATGTGGACTGGTATGGGAAATGCTGCCAGATAGTCAAAAGGCATGGTTCTTCTTTTTTGTGGTTCTCAATAGTAGTCGAGTGCTAGGCGCTTTGTTGTTGCGACTGCTCAGCAGCTGGCAACATGATGTCGCGCCAAATGATCGGAACATCAGGCCGCATATTCGTTTCTGCCTCCAACAGCCCAGTGTGTCCAGGATGGTTCTCCACAGCTAATGCCACAACTTCGCGACATCCTTCCATGTCACCGACGTACCGAAGCCGCTCGGCCAACTCCAAGACAAGCGCAGCCTCGAATATGCGGCTTGTGAGACGACTTCCTTTGTTTGGACAAACCTTCGCGATGGCAGATTACCTATTGCGCCGTCTGGAAAGAGTATTAACTCAGTTCAAGGCTGAGCATTAATTTCATGGTTGCCTATGTCTGTCGCTATCAAAACCGCCGTGTAATTACACGCGTAGAGGTAGATGGGGCGAGGTTGCGCAAACCACCACCTTCTTGCTCGCCCGTGTCAGTGCGACATAGAGGTGGCGAGTATTCATATCATTCGCATCAGTGATCAGTGCTTTTTCCGATTCAAGCCCTTTAAGGAGTAGCGTGCTCCCAATCGCGCAGCGCGGTAGCTCCGGGCTTGTGTGCCTCATGCGCTCCCTTTTTTCAGCAACCGCCGCCAGCAAGTTAGGGGCGTGTCCGGTGACAACAATTGCAATGGCATCAATGGCGGTTCTGAATACTGTCGGCCGAAATACTCGTGCCGAGGGAATCTCATGAAATAACTTCAGCAACCCACTTATCGCAATGTAGGATGGCTGATCCTCTAGAAGTATTGCCTGCGATTCTAGCGGGGACGGTGGATTGATATTCCGATGTGATCTGATAGACGCTATACGGCTCTGTAACTCTCTCTGGGACGGTAGGGCAGTCATCACACTCTGGGCAAACTGGTGAACTATCCCCAATACACTGTTACCTGCAGCCTGACCCAGCGAAAGCTGAGCATCGAGGTCCCGTGCAAAGGTGGTGAGATCACGCAAATCTACAGGCTCAACTATGGACGCCCCTGGAGTGATCCGCCCTAGCTGATGACGGGAGCCGACAACCATACTATTGCCGATAATTAACGATGGGCCTGGTTCCCGGCCAAGCGCCAGTAGCTTTCCCTTGATGGCTTCCTCATTACCGCTAGGGATGTATTCGACGTTCGCCCTTGGCGCCTGGGACAGGTCAATGCGCTGTCGATTTAGCAGGGCGCTTCTTATGCCAAGCAGCCAATTGCCAAACTCCGGCGTTTCAGCTCTCAACCATCGCCATGGTGTATTCAGCGTGTGATGGGCATGAAAATGACCCTGGACGACATCCCATGTAGGTAAGGTATTTCCTCTGAAAGTAAAAATTTGCTGCAGAGGGTCTCCAAGAACACAGGTGGGAAAGAGCTCGGCAAGGTTGCAGACGATTGTGTGTTGCACGACGTCGCAATCCTGGTATTCATCGACCAAAATGCGCGCGAAGTTGGCCTTTAGAACATCGTCAATAGCGTGGCCAGATAGCAACTTCACCATAGCTTCGCGGACGGCTGGATAATCGATCCTTTCAGCGTTGGCATCGAACTGATGGCATGAGCGTTGAGGGAACATCTTCACCAGACGCAAGGCCAGTCCATCCAGCGTGCTGATCTGGAAGTACCGCTGATCAACCTGGAGAGTCTTCAGTCGGCGCCGCATCGCCGCGACACCCGCATTGGTGTGGGTCAACACCAGGATTGGCCGTGAACCTCGATAGGTCGCTACCGCTTCGGCGAGCAGCTGGGTTTTTCCCGTCCCTGCCGGGGCTGTGACGCATCCGCGATCTGTTTCTAACAGGAAGGACATGAGTTAGTTGACACACCACTGAGTCATGTTGATCAAAAGGGACTTGAGGTACTCCGCGTTTCGCGTGCAAAGGGACCAGCCAGGAAGAACGATATCGGCTGCGATATGTTCATAGGAAGTGATTCGTTTGAACCATTCACGCTTATTGGCCGTTAACCCAAGCAAGGCACGATGAGCACTGGAGGAGCCTTCAAGAAGCATCTCGTCTTCTAGCTTTTTCAGATCATAGCTACCTTGGCTGAACGAACGCAGATCCACATCAATGGATTCAGGCGTACGCAATTCCTTCGCGTATTCCAGAAGTTGTCTCACCATGTCGTCGGTTACATGTTCAAACAGTCCCGATTCGAGGTGCTGACCGTCTGGCCAAGCAAACACTGCCCCATCTTGCCTGATAAACGTCGAATCCATCGTCGACTGTGCCGGTGTAGGTGCCTTGTCAGAGTCTCTGAATATCGCTGTCGGATACCCTGCCGACTGGAATGCCAGGGCAATTCTGTGCACCTTGTCAAAACCTCCGGCATCGACCGGAATAACGCCACGCAGCGCCAGTCCGCCAGCATAAGCTGGATCCGTCAACCGATTGAGGTACAAGTCCATTCCGCGGACGATGCCCACTTCGCTAGCTCCTTCGCAGACTAAGATCTTTTTGCCAAGGAATGCTTCAGGATAGGCTCGTGTAGTTCCTTGTAAATCTACTCCTGGCTGCAAGAGGGATATCATTTGACTTGCTCGACGCACAATCCAGAGCTGGGCAACATCGAGCTCGCGTATCACCACCGATGAGTGGGTAGTGAAGAACACCTGCTGGGATGGGTTAAGCGAATTTTTTGACCCTAGGGTATGCAGCAAGCGGATGATGCGGAAAGGCTCGAGCCCATACTCCAGTTCATCAATGAGGGCCAAGGGCTGATCCGACACTTTACTCAGCAAGGCTGACACCAATAGCCTAGTTGAACCGGTGCCCATTGTGCGAAGCGGAACGCCGTTCTCGTCATGCAAAGCGACGACATTGCCATTCGTACCAATCGCATCAACGTCGAGTCCTGCCTTGAGCGTGGTAGTAGTTGAAATCGCGAGTAATCGGCATTGTTCAGCAGCGAGGGCTAGCAGCGGGGCAATCTCGGGGCGAGGCGTCGCCGAAAAAGTATCTCTAGCAGCCTGTCGGACTTGGGCCTGCCCGAAGGCGGAATAGTGAAACGCAGGGCCGTT
>NZ_BMYP01000059.1 GCF_014652335.1 Vogesella fluminis | reverse complement strand
TCAGGAGAGTCCGCCATGACACTAATGAGAGCCTGGACGAACGGCGTACCTTTCTCCGCAGCCAACGCCTGTGCAGTGTCGTGCTCGATAACGGCGTCGCGCCATGGGCGAAAGGCGGCACGGGTGTTTGAGATGGAGCGTGGCGAGCGTCCTTCCGCTTCAAGCATGTGAACAAGCCGCTCAGTGGCTTCTGGGTGCTTGAGGCGCATTTCATCGCCGACGACATCATCGAGGCGCATTTTGTTTGCGCGAAGGAAGTTGCGCAGGGCCGTTGCTCGGTTGGCGGCCGTTTGTTCGTTCAGGCCCTCCAGTTGAATTTTTCGAGTTTGTTCATCCAGTAGACGTTGGTAAGTAAGAGGGGGCATGAGCCTTCCATTGGCCCGCTTTTTCTTCTCTTTCGGCGTCTGCGAGGCTGTTAGAGACGCCGGAGTGAAATACCTGCAAAAATTGTAACCTTCTGTTTTTTCATGTTTTTTCTTGTTCACTTTGCCTCTCCCTTGAAATTGGAAGGAGACCGTGGTGCAGGTAGAGCCCGGTAGAAAAAAATGCAGGCATTAATCTGCTCGCACTCTGTATAGCGTGGCGCAAGGGGGATGAGGCCGCACAACTTGGAGATTGAGCTGCTTACCTGGCTCTTGATACGTTTGACCCGTGTCGTTCCGGGCTTAGTGCTTGACCTGTTGTCCACGGAGAGTAGGGCAGACAAGGCATTCGGCCTCTTACCCAAGTGCTGTCAATCGGATGCAGCCGGTGCTTGATGTTGCTGATGTACATATTCCGATGTTTCTGACAACTTGTGCCGTCCACGTTGGCCACCGCTGGCACCCCATGCAGGCTGTGACCGAAATTGGCTGTTCTGCTGTCGCCATGACTCTGAATTGTAGCCAGCTGAGCTCGGCCAAAAGCAGGCTTTTATGCCGGTGAGATGGCATGATTGCTGTCGGCCAGGAGCGGACCGTCGCCCTTGTCGCAAAGCTGTCATCTTAATGACCGCTGCGCTCTAAAATCTGCCGGATAGCCAATTCACACAACTCTGCCAAAGCAGACGGTATGCTATTTATTCGGGAGCGACCGCTGAGCAGGGATTGTGGTCTCCCGTTTCGGCGAACTCGATGCCTAGAAGCAGCTGCTCAATTTATGATATTGCCGAGCGGTCGCTTCGGCTGAGGGCCAGGGGAGCAGTTGCTGCACTATCTCCGATGTTTCCCTGCGCCACCCATAAAAAACGCCACCCCTAGGGGTGGCGTGGTGGTAGCAAGCCGAGTGGGTGGCGGCGATACGGGCTTACAAACCGAAGTAGTAACGAACGGCGCTAATCGGGGCAATCTCACCCGGCAGGATACCGTCGACCGCCGGCAGCAGCGCTTTGTACTCGTCACCAGCCGGCACCGGTTCGATACGCGAGCGCACATTCTCACTACCCAGCGCCGAGGTCACGGCCGAGTCGAACTCCCCCATGGCAACTGCGACTTTGCGAACAGTGCCTTCCTCCATTTCACGCAGGAACGTCGGCTTCAGACCCAGCCCGGCGGTAAAGGCCAGCTCTGCGGCGAGCCGCGCGCCCAGCGGACTCGCGAGGTTCTTGGTGGTGACGCCAATACCGATGCCGGAACTGCGACCGAGCGACACCAGCTTGCCTTCCATGATGAAGGACACGCCGAAGATGTCCTCACCGTACGGGACGTGGCGCAGGTACCATGGTCGGTGGTGGAACCAACGAACCTGAACCTTCATCTCGCCACGCTCCTTGAAGTGCTTGCCGTTACCCTGGTAGCCCTTGAGGAAGCTCTTTACCGCGGCTTCATAATCGGCGCCTTCACAACCTTTGGCGCAAGGCAGAACGGTCAGTTTTGGCAGGTAACCGATGAACTGCGACACCATTTCCGGTGTTTTACCATTCTCGGCTGCACCGCGCAGCATGTCTTCGTGCACGATTTCCGGCATGTTTTCGCTGGGGCGGAACAGCAAAGCGCCGGTACCAGCCTTCTCCACGTACGCTTTCTTCAGCGGATGCTGCTCGGTAATGACACCGGCCGGCAGCGGAGCCGCCTCACCAACTGCCACGACGGCACCCTGCGCCGCATCGGATACCACCGCGTCGGCGACCGCCACATGCGCTGCCAGACCCAGAACCAGACCAACAATATAGCGTTTCACGATGAGTACCTCATTAATTTTAGAGTGTCGAGCATTTTTTAGATATTTTTTATTTTTTAAGGTGATAAAAACTTTCTATTTAATGAATAGAAGGTTTTTCTTTGATTGTAGGCTCGTTGTCTACTGAGGTACGATGGGTCTCCATCCATTTTCAGTTTTCATAAAACCTGACCAAGCTTGCCGGGGAACCTTATTTCCAGTAATGGCAGCGTCACTAAATCCTAGTTCCTCTAATTCCGCCCAAGCTACGATAAAAGTATTCCAACGAAGTTCTGTTTCATCCTTGCTACCCTTTGAAAGAAAATTAGTGCAAGGCTTGCATTTAAGCAAAAAAGCATCTCTTCTGGCCGGGAATGTTTCCTTTTGAGGGGCAATCCAGTTATAGGCTCCCGTGGAAATGTTGAGGTCCGTTTGTAAGGCAGAAATCCCCATAAATCCAGGGTCTTTATGACTTTGTCGGACCGTATCCATAAGTTCATTAGCACGTCCTAGGACAACTTCAGGGAGAGGCTTAGTTAACTTTAGATTGTAGTTATATCTAACGTTATACGTATTGACCGCTGAAGTGTCTTGCCAGCCATTCTCTTTCTTAAAGTCATCGACAACTAGCCCCTTCATTTCATCGTTTTTGGCATACGGCAATATGGTTTCATAGGTTAGCTTGTCATTAGGTGCATTATCGGTGCAAGCCATTAAGAGTGTCATTACGCCTAGGGCGGTGAAGTAGCCGAGAGGTTTTTTATTCATCTTCATAGTTAGCCGCAAAAATTCAGATAAGAGGGAAAGCACAAATAACCAAGGCAGCACCCACACCCTCACGCTAAGGAGGGGAACCTGGCACAACATCCCCACCATCAATGCGGCGGATGAAGCTTTCCGGAGGCGGCGCTGGTAACCACGGCCTGGACGTGTTACTCGTCCTATTGTTTGGTGACAGGGGAGGCCGTCCCTGGTGCAGCAGCTGCAGATGCAGAGGTCTGGGTCTCTAATTCGGCCAACTTCTTCGTCAGGTAGCTGATTTCATCAGCAGAGTTCTCCACACGAGCAGCATCCAGGGCAATCCGGTAGTTGGCTTTGGCCTCTTCAGGCTTGCTTTCCAAGCCAGAAATATCACCGAGGATGGTGTTGGCATACCGTTTCCAGGCGGCAAGCTTCTCCGGTGCCAATGGCGGCTGCTGTTCACCGAGCATCTTGAGACCCTGTAGCGTATTTGCCCGAGCTTGGTCGTAGGAGGCCTTATAGACTTGGTATTCACCGAGTTTGATTCTGGCGGTACCTTCGTCAAACGGTTCCTTGTTTGCGGCATAGGTCTTGACGGCCTTTTTGTAATGTCGCACTGCCGTTGGCCAGTCTTTTGACCCAACGCTAAGTTGGCCACAACTCTGCCAAGTCCAGCCGTAGAGAGAAACTTCTTGGGGGATGACATCTAATGCCATGCAATACTCGGACATCTTTTGTTTGTTCCCTTGAGTATCGTCGCGCTCGTAAATAATGAGGTTCTCTAGGCTCGATGCTTCGTTGGTTGCCGCGCCGACCTCTCGGGCAAGTGTCGCGGCCTGAAGCGAGCTCCTCTTGGCGTTGGCTGTGTCCTCGCTGTAGCGGTATGCCCATCCTGCCCAGTCCAGCGCATCGGCCTTGACTGCCTTGTTAGGTGAGAGTCGAATCGCCTGCTCAAATGCCTTGGCTGCTTCGGCGTATTTCTTTTCGTTGTGGTGGATTTTGCCCAGACAGAGCCAGGCTTCGGCATCGTTGGGCGATTTTTTTAAAGTTGCGCCTGCGATAGAGAGGGCCTGAGCAGGTTTGTCTTTTCGAAATTCTTCGCAGCCCTTGGCGGAAGCAAGGAACTGGCTCCGGGCTTCGCTGCTATTGGCATCATTGGTGTTACCTATGGAGCGGTATAAGCTGGCTGCCTTGCTCCAGACCATCCTAGCCTCGGATAGCTCTCCCTGTGCCTCCTTGAGCCGTGCCCATTCGTCTAAACCGGAGGCCTCCCAGGCCTTGTCACCAACCTGGCGCAGGTAGGTGAGACCCTCTGTCAGATTAGTTGCCGCTCCTTCAAAGTCACCTGCTTGACGCCTCAACCCTCCAATGTTTTTCAGGGTCTGTCCAAGCGAATGGTGATTACCCAGACGGCGGTCCAGTGCCACGGCCTCTTCCAGGCGGGAAATGGCGAGTGTTTTGTTTCCCTTCTTGTTGAGCAGCAGGGCGATGTTGTTGAGTACGGTGGATTTCCCCTCTTCATTGGGGCGAATCCGCAGCGACTCTTCGTAGTAGCGCAGCGCCGTGTCCAAATCCCCCTTATTGTCATAGATAAGGGCGACATTGTTGAGAGCGGTTGCCTCCCTTGCCTGGTCGCCCTGGCGCCTGACTATGGCCAAATCCCTGTTGTGGTGCTCTAGTGCCTTGTCATTATCACCAAGAGCGCTGTATGCATTGCCGAGCCAATTGGCGGCGGTAGCTATCTGCCAGTCTTCTCGACCAATCTTGTCAGCAGCCAGGAAGTTCTGGAGCGCATCCTTGGTTTTGCCTTGATTATGCTGGGCCTTGCCAAGACACATGAAGGCTTCGAAAGCACCAGTCCGCTGGACAGCCAGGCGCCCGACCGCTTCAGCTTTGGCGTATTGCTGGGAGTTGACGAGGCTGGTGCAATCATCAATTAGATTGGCGGCATGAGCATGGCCGTGCGCTACTAGTAGGACAGCGGGAAAGGAAGCGGTGAGAGTTTTCTTATTCATGTACGTCTCTATGTCCGGATTTTTCGGAAATGCTGTGTACCGAAGCCTGTTAGGTGGTTCTTAGCCTTGGGCGTCAAGGAAACGCTTACCGAACAAAATTGCTATCAGTTAGGCCATCTGCTCAAAATTACGTTGGAATTTTCAAGCTTTTTTAGTCATTCCGCAAGACTAGGTGCTTCGGCAGTGAGCCAATCGCAGAGACCGTCAACCTGCCGCGAGGGTCAGGCTACACGAGGGGATTGCCGCGGGTCTTCAAGGCGGACTCCACAACAGTAGTGTCCCGCCCTCGGCCCACGCATCTGAGCATTGTGCCAACCGAGTGAAAGTCGGTGGAGAGGACATGCTACAGCTGATTACTCGACTGCCCGCCCCCTGGCAGGCGGCCACGTCGATGCGGCTCTGACGGGAGACGCATTCGGTGTCCCGCATGAGTTCAAGATTGGCGGCACCGTCCCACACAAGGGGAGCTGCTATGGTGATGCCGACTGGCTACTCGAAGACGTATGAGCACATCCCTTATGGCGCCTGGTCAGAAGAGGGCAGCCATAAGCTGATGACGGTCGGTAGTGGTGGTTGGACGCTCGCCAGGTTACGACTGCGGAGGGGGCGTGTTGCCAAGTGAGCGGCTTTTACCAGGCTTGCCACTCTTGAGCTTCTGAAGCTGAAAATCTTCCAAATAGCCTTGGGTTTCCAGGCCAGATTTCCATTGCAGTGTTAAGCGGTCTTCGATTTTTTGCATTTCATCTCTAACATCGTCATTCGTCAGCACGATGTAGTGGGCTTCTGTGACGTCTCGGGCACTGTGATTGACCAAGCGCTTTATCACGGCGCGCGAAATGCCCAACTTGGTACCTGTTGTCACAAAGCCGCGGCGCAAATCATGGATGCTGAAGCGCGGAGCCCCCCGGCGGATGGCAATCGCGTTTGTATGGTTGGCGCTGACCGCATCAAAGAGCTTCATGCCAGGCTGGGTAAGGCTGTCTGGCCGTGCCTGCTTGTAAGCATGTAGCAGCGTACAAAGTCGCTTGCCGATGGGGATGGCGTAGGGGTTGCCATTCTTGGTCTGACGAATAAACAGCGATGACGTCTCAAAGTTGACGTCCTCCCAGTGTAAGTTCAGACCTTCGCGTAGGCGCAGGCCGGTCAGAGCCATCAATAGCAGATAGATGGCGTACTGGGGCGGGGTTTTCACCACCGCGCGGTACCAGGCGGGCTGCTGCTTGTCGTCGACAATCGTATTGCGGCTTTGTACTTTTTTGGGCTTCAACCCCGCCGCGGCGAGGCGGCGAACATGGTTGTGGATGGTCAGCCCAAAAATGGCAGTCACGTAGCTGATGAGGGCGTTGATGACCGCCCGGCACGTGTTGGCTACGGATGCTCCTAGGGACTTTAGCAAGCCCTCCCAGTGCTGGGCGAAACTCAACTCCCCCAGGGCGGTGAACGGCATGTCCGCAAACTCTTTGAAGTGCACGCGAATGATGGTCCGATAACTGCTGACTGATTTGGGTTTGAGTTGTTTGGCCGCCAAGTAGAGTTCGAGTGCTTCTGACAGGGTGGGCACCGACTTGGAAATGGCTCGGCGAGTGACCGGCGGAATGCCATTTCGGACATCCTTAAGTAAAGAAAGTGCTTCCGTGCGCGCCTCATCTGTTTGGATGACGGGGTAGCGTCCGATGGCATATTTGATTTGTTTGCCATTGCATGTCGTTTGTAAGTAGAAGGTCTTGGTGCGCTTTCCGACTAGCAGCATCAGGCCTGACAGCACGCGGTCGTGATAGCGCCGCGGTTTGTCGGTGGCGAACGTTAAGCGGTCAAGAAATCTGTCGGTAAGTGTTACAATCATGGCTAAATTTAGTCAGCCAAAAGCATAGATTTTGCGAAACGCCGTCAGCCAGGCCCTCATGGTCAGCGGTTTTTGCGAACGGGCTGGTTAACCACAACAGAGCTCATTGGTTTGCGATACTCGCGCCTTTGAGTTGCAAGTTATTGAATTGCAAGGAATTCCCATGAGTCTGAAATGCGGTATCGTCGGTCTGCCCAACGTCGGCAAGTCCACCCTGTTCAATGCACTGACCAAGGCCGGTATCGAAGCGGCCAACTATCCGTTCTGCACCATCGAGCCCAACGTCGGCATCGTGGAAGTACCGGATCCGCGCCTGGACGAGCTGTGCAAGATCGTCAACCCGCAGAAGACCCAGCCGGCCATCGTCGAATTCGTCGACATCGCCGGCCTGGTGGCTGGCGCCTCCAAGGGCGAGGGCCTGGGCAACAAGTTCCTGGCCAACATCCGTGAGACCGACGCCATCGTCAACGTGGTGCGCTGCTTCGACGACGACAACGTGGTGCACGTTGCCGGCCGTGTCGATCCGATCGCCGACCTGGAAACCATCGGCACCGAACTGGCACTGGCCGACATGTCGGCGGTGGAAAAGGCCATCGTCCGCGACGGCAAGAAAGCCCGTGCCGGTGACAAGGACGCGCAGAAGCTGGTGGCGCTGCTGGAAAAACTGATGCCGCACCTGAACGAAGGCAAACCGGTACGCAGCATGAAGCTGGACGCGGACGAACTGGCCCTGCTCAAGCCGCTGTGCCTGCTGACCATCAAGCCGGCGATGTATGTCGCCAACGTGGCGGAAGACGGCTTCGACAACAACCCGCATCTGGACAAGCTGAAGGAGCTGGCCGCAGCCGAAGGCGCGCCGGTGGTGGCACTGTGCGCCGCCATCGAGAGCGAAATCGCCGATCTCGACGACGCCGACAAGGCGGAATTCCTCGCCGACATGGGCCTGGAAGAGCCGGGCCTCAACCGCCTGATCCGTACCGGCTACAAATTGCTGGGGCTGCAGACCTACTTCACCGCCGGGGTGAAGGAAGTGCGCGCCTGGACCATCCACGTCGGCGACACTGCGCCGCAGGCGGCCGGCGTGATCCACACCGACTTCGAACGCGGCTTCATCCGCGCGCAGACCATCTCCTACGCCGATTTCGTCGCCTACGGCGGCGAGGCGAAGGCGAAGGAAGCCGGCAAGATGCGCGCCGAAGGCAAGGACTACGTGGTGCAGGACGGCGACGTACTGAATTTCCTGTTCAACGTCTGACCCTAGAGAGCCATTTCTCAGCATTTCACAAGATTGCTTAGAACCCAGAAAGCAGCGCTAGAACCCCGGAAATTCCGGGGTTTTTCGTTTCCATGGATTGCATGGGATTGCTCGGCCTTGCTCGCGTAAAGTGACTACGCTGGTGTATGCGAAAATTGGACGGGGCGATAGAAGGTGTATATGATCCTCCTGTCGTTCCTCATTGCCGATCTCGTGACACCGTGCTTACAGATGCCCACTGCCGTGCTGCCAAACCGAAGGAGCAGCTCTACCGCCTGAATGACCTTCGCGGCCTTTACCTCGAAGTGAAGCCCAATGGGGTGAAGGCTTGGCGCTACCGCTTCAAGCTGGGCGGCAAGGGGTCGTGGTTCGCGCTGGGCGACTACCCCACCGTTAGCCTTGCCGAAGCGCGGGACAAGTGCGAGGAAGCGCGGAAGCTGGTCAAGCAAGGCATCAACCCCGTCCAGCATCGGCAGCTTGAGCGCCTCAAGCGCGAACAGGATTCCGCCAACACCTTCGAGGCTGTTGCCAAGGAATGGCTGGCCCTGCGGGACTGGGAAGACATCACCAAGAAACGCCGCCTGGACATGCTGGAACGGGTGGTCTTCCCCAGCATCGGCAAGCTCCCGGTGCGCGACATCACCCCGGCGCATGTCCTCGACATCCTCACCAAGACTGTGAAGCGCGGTGCACCGACCGTCGCCGCCGAAGCCAAGCGCACCATGTCCGGCATCTTCGAGTTGGCCGTCGCCACCTTGCGGGCAGACAACGATCCCGTCTGGCCCGTCCGCAAGGCGTTGCCCGCCAACAAGACGCAACACAAGACGGCACTGACCACCGCGCAGATCGGCAAGCTGCTCAACGACTTCGACAACCATCGTTGCGGCTATCAGGTCAATTTCTGCATCCAGTTGATGTGGTGGACACTGGCGCGTCCCAGCGAAGCGGCAGAAGCGGAATGGGCTGAATTCGATCTCGATGCCGCGCTTTGGACGATCCCAGCCCGGCGCATGAAAGCCCGCCGTGAACATGTAGTGCCGTTGCCAACGCAGGCCATAGAGATGTTACGACGCCTGCACGCCATCAGCGGCGACCGGACGCACCTCTTTCCCGGCAGGGATGACCGCAACAGGCCGATGTCGGTGCATTCGATCCGGCAGGCGCTCAAGGTGCTGGGCTGGAGCGGCACCTACAGCCCACACGGCACCAGAACCACAGGCAGCACCCGTCTGAACGAGATGGGCTACCGCGCCGACGCCATCGAAGCGCAGCTTGCCCATGCGGAACCCAACTCGGTACGCCGCACCTATAACCATGCCACCTACCTCGAAGAGCGGCGGGACATGATGCAGGCTTGGGCAGACAAGCTCGAAATCTGGAAGCGGGAGAGCACAGGTGAAGTCAGTAGAACACAGTGAGTACCTGCCCGACACGGAGGCAGGACGCTCACTATTCAGGGAGCGCCTGATTGCAAAAATTCAGCAACATCGCGATTTCAAGGCGCTGCCACACGAAATTCAGTCGAACTTCTTTGAGAAGTTAGCTGAACTCACCCTCTTCGGCACTAACAACTGTTCGGTGGAGACACACAGCCCAAGGACACGCAAGCTTGAAAAATTAGCCGACAGTTATCGCCGGGTTGCCAATAGCATTGCGCTGCTTTCGGAAATAGATGAGCTGCTGCTCGATGATGCCTTTCAACACAGGATGCCTTTGCAACAGCAAAAGAAACTGATGCGACAGCTGGCTGCCCAAGTTGATGAGCTGATAGGCAGGATGAGGCAGACGTCTACCAGCTCATCTGAGCGGCTTTTGCTACGACTACAAGGCGTGAGCTTGCTGAATCAACTGGGCAAGTTGGGAGTTGCCTGCAAAATCAATAATGACTTTCAGAAAATCAGAGGGTGTGCAGAATTTTGTGTAAACGGACCATTGGCGGGAAACTGCCAAATTGTCCG
>NZ_BMYP01000058.1 GCF_014652335.1 Vogesella fluminis | reverse complement strand
AAACGGCCCTGCGTTTCACTATTCCGCCTTCGGGCAGGCCCAAGTCCGACAGGCTGCTAGTCTCAGGTGCGCTGCGAGGTTTTGTTAGCGGCTCTAAACTACTGTCGCCGTTCAGGCGTGCCGCTGCGTTGCCAGCCAGCGTTCGATGGCGTGGCAGGCCGGGGTCAGGATGTCGCCGTGGTCGGCGGCCAGGTTCAGGTTGTCTCCTGCCATGCTGCGCAGCCAGGTGATCTGGCGCTTGGCCAGCTGGCGGGTGGCGGCGATGCCGCGCTCGACGAATTCGGCGTGGCCGTACAGGCCGTCCTGGTATTCCCACGCCTGGCGGTAGCCGACGCAGCGCATCGACGGCAGTTCCAGCGACAGCTGCGGCCAACGTGCGCGAATGCGGCTGACCTCGTCGAGGAAACCCTGTTCCAGCATGATGTGGAAACGCTGCGCGATGCGCTGGTGCAGCCAGCTGCGCTCGTCCGGATTCAGCGCCAGCCGCAGCAGATTGCCGCGTGCGGCGTCGTCGCGGCCGCGTGCCAGCAGCGCCGACATGGTCTCGCCGCTGAGCAGGCAGATTTCCAGCGCGCGCTGGATGCGTTGCGAGTCGTTGGGGGCGAGGCGGGCGGCGGTGACGGCGTCGAGGGTGGCGAGGCGCGCGTGCATGGCCGGCCAGCCGAGGCGGGCGGCGTCGGCCTCCAGTTGCTGGCGCAGCGCCGGATCGGCCTGCGGCAGGTCGGACAGGCCGTCGGTCAGCGCCTTGAAGTAGAGCATGGTGCCGCCGACCAGCAGCGGCAGCCTGCCGCGGGCGTGGATGTCGGCGATCAGGCGGTTGGCGTCGGCGTGAAACTGCGCCGCGGAGTAGGCGTCCGTGGGGTCGATGATGTTGATCAGGTGGTGCGGGCACTGCGCCATCTCCGCCGCCGTCGGCTTGGCGGTGCCGATGTCCATGTCGCGGTAGACCAGCGCGGAATCGACGCTGACGATTTCGACCGGAAAGCGCTCGGCCAGCGCCAGCGCGAGGCCGGTCTTGCCGGAGGCGGTGGGGCCCATCAACAGGATGGCGGCAGGATGATCGGACATGACGGTGTGCGGCAGGAAAATGGCCGGCCATTGTCGCACGGCACTGCCGGCTGCGGCCAACGTTGGCCGCAGCGGCGACTCACCGGCGTGAGGCGTTCAGCGCTCCAGCAGGTGGCGCTTGTCCTTCACCTTCAGCCACTCGGCATGGTCGGGCAGCGCGTCGATCTTGCTGGACAACACCGGCCACTGCGGCGCCAGCTCGGCGTTGATGGCGATGAAATCCTGCTGGTCGGCCGCCAGGTCCTCTTCGGAGAAGATCGCCTCCGCCGGGCATTCCGGCACGCACAGCGTACAGTCGATACACTCGTCGGGGTCGATCACCAGGAAATTGGGGCCGGCGTGGAAGCAGTCCACCGGACAGACATCGACGCAGTCGGTGTATTTACATTTGATACAGGCTTCGGTTACAACGTGCGTCATCTGGGCGCGCTCCTTTAATGGTGGGTGTCTGGGGTAATGCTTGAGTCGTTTAGTCAACATTTTAGTCGTATCTCTCTATTTTCGCTGCTCCTGCCATGTCCGTCACTGCCCCCATTCCCGTTTTGCCCTATCGCGGCCGCTTTGCACCCAGCCCCACCGGCCTCTTGCACGCCGGCTCGCTGACCACCGCGGTCGGCAGCTATCTGGAAGCCAAACGCCACGGCGGCGAGTGGTGGCTGCGCATGGAAGACCTCGATCCGCCGCGCGAGATGGCCGGTGCCGCCGACGCCATCCTGCGCACGCTACAGGCCTTCGGCTTCGAGTGGGACGGCGAGCTGGTGTACCAGCATGACCGCCACGAGCGGTATCGCGCGGCGCTGGCGCAGCTGGTGGCGCAGGGCGACGCCTACGGCTGCGCCTGCACGCGCAAGGAAATCGCCGCTGCCGGCCACCCCGGCGCCGACGGCGTGGTCTATCCCGGCACCTGCCGCCACGGCGTGGCGCCGGGGCGCAGCGCGCGGGCGTGGCGGCTGCGGGTGGACGACAGCCGCACCGCGTTTCACGACCGCCTGCAGGGCGAATACGGCCAGCGCCTGCAAAGCGAGATCGGCGATTTCGTGCTGCTGCGCGCCGACGGTTTCTGGGCCTACCAGCTGGCGGTGGTGGTGGACGACATCGCACAGGGCATGACCGACATCGTGCGCGGCGCCGACCTGCTGGTATCGACGCCGCGCCAGCTGTGGCTGCGGCAGAAGCTGGGCGGGCCGGCGGTGACGCACTGCCACCTGCCGCTGATGGTCAACGCCGCCGGCGAGAAGCTGTCCAAGCAGACGCTGGCGCCGGCGATCGACGCTCGCGCCGCCGCCGCCGAACTGCGGCAAGCGCTGACGCGGCTGGGACATGCGCCGCCGGCGGAGGCGGGCGACGTGGCCGAGCTGTGGCAGTGGGCGCGCGGCAACTGGCAGCTGGCGCGGGTGCCGGCGGGACCTATCGTCATTGCATAGCGATCCTGGTATACAATCGCCAACCTTCCGCCAGACGGGCCTCTTTCGAGGCCCGTTTGTCATGACAGAGCAACCGGAACAGGTTGCCGGGGTGCCGCTGCCCGGCGGCGGCACGCAGACAGAGCAAAGCGGCCGCGCCGCCCATTCAGGACCCTCGAATAATCATGCAGGATTTCATCGCTTGCACGGCCGCCGCGCCGTGCCCGTTTCCCCGCTGGCCTCAGCGCTCTTCCGCACGGAGGGCCGCATGAGCCACGCTCCGCAAACCGCCGCCAAAGGCAAACTCGGCATCTGGATGTGCACCGCGCTGGTGGTGGGCAACATGATCGGCTCCGGCGTGTTCCTGCTGCCGGCGTCGCTGGCGCAGTACGGCGGCGCCTCGCTGATCGGCTGGGTGATCACCTCGCTGGGCGCGATCTGCCTGGCGCTGGTGTTCGCGCGCCTGGCGACGCTGCTGCCGCACAAGGCCGGCGGCCCGTATGCCTACATCCACGAAGGCTTCGGCGATTTCGCCGGCTTCCTCATCGCCTGGGGTTACTGGATCGCGCTGTGGGCCGGCAATGCCGCGCTGACCGTGGCCGGCGTCAGCTATCTGGGGGTGTTCTTCCCGCAGCTGAACGACAGCAACTTCGCCGCCGGCGCCACCGCCATCGGCCTGATCTGGCTGGTGACGTGGATCAACAGCCGCGGCGCGCAAAGCTCCGGCCGTGTCGCCATCGTCACCACCCTGATCAAGCTGCTGCCGCTGGCCGGGGTCACCGTCGCCGGCCTGCTGCACCTCAACCCCGATTTCGTCGTGTTCAACCCGCAGCACAAGCCGCTGGCTGAGGCGATTCCCGCCACCATGGCGCTGACGCTGTGGGCCTTCCTCGGGCTGGAGTCGGCGTCGGTGCCGGCCGGTGACGTGGATCAGCCGGAGCGCACCATCCCGCGCGCCACGGTGCTGGGCACGCTGCTCGCCGCCGCGCTGTACATCGCCAGCACCATCGCGCTGCAGGGGCTGATGCCGGCGGCAACGTTGGCCGCATCGGCGGCGCCGTTTGCCGATGCCGCGCGCAGCCTGTGGGGCGAGTGGGCGTACTACGCCGTCGGCCTCGGCGCGGTGATTTCCTGCTTCGGCGCGCTCAACGGCTGGTGCCTGATGCAGGGCCACATTCCGGCCGCCGCCGCACGCGACAGGCTGTTCCCGGCCTTCTTCCGTCACGAGAACGCGGCCGGCGTGCCCATCGTCGGCCTGCTGCTGTCCACGCTCTTGGTCACCATCCTGCTGGCGTGCAAGTACGCCGGCGGCGACAGCGGGGTGCAGATCTTCGAGTTCGTGATCCTGCTGGCCACCGCCACCACCTTGCTGCCGTACGCGTTCTGCGCGATGGCGCTGCTGGCGGTGATGCTGCAGCGCCACCGCCAGTTCCGCCCCCGCGACTGGCTGGCGCCGCTGGCGTTCTCCGGTGGCGGCTTCGTGTTTGCGCTGTGGACCATTTTCGGCTCCGGGGCCGAGGTGGTGATGTGGGGCGTGCTGCTGCTCTTGGCCGGGCTACCGGTGTACTTGTGGCAGCTGCGTGAAAATATCGTTAAGGCATAAAATGCAGCTAAAAGGTTGGCCGCAAAGCCCTTCCGGCGTTGCGGCCAAGCTTTTTTGCGCCAAGTGCCTGATCCTGTTGCAAAACCTGACTTGCCAAGTGCCATGGCTGCGCTGATAATGCGCCCATTCCGCAGGAGAGAGCCGCGCCGGACCAAACCGGACGCCGCCGCCGAAGGCGCAAGTGCACCCGCAATCGCTCAGGCAAAAGGACTGCAAGAATCGGGGGTTACCCCGCAGAATCTGGAGAGCGGCGCGCACAGCGCCCACCGAAGGGGCTAACGGCGCAATGCCGGAAAATCTCAGGTGCATGGACAGAGGGGTGTGAGAAACAGAGGAAACTCACGCTCGTACAAGGACCTGCCATGACAGCCCCGCAACGTACCCCCCTTTATGAAGCCCATATCGCGTCCGGCGCGAAGATGGTCGATTTCGCCGGCTGGGAAATGCCGATCCACTACGGCTCGCAGCTGAAAGAGCACGAGATCGTGCGCAGCGACGCCGGCATGTTCGACGTGTCGCACATGACCGTGGTCGACATCAGCGGCAGCGACGCCAAGTCCTGGCTGCAAAAGCTGATCGCCAACGACGTGGCCAAGCTCGGCTTCGAAGGCAAGGCGCTGTACTCCGGCATGCTCAACGACGACGGCGGCGTGGTCGACGACCTGATCGTGTACCTGACCGCCACCGGCTACCGCATGGTGATCAACGCCGGCACTACCAAAAAAGATCTGGCGTGGATGGACAAGCAGTCCGCCGGCTTCGACGTACAGCTGCAGGTGCGCCGCGACCTGGCGATGCTGGCGGTGCAGGGCCCGACCGCGATTGCCAAGGTGTGCAGCGTGAAGCCGGCACTGGCCGAGCAGATCCAGGCACTGAAAGTGTTCCAGGGTCTGCCGTCCAGCGACTGGTTCTACGCCCGCACCGGCTACACCGGTGAAGACGGTCTGGAAATCATGATCCCGGCCGATCAGGCCATCACCTTCTTCAATGAACTGAAAGCCGCCGGCGTGGCGCCGATCGGCCTGGGCGCGCGCGACACCCTGCGTCTGGAAGCCGGCATGAACCTGTACGGCCACGACATGGACGAGACCGTGTCGCCGCTGCAGGCCGGCATGGGCTGGACCATCGCCTGGAACCCGGAAGAGCGCGACTTCATCGGCCGCAAGGCACTGGAAGCGCAAAAAGCCGCCGGCGTGCCGATGAAGCAGGTCGGCCTGGTACTGGAAGGCCGCGGCGTGCTGCGCGAAGGCCAGAAGGTCGTGGTCGACGGTGCCGAAGGCATCATCACCAGCGGCACCTTCTCGCCGACCCTGAAACACTCCATCGCCATCGCCCGCGTCCCGGCTGCCACCGGCGCCACCGCCCAGGTTGACCTGCGCGGCACGCTGACCGAGGTGCGTGTGGTGAAAATGCCGTTCGTGCGCAACGGCAAGAAAGTTTTTGAATAAGCTGGTGTATAACGACGGGGCGAGCCGAGGCAGTCCCGATCCACACCATGACAACGCATTTTTCTGGAGAGAAAACATGAGCAACATTCCTGCCGAACTGAAATACGTATCCAGCCACGAATGGCTGCGCCTGGAAGCCGACGGCTCCGTGACCGTGGGCATCACCGAACACGCGCAAGAGCTGCTGGGCGACATCGTATTTGTCGAGCTGCCAGCCGTTGGCGCCAACCTGGCCGCCGACGAGCAAGCCGGTGTGGTGGAATCGGTGAAGGCCGCTTCCGACGTGTACGCGCCGATCGCCGGTGAAATCCTGGAAGTGAACGCCGAACTGGAAGCCAACCCGGAGCTGGCCAACAGCGAGCCGTACGCCGCTGGCTGGTTCTTCAAGATCAAGCCGGCCAACGCCGCGGATCTGGACGGCCTGCTGGACGCAGCGACTTACGCTGCCGAAATCGGCGCCTGATGAACGAGCCCTGCTGTCGTCAGACAGTAGGGCTTTTTGTTTTTTAGCCACGGACCACACGGAAACACACGCCCCAGCGGCAGCCGGCTTGCCCCGTGTCCTTCCGTGTGTTTCGTGGCTTATTCAGCAAACGGAATCGAAGACATGTCGCTCTCGCAACTCTTCAATCATCAAGAATTCATCGCCCGCCACATCGGCCCGTGCGAATCCGAAAAAACCGACATGCTGGCCGCCATTGGCGTCAGCTCCGTCGAAGAACTGGTGGCACAGACCGTGCCGGCCGGTATCCGCTTCAACCGCGCGCTGGACCTGCCGCCAGCGATGCGTGAAGCCGACGCACTGGCGGCACTGAAAACCGTCGCCAGCAAGAACATCGTCAACAAGTCCTTCATCGGTCTGGGCTACTACCCGGTACAGGTGCCGGGTGTGATCCTGCGCAACGTGCTGGAAAATCCGGGCTGGTATACCGCCTATACCCCGTACCAGGCCGAGATCGCCCAGGGTCGCCTGGAGGCGCTGCTCAATTTCCAGCAGATGGTGATCGATCTCACCGGTCTGGAGGTTGCCAATGCCTCGCTGCTGGACGAAGCCACCGCCGCAGCCGAGGCGATGACGCTGGCGCGCCGCGTGTCGAAAGTGAAATCCGGGCAGTTCTTTGTCGATAGCCGCGTGCTGCCGCAAACTCTGGACGTACTGAAGACTCGCGCCGAATACTTCGGCTTCGAGCTGGTGCAGGGCCATCCGGAAGAAGCCGGCAACGGTGACTACTTCGGCGCGCTGTTCCAGTACCCGGGCGAAGCCGGCGATCTGCTGGACTTGACCCCGTACATTGCCGCCGTCAAGGCCAAGGGTGGCGTGGCCATCGTTGCCGCCGACGTGATGGCGCTGGTGGCGCTGAAATCGCCAGCCGAAATGGGCGCCGACGTGGCGGTGGGCAACACCCAGCGCTTCGGCGTGCCGATGGGCTTCGGCGGCCCGCATGCAGCCTACTTCGCCTTCCGCGACGACATGAAGCGTTCCGCGGCCGGCCGCATCATCGGCGTGTCCGTCGATGCCAAGGGCAAGACCGCGCTGCGCATGGCGCTGCAGACCCGCGAGCAGCACATCCGCCGCGAAAAAGCCAACTCCAACATCTGCACCAGTCAGGTCTTGCTGGCCAATATGGCCGGCATGTACGCGGTGTACCACGGTCCAGAAGGCGTGAAGCGCATCGCCACCCGCATCCACCGCATGGCGGCGATCTTCGCCCACGCGGTGAAGGCTGCCGGCGGCAAGCTCAAGTTCGACCGCTTCTACGACACCGTGCAGGTTGAGCTGGGCGATCGTGCGGCCAACGTTTACGCCGCGCTGCTGGCTGCCGGCATCAACGTGCGCCCCGTTTTCCAAGAACAGGGCAACGGCGTGCTGGGCGTGGCCTTCCACGAGGCGGCAACCGAGGCCGACCTCGCGCAACTGATCGAGATCTTCACCGGCAAGGCCGCCGACATCGCCGCGCTGGACGCCGCTGCAAGCGACGCCATCCCGGCCAGCCTGAAGCGCGAATCCGCCATCCTCACGCATCCGGTGTTTGGCAGCCATCACAGCGAGCACGAGATGCTGCGCTACCTCAAGAAGCTGGAAAACCGCGACCTGGCGATGAACCACTCCATGATCAGCCTCGGCAGCTGCACCATGAAGCTGAACGCCACCAGCGAGATGATCCCCATCACCTGGCCGGAATTCACCGACATGCACCCGTTCGCCCCGCGTGGGCAGGCTGCCGGCTATCTGGAAATGATCGACGGCCTGCAGCGGCAGCTGATGGACATCACCGGCTTTGACGCCATCTCGATGCAGCCGAACTCCGGCGCACAGGGCGAATACGCCGGCCTGCTGGCCGTCCGCCGCTACCACGCCAGCCGTGGCGAAGCGCACCGCAACGTGTGCCTGATCCCGCAATCCGCGCACGGCACCAACCCGGCCACAGCGCAGATGCTGGGCATGCAGGTAGTGGTGGTGAAAACTGACGACAACGGCAACGTCGACATGGCTGACATGCAGGCCAAGGCCGAGCAGCATGCGGCCAACCTTGGCGCGCTGATGATTACCTACCCGTCCACCCACGGCGTATTCGAGGAATCCATCAAGGAAATCTGCGAGCTGATCCACGCCAACGGCGGCCAGGTGTACATGGACGGTGCCAACATGAACGCGCAGGTGGGCCTGACCCGTCCGGCCGACATCGGCGCCGACGTGTTGCACATGAACCTGCACAAGACCTTCTGCGTGCCGCATGGCGGCGGCGGCCCGGGCATGGGCCCGATCGGCATGAAAGCACACCTGGCGCCGTTCATGGCCAGCCACGTGGTAAGCCCGGTACCGGGTGCCGTGGCCGGGCAGGGCGCGGTAGCCGCCGCGCCGTTTGGCTCCGCCGCCATCCTGCCGATCTCCTACATGTACATCCGCATGATGGGCGCGGAAGGCATGAAGCACGCCACCGAAATGGCGCTCTTGAATGCCAACTATCTGATGCAGCAGCTGTCGGCACACTACCCTGTGCTGTACACCGGCAAGAACGGCCGCGTGGCGCACGAGTGCATCATCGACCTGCGCCCGCTGAAGGCCGCCTCCGGCGTGACCGAAGTCGACGTGGCCAAGCGCCTGATGGACTACGGCTTCCACGCCCCGACCATGAGCTTCCCGGTGGCGGGCACGCTGATGATCGAGCCGACCGAATCCGAATCCAAGGCCGAGCTGGACCGCTTTATCGCCGCCATGGTGGCCATCCGCCAGGAAATCGACAAGGTGCAGAATGGCGTCTGGCCGGAGGACAACAATCCGCTGGTGAACGCGCCGCACAGCAAGGCCGACATTACCGGCGAGTGGACCCGCCCGTACAGCCGTGAGGAAGCATTCTTCCCGCTGCCGTACGTGCTGGAAAACAAGTTCTGGCCGAGCGTGAACCGTATCGATGATGTTTATGGCGACCGCAACCTGGTGTGCAGCTGCCCGCCGGTAGACAGCTACGAGTAAGCGCCCGTTTGCGGCCAACCCTGGCTGCCACGGTACAGGTCACCTCCGCTGCGGATGGCGGGGGATACCAAGCTCAGTCAGAATCCGCCAGCCCGGCAAGTCATGCTTGCCGGGCTGTTTTTCATTCAATAAACCATCATCATGGCCGCTACGGCGTTGCATAATGGCAGTTGCCAACCGGTCTGTCTCGTGCGGTTATTCATCATTTTTTCATAATCACGGCTTAGACTGTCGCCAGTGTCACGGGAACTCCGTAAAACTACCTATAGTCAATCGCAACAAGAACACGTTATCGTAGCGTGAGCTTATGTTGTTTCAACAAGCTGGATAATCGTCAGAAAAAGAATGACAAAAAGGAAAAATCATGAGAATCAACCAACTCGAACCAGGCCATAGCATTCTGGAAACAACCGACAGCGGTGAAGAAATCCGCTTCGAAGTCGTCAATGTCAAGCCATTGGGCCGGCGCTATGAAGTGACGCTGCGTACTTCCGCTGGCCTGGAAAGCGTGGTTTATCCCGGTAACGCCTACGTGCAGACCGCTGCCTGACCGCACGCAACGCCACAATGAAAGCCCTGTCACGCAGGGCTTTTGCGTTTTTTCTTGACGCACTGCAATATGTGCGATATCATTCTTTTCTCAGTCGCGGGATGGAGCAGTCTGGTAGCTCGTCGGGCTCATAACCCGAAGGTCGTAGGTTCAAATCCTGCTCCCGCAACCAGAATTCATAAAACAGTTTTCCACTTGAGCTGTTTTGCCATACCGAAAATATGGCTGGCAGCAAGCCAGCTTTTTTTGATGGCACAATCTATACTTGCAGTGTTCAGTCGCGGGATGGAGCAGTCTGGTAGCTCGTCGGGCTCATAACCCGAAGGTCGTAGGTTCAAATCCTGCTCCCGCAACCACATAAAAACCCCTGATTCAATTGAAAAATTGGATCAGGGGTTTTGTGTTTTCTATCTCCCGATTTGGGCACAGGCATGGTTCTGTGCCCATTTCTGTGCCTAAACCGTGCCCACAGCGTTTCCCGAACGGGGCGTTTTGACCTTTGGGTTGAATGGGCACGCAGTTTGGCGATGACCGTTGGGATTTCTGCACGGTTTGTGCCCAGTGGGCACAGCGTGGGCACAAGGTATAAGTGTCTGAAATCGTCATTAAGTAGCGTTAAGTCACCTTTGCATCACGCTAGTGTAGTGCTGCGTTCTTGATGGAACTTGAAATCAGCTTGAAACCCGCATGGATATT
>NZ_BMYP01000057.1 GCF_014652335.1 Vogesella fluminis | reverse complement strand
AATAGCTGCCGCTGGCCAGCTGCTCGATGCGGGCTGACTCCAACGGCGTCTCTGACCAGTCAATGCTGCTCAGGTCTCGGTGCACCGGGAAGCGTGCGGCCTTGAGTTGATAGCTCAGACTGCGTGCCTGCCGGTCGGCTTGCTCGGCATCCAGCAACCGTAGCAGCAGGGCTTCGTTTGACAGTGCCTGTCGGTGTCCTTCTGCCTGTAGTTCACGCCACGCTTCGGCCATACCGTACAAGCGTAACTTTTGCAGCCGTATCAGGTGGGAGTGCTCAGACATACACAGTCTCCCGTAGTGCATCGTAACGGGCGCAATTTGCCACCGGCTCTTCGCGCAGGCTCAGCGTATCGGGGGTTGCCAGTGCAGCAACCCGTGGCGGACTGGCCAGCCGTCTCAGCTCATTCAGGACGATGGCCGCACTGGGTTTGCCTTGGCGCTGCGCAAGCTGACAGGCCACCTCCAGCCGTTCCAAGCCAGACTCCCGTGCGGCCAACAGAATCTCGGCAAAGGCTCGGTCTCCCTTGGACTGCTTGAGGACCTGCTGACGCACGGCTTCGATGGCTGGCGGAAGGACCCATTCGACGAACGGTAGGCCGTGACGAAGTGCGCCAGGCTTAGTTTCCAGGATCGACAGGTAATGCCATGGTTCGCAGACCAACTGCTCCCGACCGAAGTGGCGAACATGACATGCCAGCTCCTGACTATCGGCCACGATCCGAATCGTACCGGCACTGATACGCACCGAGACCACCTTGCCGGCCCACTCGGCAGGCACGCTATAGCGGTTGCGATCGACCGACACCAGGCAGGTGCTGGACACGCGTAACAGCTGCTCGACGTAACCGTCGAACGGCATGGTGACCGGTCGCAGATGGGGGCGCTCCAGCTGCAGAACGTCAGCAATACTGGCCTCTTGTGTCGGGTGGCGCCGGCCCGCCAGTTCGTGACAGCGCGTTTCCAGCCACTGATTCAAGCTACTGAAGTCGGCAAAGCGTGGCGTCGGTGTGAACAGCCACTCGCGGATGTTGCCCACCTGATTTTCCACCTGACCCTTCTCCCAGCCGGATGCCGGCGTACAGGCGACGGGTTCGAACAGGTAATGATTGGCGAGTGCCAGAAAGCGTCGATTGAACTGGCGCTCTTTGCCGGCAAACACTGCTTCCACTACGGTCTTGAGGTTGTCGTAGACCATCTTGTGTGGCACCCCGCCGAAGAAGGCGAAGGCGCGGTTGTGCGCATCGAACAGCATCTCCTGGGTCTCGCGCGGATAGGCGACGACAAACATCTGCCGGCTGTAGGTCAGACGGAAATGGGCCAGTTTGATGGTTTGGGTCACACCGCCGAGCACCACGTGTTCGTAGCTCCAGTCGAACTGAGCCACCTCAGCAGGGGCGAATGACAGCGGGACAAAAGCCTGGGTTCTGACGGTCTTGGTGGCACTGGCATTCCAGGCCCGAACATGGCGCTGGATGCTGTCGTAGGCCCCGCGATAGCCTTCGGCTTGCAGGCACTCGAATAATCGGCGGGCGGTGCGCCGCTGCGCTTTGGGTAGAGCGCGATCAAGTTCGAGCCACTGTTCCAGCTTTGCCTGGAAAGCACCCAGCTGCGGCTTGGGCTGATGTTGCCGTTGGTAGGTGGGTTCGGCCGTGGCGTTGAGGTACTTCTTGACGGTATTGCGCGAGAGGTTGAGAGATCGGGCGATGGCACTGATGCTCTCGCCGTTGACGAGGTGTCGGCGACGAATCTTGCCGATGGATTCCATGCAAAGCACTCCAGGTAGACCTCCGCCCAAAAGACGGAAGTGTGGCACACCCGGGGTGGTCAAAATTGGACGCTGATCACCCCGGAAACCTGGTCACTTTTGCACGCTGTTTTACAGCCATGAGCCATTTTNGTGGTCAAAATTGGACGCTGATCACCCCGGAAACCTGGTCACTTTTGCACGCTGTTTTACAGGTAGGGGTCCAGGTACAGTTGGTCGTTGCCGCCATAGAGGCGTATTTCATCTTCGACTTCCAGGACGCCGCGCGGGAAGTAGTCGAAGCGGCCGTGCCGCAGCATGCCGAATAGCGCTTCGTAGCCGATGCTGGTTTCCACGGGCAGCCCGGCCGCGCGCAAAATGTAGGTGTCGGGCCAGTCGTGCCCCTGACCGGCAACCTTGTCATGCAGGTCACGGACGGTGTAGACGCTTTTCAGCAGATCGGCCTTGCCAGCGGGGAGCAGCACCAATCGCCAGCCGATCAGTCCCTTGAACAGCGGGATGCGTATCGGGAGTAGTTTTTTCTCCCGTTCGCGGTCGGTCATGGTCCACATCACGTCCACGCGATGTCGTTGGCGCTGGAGATCCTGAATCGCGCGCCCTTGCTCCATGGCGGGACCGGGGCGTAGCTGGCACGTCTCGCCGGCCTTGTCACAAGCCAAGCGTAGCAAGGTCAGCATGTAAGCCTGCTTGGTGTCCTGTTGCGCTGGCAAGTTGGGATAGCGTATCGGTATATCGGCGCTGGCGTGACTGCTCGACAGCATGGCAATGGCGAGGAGCGCAGTGCGCACCATGGTGGCGGCCATCCGACGGCGGCCCTTGGACAGCGGCATCTCGTTTGTGGCGAGCAGGTGTTCAGGTGGCGTCATGTGCGGGCTCCAGCAGCAGCTCGCGCGTCAGGCTGATCCAGGCGCGGGCCGCGTGCGACAGGTAGGTGTCTTTCTTCCAGATCAGTCCTATATGCCAGATGATGCGCGCCTCGTCGACCGGCACCACGTCGAAACGGTGTGGTTCCAGGTGGCGTGTGACCACTTCCGGCAGCAGCGCGATGCCGAGCCGCGCCTCCACCATGGCTGCGATGAAATCCCAGTGCGCGCTGCGCCCGGCAATGTGCACGCTCTTGCCGAGCAGGCGGAAGGCATCGGTGATGCGCGCGCTGAGCGAGAAATCCTCCGGATAGAACACCAGCGGCCGGTCGGCAATATCGAGCAGGGTGACGCCGCTCATGCCATGCCACGGGCTTCCGAACGGCGCGACCAGACACATGCGGTCGCGTACCAGGCTCAGGCTCTCGAATATGCTGTTGTCTACCGGCAGTACTGCGGCACCGATTTCCAGCATGCCGTTGCGCACGCTGCTTTCAATGGCGCGGGCGCCATCCTCCACCATCTTCAGCTCGACATTGGGATAGCGGTCGCGAAAGGCGCCGACCACCGGCGCGAAAAAGGCGCCGCCCGTCATCGGCGGCAGGCCGACCACCAGCTCGCCGCGCGAGAGATCTACCAGTTCCGCCAGCTGGCTGTTGAGGCGCTGCTGTGCCGCCAGTACATCCTGGCCGCGCTGGTATACCACGCGGCCGGCATCGGTAAGGTGAAAACTCTTGCCTTCGCGAACCAGCAGCGGGCTGCCGATCTCGTCCTCCAGCTGCTTAACCATCTTGCTGATGGTGGGCTGGGTAACGAATAAAGCCTCGGCGGCACGGGTAAAGTTCTGCTGGCGGACCAGCTCGGTAAAGTAGCGCAGTGCCTTGATGTCCATCTTGACTATTCTTTAATGGAATTGATTTTATAATTTTAATTCATTTCAAGAATGAGTGGTGCTTGCTTATACTGCACTCACTCTCTGTGTTGTGTTGTGGCTCGTAACGACAACGGATACTGGCAAACAGGCGGCAAAACGGATTCTCCTCCCGCCTTGCCGCCGCCAGTGTCGGATTGTTTGCCAGTGGTAGCAATATTGCTGGAAGGCATCAGTAGCCGAAACGGAATTGACTGATGCCCCGTACATCCGGGGATGGTGTACGCGGGATATTTCCTGGATTCCCCTTACGAGCGTTGTTGGCCGGCTGTTCAGCCGGCTATTTTTTTATCTGCCGCTTTTGAATTCCAATACGGAATGATTTTAATAAAATTAATTCATTTTCGGAATGTGATGATCCCACTTATACTGCACTCACTCTCTGTGTTGTGTTGTGGCTCGTAAAGACAACAGGCGCTGGCAATCAGGCTGCAGAACGGTTTCTCCTCCCGACTCGCACCGCCGGCGACAACTTGTCAGCCTCCAGTAGCAATACCGCGGGCAAAGGCATCAGCCTGGTGCTGATATCAGGATTGACTGATGCCTCGTGCATCCGGGGATGGTGTACGAGGTTCATTCCTTGGATTCCCCTTACGAGCGTTGTTAGGCCGGCTGCCAAGCCGGCTTTTTTTTTGTGTGTCCAACAGGGCGCATTGCGCGCAAGCGCAACTTGGCCGAAAGCGGTTGACCAGGAGGTATTTGCGGCAGCCATGCCGGAATCGCTTTGGCAGTGGCCATTCCGGCTATCATCAATGGGTGCCCGATCCTGTCGCGGCTACAGGGGGTGCAATATCCGGATGAAATCTGCAGGAGCCTGCCATGTCTTATTGTTGCAAGTACCGATACGTTGCCGGTGCGGCCTCGCGTTGTGCCATGCCGCAGATGGGGGCAACGCCATGATGCGCTGGCTGGAGTGCCGTATCCCGCCGCCACTGGTCGGGCTGACATGCGCCGCGCTGATGGCGGCGCTGACGTGGTGGCGCGGCGGCTGGCCGCCGCCTACGGCGGTGCAATGGCCGCTGTGGTTGCTGGCCGGGCTGGCCGTGCTGCTGGACGGCGGCGCGGTGGTGGCCTTCGTGCGCCGGCACACCACCGTCAATCCACTGACACCGCAGCGCAGCAGCGTGCTGGTGGTCAGCGGTTTCTACCGCCTCAGCCGCAACCCGATGTATCTGGGCATGCTGTGCCTGTTGCTGGCCTGGGCGTGGTGGCTGCAGCAGTGGCCGGCGCTGCTGGGGCCGCTGCTGTTCGTGCTGTGGCTGAACCGCTTCCAGATCGCACCGGAGGAGCACGCGCTGCTGGCGCTGTTCGGCGAGGACTACGCCGCCTATTGCCGCCGCGTGCGGCGCTGGTGCTAGCCGCTTGCGGCCAACGTTGGCCGCAAGCGGCGGCACATAAAGTAAACAGCCCGGCAAACGCCGGGCTGTTTTCATCTAACAGGCCGCCGGATCGAGGGCCGGCCGCGATCCGGCAGCTAGGCGACCTCGGCGCTGCGCTCGCCGGTCTGCAGCCGCCACAGCGCGGCGTAGCTGCCGTCCTGCGCCAGCAGCGTATCGTGGGTGCCGGATTCGATCAGGCGGCCGTGCTCCATCACGTGGATGCAGTGCGCGTGGCGCACGGTGGACAGGCGGTGCGCGATCACCACCGTGGTGCGGCCGCGTGACACCACGTCCAGCGAGCGCTGGATGGCGGCTTCGGTCTCGTTGTCCACCGCGCTGGTGGCTTCGTCCAGGATCAGGATCTTCGGGTCTTTCAGGATCGCGCGTGCCAGCGCCAGCCGCTGGCGCTGGCCGCCGGACAGCTTCTGGCCGCGCTCGCCGATCGGTGTGTCGTAGCCCTGCGGCAGGCGCTCGATGAACTCGTGCGCCTCGGCGGCGCGCGCGGCGGCGACGATGGCGTCGCGGCCAACCTCCGGCATGCCGTAGGCGATGTTGTCCGCCACGCTGCCGTCGGTCAGGAATACGTCCTGGCTGACGTAGCCGATGGCGCGGCGCAGGTCGGTCAGCGCCAGCTGGCGGATGTCCTGGCCGTCGAGGCGGATCTCGCCGTGCTGCGCGTCGTAGAAACGCAGCAGCAGCTTGACCAGCGTGCTCTTGCCGGAGCCGGTGGCGCCGACGAAGGCCACCGTGCGCCCCGGCGGGATGGTCAGCGAGATGTCGTGCAGCACGGTGAGATCGCCGTAGCCGAAGGACAGGTGGCTGAAGCTCAGCTGGCCGCTGACGCTGTCGTGCGGCAGTGCCTTGCCGTGGTAGTCGATGGACAGCGGCGCCTGCAGGATGTCCAGCACGCGGTCGATGGCGGTCATCGAGCGCTGGTACAGGTCGGCGATGTCGGCGAGGCCGGTCAGCGGCCACAGCAGACGCTGGGTCAGGAACACCAGTACCGAATAGCTGCCGACGCCGATGGCGCCGGTGAGCGCCAGATGGCCGCCGTACACCAGCGTCACCACGAAGCCGGACAGGATCGCCATGCGGATCACCGGGATGATGGCCGACGACAGGCGGATGGCGGCGGCGTTGGTAGCGCGGTAGTGCTCGCTGGCGTCGCGGATGTGCGCCGCCTCGAATGCTTCGGCGGTGAATGCCTTGATGGTGGCGACGCCGAGCAGGTTGTTGTTGAGACGGCCGCTGATCACCGCTGCCGCCTCGCGCACCGCGGCGTAACGCGGCGCGATGCGGCGCTGGAACCAGAAGGTGCCGTACAGGATCAGCGGGATCGGCGCCAGCGCGATCACCGCCAGCGTCGGGGCCAGATAGAAGAACACCGCGCTGACCATCACCGTCGAGCACAGCACCTGGATGATGCTGTTGGCGCCGCCGTTGAGGAAACGCTCCAGCTGGTTGATGTCGTCGTTCAGCACCGACATCAGCTTGCCGGTGCTCTTGTCCTCGAAGTAGGACAGCGGCAGCTTCTGCATGTGCTGGTAGGCATCCAGCCGCAGGTCGTGCTGCAGGTTCTGCGCCAGATTGCGCCAGCGCAGCTGGTACAGGTATTCGAACAGCGATTCGCCGCCCCAGATCAGCACCGTCAGCAGGCCCAGCCACATGAGCTGGCTGAAGGCATCGGTCACCCCCAGCGCCGCCAGGAACGACGCGTCGCGGTTGACCACCACGTCCACCGCCACGCCGATCAGCACCTCGGGCAGGATGTCGAAGAACTTGTTGACCACGGAAAAACTGCTGGCCAGGTACACGTCGCGGCGATATCGCCGCGCGTACTGGAACAATCGGGACAGGGATGACATGATGGCGACAGCACAAACAAGAGGGCGGGCAACGATTGTACGCTGCCGTGCCACAAAAATGCATAAAGGATAGGAAGCAATGCTTGAACACACTGTAAACCAGCGCGAACTCACCATGTCGGTGCTGATGACGCCGGATATGGCCAATTTTTCCGGCAACGTGCACGGCGGCGTGCTGCTGAAACTGCTGGACCAGGTCGCCTACGCCTGCGCCAGCCGCTACGCCGGCTGCTACGTGGTGACACTGTCGGTCGACCAGGTGCTGTTCAAGCAGCCGATCCACGTCGGCGAGATGGTGACCTTCCTCGCCAGCGTCAACCACGTTGGCCGCACCTCGATGGAGGTCGGCATCAAGGTGATCGCCGAGGACATCCAGAAGCGCAGCGTGCGCCACACCAACAGCTGCTACTTCACCATGGTGGCCTTCGACAACGGCAAGGCGATGCCGGTGCCGGCGCTGTCGCTGGACAGCGATACCCACAAGAAGCGCTTCCGCGAGGCGGAAATCCGCAAGAAGATGCGCATGGAAGCGGAACAGCACATGCAGGCCGCCGCCGAGTGACTCACGGCGGCGCGCTGCAACCGCTGCTGGCCGGCGAGCAAGCTGCCGCCTACGCGCTGTACCGCGACGCGATGATGGCCGGGCTGCGCCGCGTCGCGCGCTGGGACGAAGCACTGCAACGGCAGCGCTTCGCCGCCAGCCACCAGGCGGCGTCGCTGTTCTGGTTCCAGCAGGGCGGCGCCAACCGCGCGCTGCTCAGCCTGCGCCGTGACGATGCCGCCCTGATCGTCGACCTGCTGGTGGTGCCGCCGGCGCAGCAGCGCAGCGGTTGTGGCCGGCGCGCGATGCATCTGGTGCAGGCGCTATGCCGCCCCGGCGAGCAGGTGCGGCTGAGCTGCCTGCGCCGCGACCGCCGCGTGCGCGCCTTCTACGCCGCGCTAGGCTACCGCATAGCCCGCGCCGGCGCCGATTTCCTCGACCTGGTGTGGCAGGCGCCGGCCTGAGAACCTGTTCAAAGTCTAGCGAGCTAGAGCGAGACAAGGCGAAAACGGCTGAGGAAGCGGAGTTGACATGGGGTCAATGAGCATTCCGAAGCCGTTTTCAACGCCGTATCGCCGAAGCGCAGCAGACATTGAACCGGTTCAGAGCCGTTGCGGCCAACCTTGTTCCGCTCGCGCACTGCTAGCCGTACAATGCCCCCCTTGCCGCCCACCCCTTGTCCCCGACCATGACCGAACCGCTTGCCGACTTCCAGCTTTCCGCGCCCGAACTGCCGCCGGCGCTGCCGATCGCGCACGTGTTCGGCAAGCCGGTACTGGAAATCCCGCAGGACCTGTTCATCCCGCCCGATGCGTTGCAGGTGATCCTGGATAGCTTCGAAGGCCCGCTCGACCTGCTGCTGTACCTGATCCGCAAGCAGAACCTCGACGTACTCAACATCCCGATGGCCGACGTTACCGCGCAGTACATGGGCTACGTCGAGGTGATGAAGGCCGGCCAGTTCGAGCTGGCGGCGGAATACCTGCTGATGGCGGCGCTGCTGATCGAGATCAAGTCGCGGCTGCTGCTGCCGCGGCCGCCGGTGGAAGGCGAGGACGACCCGGACGACCCGCGCGCTGAGCTGGTGCGCCGGCTGCTGGAATACGAGCAGATGAAACTGGCGGCGCTGGCGCTGGACAAGCTGCCGCAGGCCGACCGCGACTTCGCCTGGCTGGCGGTGCTGGTGGAACAGTCCGCCGAGCAACGGCTGCCGGAAGTCAGCGCGCTGGACCTGCGTCAGGCGTGGCTGTCCATCCTGTCGCGCGCCAAGCACAATCGCCACCACAAGGTGAAGCAGGACGAGCTGTCGGTGCGCGAGCAGATGAGCTGGATCGTGCGCTATCTCGACGGCCGCGACTACGTCGCCTTCGAGGAACTGTTCGACATTGGCAAGGGCGTCGCCCACCTTGTGGTCAACTTCATCGCCGTGCTGGAGCTGGTGAAGGAGGGCATGGTCAGGGTCAGCCAGGACGAGCCGTACCAGCCTATCTATGTGAGGCTGGCGGTGGTGTAGGTGGGCGTATCTAAAATGTACAAGTTCAGGGGGCGAAGCGCTTCGCGGCGAAGCGTCCCTTGGGGCGTAGAATTAGGGCAATGTTCGCTGAGCAGTGCTTATGATGCTTGAAATATCAATCTGGTTAGTGAATACGTAACCATGACGTGATAAGGCGTCAACATATTTCGGATCGACACTGCCTGATAGTGTTGTTTTGGCAATATCAATAATAATTCCATCAGTTTTAGCATTGATTTCCGTTACCACCTCAACACGACTCCAATCGGCAGGAGATGGCACCTCAATTATGTAGCTTGATGTTCCTTCAGTTCCAGGAGGAAGGGCGTTGTCATTTGGCAACTTTTGAGCAAAGTACTTTGAATTAATAAATTCCTCTTGCCCCTTTATACGCAATTTGGCTAGTGGTTTGTCAAGTAGAATGCGGTGAACCCCAATGTTTTTTACTGAACACGAAACCTTTACTTGCACTGGTGATGTTGCCCATGCCGTGCAATCGTCATTTAAGGTTGGCCTAATATCGTTTAAGAATTTCGAAATGTCGATGGATAGCTTTGTTTGATCCAGTTGGATTTTTGTTACCTCTATTTCTGTATTAACGCGCTCAACCAGAAAATAACCGATTACTCCCCCGGTGACGACAGCTATTAGATTGATAATTTGTAGCCACTCGCCCAAAGAAAGGCGATTGTTAGTTTGAGGCTGGGGCTGGTGTATTTGATTTTGTGGCATATATCGAATAAAAATATCGTAGGCTGGGCTTCTTTGCATTCAGTCCAACCTACTGTGCTTGTGGGTGGTCCCTGTCGATGTGAGGGGTTAGGCGCTACCTGTTCGCCCTGTCATGGCTGTATTCCATGCCAAGAATGATCCATTGGCTCGGTTGCATAACCACCGTTCTACGGCGGCACACATTCCCTCTCCATCATCTCCGAGTGCGAGGAAGCCGGACAAAGGCGGGCCGAGGCGTTCAAGTTCAGTAGCGAGTGTGTGATGAGTGATTGTGCGAACTTCTACTTTGAGGTTTGGCTCAGTTGAGACTGCCGCTTGCATATGACGCCAACACTGACTGTGAAACAGTTGGTTTTCAGGTAGTCGGCACATCGTACCGGCATCGTAAGCGGGCGATGTGCGCCAGCGGTGCTTAACACCATTTCGTGAGATTCCTACGTATCTAACAGGACCACCCTCCAACTTGACCATGTAGAGGCATGGGACCTTTTCGCGCCACGCTGCCTCATTCAATACTGAGTAATTAGCTCTTAGCCACGGACCAATACGGGCATCGCGTGGATTCTTCTCGATCTTTCGCTTCCACAACGGCGGCTCAAGACGGTGAACATGAAGAACTGGCGTTGCACATTTAAAGATGGATTCGGCGATTTGA
>NZ_BMYP01000056.1 GCF_014652335.1 Vogesella fluminis | reverse complement strand
CCTTTCGCTTGTCAGGACGAGATGGTAACGGCTGGCGAGGGACTTATGGGTAATGGAATGCGCTATGCCTTCTTGCCGTTTCATGGCATTTCCGACCTGGGTCAGGTTAGAGTTGTTAATGTAAACATGCTGATTTATTTCACCGTTGAACAAATTTATAACTTGCAGCTTTCGCTCAAAAATTTCCGAGACGTCGACACTGAAAAACACTAAGCCGATAACACTTTATACTGACTCAGCCAAATAACATTACTGCTACTCGAGCCATTCTAGATGTCAGGCATAGATTTCTCACGCCAAAATCGAAAAAGATACTATCCCACAAAACATTAGAGAACACCTTGTAAAATAAAACGACATAAAACATAAAAAACATAAAAAACAACTAGTATCATCATCCAGTAAAACTGGCTTCAACAAACACGAAGATGGCGCACCATCAATTAACGTCTCAGCACCGCAAGCACCATTAGCATTAGAAAGCAATGTAGATTTACAAACAAAACCCAGCACACAAAGATCAGCCACCAATCAAAAAAATCTCATAGCTCTCCCAACCCAAGAGAATTCTCAAAAAAATCAGAAAAATAATAAATAGTAAAATTAGTCATATCTTTCAGCTAGCTCTACTTCTCCCTCATCCCCTCCCCCGCATATTCCCTCAGTGGGCTCAGGAAGTAATCGATCACTCGCCGTTTGCCGATTTTCACCTCCGCGCTCACCGCCATGCCAGAGGTGAGATTCACCTTAGTGCCATCGATGATCAGGTGGGTCTGGTTGAGCTTGATGCGCGCCTGGTAGACCAGCCCCTTCTTCTCGTCCTGCATGGCGTCATGGCTGACGGTGTCGACCTTGCCTTCCAGGTAGCCGTAGCGGGTGTAGGGGAAGCTTTCGATCTTGACGGTGGCGGGCTGGCCCGGTTTGACGAAGCCGATGTCCTTGTTTTCGATCTGTGCCTCAACTTCCAGCGTTTCGTTGTCGGGCACGATGGCCAGCAGGGGCTGGGCTTCGGTGACGACGCCGCCGACGGTGTGTACGGCGAGTTGCTGCACGGTGCCGGCCACCGGCGCGGTGAGCGTCATCCAAGCTTGGCGCTGGCTGGATTTGCTGGCGTCGGCGCTGTATTGGGTGATCTGGTCGCGGGCACTGCGCAGCTGGTCGAGCGCTTCGCGGCGGAACTCGGCGGTCAGCGCCTGTAGTTCCTGGCGCTGGTTGGCGATGGCGGCCTGGATTTCCTGCAGCCGGCTCTGTTGTACCGCGAGATCACTTTCCTGGGTGATGCGGTCTTGCTGTTTTTCCAGGTAGGCGTGGCGGGAGATGAAGTTGCGCTCTAGCAGATTCTTGTAGTCTTGTTCGCGGCCCTGGGCGATCTGGGCGGTGGCGTCGAGCTTGGTGACCAGTTGGCGGGTAGTGGCGAGTTCGGCTTCGCGCTGGCGTAGCGTAGCGCCGAGCGCGTCACGCTTGGCGAGGTAGGCGCGCCATTGCCCGACGGCGAGGGTTTCCTCGGCCAGCCGCTGGTTCTCGGTCACGCCATCTAGCGCGCCCAACCGAGGCAGCTGGCCGCTATCGAGCGCGTCCAATAGCGCTTGGTAGCGCAAGGTGGCGAGGCGGGCGGTGTCCCGCGCCTCGCCGGCCTTGCGCACATCGGTGCCGGCGCCGACGCCGTCGAGTTCCACCAACAGTTGCCCGGCCTTGACGTGCTGGCCGTCCTTGACGTGAATGGTCTTGACCACGGCGGTTTCCAGCGGCTGGATGATCTTGGTGCGCCCGCCGGTGATGGTCTTGCCGCCGGCGACGGCGACGATGTCGAGCTGGCCGACGATGGCCCACAGCAAGGCAACGCCGAACAGCCCGACGATGATGCGCATACTCCAGCGCGGCAGCGGCGAGACTGGGGTGTCGGTCAGTTCGAGGTGGGCCGGCAGAAAGGCAAGTTCGTCGTCGCGCCGGGGCGGCGGGTCGAGGGTGTCGCGGATATCCCAGCTGGCCTTGAAGGCCAGACGGTAACGTTGAATGAGATCGTTCAGTCCCAGCAGCAGATGTTTCATGGCGGCCCCTTATCCTTGCTGCAGGCTGTGCAGGTGGGCGTAGTAGCCCCCCGTTTTACGAACAAGCTCATCGTGCAGGCCGCTTTCCACGATCTGCCCTTTATCCATGGCCACGATGCGGTGCGCATGGCGCACGGTGGACAGGCGATGGGCGATGATGAGCACGGTGCGGCCTTGGCAAATGGCACGCATGTTCTGCATGATTGCGCGTTCGGACTCGTAGTCCAGGGCGCTGGTGGCTTCGTCAAGGATCAGGATGCGCGGGTTGCTGACCAAGGCACGGGCAATGGCAATACGCTGACGTTGGCCGCCGGACAGATTGCTGCCATGCTCGCCAACGATGGTGTCGTAGCCTTCGGCCAGCTCCATGATGAAGTCGTGTGCGCCGGCCAGTCTGGCGGCCTGAATAACGCGCTCCAGTGGCATACCGGGGTCGGCCAAGGCGATGTTGTCGCGTACGCTCTGGTTGAACAGCAGGTTTTCCTGCAGCACCACGCCGATCTGACGGCGTAACCACGCCGGATCAGCCAAGGCCAGGTCGTTACCATCAATCAGGACCCGGCCACGTTCCGGTACATACAGGCGTTGTACCAACTTGGTAAGCGTGCTCTTGCCCGAGCCGCTGCGGCCAACGATGCCGATGATTTCGCCCGGCTTGATGGCGAGGCTGAGGCCTTTGAGGATTTCCGGGCCATCGGGGCGATAGCGGAAACCGACATCGTCAAACTGGATCTGGCCTTGAATGGCCGGCAAGGCGGCACGGCTGGCGGAAAGTTCGGTACGGGTATTGAGAATATCGCCCAGGCGCTCTACCGAAATACCCACCTGCTGGAAGTCCTGCCACAACTGGGCCAGACGGATTACCGGGGCAGCTACCTGGCCGGCCAGCATATTGAAGGCCACCAGTTGGCCCACGGACAGCTGGCCTTCGATGACCAGCCGGGCACCTAACCACAGCGTGGCTACGGTTACCAGCTTCTGGATCAGTTGCACGCCATGCTGGCCGATATTGGCCAGCCGCGTGACACGGAAACTGGCCGCCACATACGCCGCCAGTTGCTTGTCCCAGCGCCGTGTCATGTGAGGTTCTACCGCCATGGCTTTGACCGTGGCCATGCCGCTGACCGACTCCACCAGAAAAGCCTGGTTGTCGGCACCACGGGCGAACTTGTCGTCCAGCCGTTGACGCAATAGCGGGGTCAGGGATGCAGACCAGATGGCATAGCACGGTAGCGAGACCAGCACGATTAGGGTGAGCCAGCCGCTGTAGTAGAACATCACCGCCAGAAACACTACCGAGAACAGCAGATCCAGCACCGTGGTCAGCGCCTGACCGGTAAGGAAGTTGCGGATGTTCTCCAGCTCGCGCACGCGCGCTACCGTGTCACCAACCCGGCGCGCCTCGTAATACGCCAGTGGCAGTGCCAGCAGGTGGCGGAACAGGCGGGCTCCCAGCTCGACATCGATACGGCTGGTGGTGTGAGAAAACACATAGGTACGTAGCGCTGACAGGACTATGTCAAACAGCGAGATCACCAGCAGGCCAACGGTAATGACATCCAGCGTGGTAAAGCCACGATGTACCAGTACCTTGTCCATCACCACCTGGAAAAACAGCGGCGTAATCAGGGCAAAAAGCTGTAGTACCAATGACACTGCCAGCGTTTCCAGCAACAGGCGGCGGTATTTGACAATGGCAGGGATGAACCAGGTAAAGTCGAATTTGGACAGCGACCCGGCCACCGAGGCACGCGAGGCCATCATCAACAACCTTCCCTGATAGCGAGCGGTGAAGTCCGCTTCTGACAGCACCAACGGCCTGCCGGCCTTCAGGTCATGCACCAGGTATTTGTCACCCTCTACCCGCGCCAGGATCAGGTGCTCTCCGTCATCACGCATGACCATGGCGGGCAGGTTGACGCGCGCAAGACGCTCCAGCGGTTGCTGGACAAACGATGTCTTGAGGGAAAGCGACTTGGCCGCCAGCAATAAGTCAGTTTCCGTGAAGCGGTTGCCATTGACAGCAAACTGGTGGGCCAGTTGGTCCGGGTCGGCGGCGACCCCGTGGAACTGTGCCAGTAGCACTAGCCCTAGCAGCCCTAAGTCTTGCGGGGTCGTTTGACGATCTGCAGCGAATGGAGGTTCAGAAGGAGGAGAAGCCATGTTGCACAATGAGTTCAATGACATTGCACTCATTGTTTCAAGACAGACACAAATATTCAATATAAATATGTCATACAAAAATCAAATGGCAACTTTTGTGGCAAATTGTCAATTTATATTTAAGTAAATGCTTAAATTTTGCATTGCTTTACTGGCTCCGTACCATGCTGTCGATGCATTCTCCAGCCCAACTTAGCGCGCCCCCTGCAACATAGAGACTCACCAGGGGCTCCAGTCGATTGCTACGCTACCGGGTCGAACATTCCGTAGCTGTAACGAAAGGGCTGTCCTGTATTGCCTTGGCAGCACGAATAGACCGCTTAAAGCATGTTAGCGGTCTAATAGCATGCGACCACTTTGGCTAAGTTGCTGTCAGTGACAAACTGAGTCTCTGATCAAGAGTCCTGCGATAGTCCATATAAAAACACCCCAGCCGGAGCCGAGGCGTAAATATTACTGCTAACAAATCATGAACATAGCAGGAGCAATCTCATACGGAAATATGTGCATTTTTACTCCATATAAGGCCAGTTATCACCTTTGTCACGCGTATGCTAAAGAGAGTCCCGAACTTGCCCTCGGCTACTGCCGTGAAGCGCTTCGTCGCTATGACAAGATCGGTCGGACCGACGGTGACACCAATGAAATCATCGCTCAGATTCGACAACTAATCTCGTGGCTTGAGGAAAGGTGATGCCTACAATGCCGACTCCTGGCCGGGGCACCTCGTGCCAGCCTACGGCTGTACTCGGCCACAAACCGTCGCTCGCATGCACCGTCGTACGGTCATTCGAGCGACCGCTCCGCATCGGTCAGCGGCCGTAAAGGAAGCTTAGCGATATGTCGTCGCGCGATAAACAGGGCTAGCCTCATTGTCAGTCAGCCTTGAACCGGGTCAAAAAGCCCGCTGTGACCAGAGTACGAATCATATAAACCAAGAAGGGCAGATGACGACGGATGAGCGGAGTGGTCGCCAGCGGTTGAGCTGGAACTCCGGCGTCTGGAGTTGATAGTTGCACCGCGAGGGTAGCCGTGGGCGAGGGCGGGATCTCGCCCCCAGCCGCACAGCCTCGGGTCGGGTCAAACTTTTCCACCCACTACTTATGACCCAGCATATCGAAGCGTACGTAAAACTCGACCGGGTCGTCGGACACCTTGAAACAATCCATAAGCGCGGGCGGAACAGGTACAAAGATTTTGTTCTTCGTCACGATCGTTGTCGTGATCAATGGACATCCCCCTGCTGCACCTGCGTTCCTGGCGCCGCGAAGTTCGATATCGTAGTAAAGATTCTGCGGCGAGTTGGCTAACCCGAACAGAAATACGATCCGTCGCCCGGCCCATGCAACTTGTGTCGAATGGGGGAACGTAAAGAAATCCCGTTCGAGCTGGAACAGTCGGTCAGAGAGTGCCAGGAACATACGGTGATTATTGAGTTGAGCGACTTCCCTGTCCGTAGTCAACAGTCTCTCCCTCAACTCTGTGTCGAGTCGAAGAATTGGAGATCCCGCCATTGGAGCCGAGATGGCCTGGACAGGCTCCGGACTTACCGCTGCATTGACCACGTCGTTCAGTACATTTTCGACGTTGCCGACGACATCGCTACTGACTCGCTGTGTTTGAGCGGAGCTCACCTGTGCGGCGGCGGTCAAAACCTGGCCCAGTTCCACTTTCCCCGCGAGATATTCCGCGAGTAAAGGCTCGAGTTCGCCCCGGTCGTCCATCTCCAGGCGGTACAGTTCACGTCGTCTCGCAAGCGTTTTCTGAAGAGCGTCGAGTCCCGCCCGTTGCGACGAAGGGACAAACGCCTTGATCTTGTCATAGATGTGGACGCGTACAAAATCCTTTGTCATGCCATCGCCGACATCTGGCGTTGCTTCTATGACGCGGAGCAACGCCTGCACTGCGCCCCACGACCTCGACAGCCTGATGATCAGACGCTCTCCGACCATCTCGGTCAACATCGGCACGTTGTAACCGATTTTCACCCATTCGACCGCGACTTCGTCGATGAGATAGTCCGCTCTCAGCACGCGCGCTATCGAGAAAGTAAGCGATACCTCTTCCCATGTGAGCTCGCTCGGTGCGTAAGTAGCGAGCACTGTGGCAGTCTGGGGAATCTCTTTCAGTTGAACGATCTCGTTGAGATATCGATTTTGTAGTTCGCGTCTCGGACTTTGCTGACTCACCCGGACCAGTGGATTATCTTCGCTGGAAAAGGTGTTTATCGTGTCCGGGTCCTGGCCCGCGTACCAGTGCAGATCGACGTTCGGAAAGGCTTCCCGCAGTTTGCCAAGTTCGACGCGGTTGTCCCCCGGGCTCATTTGTATGCTTACGCGGTTTGCCCACTGAATCCGGTTCAGGATAAGCAGATGCTGCTGGAACAGCGGCAGACTGTCGGCAAGGTCTGTGTCTTTGATTGCCTCGCTCAGAGCCTCCTCGAGAGGCGGGACAAGCTGCGACGATGTCTGGATTGACTCCCTCGTCAAGGCTTCGCGGCCGGCCGTCGGGGTAAGGAAAGGGAAATCAATATAGCCACCAAGCTGGTAGTACGTGGGCAGGGGTGCCGGGGCCAGGCCGAATCTGGATCGAAGTCCCATGATTTGTCCTGCGCCCTGCCGAAGCCACATCCCGCCGGCCGACGGCCTTCCGTCAATGGCGAAGTTCTCGGCAACAACGGCTATCTGTCTTCCGTCGCTGAGCAGGTTTGCGTCGAAGGCTGTGCCGCCAACGCAGATGTGTTCCTTGCGCGCCAACAACCGCCAGCCCGCTCCGATTCCTGCAGCTTCGCGGGGATCCTGCTGGCTAAGTAGCTCGCCATTGAAAACAACGGGAATCGTGAGGAACTGGACAAAGGGCCTCAGGTAATTTCGCAATGCGTCGACGTTGAGGGGTGCTGACGGGCTGATATCTGCCGTCAACGTGGTTCCAACAGGGAGTGGCGAATCGATCGGCTCCATTGAAATGCAGTCCGACCCGATCGTCAGTTCGCTCTTGACCGCAACAGTGCGAATCCCGGTGTCAGAACCGGATTCCCGCGTGTCTACCTGGAGCCGTTCACAAACACCAAAGTTCGCCATCGCACCGATGCCAAATGTGCCGATGACGCCCGCAGCCCGAGCCTCGTCATTGTTTTTGCCCGATGAGCCGGCACGCCAGAAGTTTTCCCGAAGCACCTGCTCTGACATGCCGATACCTTCGTCGCAGATCTCAATGCGCTGGGGCGTGGCCGTGATCTTCACCGAAAATTCGGACGGGCTACGCCCTTCCTTGCTAGCACGTATGAGTACCGCGTCATAGCCGTTCTGCACATTTTCACGGGCCATGGCATACGGCGAATCATAGATTTGCTTGGACAGAATCTCGAGAACTCGCGTCGTCTCGACCTGAAATGGAATTTTTGACATTATCAATTCACCCCGACACGCGCTTTAGCTGTTTCAACACTGATCCGTACTGCGGCATCTTGATTGTTTGCAACGGCTTCCTGAGCAATGAATTCTCTCAACGCCGGTTTTTCGCCCAACAGGTACAGCGCTTCACACAAGGCGATGATTTCCGGGTTGGATTGCGGCACGGTGCAGAACTCGCGGATGCCCGCCCAGTCACCGATGGATGTCAGCGCTTCAAGTGCGACTCGCCGCGCATACGGCTCGTCAGGATATTTTCCCGCGAGCTTGGCCGCACCCTGGGCGTCACCCGCCCGGAGAAGTTCCGCCGCCTCTCCCGCTGCCTGAATCGGAGAGATGAGCCGCACAGCCATCGTCATCTCAAACGTCATGCTCGAACCTTCGAATTCGGGTACATAAGCCGCACCCCAGACGGGCAGACTGAACGAGTTATTTGTCATTTCGCGAACGTGTAATGCTCCAGAGCTTTTTTCACGGTCGATGGTAACGACATTGTAAGATCGCCGTCTGCCGGTAGGGAGGCTTTGCGGACCGCCACATAGCGTACCCGCACTGAGCACCGTGAGCGCTCGCTTCTTGTCCGCAGTGAACCGGTGCTCAAGGTATTGAGGGCGATGCTGATGGCCGTGCAGGCCAATTGAAAAATGGCCATCCATTAACGTCTGCAGGAACTCCGCGTCGAGATAGTCGGAGTCTTTCGGGCCGCCTGCCAGGTTGTGATGCCAGACGGCAATCGGCAGACGCCCCTTTTTCACGTAGGCCGCGACCTCACGGGTAACGCGGGCAACGTTGTCGGGATGGATTCGCGCCGAGCGGTTAAAGAGATCGTTATCGGCGCAACTCGACAGCCCGGCAATCACTACGCCCAGGTCAGGAAAGTCGTGCAGCGAAAATTGGGCAGCCGGATCAACCGAGAACTCGCGTCTGCCTTCATAGAACGTCTTAAAGAACAACGCGAAGGGTTCCATCCGGCGGTTGTATTCCTCGGGACTCACAATTCGCCGAAGCGCGAACTCAGCCCACACCCAACGCCAGGCACTGGTCTCAGAAGCGAGTTCGCGAGCAAGCATCTTGCGCTTTTCAGATTCGGTCGGCAGGTCTGCCGTTTCCGTTGCGCGCATCACGTGAGGATGACTTACGTCGTGATTTCCCGGCACCAGAATCACCCGCTCGCGGTCACCGGAGAAGAACGTGTCTGCCAGGCGGGCGAGGAAGTCATGGGCCTCATCATATTGCCGCTTTAGCGCCGCGTCGCTGTCCGCGTCGCTGGTATTGACACCGTAAACAATATCGCCGCTGACGATTGCAAGATCAGGCGTCGGGAGGCCTTCATTGACATAGCGTTCCCTGTCAAGGCGCAATGACTCCAACAATGATTCCGTTGTTATCCTGCTTCCCGAGTCCCGGTGCAGATCAGAAATATGCAGGAGGCTAATCATATTTGATCGAAGGTTTGTTGTTAGAGACTTAGCGTGTGGTGCAAAATTATCGCATACGTGAAGAAAAAATCGCACGCCTGCATTGAAATGAACCCGTGTTACTCTAAAGAGGGCCTTTGTAAGCTCATCGTTATCCCCCGCCGTCCAGAGCTAATCTTTGAATGTGTTGAGCCTAGTGACTGCCGCCTTCCACTTAGCCCGCATGTCGGGGGTCTCTCAGTTTAGGTTGGAAATTGTTTTGCCCGGGGCAGTTTTGACCAGTTCCGCTGTTGTCAACTTGGCCATCCCTGCGGCAATGTCGGCGGCCAGCCTCTCTCCCCGTGTTTTTTCACTCATGTCACTTTGCTCCTGGAACAGATCGCGAGCAAACTATCGCCTCAACCGGCAAACTTGTCGAGTCGGCAGAAGATTATTCAAAGTCCCGGCCCATGCCACAGTCGGCGGCGACGTCTAAGGAGGTCAATCCCTTTCGGTCCTGCCGCGCGAGGAAGGGGGTTTTTCTCGGCGGTGCTGCAGCCGACGCTGCGTGAGCGAATGACTGTTGGACTTTTGAGAACGGCCCTTGACGTCGCTGCGATCTGAATGACAGTAACGGGTCGGGAGCTGTCCTAGACGGCAACTGAAAGCGGTCATCCTCGGTTAACCAGGCGACAAGGGCAGCTGACAGTCGGATACCGGCCGCTCCATCCGATCTAGCAGAACGTCGGCTTAGGCCGATGCTCTGACCACTTACGCACTTGACGGGCTGAAATGCACCGGCTCTTGCTTGTGGGCAATCTCTGAAGTAGTCATCGTCACGGTTCCTTGGCATCTGCCTACAGCTTTACGTATCGCCAGGTATTCAGACCAAGTGCCTTGCCGTAGTGCTTGGCTGTTTCCTTGTCTGTCAGCTGCGGCACTTTCACCAGATCCAGCTCGTTGATCAGCTCGAAGCCTTTGCTTGCATCTGCTGTGTCGTAGACGTACCAGCGGACAATGTTCTCAGTGGTGGCTAGGACGTAGCTCATGAATTGAATCCCTTACGGCATAAATTCGAAAATCATAACATCGTAGTCGCAAGGTTTGGGAAAATGGATCGAGTCGTCTTTGATAGCAGGGCAGGATTGCCTACAGGAGCCGGGGCAGTCCACCTGCCAGTGGGTCGCAGCCACTGGTCAGAGGCTAACTGCTAACGGATAGCGTCCGTCAAGGTGGTGTAAATTTCAGGGCCGAACTCCGGTCCGGTTTTCCAGG
>NZ_BMYP01000055.1 GCF_014652335.1 Vogesella fluminis | reverse complement strand
AGAAAATTGCTGCCTGCGTCCTCGGGATGCGATTCCGGCAGACTTATGGGTAATGGAATGCGCATAACTACCAATCTGCATGACGCGGCTCTTGCCCGCAAACTTGTAGCGAAAGCGCCAGACAGGAACCTTGTCGTTCTCCCTGTAGCGTAACCACAGTCCGTCTCCATCGCCTTGTCCTTCAAAGTGCTGTTTTGCTTTGATCCAGGCCTTGATTTGCATGTCTGTTAACTTGCCCATCCGTTCTCCCAAATAGCGAGTACCGGCCTTTGCCCGTTGGCTGGCGAAGGGTACGTTTCTGTGAACATCGAATAGGGCGGTGTACCCAAATGAGAATTCAAAAACCCCATGGGGTACACCGTTGGGTACACGAATATTATGCGCTTTTATGAAAGGCTGTGAAGCGTAATGAAATGACAAAAGCCCCGGGGTACGGGGCTTTTGTGAGATGGCTGGCGTGTAGCGGAGTGTCGTGAAGCGTTACTCTATATTCTGAATTTGCTCGCGCATCTGCTCGATCAGCACCTTCAGCTCCACCGATGCCTGCGTGGTTTCGGTGGCGACCGACTTGGAGCCGAGGGTGTTGGCCTCGCGGTTGAGTTCCTGCATCAGGAAGTCCAGGCGCTTGCCGACCTGGCCGCCGGTCTTCAGGATGCGGCGGATTTCGGCAATGTGGGTGCTCAGGCGCTCCAGCTCCTCGTCGACGTCGATTTTTTGCGCGAACAGCGCGAATTCCTGCTTGATGCGGTCGTCGTCGACATTGCCCAGCGCCTCCTGCAGCCGTGCCGACAGCTTGGCACGATAGGCGTCCAGGATCTGCGGCAGGCGCGGCTTGATATCGCTGATGATCTGCGCCATCGACTCCAGCCGGTCGCGTAGCACCTGCGCCAGTTTTTCGCCTTCGCGGCCGCGGGTGGCGCGGAAGTCTTCCAGCACTACCTTCAGGCCGTCCAGGCACAGCTGTTGCAGCACTTCCGGCGGCAGTGAATTGGATTTCAGCACCCCCGGCCAGCGCAGCAGCTCGCCCATGCCCAGCTCGCGCATTTGCGGCGCGATGGCCTTGACCTGGTTGCTGATCGCCAGCAGGCGCTGCACCATGTCCGGGTTCAGCTCCAGCTGCTGGTTGTCGTTGTCGTTCTGGCTGATGCCGACGCGGCACTCCACCTTGCCGCGGGTGACGCGGCCGGCGATCAGCTCGCGCAGTTGCGCCTCGATCACGCGCAGCTCTTCCGGCAGCCGCATCTGCACGTCGAGGTAGCGGTGGTTCACCGCGCGCAGTTCAATGGATAATAGGCCGCCCGGGAATTCGCGGGCGGTAGAGGCAAAGCCTGTCATACTCAGGATCATGGGGGCTCCGGCAGTCATGGTTTTCAGGAAGACATGCCCCGAATAGCTAGGGTTCCGATTCAGGGGCCGCCACACTATATCAATGCACATGACGCAATCCAAGCAAAGCGCACTGCCGGCCGGCTTCCGGCTCGATGATTACACCATCGTTCGTGAACTCAGCGCTGGCGGTTTCAGCTTGGTCTATCTGGCGCTGGATCACCACGACCGCAAGTTCGCGATCAAGGAATACCTGCCGTTGGACATGACCTGTCGCCAGCCCGGTGGCGAGGTTACCATCATCGACGAGCTGGATCGCGAGGCATTCCGTATCGGTCTGAAGTGCTTCTTCGAGGAAGCGCGGGTGCTGGCTGGTATCCGGCATCCGAATATCGTGCGGGTGGTGAATTTTTTCCGGGCCAATAACACGGTGTACATGGTGATGGAGTATGCCGAGGGCCGGCCGCTGAGCAAGGAGCTGACGCTGGCCGCCGGCCATTTGCCGGAGGTACGGCTGCGCAAGCTGTTTGCCGAACTGATCGGAGGCCTGCGCGAGGTACACCAGCAGCAGCTGCTGCATCTCGACATCAAGCCGGCCAATATCTACCTGCGCCGCAACGGCTCGCCGGTGCTGCTCGATTTCGGTGCCGCGCGCCAGGCGCTACGGCGACCGGGGCAGGCACCGGCTGCAATGTTCACCCCCGGCTATGCTGCGCCGGAACAGTACGACGCCAAGGCCAAGCTCGGGCCGTGGACCGATATTTATGGTCTGGGCGCCAGTCTCTACACGATGCTGGGCGGAGGCCGTCCGCAGTCGGCGGATGAGCGGCAGCAGGCCGATACGCTGCAACCGGCCAGCAAGCTGTTTGCGCACTACTATTCACCGCAATTACTGGCGCTGGCGGATGCCTGTCTGCAACTGGAGCCGCAGCGGCGGCCGGACAGTCTGGAACGGATGCAGCAATGCCTGCTGGCCAATGACTATGTCACTCCGCCACCGCGCTCACTATGGCAGAAGGCCGGTACCTGGTTGGCGCAGGCGGCGGGGAAGAAACCATGAAATTTGCGTTGGCAGTCGATTCCCGCATTGGCGGACGCGATAACAATGAAGACCGTCTCGCCGTAACCTGCTCCAGCGAGTGCGTGTTGCTGGTGGTGGCCGACGGCATGGGCGGGCATATCGACGGCGAAGTGGCGGCGCAGATCACCACCGAGGTGCTGGTGCAACAGTTCCGCTGCCAGGCCACGCCGCGGCTGCTGCAGCCGGGCGACTTCCTGCGCTGGGCGCTGGGCGAGGCGCACCAGGCCATCATCGACCACGCCATCGCCCATCACCTGCGCGAGATCCCCAGCACCACGGTGGTGGTGGCCATCGTCCAGGACGACACCGTGTACTGCGCCTACGCCGGCGATTCGCGGCTGTATCTGCTGGAGCAGGGCGCGGTGCGTTTTCGCAGCCGCGACCATTCCCATGTGCAGCGCCTGATCGACAGCGGCCAGCTGAGCGAGGCCGAGGCCGCAGTGCACCCGGCGCGCAACCGCATCTACAACTGCCTGGGGGCGATGGGCGAGCCGGAAGTCAGCGTTCTGCATCCGCTGCCGCTGCAGGCCGGTTGCAGCGTGCTGCTGTGCAGCGACGGGCTGTGGAGCGTGGTACCGGATGCGGAACTGGCGCGCGTGTTCCACGGGCGGGTGGCACCGGCGGTGCTGCCGGCGCTGATGACGGTGGCGGAAAAACGCGGCGGCGAGCGCGGCGACAACCTGTCGGCGGTGGCGTTCACCCTGCTGCCGGCGGATGCGGCGCTGGACGGTCGCAGCGGCTACATCGACAGCGGCACGCTGGCCGGTTTCCTGCCTGATGACGCCATCCCCGGCCTGCTGATGGAGCATGAACTGGCCGCCGAACTGCTGCCCCGGCAGCCGCACTGAGCGGCAAGCCGCCGCGCGCGGCAGGGTGATCGGGTAGAATCCCGCTGTTATCCCCATTCAAGAGCCTCGCGCCATGCGTTCATCCCAACGAGCTGCCGATGCCCTGCGCAGCGTCCGCATTACCCGCCACTACACCCGCCACGCCGAAGGCTCGGTGCTGATCGAATTCGGCGACACCAAGGTGATCTGCACCGCCAGCGTCGATGAAACCGTGCCCGGCTTCCTGAAGGGCAAGGGCCAGGGCTGGGTCACCGCCGAATACGGCATGCTGCCGCGCTCGACCCACAGCCGCATGCGCCGCGAGGCGGCCAGCGGCAAGCAATCCGGCCGCACCCAGGAAATCCAGCGCCTGATCGGGCGCAGCCTGCGCGCGGTGGTGGACCTGGTCAAGCTTGGCGAGCGCCAGATCCAGATCGACTGCGACGTGATCCAGGCCGACGGCGGCACCCGCACCGCCAGCATCACCGGCGCCTACATCGCGCTGGCCGATGCCATCAACGGCCTGCTGGCCGCCGGCAAGCTCGGCGAAAACCCGCTGCGCCAGCACGTGGCGGCGATTTCGGTCGGCATCGTCGACGGCGTGCCGCTGCTGGATCTCGACTACGAGGAAGACGCCGGCTGCGAAACCGACATGAACGTGGTGATGACCGGCGACGGCCGTTTTGTCGAGGTGCAGGGTACCGCAGAAGGCGTGCCGTTCAGCCGTGCAGAAATGAACGCCTTGCTGCAACTGGCGGAAAAGGGCATCGCCGAACTGGTCGCGTTGCAGCGCGAGGCGTTGGCCACAGCCGCCGCATAAGTCGCGTGAGCAGCCATGCCCCGTGCGACAGACAAGGTTGGCCGCAGCGCTGCGGCCAACCTTTGTATGCCCGCCCGCGATGCCATCACCGCCGTTCCCGGCCCGGACTCGTGGCCGCGTGACTGAACGGGCAATACTAGCGGGGTTGCCCGAACCCTGTCCTGGTGACGGCTGCGGCCATCAAGCGCCGGCGCATCAGGCTTGACCCTGACTCGTCTGCAATAGGATAATTCTTCGTTTTTTCAACTGCTTATTTGTGATACCGGTTTGCGCCTTGTGCCAGCTGTCGTCGCAAAACAGGCAGGAACCGGCCTCAATGAATAATGACCTGCAAGGCGTGGCAGCGCCCGGCGCCGCCACCCTGTCGTCCACCGCCCAGCTTCCCCCGCGCCGCCTGTCCGTGGCCCCGATGCTGGACTGGACCGATCGCCACTACCGCTATTTTGCGCGGCTGATTACCAAGAACACCTGGCTGTACACCGAGATGGTGACCACCGGGGCGCTGCTGCACGGTGATGTGCCGCGCCATCTGCGCTACCACGACGCCGAGCACCCGATCGCGCTGCAGTTGGGCGGCTCCGAGCCGCAGGAACTGGCGCAGTGCGCGAGGTTGGCCGCAGAGTGGGGCTACGACGAGGTCAACCTCAACGTCGGCTGCCCGTCGGAGCGGGTGCAGAAGGGCGCTTTCGGTGCCTGCCTGATGGCCGAGCCGCAACTGGTGGCCGACTGCGTGAAGGCGATGCGCGACGCGGTCGACATCGACATCACCGTCAAGCACCGCATCGGCATCGACCATATCGACAGCTACGACTACATGCGCGAGTTCGTCGATACCGTGGCCGAGGCCGGCTGCCGTACCTTCATCGTGCACGCGCGCAACGCCATCCTGAAGGGTCTCAGCCCGAAGGAAAACCGCGAGATTCCGCCGCTGAAGTACGAGTACGTGTATCGCCTGAAGCAGGAGCGGCCGGATCTGGAAATCCTGATCAATGGCGGCATCAAGAGCAACGAGGAAATCGCCGCCCACCTGCAACACGTCGACGGCGTGATGGTGGGGCGCGAGGCCTATCACAACCCCTACCTGATGGCGGAGTGGGACGCGCTGTTCTACGGCGCCGACAGCCGCCCGCTATCGCGCGGCAAGGTGGTGGAGGCGCTGCTGCCCTATGTCGCGGCGCGACTGCAGGACGGCAGCAACGTGCGCCACATCGCGCGCCACGTGCTGGGGCTGTTCCAGGGGCAGAAGGGCGCACGGCAGTGGCGGCGCATGCTGTCCGACAGCAAGGAGCTGCACGGCGCCGACGAGGGCCTGTTCATCCGCGCGCTGCTGGCGACGCAGGGTTGAACTGTCACAGCGTCCTTGCCCGTATTCCTTGTTAAGATACACCGGATACCCCCCACGCCCGCTGCGCCGGGCTTTTTGGTTTTCAGGCGCCTGGTGCCGGCGGCCGCAAGGTTGGCCGCGCCAGCCGCCGTCGGAGCAAAGCATGATCGACAAACTGGTACTGGCCAGCAACAACGCCGGCAAGCTGAAAGAGTTCGCCGCCCTGCTGGCGCCGCTGGGCATCGAGGTGATTCCGCAGGGCCGCCTCAACGTGCCGGAGTGCGCTGAGCCGCACTACACCTTCCTCGAAAACGCGCTGGAAAAGGCGCGCCACGCCAGCCACATGACCGGGCTGCCGGCGCTGGCCGACGACTCCGGCATCTGCGTCGAAGCGCTGGGCGGCAAGCCCGGCGTGCTGTCGGCGCGCTTTGCCGGCGAGCCGAAGTCGGACGAGCGCAACAACGCCAGGCTGGTGGAAAAGCTGCAGGGCAAGGCCAACCGCCGCGCCTACTACTACTGCGTGCTGGTGCTGGTGCGCCACGCCGACGATCCACAGCCGCTGGTGGTCGATGGCGCCTGGTATGGCGAGGTGGTCGATACGCCGTCAGGCAACGGCGGTTTCGGTTACGACCCGCACTTCTGGCTGCCGAGCCACGGCTGTACCGTCGCCGATCTGCCGGCCGGGGTGAAAAACGGCATCAGTCACCGCGGCCAGGCAATGCAGGCGCTGCTGGCGAAACTGCAGGCACAGCTGGCATGAGCGTGATTGATTTATCCGCGCTGAAGGGCGCCCGCAACGCACGGGACGCGAGATCGCGAAACCAAACGAGCGGCGACGAGATAGTACAAGCAGTACAGCGAGGAGCCGCGACGTGCAGGTGACAAAGATATCGCTTTCCGGGCTAAGCGGGCTGAAAGAATTGCCGCCGCTGTCGCTGTACATCCACTTCCCGTGGTGCGTGAAGAAGTGCCCGTACTGCGACTTCAACTCGCACGAGTTCAAGCCGGTGCCCGGGGCGATTGCCATTGCCGATGGGTCAGACATTGGCCGCAGCCGCGTCGGCGACGGCTTCGACGAGATGGCCTACGTCGAGACGCTGCTGCGCGACTTCGAGTACAGCCTGCCGGCGATCTGGGGGCGGCCGATCACCACCATCTTCATGGGCGGGGGCACGCCCAGCCTGTTCTCGCCGGAGGCGATGGCCGCGCTGCTGGCCGGCCTGCGCGCGCGCGCGCGCATCCATCCGGACGCCGAGATCACGATGGAGGCCAACCCCGGCACCTTCGAGAGCGAGCGCTTCAAGGGCTATCGCGACGCCGGCATCAACCGGCTGTCGATCGGCATCCAGAGCTTCGATCCGCGCCAGCTGAAGGCGCTGGGCCGCATCCACGACGGTGACGAGGCACGGCGCGCGGTAGAGATCGCGCTGACGCACTTCGACAACGTTAACCTCGACCTGATGTACGCGCTGCCGAACCAGACGCTGGCCGAGGCGCTGGCCGACATCGACACCGCCATCGGCTTTGGCGTCACGCATATCTCCGCCTACCACCTCACCATCGAGCCGAACACGCTGTTCGCGGTGCAGCTGCCGGCCAACCTGCCGGACGACGACATCTCCGCCGACATGCAGGAGGCGATCGAGGCGCGGCTGGAAGGCGCCGGTTACGTGCACTACGAGACCTCCGCCTTCGGCAAGCCGGGCCGCTTCGCCCGCCACAACGTCAACTACTGGCAGTTCGGCGACTATGTCGGCATCGGCGCCGGCGCGCACGGCAAGATCAGCTCGCACGAGGGCGTGGTGCGCGAGATGCGCTACAAGCAGCCGGCGGCCTATCTGCAGGCCATCGCCGACGGCAACCCGGTGCAAACGCGCCACAAGGTTGGCCGCAAGGAGCTGCCGTTCGAGTTCATGATGAACACCCTGCGCCTGACCGGCGGCTTCGAGACCAGACTGTTCAGCGAACGCACCGGTTTGCCGGTATCCTGTATCCAATCGCAATTGCGGCAAGCGCAGGCGGAGGGGCTGATCGAACACAATCTTACCCATCTGCGGCCAACCCTGAAGGGCCAGCGCTTCCTCAACGACCTGTTAACCCTGTTCCTGCACGATGAAGGAGAAAATTGATGGCCAAAGAAATCATCCATACCGACAAGGCCCCGGCGGCAATCGGCGCCTACTCGCAAGCGGTCAAGGCCGGCAACACCGTGTACCTGTCCGGCCAGATCCCGCTGGACCCGGTGACCATGACGGTGGTGGAAGGCGGTTTTGCCGCGGAAACCCACCAGATGTTCAAGAACCTGAAAGCGGTATGTGAAGCCGCCGGCGGTTCGCTGGACCAGATCGTGAAGCTGAATGCCTTCCTCACCGACCTGTCCAACTTCGGCACCTTCAACGAGATCATGGGCCAGTACATGAGCCAGCCGTTCCCGGCGCGCGCCGCCATCGGCGTCGCCAGCCTGCCCAAGGGTGTGCAGGTGGAAGCCGACGCGATCATGGTGCTGGGCGAGTAAGCCTCTGCCACGTGGCAACAAGCAAAGCGGCCTGCGGGCCGCTTTTTGTTTGTGTCATGCAAGGATGGCAAGGGGTGCGCTTCCGAGTCACTCATGACGGGCAAAATTATTATGGATCAAGTTTTCTTGCGACATATGCTTTATTCATTGATGGTCTGGCTATACTCGCGCTTCGTATTTAGGCATTTGATAACGGAGGAATAACGATGCAAGGTGATCCGCAAGTCCTGAGCTACCTGGACCGCTACCTGAGCATAGAGCTGACCGGCTACAAGCAATACCTGCTGCACGCCGGCCTGTGTCGCGATGCCGGCCTGAACAAGCTGGCAGACAAGCAACATGCATATAGTGAAGAGGAGTTTTCCCATTCCGGCCGGCTGCTGGCCCGGCTGCTGTTCCTGCAGGGTGTGCCCGGCATGCAGGACGTCCGGCAGATCGAGGTGAAGACCGAGGTGGAGGCACAACTGCAGCTGGATCAGGCACTGGTTAGCCAGGCGATCGACCTGCTGCGGGAGGCGGTAGCGTGTTGCACGACCGTCGGTGATGCGGTCAGCCGTGAACTGTTCCAGGAGATGCTGGCCGACGAGGAACAGCATTTGCACTGGGCATCTACGCAGCTGGCGCTGCTGGGCAAGATGGGTGCGGCCAACTATCTGCAATCGCAGATGTAATATGTAGCAAGGGGCGCCGCCGCCCTTTGGTGGTATGCCTTGACAGGGATACCGAAAAGCAAAAGCCCGCTCATCCGAGCGGGCTTTGTGCTGGCTACGGCTGCGCAGAAAAGGCTTAACCGTTCTGGCGTGCCAGTTGCGGAGCGCTGTCCTCCACATCGCCGCTGGTGATGCAGGCAGCGGCGGTGAACAGCACATCGGTGGAGCTGTTCAATGCCGTTTCGGCGGAATCCTGCACCACGCCGATGATGAAGCCGACGGCGACCACCTGCATTGCAATGTCGTTGCTGATGCCGAACAGGCTGCACGCCATCGGGATCAGCAGCAGCGAGCCGCCGGCCACGCCGGAGGCGCCGCAGGCAGCGACGGCAGACAGGATGGACAGCAGCAGCGCCGTCGGCATGTCAACCGGGATGCCCAGGGTGTGCACTGCGGCCAGGCTCAGCACCGAGATGGTGATGGCGGCACCGGCCATGTTGATGGTGGCACCCAGCGGGATGGAGACGGCGTAGGTGTCTTCATTCAGGCCCAGCTTTTTGCACAGGGTCATGTTCACCGGGATGTTGGCCGCGGAGCTGCGGGTAAAGAAGGCGGTCACGCCGCTTTCGCGCAGGCAGGTGAACACCAGCGGGAACGGATTGCGGCGGATGGTCAGGCCGACGATCAGCGGGTTCACCACCAGCGCGATGAACAGCATGGCGCCCACCAGTACCAGCAGCAGCTGGCTGTAGCCCAGCAGCGCGGACAGACCGGTGGTGGCTACCGACTCGGCCACCAGGCCGAACACGCCGACCGGGGCAAAGCGGATGATCACGCCCACGATGCGCGATACGCCGTCGGCCACTTCGTTCAGCAGGGTCTTGGTGCTGTCGCTGGCGTGGTGCAGCGCCATGCCCAGCGCCACGGCCCAGGTCAGGATGCCGATGTAGTTGCCGGTGGCGATGGCGTTGATCGGGTTATCCACAATCTGGAACACCAGATTGTTCAATACCTGGCCGATGCCGGCCGGAGGTGTGGTGCCGGTAGCGGCGGCCACCAGGGTGAGCTGGGTCGGGAAAGCAAAGCTGGCCACGACGCCGGTAACGGCGGCCAGGAAGGTGCCCAGCAGATACAGGATCAGCACCGGGCGCATATTGGTCTGCACGCCCTGTTTCTTGCTGGCGATGGCGCTGGCCACCAGTACGAACACCAGCACCGGCGCTACGGCCTTCAGGCCCTTGACGAACAGGCTGCCGAGGAAGGTCAGCGATTTGGCGGTATCGGGGGAGAAACTGGCCACTGCAATGCCGGCCAGCATGCCGATCAGGATCTGCAGCACGATGCTGCCGTTCATGATCCTGCCGATAATCGAAGAATTCTGCTGCATAAATTCCCTAATCAAGATAGTTATGAGTTGCTAATGCGGTAACAGCCGGCATGGCGGCAGATTCTGCCAGCATGGATGAGTGCTTGCGGCCAACCTTGTCGCGGCGGAGTGGAGCCCGTCGCGCAGGGGTGTTGCGAAATGCCATGAAAAACAGGCACATCGGCGTAGCGGTGCGCAGTGTAACAAACTTTTCCCTGCAGAAAAAATCCAGTATCCAGTATGCGGAAGAGTGCCTGCTTCCGTGTGGCTGGCGGATATCCAGTGCCACGGCCGGTACGGCCATCTCCTGTTGTTGCAGCGGTACTGTCTGCGGCAAGGTTGGCCGCAAGCCGGTGGCGCCTCGCAGCGGGATAGAGTCCACGGAAGTGGTGTAAATGCAGACAGATGGTAGGAGGCCATCGACGAACT
>NZ_BMYP01000054.1 GCF_014652335.1 Vogesella fluminis | reverse complement strand
AGTTCGTCGATGGCCTCCTACCATCTGTCTGCATTTACACCACTTCCGTGGACTCTATCTAGCATCAAGCAACTTTCAGCGCAACGACGAGCTTACCCGCTTTCAGATGGCATCACAATGCAGGTTCGTGCCGGTACGGCTTTCCGCTACAATCGCGCCTTTTCTCCGGAGCCATCCCGTGCCTGTTCCGTTTCATCCTGTTCGTTATGCTGCCAGCCGGCCATGGGCCAAGCGGGTGGCGCACCTGTTTGAATATGGCGGCAAGACCGCCGTCGCCGACTGCGATGCCTTGCTGCAACGCACGCTGCGGGCGGCTCCCAGCGGTACGGGGCGGGATGCGGCACGGCAGGAGGCGGAATGGCTGCTGGCCCAGGCGTACGGCCACTTCGTGCGTCACGGCCGCCAACTGCTGCTGTGCGATGCGGCACTGGATGCCGCGCTGGCGGCGACGCACCCACCCAAGGCATTGCCGCCAGCGCCGATCCTGCCGCTGACGGCGTGTTTCATCGCGCTGCCGGATGGTTGCGGTGTCTATGTACACAGTGACGAGGAGGGCGCGTGGCAGGTGCTGATGCTGGCTGCCGGTTTTGCGCGGGAAAACAACGCCTGGTGGCGGCAGGACGCTGAAGTGCTGGCGTTGACCTTGCGTGGCGGAGACAGCCTGCAGTTGCCGGACATCGCGGCGGTGCAGCCATGGCGCGCGGCATTGCTGAGCCTGTTCAACCATCTGGCACTGCTGATGCAGCCGCGCTGCCAGCTGGCTGCTGCCAGCAGCCCGGCAAGGCAGGCCGAGGCCTTGCGCCGTGGCGAGCTGCCGGTGCGCCGGCTGTCGTGGCAGGGTAATTTGGTGCAGTCCGAAGCGTACGGCAAGGAAGGATACTGGCGCCGCCAGACGGCCGGCGGTGCGGAGCGTCTGGTGTGGGTGCCGCCGCGTTGATCGCCGGGTCCGCCGCCGGCATGGCGGGCACTCGATAAGCGTTACAGGAACTGGCTGATCAGGCTTTTCAGGGTGCCGATGTCGAACGGCTTGTCGCAGATGGCGGACACGCCGGCCTCTTCGACTGCGGCCAACCTTTGCTCGTCCTGCTCGCCTGACACCATCAGGATCGGTACCGAGGCCAGCTGGCTGTTGGTGCGGATGTGCTCGATCAGTTCGCGGCCATCCATCTCCGGCATGTTGTAGTCGGTGATGATCAGGTCGAAATAATTGCCGGCCGCCAGCAGGCCGACGGCGCTGCGGCCGTTGTCGGTTTCGGTGATCTCGCAAAAACCGAAGCGCTCCAGCACGCTGCACATGAAGCTGCGCGACACGGCGCTGTCGTCGACCAATAGTATTTTTTTCGCGTACAGGTCCAGCGACTCCAGTTCGCTGCGGGTGTCTTCGACATTGAGATAATCGAGCGAACTGCTGATCGCCTTGTCCAGTTGCGCCGGGGTGAACGGCTTGGGCAGGATGGCCATTGCACCGGCCTGGCGGATTGCGTCCAGTTGCTGCGGCCGGGTTTCGCTGGAAACCAGCACGAACGGCATTTCGCGGGCCTGCTTGTTGCCACGTAGCGCCATCACCAGCCCTGCACCGGTCATGTCCGGCAAGTACATCGCGCTGATCATGATGTCGGGTAATGGCAGCTGATGGATACGCGCCAGCGCCGCGGCGCCGCTTTCGACGCGATCAATCTGCCTGACGCCCAATTCCTGCAGATGGCGCTGGATGATCTGCCCCTGTGCCCGTGAGGGCTCCACCAGACAGACTGTCAGGTGACACATGTCGAATAGCATAGTCATTACCCATATATGCAGTGTGCGTCAGCATAGACGACTGGCGCCGGTGCTTGTCAATTGGTAACCGGCATATTTATTCAGGCATGGCTGCCTGCTGTTCCAGCCACTGGCAAAAGGCATTGATGGCGGTGTCGTCAATCGCGGCGCGCGGTGCAATCCAGCAGTAATCCCGTACTGGCACGACCGGCAGCGGCAGCGGTGCCACCAGCCTGCCGGCATCGATCTCGCGCTGCGCCATCGGCAGCGGCCCCAGCACCACGCCCAGCCCTCCCAGTGCGGCCTGCAACGCCAGCGAAAAGCGGTCAAAATGCAGCCGGCTGGCCGGTTTCAGCTCCGGTACCGCCGCCAGGGTCAGCCAGCGTTGCCACGCGGTTGGCCGCGTATCGGCGTACAGCAAGGTGTGCTGCGCGAGGTCGGCCGGGCTGGTGAGCGGTGTCTTTTCAAGTAGTGCGGGATGGCACAGCGGCAGCTCCCACTCTTCCAGGAAGGGCTTGGCGAGGTGGCCGGGCCAGTCGCCGGGGCCGCGGCGGATGGCGATGTCGAACGGCGTGTCCAGCCGGCTGATGTCGCGATCGGAGGTGACGATGTGCAGGTCGATGTCCGGATGGCGGGTGCGGAAATCGGCCAGCCGCGGCAGCAACCAGTACATGGCAAAGGTCGGCGTCGAGTTGACCGACAGCCGGCGCTGGCGATCCGGCTGCAACAGCTGGCTGGTGGCATTGGCGATCAGGTCCAGGCCGTCCTGCACCTGCACCAGATAGCGCCAGCCGGTATCGGTCAGCTTGACGCGGCCACCGGTGCGCTCGAACAGTTGCACCCCCAGCCAGTCCTCCAGCTGCTTGATCTGCTTGCTCACAGCACCGTGGGTGACATGCAGCTCGTTGGCCGCAGCAGAAAAGCTTTCCAGCCGTGCTGCCGTCTCGAAAATACGCAGTGCGTTCAGGGGAGGGTAGGCATTCATGGTGTGATTATATCTCACAGGCAATGTTGCGATTACTCGTTTGTGCTCATGGAGGCATCGGCGTAATCTTCGTGTAGTCACAGCCGGGTAGAACAACCGTTTCCCGGGTGGCTGTCGCAGCCGACACCCGCTGCCGACAGACTTGTTGCAAACAACCCAAGCACAAAGGTCCCGAGCCATGCTAGAAGCTTACCGCCAACACGCCGCCGAACGCGCCGCACTGGGCATTCCGCCGCTGCCGCTGAATGCCAGACAGGTAGAAGAACTGGTTGAACTCCTGAAGAATCCGCCGGCTGGCGAAGAGGAGACCCTGGTCGAGCTGATCACCCACCGCGTTCCGCCCGGCGTGGACGATGCCGCCAAGGTGAAGGCGTCCTTCCTCGCTGCTGTCGCCGAAGGCAGCGTGAAGTCGCCGCTGGTTTCGCGCGAAACCGCGACCAAACTGCTGGGCACCATGCTGGGCGGTTACAACGTCAAGCCGATGATCGACCTGCTGGGCGACGCCCAGGTTGGCGCCATCGCCGCCGAAGGCCTGAAAAAGACCCTGCTGGTATTCGACTTCTTCCATGACGTGCAAGTGCTGGCCGAAGGCGGCAACGCCAATGCCAAGGCCGTGCTGCAAAGCTGGGCCGATGCCGAGTGGTTCACCGGCCGTCCGGAAGTGGCGCAAAAGATCACCGTCACCGTATTCAAGGTGCCGGGCGAAACCAACACCGACGACCTGTCGCCGGCGCCGGACGCCTGGAGCCGCCCGGACATCCCGATGCACTACCTGGCGATGCTGAAGAACACCCGCCCGGATGCAGCGTTCAAGCCGGAAGAAGACGGCAAACGCGGCCCGATGCAGTTCATCGAGGACCTGAAGAAAAAAGGCAACCTGGTGGCCTACGTCGGCGACGTGGTCGGCACCGGCTCCTCGCGCAAATCCGCCACCAACTCGGTGGTGTGGGCGACTGGCCAGGATATCCCGTTCGTGCCGAACAAGCGCTTTGGCGGCGTGACCCTGGGCGGCAAGATCGCCCCGATCTTCTTCAATACCCAGGAAGACTCCGGCTCGCTGCCGATCGAGGTCGACGTGTCCAAGCTGGAAATGGGCGACGTGATCGACATCTACCCGTACGAAGGCAAGATCGAAAAAGACGGCCAGCTGGTCGAAAAATTCAGCCTGAAATCCGATGTGCTGCTGGACGAGGTACGCGCCGGCGGCCGTATCAACCTGATCATCGGTCGCGGCCTGACCGCCAAGGCACGCGAGGCACTGGGCCTGCCAGCCTCCACCGAATTCCGCCTGCCGAAAGACCCGGCCAATTCCGGCAAGGGCTTCTCGCTGGCACAGAAAATGGTTGGCCGCGCCTGTGGCCTGCCGGAAGGCCAGGGCGTGCGTCCGGGCACTTACTGTGAACCGAAGATGACCACCGTCGGCTCGCAGGACACCACCGGCCCGATGACCCGTGACGAGCTGAAAGACCTGGCTTGCCTGGGCTTCTCCGCCGACCTGGTGATGCAGTCCTTCTGCCACACCGCCGCCTATCCGAAGCCGGTGGACGTGAAGATGCACAAGGAGCTGCCGGCCTTCATCTCCACTCGTGGTGGCGTGGCGCTGCGTCCGGGCGACGGCGTGATCCACAGCTGGCTGAACCGCCTGCTGCTGCCGGATACCGTTGGCACCGGTGGCGACTCGCACACCCGTTTCCCGATCGGCATCTCGTTCCCGGCCGGCTCCGGTCTGGTTGCCTTTGCCGCCGCCACCGGTGTGATGCCGCTGGACATGCCGGAATCGGTGCTGGTGCGCTTCAAGGGCGAACTGCAGCCGGGCGTGACTCTGCGTGACCTGGTCAACGCCATTCCACTGTACGCGATCAAGCAGGGCCTCTTGACCGTGGCCAAGGCCGGCAAGAAGAACATTTTCTCCGGCAAGGTACTGGAGATCGAAGGCCTGCCGGATCTAAAAGTGGAACAGGCGTTCGAGCTGTCCGACGCCTCCGCCGAGCGCTCCGCCGCCGGCTGCACCGTGCGCCTGAACAAGGCGCCTATCGTCGAGTACATGCAGTCCAACATCACCCTGATGAAGGTCATGATCGCCGAAGGCTACGCCGACGCCCGCACGCTGGAGCGCCGCATCAAGAAGATGGAAGAGTGGATCGTGGGTGGCGAACTGCTGCAGCCGGACGCCGATGCCGACTACGCCGCCGTGATCGAGATTGACCTCGCTGACGTCAAGGAGCCTATCGTCGCCTGCCCGAACGACCCTGACGACGTGAAATTCATGTCCGAAGTGGCCGGCACCAAGATTGACGAAGTGTTCATCGGTTCCTGCATGACCAACATCGGCCACTTCCGCGCGGCGTCCAAGCTGCTGGAAGGCAAGCGCGACCTGCCGGTCAAGCTGTGGCTGGCGCCGCCGACCAAGATGGACGCGCAGCAGCTGACCAACGAGGGCCACTACGGCGTGTTTGGCATGGCCGGCGCGCGCACCGAGATGCCGGGCTGCTCGCTGTGCATGGGTAATCAGGCGCAGGTGCGTGAAGGCGCGACCGTGATGTCGACCTCGACCCGTAACTTCCCGAACCGTCTGGGCAAGAACACCAACGTGTATCTTGGCTCGGCCGAACTGGCCGCGATCTGCTCCAAGCTGGGCAAGATCCCGACCGTCGAGGAGTACAAGGCCAATATCGGCATCATCAACGAGAGCGGCGCCGAGGTGTACCAGTACCTCAATTTCAACCAGATCCAGGACTACCAGGATATGGCGGACACCGTAAAAGCCTGAGCCGGGCGGTAATGGTTGCCTTGTGCCGGCTGTCAGGAGCCGGCACAAAGCGGCAATGCCGTGCACCAAGGAAAAAGCACCGTTTCCAAATGGAAGACGGTGCTTTTTTTGCGTGTATTCTCGGAGCCGGGCCATCGGGCGTGTATTGCATGTACAGCCGGGCCTTGCGGCGGTGGCGCCAGGCGGGCAAAGGTTGGCCGCAATGCCGGGCCGGCCGGTGCCACTTGTCGGCCTGTTTCAGCCGGGACGTTGTTCGCTACTGTTTTGTGCCTGCCATATGCGAAGGTATTTCTCTACCAGTGCATCCATTACTCGTTCGTCGCTGAGTTTTTTCATCGCCCGCGACAGGCGCTCCGCCAGTTGCTCGTTATTGCAGGCGGAGGCCAGCGCCACGGTCAGGTACAGCTTTTCGCGGCTGACCGGCACCGTGGATGCGCGCAGGCCCTTGATGTTGAGGCTGGCGGCATAGGCAAGGCCCGGTGCGTCTTCGTATATCAGGTAATCTGCCCGTCCCAGGCCCAGCATCTGCAGTGCGTTCTTGACACTGCCGACCTGCTGCAACTTGAGGTTGGCCGCAGCAAACTGGTCGAATGCCTGGCCAAAGCTGTTGTTGACTACGGTAATGCCTTCCTGCCCCTGCAGGTCTTCCCAGCGCTGGTACTGCAGCGGGTGCTGCTGCCGTGTCCAGATCAGGGTTTGCGTATCGCGGATCGGCGGCTGCAGGTAGCGCAGGTAGGTCAGCCGCGGCTGTGTCAGGAAGGCGCCGGCGATCAGATCGATGCGGCCGTTGCGCGCACTCTCCTGCACCCGTCCCCACGGCCCGGCATAGCGTACCTCGATGGGAATGCCGATCTCGCGTGCTACCAGCTGCATCAGCTCGGCATTGGCGCCGATCAGCCGGCTGTCGTTTTTTGGGTCTTGCCACAGAAAGGGCGGATATTCGGGGTTGCCGGAGGTTACCAGCCGTGCACATGCGGCATGGGCCAGTGGTGACAGGCCGGCCAGCATGCCCAGCAGCATTGTCCAGCGGCGTGGCCTGCGTGGCGAAAGGAAACCGTGTCGCATGAATCGTGTTCCTTTCAGAAAGAAGATTCCTCGCAGTCTAGAGGTTGGCATCTGCGCATGGCAATAGGCATTCCTTGCAAATGGCGGTTTCCGCTTTTTGTACGGCCAGGCTGCAGCCTGGCCGTGACGGGATCATGATGTCGGCGCTGCGCATCGGGAAAACGTTGGCCGCAAGCGGCGATGCTAGCTGACGCCGTGGCGTAGCTGGCGCATCGCGCTGTCGATGCCTTCCACCGTCAGCGGATACATGCGCTCCTGCAACAGCTGCCGGATCAGGCCGATGGATTGGGTGTAACCCCAGTGCGCCTGCGGCACCGGATTCAGCCACACCGCGTGCCTGAACTGCGCCAGCAGACGGCGCAACCACACCTCGCCGGACTCCTCGTTCATGTGCTCGACACTGCCGCCGGGGTAGATGATCTCGTACGGGCTCATGCTGGCATCGCCGACGAAGATCAGTTTGTAGTCGCTGCCAAAGGTGTGGATCAGCTCCCGGGTCGACAGCTTCCGGCCGTGGCGGCGGGCATTGTCTTTCCACACCCCTTCGTAGACGCAGTTGTGGAAGTAGTAATACTCCAGATGCTTGAACTCGCTGCGCACCGCCGAGAACAGCTCCTCGCAGGCGCGGATGTGGTCGTCCATCGAGCCGCCGACATCGAACAGCACCAGCAGCTTCACCGTATTGTGCAGCTCCGGCACCATTTGCAGGTCAAGGAAACCGGCGTTACGCGCGGTCGCGGCGATGGTGGCATCCAGATCCAGCACCTCAGCGGCGCCTTCGCGCGCAAACTGGCGCAGGCGGCGCAAGGCCACCTTGATGTTGCGCGTACCCAGTTCGACCTGGTCGTCAAAATTGCGGAATTCACGCTGGTCCCACACCTTGACCGCGCGCCGGTGGCGCGATTCCTGCTGCCCGATGCGAACACCTTCCGGGTGATAGCCATAGGCACCGAACGGGCTGGTGCCGCCGGTACCGATCCACTTGTTGCCGCCCTGATGCCGTTCCTTCTGCTCGGCAAGGCGCTCGCGCAGCGTCTGCATCAGCTTGTCCCAGCCCAGCGCCTCTAGCTGCCGCTTTTCCTCATCGGACAGGAATTTCTCCACCTGCTTACGCAGCCAGTCTTCCGGGATCGCGGTCTGCAGCTCTTCCAGCTCCAGCGCCAGGCCGTTGAAACAGTGGCCGAATACCCGATCGAAGCGGTCGTAATGTTTTTCGTCCTTGATCAGGATGGTGCGCGCCAGATAGTAGAACTCGTCGACACTGCCAAACGCCAGCTGCCGCGACAGCGCCTCCAGCAGGGTGAGGTGCTCTTTTAGCGATACCGGCAGCCCGGCGGCGCGCAGGGCATTGAAGAACGGAAGCAACATGACAATTCGCTCGTGACAAATGGAACACAACCGCATAGAGTACAGACTCTAAACAGTCGTTTGACGGCAACCAGAATGGAGCTTATCACATGCAGCTTGCCGCACACACCGCCGTCACCCTCACCAATCACCTGAGCCAGTTGCGCGATGCGGCCAACCTTGTGCCGTACCCGTCGCTGGCACAACGCCGCCAGTGGCTGGATGCCTTGGCCCGCCTGTTGCAGCAGCACCAGCACGAGCTGGCGGCCGCCATCAGCGCCGATTTCGGCCATCGCAGCGTGGTGGAAACCCGGCTGGCGGAGGTATTCCCGACGCTGGCCGGCATCCGCCACGCGCGGCGGCAGCTGGCCGCATGGTTGCGCCCGCAGCGGCGGCCGGTAGCGCTGTGGTTCCAACCGGCGCGGGCCCGGCTGCTGCCGCAGCCACTGGGCGTGGTCGGCATCATGGTGCCGTGGAATTACCCGCTGTTCCTGGCGCTGGGGCCGCTGGTGGCGGCACTGGCGGCCGGCAACCGGGCACTGCTGAAAATGTCGGAGCTGACGCCGCGCACCGGCACGCTGCTGGCCACGCTGCTGAGCCGTTATCTCGGCGACGACGTGGTCCGCGTCGTGACTGGCGACGCTGGCGTGGCGCGCGCCTTTGCCAGCCTGCCGTTCGACCATCTGCTGTTCACCGGCTCGACCAGGGTTGGCCGCGAGGTGATGCAGGCCGCGGCGGCCAACCTGGTACCGGTGACGCTGGAGCTGGGCGGCAAGTCGCCGGTGCTGATCGCCCCCGGCGCCGACCTGCAGCACGCTGCCCGCCGCATCGTGGCCGGCAAACTGTTGAACGCGGGGCAGACCTGCGTCGCGCCGGACTATGTGCTGCTACCACGCCAGCAACAGGCCGAGCTGGTCGCGGCACTACGCGACGCGGCGACACGCGCCTACCCGAGCCTGGCCGGTAACGCCGACTACAGCGCCATCATCAGCGCACCGCACTACCAGAGGCTGCAAGCGCTCGCGGCCCAGGCACAGGCAGGCGGGGCGGTGCTCACCATCATCAATCCCGCCGGCGAAACGCCGGACGAACTCGCCGCGGTGCGCAAGCTGCCGCTGACCCTGATCGAGCAGGCGCCGCCGGACAGCGCCGTGATGCGGGAAGAAATATTCGGCCCGTTGCTGCCCGTCATCGGCTACGACTCGCTGGAACAGGCCGTCGCACAGTTGCGGCAGCAGCCACGGCCGCTGGCGATGTACTTGTTCGACCACGACAAGGCGCGCATCGAGCGGCTGTTGCGCGACACCATTGCCGGTGGCGTCACCGTCAACGACACCTTGCTGCACGTAGCCCAGGCGGCGCTGCCGTTTGGCGGTGTCGGCGCCTCCGGCATGGGCCACTATCATGGCCACGAAGGCTTCCTGACCTTCTCCAAGCTGAAGCCGGTGCTGTACCAGTCACGCCTGAGCGGCACCTGGCTGACCGTGCCACCGTATGGCAATACCGCCAATCTGCTGCTGCGCTGGATGATCGGCCAATGAAGCTCAATCGACGCCAATTACTCGGCTGCGGCATTGCCGGCAGCGTATTGCTGACTGCCGGCGGCTACTGGCTGTGGCCACAGCCAGCGGCGGGCTTTGTCGCCAGCGGGCAGGACCGGCAGTGGCTGCAGCGCCTGGCGCCGGCATTGCTGGGCGAACGCGTACCTTGCACGCCGGCCACCGTTGCGGCCAACGTGTTGCTGGCCATCGCCAGCCTGCCGCTACCGCTGCAGCAAGAAGTGCGCGAACTGTTCGACCTGCTGCAACAGCCGCTGGTGCGGCGCTGGCTGGCCGGCATCCCCGTGTCGTGGCAGGACGCCAGCCCGCAACAGATCCGCACCTTCCTGCAACGCTGGCGGCACAGCCGCTTTGCCTTGCAGCGCAGTGCCTACCAGGCACTGCACAATCTGGTATATGCCGCCCACTACGGCAATATCGACCAGCAGCACACCATCGGTTACCGGCTGCCGGGCGCCATTCAAGGATTCCTGCGATGAACAACGCCTTGCCCGACCCGTGGCAGGAAGGGCTGGCCAGCGGCTGGCAGGTGCTCGATGCCGGCACGCTCGACCATGATCTGGATCTGACATGCGACGTGGTCATCGTCGGCAGTGGCGCCGGTGGCGGCATCAGTGCCGAGGTGCTGAGCCAGGCCGGACTGGACGTGGTGATCGTGGAAGAGGGCGCGCTGAAAAGCAGCCACGATTTCCGCCTGCGCGAAAGCGAAGCCTATCCGCAGCTGTATCAGGAGGCAGCCAACCGCCAGACCGCCGACAAGGGCATCACCATCCTGCAGGGGCGCACGGTCGGCGGCAGTAGCTGTATCAGGAGGCAGCCAACCGCCAGACCGCCGACAAGGGCATCACCATCCTGCAGGGGCGCACGGTCGGCGGCAGTACCACCGTCAACTGGACCAGCTCCTTCCGCACCCCGCCCGATACCCTGCGCTGGTGGCGCGAGCAGTACGGACTGCAGCCGCTGCAGGACGAGGCATTGCGCCCGTGGTTCGAACGTGTGGAACAGCGTCTCGGCATTCGTGACTGGGAGGTCGCCCCCAACGCCAACAACGCGGTACTGGCACAGGGCTGCGACAAGCTCGGCATCAAGGTTGGCCGCATCCGTCGCAATGTCAGCGGCTGCTGGAACTTGGGCTATTGCGGCACCGGTTGCCCGACCAATGCCAAGCAGTCGATGCTGGTCAGCACCTTGCCGGCGGCCCTGCGACATGGCGCCCGCCTGCTGACACGCGTAGCGGTAACACAAGTACTGGCCAGCCGCGATGGCAAGCGCGCACTGGGTATCGCCGGCGTGGCGCTGGACGGTCCCGGCATACGCCACACCGGCCGACAGGTCACCGTTCGTGCCCGCCATGTGGTACTCAGCGCCGGCGCCATCGGCACCCCGGCCATCCTGCTGCGCAGCCAGCTGCCGGACCCGTACGGGCTGGTCGGCCGGCGCACCTTCCTGCACCCGGTACTGCTGTCCGGCGCCATCATGCCGCAGCGTATCGACGGCTATCACGGTGCACCGCAAAGCGTGTACAGCGACCATTTCCTGCACACCCAACCACTGGACGGGCCGCTTGGCTTCAAGCTGGAAGTGCCGCCGATTCATCCGCTGATCTTTGCCGCCACGCTGCCGGGGCTGGGGGACGAGCACGCGCGGCTGATGCGGCAATTGCCCTATCTGAATGTCACCCTCGCGCTGCTGCGCGATGGCTTTCACGCCGACAGCCAGGGCGGGCAGGTGCGGCTGCGCCGCGATGGCTCACCGCAACTGGATTATGTGCTGGGCGACGTGGAGTGGCAGGCCGCGCGGCGGGCACTGCTGCAGATGGCAGAAATCCAGTTTGCCGCCGGCGCCCGCGCGGTGCTGCCGGTCCACGAAAACGCCGGTCTGGCCCGCAGTTGGTCGCAGGCGCAGCAGATGATTGCGGCGCTGCCGATGCAACTGCTGCGCACCCGCGTGGTCAGCGCCCACGTGATGGGCGGCGCCGCGATGGCCGGCGACGAACGCCAGGGCGTGATCGACCATCTGGGGCAGCACTGGCAGGTTGCCGGGCTGAGTGTGATCGACGGGGCGATGTTCCCGACCAGCATCGGCGCCAACCCGCAACTGTCCATCTATGCACTGGCCCTGCGCGCCGCCGAGGCATTGGCCGGGCAGTTGACGCGTTAGAACCAGGCCGGCGACATGCCAAGCCTTTGCGGCCGCCCGCCGCATGAAACAGCAGCCGGTGCGTACCGGAAAAATCTTGGCAAAATGCATCGGCATCAATATAATCGCGGCCTGTTGTTGCCACAGATTAGGCGGCACAAAGGAAGCGTGGCCGAGTGGTTTAAGGCAGCGGTCTTGAAAACCGCCGAAGGTGCGAGCCTTCCGTGAGTTCGAATCTCACCGCTTCCGCCAGAATATTAGATAAGCCATTGAATTTAAAAGAATTCAGTGGCTTATTTCTTTTCCAACCCACAAAATAGCCTACAAATTGTAAAACCCACATATTCTCTTACCCCTACAGGAGAGATGAGGGTGAACGGTACAGAGCAGCAGATTTGTAATGGGCGAACTGTTAGCCAAGCGTAATCTGACATGCAATTACGCAATGAACTGCTAGCAGCCTGTCGGACTTGGGCCTGCCCGAAGGCGGAATAGTGAAACGCAGGGCCGTTT
>NZ_BMYP01000053.1 GCF_014652335.1 Vogesella fluminis | reverse complement strand
GGAAAACCGGACCGGAGTTCGGCCCTGAAATTTACACCACCTTGACGGACGCTATCTCCTTGGTGCCTGATCCTGCGCGTTGCGGGGCCAGGTGTTTCCTCGACCCTGACTGGAGACTTCCATGCTGCCGACCCACTGGCTCCCTGACCTTCCTGACCTGCTACCCGGCGACCTCGACGCCGATCTTGAGTTGCGCGTGCGCTGGCGACGCTAAGCGCCCAAGACCTTCCACCTTCCTTCCGATGACACCGTTGGCCATCCCAGCCAACGGTGTTTTTGCATTTGCGGATCGTGACAACGATCTCGTTGCCCCCGCGCCTGCCAAGGCCATCGCCCCATGCAACCACCTGACCCCTGGGCCGCCGTGCCGGACAGCCTGAACTGTCCGGTCGGTCGGCCTGTGCCCATTGCGTTCCGACTCCCAAGGAGAATCCTATGCCCAAGACTTGCCCTGATCTGACCCCGAAACCCTACCGCCTGCTCAAGACCGATCTCGCTGCCAAGCTGTCGGCCCGTAGCCAAGGTGGCATTACCTACCTGCTGCTCGCCAGCGAAGACGATCCTGCCCTGTACCTCGCCGTCACCGCCAACGAAGGCGGTGGCCTGTGGAGCAAGGAAGCTGTTGGCCTCGACGCCATCGAGGAGATTCTTTCGCACTACGCTGACCAGCCGTTCCCGACCAAGACACTGCGTGGTGCCCTGGTCGGGCGATCGTCCAACAATCCACCGTTCCTCTGTGCCGTCCTGAAAGACCTTGGGCTGATCGCAAAATCCCCCGACAAAGCTCACCAGCACGTCACGGTCGGTGACTGGCAAGCCTTCCGGCAGGAATGGCTGGCGGCGCCGGGTGAAACGATCTTCTACCCGCCGGTGGAGGAAGGGGCGACCGACGCACCGGTCACCACGGTGGTTTCCGAAACTGCTGACGATGATCTACCTGCCAAGCCCAGCAAGGCCAAGCGCAAGAAGGTGGTTGTGGCCGACACGGAAGAGGCTGCGCCCGAGGAAGATCATCCATCCGAAATCGACGAGGTCAGTGATGCAGCGACTGCACACGCCGACTGATGCCGCCCGCATCGCCGACGAAGCGATGCGGTGCGTCATCCTTCAGCGCTTCGCGGAGTTGGCGGAGTACCAAGATTTCACCTTCGACGAACTGGCTGAGTTCTGGCTGGTGGAGTCCGGCGACACGATCGAGCAACTGGAGACAGCGACCGAGGTCCCGATCGTTCACGGCTGGTTCTCGGACGTCCGTTACCCCGATCCCGACTTTGCGCCCGCCTGGGAAGTCCTCGAAGCGCATCCGACCGGCTACGAGATGGTCTTTGTAACCAGCGATTCGGGCTACGGCACGGTGCTGTGGATCGCCAAGAACGCTGCGGACCCAGTGCTGTTGGCAATGTGCGCGCAGTACGCCAGTCCTGCTCCCTGACGTACCCATTCCTTTCTCACCCGACACGCCGACTGTCCTTGACGGGGGCCGTCGGCGTTTTGCTTTTGGAGACTCTCATGGCAACGACGACCTGTTTTACACGCTTTCCTGCCGGTCAGCTGGTGGCAACCCCAGCTGCTTTGGCCCTGCTCGCCGAGCACGACATTGATCCGGCCAGCCTGCTTACTCGTCACTTGGCCGGCGACTGGGGCGATGCCCTATGTTCCGACGACGCGGCCCTCAACGATGCCGCGCTGACCAACGGCGCAAGGCTGTTGTCGGCCTACCGCCTTGGCGGTAACGCTGTGGTGTGGATCATCACCGAGGCCGAGGACGACCGGGGCGACCGCGCTGCAACAACGATCTTGCTGCCGGAGGACTACTGACGATGGTCGCTTCCAACCCCCGCAGCCTCTCGACGCGCAGGTGCGCCTGATCGTGGCCCAGTTCGACGACATCCGTCTGGAGGCATGGATCGAGCGGGCCGCGATCATGGAGTACGACGCCGGCCTGTCCCGCGAAGAGGCCGAGCGTCGGGCGCTACTCGATGTATTGGCGACCTACGGTTGGCCGCATCCTACCGATGGCCCCTGAGTTCGGCGCACTCCGACCGGCGATGGACCGGCAAGCGGCCCGGCCAGCCGCTGCCGTCCGCGCTGGGTGGGCATCGTTCCTTGCGTCACAACCAGCAATCTCGTTCGTGCTTTCTGTGCCCGGGCGAGTCCCAAGGATTTAACAACCGGCGGGCGTTTGTCTGGGTACGCGGCTGGCCCACGACGACCCCACACTTTTTTACAAGGAGAGAGTGATGACCAGCGTGACCCGCTTTCGTTTCTCAACGACAACGATCGAGCGCCTGTCCTGCCCCGCCGGCAGGAAGGCGATCGAAGTGTCCGATCTGGATTGCCCCGGCCTCAAGATGCTCGTTACCCGCAGCGGCACCCGGGTGTTCTGGTTCCGTTTCGTGCGGGCTGGCACCAAGGGCGCGGTCCGGCTCGGTACCTTTCCAGCACTCACGGTCAGCGATGCCCGCCAACTCGCCTTGGCCGCCCGGGCCAAGGTCGAGCGAGGCATCGATCCGAGGCAGCAGGACATGGAAGTTGATCTGACTTTCGCACAATTTGCCACCGTGTACCTAGCCTACAGCCGCCAGACCAAGCGCAGTCACCGGGACGATGCCAGCAAGCTCAGGGTCTGGCTGTTGCCGGCCTTCGCCCACCTCAAGCTGCGTGACCTGCGCCGCCGCCACATCGAGGCCTACCTGACGGACCTGCGCAAGACCCACAGCCCGGCCAGCGTCAATCGTCACCTGACCCTACTTTCGGCGATGGGACGTCGTGCAGTCGCGTTGGAGTATGTCGAGCGTAACTGGTGTGCCGGCATCGAGCGGCTCAAGGAAGACAACCGCCGCCAGTGCGCCCTGACGGCGCAGCAGGCGGGACGGTTGTTGCTCGCGCTGGAGCAGGACAGGAACACGGTTGCTGCGTCAGCCATTGCCTTGCTGCTGCTGACCGGGGTACGGCTCAGGGAGGGCATCCACGCCCGGGTCGAGGAAGTGCAGCTCGATCGTCGCCTGTGGCATCTGCCGAGAGGCAAGACCGGCTCACGCTACGTGCTGCTCAACGATGCTGCCATGGAGTTGCTTTCCCGGCAGTCCAGCCTGCAGCGGGGTGGATGGCTCTTCCCCGGCCGCCTGCCCGGCAAGCCCTTGGGCGATGTCCGTTCCACCTTTGTCCGGGCGCTGTCGGCAGCAGGGTTGCCCCCGATGCGCTTGCACGATCTGCGTCACAGCTTCGCCAGTCTGGCCGTCAGTGCTGGCCGTTCCCTTTACGACGTCCAGGCCCTGCTCGGTCACGCCAGCCCGAGCATGACCACCCGCTACGCCCACCACGATGGTTCGTCCCTGCTCGCCGCCAGCCAGACGGTGGCCGATGTGGTCGAGCAGGCCAAGGCACAGCTCACCCGGTAGTCGGCAACGAAGACCGGGCCGCAAAGCCCGGCTTCGCTGCCGTCAAGGATCGATCCCACCTCCCGCCAAACCGGAAGTTCGCGGTGGGGAAACAGATTGATAGCCCACTCCTGGACCCACCGGGCCATCCATCCCTACTCAATTCTGAATTTCCAAGGAGATTGACCATGCCGACCGTTACCCTGGACGCCAACACCGTCCGTGCTGCCACCTGTCCCGCCGACAAGAAGAAGCTCGACCTGTACGACACCGCCACGGCGGGCTTCGTCCTCGAAGTCCGCCCCAGTGGCGGTAAGACCTACTACCTGCGCTACCGCGACGCCCACGGCAAGCAACGTCAGCACCGCATCGGCGACGCCTCGGGCATCAGCTTCGAGCAAGCCCGCAACGCCGCCCAGACGGTGCGGGCCAAGGTCATTCTTGGTGACAGCCCTGCCGAGGAGAAGAAGCTGCTCAGGACCATCCCGACCCTGGAAGAGTACGCTCAGAATCGCTACCTGACCTACGTGAAGGGGGCCAAGCGCAGCTGGGACACCGATGAATCCTTCCTGCGCAACCATGTCCTGCCGCGCTGGGGCAAGTGCCACCTCGACGAGATCAAGCAGCAGGACGTGATCGAGTTCCACCATGCCCTCAAGGCCAAGGGCTACGCCCCGGCCACGGCCAACCGGGTGGTGATCCTGACCCGCTACATGTACAACCTTGCGCGGAAGTGGAAGATTCCCGGTGCCGAAGTGAATCCTGCATCCGGTGTCGAGCTGTTCGAGGAGAACAACAAGCGCGAGCGCTTTCTGAATGCCGAGGAAGTGCAGCGCTTGGTTGCGGCCGTCAGAGCCAGCGACAACAGCCAGCTGCAGTACATCGTTCCGCTGCTCCTGCTGCTTGGCTGCCGCAAGCGCGAATTGCTCGACAGCCAGTGGGACCACTTCGATCTGGAGCGCCGTGTCTGGCGCATTCCGCTGTCCAAGACCGGCAAGGCGCGTCACGTGCCGCTGTCGGCGGACGTGATCGCGCTGCTGGGCCAAGTACCGCGCTGGGAAGATTGCCCCTACGTGGTGCCTAACCCGAAAACCAAGCAGCCCTTCGTATCGGTGTTTTACAGCTGGGACACCGCACGTAAGCAGGCCGGGCTGCCCGAGGTACGGATGCACGACCTCCGCCACAGCACGGCCAGTTTTCTGGTCAATTCGGGCCGTTCGCTGTACGAGGTGCAGAAGATCCTGGGCCACACCCAGCTCAAGACCACCCAGCGCTACGCCCACCTGTCCCAGGCGACCTTGCTGGAGGCGGTGGACAGCCTGGGGGCAGTGTCGGGCTTGAGTTTGGCAGTGGCCTGACACCAACACCACACGGACATCGCCCGCCTAGGCGATGTCCGGTTGTGCGTGTTTTTTCACCAAAAGTGCAACTGTTGCACTAAAATGCGGTCATGCCAGTTGTCGCCCGTTTTTCTCACTGCCGCGTCAGAGTCAACGCCAAAGACCATCCGCCGCCGCACTTCCATGTGCTGCTCAACGATGGACGGGAGGCGTGGGTGACGATTGCTGAATTGAAGATTGTCCATGGCAAGGTCGCGGTCCGAGAAATCGCCGACGTACTTGCTTGGGCAGAGAACAACCGCGCCATGCTGGCCACTACGTTTGAGGAGTTGCAACGATGAGCAAGGATCACTTTGTTCTGACTGCGGTCGAGGTGCTGCCAGACTACCGCTTGCGCTTGACCTACGCGGACGGTCAGACTTTCCTGGTCGATCTCAGCGAGCGGATTCACACGACGAGCTTTCTGGCTCCACTCAAGGATGCAGCACTGTTTGCACAGGCCAAGGTAGGCTTTGCTGGCCGCTCGGTAGATTGGATCGAAGACGAGCTAGATCTTGGAACGGACAATCTGCGCCACCTTGCTGTTGAGCAGGCCGGTGGCATCGGTCACGAGCGCATCTGGACTTGGCTGCACGACACAGGGCTGACGCTGGAGCAAGCAGCGGAAGCTCTGGGTATCTCCCGACGGATGCTGATCTACTACCGCGACGGTGAGAAGGCAATTCCCAGGTCCATCTGGTTGGCCTGTCTAGGCTGGGAAGCTGTGAAACCAAAGGGGCGGAGCTTGCCGCTGCACGCCCCCTCCGTGCGGGAGTACGCAGCTCTGCACCCAGCCTGACCCGGTGAGGGCGATGCCCGGCCGCTAACAGGCCGGGTTCTCCCATCCTGTCCTGCGGTTCCGGTGGCTGGGTGGGAAGTGGGTGGGGTACCCAGCGAGGCGAATTTTGTTGTCTTTCTTCGCCAGATGGCTGCAGGTGGTGACAGTTTTGCCCCACTGCCGGTGGGAAAGTGGTGGGGCGGTGAGAAAAGCGCTCACCGGAACAGCCGTAAGCCGTTGAGCGGCTTCGGCTTTCCGGTTGGGTAGACAGGTTCGCTCACTAATGGTTCGGATGCCGCCACTGCCAACGTGTTCAACGCCGGCCAGGTCTACACCCCGGGCGGCAACGATCGCATCAACAGCCTGCAGGACGAAGACGTTCTGGAAGGCACGGGCACGAACCCGACCCTGAATGTGACCCTGGGCAACACCAACGACAACGGCTCCAACATCGTCACCCCGACGCTGACCAACATCGAGACCATCAACGCCGTGTTCTCCAACACCGATGGCACCGGTCTGGATCTGCAGGACGCCACCGGCCTGCAAACCGTGAACGTCACCCGCATCTCCAGCGCCCTTAGTGACAACAGCGTTGGTACCCTGGGTGCCCTCGTTGCACCTGGTGTTGCCGGTGCAGCAGTCAATCTGCTGAATTTGCCTGCCACCACTGTATCGCTGGACCTGCGCAACAGTGTTGCCTACGCTGACATGAACATCAGCTACCGTAATGGTGAGTTGAACGGCAATGAAATTGTGACCATCGACGTTGCTGATGCAGCCATCGAAGACCTGGTCATCGGCTCGCAGGCCGTTCAGACCAACCACATCAACACCATCGTCCTCAATGTTGAGAGCGAGAGCCATATCCAGAACCTGAACGTCAAGGGCGGCTCGACCGAGGTGGCTGACCAGAAGCTGACGATCAATGCTGCAGCTAACCTGATTCTGGCTGACGATGCAGGCGCTAACGGTAACTACCTGGATGACAACAGCGCCTTCTGGGACGGTGTGGGTGGCTCTGATGCAGGGAGCCGTCTGGCTGAAATCGAAGTTACCGGCGCTGGCAATGTCACCATTGGCGAGGTCTCCGGTCGCAACATCAGCGCAACCCAGCAGGGTATGACCCTGACGGGTGGCGCAGCGACGGGTAACATCGCCGTTAACGTAACCAACGCTGCGGGCTTTGCTGCTTCTTCCTTCACCACTGGCTCCGGCAATGATACAGTCGTCTCCACCGCGGGTCTTGCCGCTGATCTGGCGACGGGTGCTGGCAACGATACCGTAACCATCTCTGGTGGCGCCATTGCAGCGACCTCCGCAGTCACTCTTGGTGACGGCAACGACACCCTGACCGTCGGTGCTACTGACGTTCAAAACGGTGTCAACGTCCTTAACCAGAACATCGCCGGCACCGTTGCCGGTGGCGCTACCGTCAATTTCGGCGCGGGTGACAATACCCTGAACCTGGGCGACGTGGGCAACGTCTCCATCGGCGAGGAAGCCGTGGTGACCTTCGGCGACGGCAACAACACCGTTACCCTGTCCGGCAGTATCGTGGGCGACACGGGTGGTCTGGATGCTGACACCCTGAGCGGCGAAATGAACTTCGGCGCAGGCAGCAACACTGTGACCTTCGATCTGACGGGGCAAGGCAACCAGGGTACGCTGGTTGGCGGCCTGCTGACCGCTGGTGCAGGTACCAACGTCCTGAATGTTACTGGTAACGCCTCGGTTGTGGCGGGGGCTGGCCTGGTGGCCGCAAGCGCCGCTGATGCTGATCGCGTCACAGGCTTCCAGACTCTGAACCTGGTGTCCGAGCAGTCGATTGATGCTTTGGGTGGTGTCGGTGTCACATTGCTTGAATCCATCAACGCCATCAACCCGGCATTCCAGGTCACTCAGAACGACAATGACGCAGCAACCGCCGATTACACGGTTGATGTTTCCGAGTTCACTGGTCTGACCACTATCAATCTGGAAAACCAGGCCGGCATCATCAACGCCACGCCGGAAGAGTCCCTCGTTTCCAACCGTTTCGTCGGTGATGATGCCATCTACACACTGAACAACGTGGCGGGTACTGAAACCATCACGCTGACAACTGTTGAAGCTGGTACGGGTATCCAGGGGCGTGCTGTCGGTACGGCCACGCTCGCGCAGATTGCTGCCGACACCACGGCTGACGCTACGCTGAACCTCTCTCTGGCGCTGAATGCGGCAGGTAACGCCGCTGCAGTGACCCTGGCAGGTGCGGGTGACGTTGCAATCAACGATACCGGCGCATGGAGCGTTGTGCCGGTGGTCGCCGATACGCACAAGGAAATCCAGGATCTGACCCTGACCATCAACGGGGCTGATTCGCGCTCCGTGATTCTGACTGCAGGTGCTGGTGCGGCAGGCGATTTCCGCAACAGCCTGACGGTCAATGGTGACACCACGGGTACCATCACCTTCACGGGGGTTGAGGCAACGACCTTCACGTCCAGCATCGCTGGTAACGTGAATGCCACCTTTACGGCCGCTGAAAACCACAACATCACCACCGGTGCTGGTAATGACGTCATCAACCTGATCCTCGACGCCGCTAACGGCAGCGATACCATCAACCTCGGTAATGGCACCGACCGCATCATCGTCAATGACGACTTGCGTGGCAACACTGGCGCTGATGCTGACGAGTACTTCAATGGCTGGACCAGCATTGAAGAAATCGAACTCCAGGGCGGTGGTGCAGCAACTGAATTCACCGGCGCAGGCAACGTTGCCGGCACGATGGAAGTCACGCTGGACGACGACGCACAGACCACCGGTGTTAACCGTGTGATCCTTTCTAAGGATGCCTTGGGTGTCAATGCTGTCGTGGATCTCGATATCGGTGTCGACTTCGAGCGCGCTCTGACGATTGATCTGGCCGAAGGTTCGACCATCAATATCGACAACGATGCCGATGTGAACCTGACCATCAACGTTGACGCCCGCACCACGCCGGTCGTTGCTGCTGGTGCTCCGGGTACCGCTACCATTGCCCTTGCGGACGCAGGTGCCGGCACCGTGGCGTTCAGCATTCGCGTTGATGATGTGGCTCAGACCATTGGTCAGGCAGCCACCAATGTTGTCATCACCAACGCCGACAACACCGCTGAAATCGACAGCATCACGCTGCTCGATTCCAATACCCAGGCTGCTGGCGTGGTGTTCACCGGCGCCGGTATGGATCAGGCCGGTGCGATCGCCTTGACTGCCCACAACACTTGGGCACAGGCCGGCGATACGTTGCGCATTGATGCCTCGGATATCAATGACGATGATCGCGATGTCGATAGCAACGGCACCATCGACAACACCGACAACCAGACCGTCACCATCGATGCCTCCACCGATGCCACCATCGCCTACAAGGTGAATGTCACCGGTTCGCAAATGGTCGATACCATCACCGGTACCGCTCAGGGTGACACCATCGACGGCCAGGCTGGCAACGACACCATTACCGGTGGCGTGGGTGCCGATACCCTCACCGGTGGTGCGGGTGTGGATACCTTCGTCTACACCGCGGTAGGTGATTCCCGCGGCGTCAGCGGCGTCGATACCATCACCGACTTCGTGACCGGTACTGACAAGCTGCAGATCGCGGTGAATGTTGACCAGACTATTGTTGACACTGTGAACCTCGCCCGCTTCAACAATGCGGCGGCAACCGTGGGTTCTGCTCTGGTCGAACTGGACGGCGCACCGGCGACCCGGATTATCGACGCTGGATACTCCACCGATGGCAAGTACTTCATCGATCTGGACGGCGACGGCAACATCAACAACACCACTGATCTCCGTATTGACATTGCCAATACGGTCAACGCCGGCGACATCAACTACCGTGTTACGCTTACCGCTGACGGTAACAATGATGACGTGGTTCGCGGTGGTCAAGGTGCTGATGCTATCCAAGGTAGTGCCGATGCTGACGTGTTCGTCATGGTTGGCTCAATCACCTCGGCCCAAGCTAACGCCTACTTGGCTGCAGAAACAGCAGTTCCGAATAGCGTTATCCCCGCTGCACTGGCAAACGTTCTGGAACTCAGCGAACTGACCACCGTTCGCACCCAGTCCGAAGTCAACGCCGGCGATCAGCTCAACGCCGCCGGTGCCGACGCTGGCGACACCCTGCACATCTACGGTACGGCCAATCTGGCTAACATCAACAATGGCCTTGCGCTGAACGTTGGTACGCTGGTGGTGCACTCCGACATCACGCTGACCGATGCTCAATTGGCTGCGCTCGGCGCTGGCTCCATCGTTCTGGCGGGCAACGAGCCGCACACCATTACGGTTACCGACACCACAGGTTCTGCTGATACGGTTGCCGCAATCCTGGCCAAGATTGCCTTCACTGGTCAAGGTGCCAATACGACAGTCACCATCGTTGGTACAGACGGTGTTCTTACGGCCCAGTGGGATCCCGTTGATGCCCGCCTTGAGGTTGTCACGGATACCAGTGGTACCGGAGCTGCTCAGGGTACGGCAGTATCGACCCTGATTCCTGCAGCACCTGTGTTGTCTGTGGCTGCCGCTGCTGGATATGTTGGTGCATACAGCCTGTCCGATACTGCAGCGAACCTCGCCGGTGCTACTGCGAGCGTGTTGAATAACGCAACCAACATTGCGGCAACTACGGCTGCTAACGTCGCTCAAGCAACGACCATCGTCAACGCCACCAACAGTGGCACCAACACCTACAACCTGAGCGATACGTCGGCCAACCTGGCTGCCGCTGCCGCTGCGGTTGGCAACGGTGCTGGCACCATCACAGCAACGGATGGCGCGACGATTGTCCAGGCAACTGCAATCGAAGCCTTCACCAACTCCGGCGCCAACACCTACAACATTGCTGACAGTGCTGCCAACCTGGCTGCCTCCAGCAATGCGGTTCTGGCTCTGGCGGGTACGGTAACTGCCAACACCGATGCAACGGTTGCTCAAGCTGTGATCATTGATAGTTTTGCCAAGGGAGTGGTATTCAGTGTCTCCGATACGGCTGCCAACCTGGCTGCGGCAACGGATGCTCAGTTGGATGAAGCGGCTGCTGTCACGGCTTCTAATGCTGCAACGGTTGCTCAGTCTGCTCTGATTGATGCCTTGGCTACGGCTGTTACGTACGCTGTTGAAGATACCGCGGCGAACATTGCAGGTGCTGCTGATGCAGACATCAACGAAGCCACGACTGTTACTGCATCGACTGCTGCGACTGCTGCCCAGGCTGGTACGATTGCTACTCTGGTTACTCCTGTGGCGTACAGCGTTTCCGATACAGCCGCTACCTTGGCTGCTGCTGCAGGTGCAGCGTTGAACGAAGCTGTCAATCTGACCGCCACGACGGCTGCCACGGTTGCTCAGGCCACCACCATCGAGGCAGCCGGCAACTCCGGTGTCAACACCTACAACATCACTGACAGTGCAGCCAACCTGGCTGGCTCCAGCAATGCGGTGCTGACGCTGGCCGGTACGGTGGCTGCCAACACCAGTGCAACGGTTGCTGAGGCTACGACCATTGATGGTTTTGCCAAGGCGGTAACGTTCGCTGTGGTTGATTCTGCAGCAAACATTTCGGGTTCCTCTGACGCTGCTCTGGATGAGGCGACTTCGATCACTGCCAACACCGATGCAACCGCAGCTGAGTCGGCTTTGATCGATGCATTCACTGTTGCTGTGACTTACAACGTGGTTGATAGCTCGACCAACCTGGCGGGCTCTTCCAGCGCTGACCTGGACGAAGCCGGTACAGTTACGGCGAACGATGCGGCAACCGCTGCTGAGGCAGCCACGATTGCAGGCTTTGCCAAGGCAGTGACCTTCAATACCACGGACGACGTCACGAATCTGTTCAGCACCCTGAACGGTGCCGCTCTGACCGAAGCCCGTGCTGTTGGTACGGTGACGGCTGACGATTCGGCTGCTGCTCTGGCTACCGCATTGACGTCGGGTGACTCCAAACTCAGCTATCTGGTGAACTCTGTCGAAGTTATCACTGTCAGTGACGCTACGGCTCTGACGCTCAATGCTCAACAGTTCGGTAACTTCATCGGTGGGTCCGTGACGCTGGGTACTGGCAAGGCCATGATTGTGTCTGGTGACGCCAGCGCCAACCTGGGTACTCTGTCCAGCTACGGTGGCAACGGCACCCTCACCTTGGGCGCTGACAATGGTAGCAATGCCTACACGGCCAATCTGGGCACCTCCGGTGTGACAACAATCAACCTGTTGGGTGACGGAAACCATGATGTGACGGCTTCCGGCAGCGTCCTGGAAACCTTCGTCCTGGGTGATGACTACGACGGTGGCGGTGTACTCCGTGGTCTGACCGCTGGCGACCTGTTGAATGTTGATGGTGCAAATGCCATCACTGCCTTTAACGCGCAGCAAGTCAATGCCGGTGATGTCGATGCAGCAGGCGAATGGCACTTTGCCAGCGGCGTACTGACCTACTTCGATACTGTTGCTACCGCAACGGTTTCCATCGGCTTGGTTGGCGTCACCAACGTACTGTCCGACAACAGCGATACCTTCACCATCGTGTAAGGTAAGGGCGAAGAGCGCTGCGGTGCTCTTCGTCTCCCCTAGTTGATGGGGGGCGCTTTCCAGACCCCACCGCTCATAAGGCGGTGGGGTTTTTTCTGAAGTTTTTGGCATTGCGATAGACGGCCGAAGGCTTCCGAGAGGGTGTGCAGAATTTTGTGTAAACGGACCATTGGCGGGAAACTGCCAAATTGTCCGGA
>NZ_BMYP01000052.1 GCF_014652335.1 Vogesella fluminis | reverse complement strand
CTGGAAAACCGGACCGGAGTTCGGCCCTGAAATTTACACCACCTTGACGGACGCTATCCGGCAAGCCGTTCACTGCCGGACAGGCAGCTCAGAAAAACCCCACCGAAAAGCTTGGCGACCTAGACATGTTCACTGCCGGACAGGCAGCTCAGAAAATTGAGGCCGGCTATTCCAAGACGCGTGCCGCGTTCACTGCCGGACAGGCAGCTCAGAAATGTGCCGGCGTAACCGGCACGAGCTGCCACCCGTTCACTGCCGGACAGGCAGCTCAGAAAGTCGCTTTCGGCGATGCAAGCAATGACTCCGAGTTCACTGCCGGACAGGCAGCTCAGAAAATCGAGACACTCGGTCTGGATTGGGGTGACCTGTTCACTGCCGGACAGGCAGCTCAGAAAGATGAAAATGCCCAGCTCGCGGATGCGGGCGGGTTCACTGCCGGACAGGCAGCTCAGAAAAGAGTGACAGCCTCGCTCTGCCACGCCGGCCGCTCAAAAACCGGCCCGTGCGGCTTGCTGCCCTTGATGTTTGTACAAAAAGGCAGGCCGTGGTGCTGGCTTGCCTCAAGCCCGCCGCCGGCTTGCTTTATAATGCCGCTTTTGTTGACGGGCGGTGCGCAGGCGATGTCGGTTGGTCATTACGAGAATTTCCCGGTCGGTTCCCTCCTGCTGCCGCGGCGCATGCGCCGCGCGGTGCACGTGATCTATCACTTTGCCCGTCATGCCGACGATATCGCGGACGAGGGCGACGCCCAGCCGGCGCAAAGGTTGGCCGCATTGCAGGCGCTGCGCGACGAGCTGGCGCGCATCGAGGCCGGCATCGCGCCGCAGCTGCCGCTGATGCAGGATCTGGCACGGGTGATCGCCGCCTACCAATTGCCGCTGGCGCCGTTTTACGATCTGCTGTCGGCGTTCAGCCAGGACGTGACCAAGACGCGCTACCAGGACTTTGCCGAGCTGGTCGACTACTGCCGCCGCTCCGCCAACCCGGTCGGGCGCCTGATGCTGGCGCTGTACGGCGAGCGTGACCCGCGCAGCCTGGCGATGTCGGACGGCATCTGCACCGCGCTGCAGCTGATCAACTTCTGGCAGGACGTGGCCGTGGACTGGCAAAAGGGCCGCGTCTACATCCCGCAGGACGATCTGGCCAAGCTGCGTGTCAGCGAAGATCAGATCGCGCGCGGCGACGCCGGCGGGGTGTGGCCGATGCTGATGGACAAGGAAGTGAAGCGCGCGCTCGCCATGCTGGAGGCCGGCTCGCCGCTGGCGCTGAAGCTGAAGGGGCGGCTGGGCTGGGAGCTGCGCCTGATCGTGCTCGGCGGCGAGCGCATCCTGAAAAAGATACACGACGTGCGCGGTGACGTATTCACGCAGCGACCGGTGCTGACCAGCCGTGACTGGCTGGCGATCATCTGGAAGGCGCTGAGCGCGCGTTCCGGCAAAAACAAGAGGAGACGGGCGTGACCCCGCAGCAATACTGTGAAGACAAGGCCGCCAAGAGCGGCTCCAGCTTTTACGCCAGCTTCCGCTACCTGCCGCCGGCGCAGCGCGACGCGATGGTGGCGCTGTACGCGTTCTGCCGCGAGGTGGACGACGTGGTGGACGAGATCCACGACGACAACGTGGCGCGCACCACGCTGGCGTGGTGGCGCAGCGAGCTGGCGGCGCTGTACCACGGCACGCCCAGCCATCCGGTGATGCTGGCACTCAAGCCGCACGTGGCGCGCTTCGAGCTGCCGCAGGCGTGGCTGGCGGAGATCATCGACGGCATGCAGATGGACCTGGACGTGCCGCGCTACAACCGTTTTGCCGACCTGCAGCTGTACTGTCACCGCGTCGCCGGCGTGGTCGGCCAGCTGTCGGCGCAGATCTTCGGCTATACCGACCGCGCCACGCTGAAGTACGCGCACGAGCTAGGGCTGGCTTTCCAGCTCACCAACATCATCCGCGACGTGGGCGAGGACGCGCGCCGCGGCCGGCTGTACCTGCCGGTGGAAGACCTGCAGCGCTTCGGCGTGCCGGCGTCCGAGGTGCTGGCCTACCGCGAATCGCCGCAGTTCGAGGAGCTGATGCGCTTCCAGATCGAGCGCGCGCACCAGCACTACCGCAAGGCGTGGGAACTGCTGCCGGCGGCCGACCGCAAGGCGCAGCGCATCGGCCTGGTGATGGCGGCGATCTACCGCGCCACGCTGGACGAGATCGCGCTGGACGGCCCGGGCAAGGTGCTCAACCAGCGGCTGTCGCTGTCGCCGGGGCGCAAGCTGTGGCTGGCGTGGAAAACCTGGACCTTCGGCTACAAGCCGTGACACCGCGCGTTGCCGTCATCGGCGCCGGCTGGGCCGGCCTCGCCGCCGCCATCACGCTGGCGCCTGCGGCCAACCTTGTGTTGTTCGAGGCCGGCAAGATCGCCGGCGGCCGCGCCCGCCGCGTACCACTGGACGGCATGGCGCTGGACAACGGCCAGCACATCCTGATCGGCGCCTACCGCGAATCGCTGCGCCTGATGCGGCAGGTGGGCGTCGATCCGGCACAGGTACTGGCCAGCCAGCCGCTGCGCTGGCACCAGATCGACGGCGTGCAGCTGCACTGCCCGGACTGGCCGGCGCCGTGGCATCTGCTGGCCGGGCTGTGTCGTGCCAAGGGACTGGGCTGGCGCGACAAGCTGGTACTGGCACGGCTATTGACCCAGCTCAGGGTGCGGCGCTGGCAGATCGGGCACGATGTCGCGGCGCTGGACTGGCTGCGGCAGCGTGGCCAGTCGCAGGCGCTGCTGGACGGCTTCTGGACGCCGCTGATCTTGGCGACGCTGAATACGCCGCCGGCGCAGGCCTCGATGCAGCTGCTGGCCAATGTGCTGCGCGACAGCCTGGGCGCGGCGCAAGCTGACGCCAGCCGCCTGCTGCTGCCGCGCACCGACCTGAGCGCGCTGTTCGCCGAGCCGGCGCTGCAGTGGCTGGCCGCTGCCGGCGCGCAGTTGCGCCTCGGGCAGCGGGTGCGGCACATCGACTGGCAGGCAAAGCGGCCGCTGGTGGACGGCGAGGCCTTCGATGCCGTGCTGCTTGCCACCGCGCCGTATCACGCCGCCAGCCTCGCCGCCGACGAAAAGCTGAGCGCCATGCTCAAGGCGTGGCAATACCAGCCGATAACTACCCTGTACCTGCGTTTCGAGGGCAGGGTGCGTCTGCCGCAGGCGATGACTGGCTTGCAGCGCGGCATCGGCCAGTGGTGGTTCGACCGCGAGGCGCTGACCGGCGAGGCCGGGCTGGTGGCGGTGGTGATCAGCGCCGCCGGCGAGCACGACACGCTGTCGCGCACGGCGCTGACGGCGCGGGTGCTGGCCGAATTGCAGCAGCATGTGCCGGACTTGCCGCCGCTGGCGGCCAGCTGGCAGATCACCGAACAGCGCGCGACGTTTGCGGCCAACGTTGGCCTGACGCGCCCGGCGCCGCGACTTGGCGTAAAATCCGGCTATCTCGTGGGTGACTGGTTGTGTGCCGACTATCCGGCGACGCTCGAAGGCGCCGTCCGCAGCGGTATCGCCAGCGCCCATGCCCTCATGCAGGACTGGAAAAAACAACATGATGCAAACGTTTGACAAAGATTATCTCGCCGGCCGCGTGCTGCTGGTGACCGGTGCAACGCAAGGTATCGGCCGCGAGACGGCGCTGGCCGCCGCGCGCCATGGTGCTACCGTAGTATTGCTGGCGCGCAGTGTGAAGGGCCTGGAGAAGGTGTACGACGAGATCGTGGCGGCGGGCCTGCCGGAGCCGCTGGCGATCCCGCTGGATCTGCTCAAGGCCAGCGACGACGAATTCAATACCCTGGCATTCCGGATCAAGCAGGTGGTAGGGCGGCTGGACGGCATCGTGCACTGTGCCGCACACTTTTATGCGCTGTCGCCGCTGGTGGACCAGCGCATCGAGGAATGGATGAACCAGTACCGGGTCAACACCGTGGTGCCGTTTGCACTGACCCGTGCCTGCCTGCCGCTGTTGAAACAGGCGGCCGACGCCAGTGTGGTATTCGTCGGCGAGACCCACGGCCAGCACCCGGGACCGTTCTGGGGCGGCTTTGGCGCCTCCAAGGCCGGGCTGGGCTATCTGGTGAAGGTCGCCGCCAACGAGTGGGATGTGTGGCCGCAGCTGCGCGTCAACCTGCTGGTGCCGGGGCCGGTCAACTCGCCGCAGCGCACCCGTACCCATCCGGGCGAGGCCAAGAGCGAGCGCGGCGAACTGGCGGCGCTGATGCCGCACATGCTGTACTGGCTGGGACAGGCCAGTGCCGGCCGCAGCGGCGAGATTATCGAGCTGGATCTGCGTCCGTCGTAAACCACAAGGACAAGTATGCGTGCCTATCTGTTATTACCAGCGCTGGCGATGCTTGGCGGCTGCAACTGGGTGATGAATGTCAGCGGCCTGGCGGCCGAGGCCAACAAGGCCGTCGGCGCTGCCTGCCGCCAGACCGGCCGCTCGCTGGAGGCGTGCTATGCCCGCAATCCGGAGGCGGACAAGGCACAGATCTACGCCGGCTGGCGCGAGATGCACGAATACATGGCCAAGAACAAGCTGGAAACCATGGACCCGCCGCCGGAGCCGCCACCGGAATTGTCCGCGCCATTGGCAGCGGTTGACAGCAGCGGTGCAAAGGCAAAAGTGGCGGAACACGCCGCTCAAAAAAAAAATGAACCAGCCGTAGCCTCGCTTGCCCCGCTGGCAAAGCGGCACCCGCTGACCAGCGCCGAAGCCGACGAGCTGGCGCGCAACGATCCACAGGTGGAGGCGATCCTGTCGACCATCCGCCGTAATGAACAGCCGGCCAAGCCCAGCGGCCCGTCGCCTGCGGAGCAGCGCCTGCTCAGCCTGATCAACGAGCAGAGCGCGCCACCGGCGGCGGTGGGGCAGGAGGATTCCTTCGGCAAGCCGGCCGCCGTGGTCAAGAAATAATCACCGCTGCCGCGCGAGTCGCGGGCAGGCCCGCATTTCCTGTTGCAACCCGCTAGTGCCGGCACTAACGGGTTTTGTCATTTTCTGAAGACGCCATGGCCAAATTCAACAAGACCCTCTATCAATGCACGCAATGCGGCGGCAGCTCGCCCAAGTGGCAGGGCCAGTGCCCGCATTGCGGCGAATGGAACACGCTGACCGAAACCGTGGCCGCGCCGGCCCCGGCGGCCAACACCCGCTACCAGAGCTGGACGGCGCAGACGCAGCCGGTGCAACAGCTGTCGCAGGTGCAGGCGGAGGAGGTGCCGCGCGAGCCGTCCGGCATCGAGGAGCTGGACCGCGTGCTCGGCGGCGGCATCGTCAAGGGTGCGGTGGTGCTGCTGGGCGGCGACCCCGGCATCGGCAAGTCCACGCTGCTGCTGCAGGCGCTGTCCGCCATCGGCTCGACGCGCAAGGTGCTGTACGTGTCCGGCGAGGAATCGCCGCAGCAGATCGCGCTGCGCGCCTCGCGGCTGGTGGTGGACGCGGCGCGGGTGCGGCTGCTGTCGGAGATCCGGCTGGAGTCCATCCTCGCCACGCTGCAGACCGAGATGCCGGAAGTAGCGGTGATCGACTCCATCCAGACGCTGTATTCCGACCAGGTGACTTCGGCGCCAGGCTCGGTGTCGCAGGTGCGCGAGTGCGCGGCGCAGCTGACGCGGATGGCGAAGCAGAGCGGCATCACCATCATCCTGGTCGGCCATGTCACCAAGGAAGGCTCGCTGGCCGGGCCGCGCGTGCTGGAGCACATCGTCGATACCGTGCTCTATTTCGAGGGTGACAGCCACTCCAGCTACCGCATGATCCGCGCCATCAAGAACCGTTTCGGCGCGGCCAACGAGCTGGGCGTGTTCGCGATGACCGACCGCGGCCTGAAGGGCGTGTCCAACCCGTCGGCGATCTTCCTGTCCAGCTACCGCGACGACGTGTCCGGCTCCTGCGTGCTGGTGACGCAGGAGGGCAGCCGCCCGCTGCTGGTGGAAGTCCAGGCGCTGGTCGACGATGCCCACGGCTTCCAGCCCAAGCGCCTCACCGTCGGGCTGGAGCAGAACCGGCTGGCGATGTTGATGGCGGTGCTCAATCGTCATGCCGGTATCGCCTGCTTCGACCAGGACGTGTTCCTGAATGCGGTGGGCGGCGTCAAGATCAACGAGCCGGCCGCTGACCTGGCGGTGATCCTGGCGATGGTGTCTTCGCTGCGCAACAAGTCGCTGCCGGAGAAGCTGGTGGTGTTCGGCGAGGTGGGTCTGTCCGGCGAGGTGCGGCCGGTGACGCGCGGCCAGGAGCGGCTGAAAGAGGCGGCCAAGCTCGGTTTCGAGCGCGCCATCGTGCCGGTGGCCAACAAGCCGCGCCAGGCCATCGACGGGCTGGAGGTGATCGGGGTGGAACGCCTGTCCGAAGCCGTGGAATACTGTACCCGTCGTTAACCGAAAAGAGCAGCCATGCCGCCCAGTGTTGAACAGATCGAAGCCGAACGGCCCTACCTGCTGCGCTTTGCGCTGGCGCAATTGCGCGATACTGCCGCGGCCGAGGATGCGGTACAGGACGCGCTGCTGGCAGCGCTGGAGGCGCGTGAGCGCTTTGCCGGCAAGGCCAGCCTGCGCACCTGGCTGACGTCCATCCTGCGTTTCAAGCTGATCGACATCGTGCGCAAGCAGCACCGCGAGGTGGCTACCGACCTGACCGGGGAGCTGGACGACAGCGATCTGGACGGCCTGTTCAGCGCCAGTGGCCACTGGCAGGAAAAGGTCAGCGCCTGGGGTGTACCGGAACAGTCGCTGCTGGCCGCCCAGTTCTGGCAGGTGTACGCGCGCTGTACCGAGGCGATGCCGCGGCGCACCGCGCTGGTGTTCGCCATGCGCGAGGTGCTGGACATGGACATCAGCGAAATCTGTCAGAATCTGGAGATCAGCGCGACCAACTGTTCGGTGATGCTCTACCGCGCACGGATGAGCCTGCGCGAATGTTTGCAGCTGCGCTGGCTGCAGGGGGAAAACGCATGATGCTCAGTTGCCGCGAGGCCAGCCGGCTGATATCCGACGCCATGGACCGCAAGCTCAGCCGCCCCGAACGGCTCAGCCTGCAGTTCCACCTGCTGCTGTGCAGCAACTGTCGCCATTTCCGGCTGCAGATGGCGACGTTGCGCGCCGGCATCCGCGAAGGCCGCCAGCACTGACGCAGGTACAAGAAAAAGCCGGATCACGATCGGTGATCCGGCTTTTTGTGACTGTGCTGCGGTTTAGAAACCGATCAGGGTGATCACCCCTAGCACCGCGAAAATACAGGCGGCGATGCGGTGCACGGTGGCTACCGGCAGCTTGCGTGCCGCCACTTCGCCTAGCAGCACCGCCGGCACGTTGGTGATCATCATGCCCAGCGTGGTGCCCGCCACCACCGCCGGCAGTGCGTCGAAGCGTGCCGACAGCGCCACGGTGGCGATCTGTGTCTTGTCGCCCATCTCGGCCATGAAGAAGGCGATCACGGTGGCGCCGAACACGCCGACGCGATCCAGCAGCGGCATGTCGTCATCCAGCTTGTCCGGAATCAGCATCCATAGCGCCATGGCGATGAAGGAGATGCCCAGCACCCAGCGCAGGATGTTGTCGGTAATGTAGGCCGACGCGATCTGGCCGAGCCAGGCGGCGGCAAAATGGTTGAGCACGGTGGCCACGAAAATGCCGGCGACGATGGGTAGCGGTTTCTTGAAACGGGCGGCGAGCAGCAGTGCGAGCAGCTGGGTCTTGTCGCCGATTTCGGCCAGGGTGACGATGCCGGTAGAGAGCAGGAAGGCTTCCATGAAATGATCCGGGGGGCTGCGCGGACAACATGATTCCCCGCTGCCGCAGCCCCCGCTACGCACCGGAAAATCATGAGTCTTGCCAGGCCTTGCGGCTGTTTGCGCCATGGTGCGGCCGGATTGCCCGGCGAACCAAGTGTGTTGACGCAAGCCTCTGTCAGTAATGCAGAGCGGCTACTCCCTCAGGACGGGCGGATTGTACGCGATGGTGGTGCGTGCTTCAAGGTTGGCCGCAATGCTTGCGGCCAACCCTGGGCCGGATCAGCCCAGCTGCGAGGTGCAGTGCGGGCAGCGCGTCGCCTTCAGCGGAATGCTGGACAGGCAGTAGCCGCACTCCTTGGTGGTGACTTCCGCCGGTGCCGCCGGCGCCGGACGCTGCAGGCGGTTCAGCGTCTTGATCAGCATGAAGATGGCAAAGGCGATGATGGTGAAGCTGACCAGCGCATTGATGAACAGGCCGATGTTCAGCGTCACTGCGCCGGCTTCCTTTGCCGCCGCCACCGAGGCGTACGGTGCCGCCTTGGCGCCTTCCTTCAGCACGAAGAACAGGTTGGCAAAGTCGACGTTACCGATCAGCAGGCCGATCGGCGGCATGATGACGTCATCGACCAGTGATTTGACGATGCTGCCAAACGCCCCCCCGATAACGACACCAACGGCCAGGTCGATGACGTTGCCACGCATGGCAAATTCGCGAAACTCTTTCAGCACGGACATGTTGTTTCCTTTGTTGGCTGCCGGATATCAATGACAAGCTAGTATCCGACAGTGGCAAAGGCAAGGGCAACGGCTTTTTGCACGTAAAAGCACCCGAGGCCACTATTGTGCGGCCACGGGTGCGAAGTGCCGGTTTCAGGCGGTCTGCTTGCCTGCTTCCACTTCGAAGTGGGCGGCCAGATCGGAAACCTGGGCTGCCTGATCGGCCAGTTTCCCGATGCCATGATTGGCAGAGGCGATGTGCTGGTGCGATTCGGCAAACTGCTCGGTGATGTGGGCCATGCGCTCGGCAATGTGAGCGGCGGCGGCAGACTGCTGCACGTTGGTACCGGCAATGGCCTGCATCATCTGGTTGACGCTGTGCGAGCTGTCCTGCACGTCTTGCAGCTTGGTGGTCGTGCGCAGCTGTGCCTCGGCGCCGGCACGGGTCTGCTCCGTGATGGTGGTGATGGCGTTGACGGTGCTGTTGGCAGCCTCGCGCACATTGTGGATCAGCTGCTTGATCTGGTCGGTGCTGAGGCTGGTGCGTTCCGCCAGCTTGCGCACCTCGTCGGCAACCACCGCAAAGCCGCGGCCGGATTCGCCGGCACGGGCGGCTTCGATGGCGGCATTCAGCGCCAGCAGATTGGTCTGGTCGGCGATGTCGTGAATGGTCTGTGTTACCTGGGTGATGCTGTCGATGGCGCTGGCGAGATCAGTGATGATGTGCTGTGCCTGCTCTACCGATTGGCTTGCCGCCAGCGTGCGCTGCTGCGAGGTGCTCATGTCGGCGCAGCTCTGCGCCACGTTGCTGCTGGTGTCGATGCTGAGGCGGGCGGTCTCTTCGGCGTGGCCGGCCACCTGTTCGATGGAGGCGGACAGCTCTTCTATCGCGCTGCTGATCTGGTTGACGCTGTCGTTGCCGGCCTCCATGCGTTCGAACAGCTCGGCGATGCGATGCTGCATTTTCACGGTCTCGGCGGCTTGGGCACTGGCAGTCATCTGCAGTTCGTCCAGCATTACCTTGAGATGTACCTGCATGTAGGCAAGTGTGGCTTCCAGGTAACCCTGCTCACCGGCACGATTGATGGACAGCTCGTTGGTCAGACGCCCTTCGGCAATGTGCTGGCAGACATCATTCAGGCGTCGCGCATGGTATTTGCGACGCTGCTCGACCAACAGCCAGCTTACGGTGTTCAGCACGCAGGCAGCGGTGATCGCATAGCCGGCGGTGCCACCTGCCAGTACGCCGCCGCTGACGCCCAGCATGGTGGCCAGCGCGACATAGAACGGACGGAACCAGGTCAGGGTGCTGCCCTGCATTCTGGCCTTACGCAGCGGCTTGCCTTGCATCAGCTGCGGATACAGCAGGCTTGCCTCCTGCACTGCCTTTGGCTGTGCCGGGATGCGCACCGACATATAGCCGTAGGTGGCACCGTTTTTCTTTACCGGCACCACAAAGGCATCCACCCAATAATAGTTGCCATTCTTGCAGCGGTTCTTGACCAGGCCGCGCCAGCTGTCACCACGCTTGATGGTTTTCCACAGGTCATCGAACAGTACCGGCGGCATGTCCGGGTGACGCACTACGTTATGATTTTTGCCGACCAGTTCCTCGCGGCTGAAGCCGGAGATTTCGACGAAGCGATCGTTGGCGTAGGTGGTGATGCCCTTGAGGTCGGTACGGGTAACGATGAGGCCGCTGGTGAACGGTACTTCAATATCATGGACTGGCAGGTTTTTTTTCATGACTCGGACAGTGAAGTGGGTGGGCAATCAAACAAATGCGGATGACAGTATACAAGCGGCACATATTATAACCACAGCATGGCATACGCCATTGGTAGACTTGATCCAAATCAAGGCTGTGCAATTCTGATTTTGCTGTTTAAAATGATCAGACTTATTACATTATATTTTTAATGATTACTACCGATTGACCGGGTTGATTTGTATCAAATCCGATACGGTCCGGAGGAGTTGCACATGAAAATCGCGGTTTTCGACGCCAAGCAATACGATAGGCACGCCATGGAGTCGGCAAATATTGATTACGGTTTTGTGCTGACCTTTTTCGAGTCAAGACTGAGCAGCGATACCGTGGCGCTGGCCGCCGGCTTCGAGGTGGTGTGTCCGTTTGTCAATGACCGGCTGGATGCGGCGGCGGTGGCCTGTCTGGCGGCCGGCGGTACGCGGCTGGTGGCGCTGCGCTGTGCCGGTTTCAATGGTGTTGATCTGGCGGCCTGTAGCCGCTACGGCATCCGCGTGGTGCGGGTGCCGGCCTATTCGCCGCATGCAGTGGCCGAGCACGCGTTCGCACTGCTGCTGGCGGTCAACCGCCGCATCCACAAGGCCTATGTACGGGTGCGCGAGATGGATTTCTCGCTGGACGGGCTGGTCGGCTTCGATCTGCACGGCAAGACCTTCGGCGTGATCGGCACCGGTCGCATCGGCGAGGCGGCCATCGGCATCGCCCGCGGCTTCGGCATGCGCGTGCTGGCTCACGATGTGGCACAGGACCGGCCCCTAGCCAGTCAGCTCGGCTTCAGCTATGTCGACCGTGCCACGTTGCTGGCCGAAGCCGATGTCATCAGCCTGCATCTGCCGCTGTCGCCGGCGACGCGGCACCTGATCGATGCGGGCGCCCTGGCGCAGATGAAGCGCGGCGCGCTGCTGATCAATACCAGCCGCGGCGGCCTGATCGATACCCCGGCGCTGATCGAGGCATTGAAGGATGGTCACCTGGGCGGGGTGGGGCTGGATGTTTATGAAATGGAAGAAGGGGTGTTCTTTGAAAACCTGTCCGACGTCGGCTTGCAGGATGACCAGCTGGCGCGGCTGCTGACCTTTCCCAATGTGCTGGTCACCTCCCACCAGGGCTTCCTCACCCGCGAGGCGCTGGACAATATCGCCCGCACCACGCTGGATAATGTGCAGGCCTTTGCCCGTGGCGTCGTGCTGGACAACGCGGTGCACGGCTGATGTCGGCCGCCTTGCGGCCAACGTTGGCCGCAAGGCGGTAGGGTTTATTGCGCCGCCGGATCGCGGCGGAACAGCCAGGTGTTGGCGTCGGACAGCTCCGGCACGAAGGCATAGCCCTCGCTGTCGAACGCCTTCAGCTGCCCGGCGTCCGTCACCTGCCGCTGCGTCGCCCAGCGCGCCATCAGCCCGCGCGCGCGCTTGGCGTAGAAGCTGATGATCTTGTACTGGCCGTTCTTCAGGTCCTGGAACACCGGGGTGATGATGTTGGCGTCAAGCAGCTTCGACTTCACCGACTTGAAGTACTCGTCGGAGGCGAGGTTGACCAGCACCGGCGCCGGCTGTGCCGCCAGCTCGCGATTCAGCGCCTCGGTGATGAGCGTGCCCCAGAACTCGTACAGGTTCTTGCCGCGCGGATTGGCGAGGCGGGTGCCCATCTCCAGCCGGTACGGTTGCATCAGATCCAGCGGCCGCAGCAGGCCGTACAGCCCGGACAGGATGCGCAGGTGGCGCTGCAGGTAGTCGTGTCCGGCCGCATTCAGCGACGCCGCATCCAGCCCTTCGTACACATCGCCCATGAACGCCAGCACCGCCTGCTTGGCATTGTCGGGCGTGAAATCCGGCTGCCAGTCGTGGTAGCGGCCGACGTTGAGCTGCGCCAGCGCATCGCTGATGCCCATCAGCTGGCCGATGTCGGCCAGCGACTTGTCGCGCAGCACGCGGATCAGCGCCATGCTGTCATCGAGGAAAGCCGGCTGCGTGTACGGCACCGTCCGCGGCGGGGTGTTGAAATCCAGCGTTTTCGCCGGAGAAATAACCATTAACATAGCAATCCTTGTCGTGCGCAATGGCAGGGATTGTAACGCAGAGCCGAAACGCTTTTCAGGAGGGATGATGCGAGTATTGGTACAAAGAGTGCGCGAGGCGTCGGTCACCGTCGACGGCCGGATCACTGGCGCGATCGGGGCCGGGCTGTTGCTGCTGGTCGGCATCGAGGCGCCGGACAGCCGCGCCGACAGCGAATGGCTGGTAAAGAAGATCAGCCAGCTGCGCATTTTCGACGACGACGACGGCGTGATGAACCGCTCGCTGCTCGACTGCGGCGGCGAGGTGCTGGCGGTGAGCCAGTTCACCCTGTTCGCCACCACCAAGAAGGGCAACCGCCCCGGCTACAGCCGCGCGGCACGGCCGGAGCAATCCTCGCCGATGTTCGACGAGTTCGTGCAGCTGATGAGCGCGGCGCTGGGCAAGGCGGTGCCGACCGGGGTGTTCGGCGCCGACATGCAGGTGGCGCTGGTCAACGACGGCCCGGTGACCATCTGGCTGGACAGCAAGGCGCCGGAGTAGGTAGTGCCAGCGGTGCGGCCCCTACCGGCGCGCACCACACCACGATGAAGGCTATAGCGCGCGGCCAAGGTTGGCCGCAACGCTTTGACGGCAAGGGGATTCCGCATGACACAGCCACGACCGGCACTGCTGATCATCGACATGCAGCAGGGGATGGCGCTGCCGCAGGCCGGTATACGCAACAATCCGCAGGCAGAGGCCAATATCACGCAGCTGCTGGCGACGTGGCGCGCGGCGGGGCAGACGGTGATCCATGTGCGCCACATGTCGCGTACGCCGGGTTCGCTGTTCTGGCCCGGCCAGCGCGGGGCCGAGTTTCAGCCGGCCTTCCTGCCGCTGGACAGCGAGACGGTATTCGAGAAGAACGTGCCCGATGCCTTTACCCATAGTGCACTGGAGCGCTGGCTGCACATGCGCGGCATCCGCCGCCTGCTGATCACCGGCGTCAGCACCAACAACTCGGTAGAAGCCACCGCGCGCAGCGCCGGCAATCTCGGCTTCGACACCCTGGTGGTCAGCGATGCCTGCTTCGCCTTCGCCAGGGCCGACTACCACGGCACGCCGCGCAGCGCGGACGAGGTGCACGCGATGGCGCTGGCGAATCTGGATGGCGAGTATGCGCGGGTGCTGACGACCGGACAGGCGCTGACCCTGCTGGCGGAGGACTAAGAACCTGTTCAAGGTCTGCTGCGCTTCGGCGATACGGCGTTAAAAACGCCTTCGGAATGCTCATTTACCCCGTGTAAACTCCGCTTCCTCAGTCGTTTTCGCCTTGTCTCGCGCTAGCAGCCTGTCGGACTTGGGCCTGCCCGAAGGCGGAATAGTGAAACGCAGGGCCGT
>NZ_BMYP01000051.1 GCF_014652335.1 Vogesella fluminis | reverse complement strand
GAACGCATTCCTCAGATGTGATTTGAAACCCCGTTTACACAAAAATTCGGACAGGCCCCTTCCAGAAAGGCCAGCAAATCGCTCTCCTTGTACATCGTCCGGCGGCCAACCTTGTAAAACGGCAGCTTGATGCGGCCCGTACTGGCCCACGCATTCAGGGTGAACACACTGACGCCCAGGTACGCCGCCGCCTCTTGGCGGGTTTTCAGCTTGGGCAGTTTGATGACATCAGACATACAGTCTCCATTACGTGAAAAAGCCCGCAAAACGCGGGCGCAAAAAAAGCCGGGGCGGGCAGCCTCCGACTTGAACTTAGGGTCAGAAATGCAAAAAGCCAGCTGGTTAGCTGGCTTTGGACGAAATTGTGACGGTGTCAAATGGATGGTATTGGCGAATTATCTACATGTCAACAAGCCGATGCATCTAACGGCAAACGTTAGCACAAATGAAAAAAGCCAGCGGGTTAGCTGGCTTTGGACGCAACTGTAGCGCCTGCAAAATATGATATTTTAGAACTACCCATGCGTCAACAGACCGATACATCTAGTGGCAAACGCTGGTACAAATGAAAAAAGCCAGCGACTTAGCTGGCTTTGGACGCAGCTTAGGCTGCTGCGAAAAAGTGTATTTTTACTCACGGAGTTTTGCAAGCACTAATTAAAAAGCCAGCGTTTAGGCATGGCTTGTACATGCTGGCAGTGCTATGGGCGCTCAAATCACCAGCGTGCCAGAAATCTACCAAAGTGCCGCATCGTGGTCAATTCTGGCCGCAGTCACGTACCCTTACCGATTCTGTGCACCGTGGCCCGGTCAATGCCGTACTCCCGCGCCATCGCGGCCCGACACTCGCCGGCGGCGTAACGGGTACGCAGCTCGGCCTTTTGTTCATCGGTCAGTTTGGATTTGCGCCCTTGGTACTTGCCTTCGGCACGGGCACGGCGGATGCCCTCTTGCTGGCGCTCTTTGCGCAAGCCATGCTCGAACTCGGCAAAGGCAGCAAACATGGTCAGCGCCAGCCGCCCCGCTGGTGTGCTGGTGTCGAATTGCTGCTTGAGAATCACCAGCCGGATGCCCTTGTCTGACAGGGTGTTGATGGTGCCCAGCACGTCCACGGTATCGCGGCCCAGCCGGTCCAGTGCAAAGACCACCAGCGTGTCACCGTCACGCAGGTACGCCAGCATGGCCGCAAAGCCGTCCCTGTTTTCCCCTTTGGTCGTGCCGCTGGTAGCCAGGTCGATGAATTCGCGTTCAATCTCGAATCCGGCGGCCAGAATGGCGGCACGCTGGTTTTCAATGTGCTGGTCTTCGGTGGAGACGCGAAGGTAGGCAATCGCTTTCGTCATGGCATCAAACCGTTGCAATAGGGTATGATGTTAATATTGCAACACCACACCCTATTTTGCAACATATTTTGCAACGGCATTTGGTGGGAAAATGCACCGTTGCGCAGGGATTACCCTATTGCAACACGTCACGCCCGCTTGAAGTTCACCGGCCGCACGTTTACACCCTGCTGTGCATCCAAGAAGTCCGCCCACCACTGCATCAGCTTGCGTCGTTCGTCCAGGTATTCGGCACGGTGATACGCGGCCCGCACCTTGTTGCGCTCGGCGTGGGCCAGCTGGCGTTCGATGATGTCAGGGTCGAAGCCTTCTTCGTTCAGCGTGGTAGACGCCAGCGCACGGAAGCCGTGCGGCGTGGCTACGCCTTTGTAGCCCATGCGCCCCATTGCATAGCTCAGGGTGTTTTCACTCATGGGCCGGTCGTGCTCGGTCATGGCCGGGAACAGCAGCGCACCGCGCCCGCTCAGGGGGCGCAGGCTGGCCAGCAGGGCAAGGGCTTGCTGTGACAGGGGCACAAGGTGTGGCATTCGCATTTTCATGCGTTCGGCCGGGATGCGCCACTCCGCCCGCTCGATGTCGAATTCATCCCAGCGGGCGGCGCGCAACTCACCGGGCCGCACAAAGGTCAGCACCAGCAGGTGCATGGCGATGCGGGTTGGTTCGTAAAGGTTGGCCGTAGCTAGCCGGCGGTAGAACTCGGGCAGCTCGCCACGCGGCATCGCGGGCCGGTGCTCCACTTTGGCAGCGGTCAGCGCGCCGGACAGGGCAAGGGCCGGGTTGATGGCCAAACGCCCCGTCTGCACGCCATAGCACAGCACGGCGCTGATACGCTGCAACACGCGTCCTGCCGTCTCGATGGCGCCGCGCTTTTCCACCTTGCGGACGGTGGCGAGGATTTGCGGGGCAGACAGATCGGTGATGGCGATGTTGCCTAGGTCGGGGAAGGCATCATTCTGCAGTGATTCCAGCACGCGGCGGGCATGGTCCGGCGTCCAGCGCGGCAGCTGCTTTTCGTACCATTCCAGTGCCAGCAGCGCGAAGGCATTGGCGCTGGCCTCTTTGGCGGCGATCTTGGCCGCTTTCTTGGCTTCGCCGGGGTTCACCCCTTTCTCCAGCTGCTTGCGGGCCTCTACGGCCCTCTCCCGCGCCTCGGCCAGCGAGACCGCCGGATACTTGCCCAAGGCCAGCTTGCACGGCTTGCCGTTGAAGCGATAACGGTACAGCCAGCGTTTGCTGCCCGCTGGTGTCACCTCCAGATACAGGGCATCGCCATCGGCCAGCTGATACGGCTTGTCTTGCTGCTTGGCCTGCCTAATGCCCAGATCAGTCAATGCCATAGTTTATTCCTTACCTCGATTCGCCCGTCAGGCTGGTGCACTGGCACCCGCCGCGCCCGGCTTTGCCGGACTCAAGACCAGCTTGCAGGGCATCGGGTGGCTCCGATTGGCGCAATTTATCGTGTCACCATAGTGACACCCCGAAATGTCACTACGGCAAACCTTCAAAAAACCCTTTAAAAACAATGCTGTCACTACGCTTTTTTGGTCGGGTCGGGAAAAAGCAAAACGACACGTGGCCAACCCCGGCAAGGTGCCGCCCGGCGTGGCAGGGCATACACACATTCTTGTAACCAGAGTATGAATGGGAAAAGGTGCTGATGACAGGCAGGTGTGTACCTTTTTCCCGGCGTCGAGAAAAAGGTACACAAAAGGTACACAAAAAGCTGGATGTTACTGCACGTAGCTGGACGCTATTGGGCAACAAAAAACCCGCATAGCCTTGTGCTGTGCGGGTTTTTGGACTTTCTTGGACTGCTCTGGACTTTTTCGTGGTGCCCGGGGCCGGACTCGAACCGGCACACCTTGCGGCGGGGGATTTTGAGTCCCCTGCGTCTACCAATTTCGCCACCCGGGCGAAAAAATCCAAGACGCGCATTGTATAAGCGGCATTACGCCTTGTAAAGCTCAGTCCGCCACTTTCAGCTGCAGCGCGCGCTCGTACAGCTGCTTCTTGTTGAGGTCGTAATGCGTCGCCACAATCGCCGCCGCCTGCTTGGTCGGCAGCACCGCCGCCAGCTCGGCGAGCAGCGCCAGTGCCGCGGGCGGCAGGCTGTCCGCCGTCTGTGCCACCGGCGCGGCGGCGTCGATGATCAGCACGCACTCGCCGCGCTGCTGGTTGCTGTCGCTGCGGATGCGCTCGGCCAGTTCCGCCGCTGGCAGACGCAGGAAAGTCTCGAAGGTCTTGGTCAGCTCGCGCGCCAGGATCAGCGGCCGTTCGGCACCGAGGGTGGCGGCAACGTCCTCCACGCACTCCAGGATGCGGTGCGGCGCCTCGTAGCAGACCACCGCGTAGTCGGCGTCCTGCCATTGCTGCAGCGTCTTGCAACGTTGGCCGCGCTTGGGCGGCAGGAAGCCGTGAAACAGGAAGCGCGCGGTATCCAATCCGCTGGCGGACAAGGCGGCGATCACCGCCGAGGCGCCGGCCACCGGCACCACCCGCAGGCCGGCGGCCCACACCGCCTGCGCCAGGCGGGCGCCGGGGTCGGAAATGCCCGGCGTGCCGGCATCTGATACCTGCACCACGATCTTGCCCTCCTGCAGCCAGCGGATCACGCTGGCCGCCATTTCGCGCTCGTTGTGTTCGCGCAGGCTGACCAGTTTCTTGCTGATGCCGTAGGCGGCCAGCAGGCTGCCGGTGACGCGGGTATCTTCTGCCAAAACAATGTCCGCGGCGTGGAACCCGGCAATGGCGCGCAGTGTCACATCAGCCAGATTCCCAATCGGCGTGGCCAGCACATATAATGACCCGTTGACAAACGTTTCCTGGGCAGAATTCATCAAGTGATCAAGCATTGTCTGCACGTTTTGGCTCCCTGGTTATCCGGCACAGCCGTTTTAATGGCGGCAAGTGTAGCCGCTGCACAGTCGCCGGGCTATATCCTTCAGCAAAATCAGCAAACGCTCCGGAACATCGGCGCCAGCGCTGCCTCCGCACCGCTGGCTAGCCCTGCCGTCGCGGCCCCCGCCACACCTGCCGCCAAGCTCAGCGACAACAAACCACGCCTGCATCTGGGGCTGCTGCTGCCGGTGGAAGCACCGCAGCTGGGTGACGCTGCCCAGGTGGTGAAGGCCGGTTTCGACGCCGCCGCGCAGCAGGACAGCAACGTCCAGCTCAGCTTCGTCGCACTGGCCAGCGAGAACGACGCGGTGAAGGGCTACCAGCAGCTGCTGGCGGCCGGCGCCAACGTGATCGTCGGACCGCTAACCCGCGAGGGTGCGGCCAACGTGGCGGCGCAGGCCAGCGTGCCAACGCTGGTGCTGAATACGCTGAGCAAGGCACCGGCCGGCGGCAAGGTGTGGAGCCTGTCGCTGGCGGTCGAGAGCGAGGCGCGCCAGATCGCGCGCATGATGCGCGACGACGGCCGCAAGGCGCCGCTGGTGCTGTTCAATAACGATGCGCTGTCGACGCGCCTGCGCGCCGCCTTCAGCGAAAGCTGGGCGCAGCGCCATCCGAGCGCGCCGCTGGAGCTGAACATGACGCAGCCGGACGGCGCGCAGCTGAGCACGCTGCTGGCCGGCGCCGACAGCGTGTTCCTGGCACTGGACGACAAGGAGGCCGAGGCCAGCCGCGCGCTGCTGCCGGCCGAGCTGGCCGCCTACGCCACCTCGCTGATCAATACCCGGCAAGCGGCCCCGGCACTGGACGGGGTGCGCTTCGTCGACATGCCATGGTTCCTGATGCCCAATCACCCGGACGCCGCCGGCATCGCCCGCCCGGCCACGCCGCTGACCAAGGCCACCGAACGCCTGTACGCGCTGGGGGTGGATGCCTTCCGCCTCGGCAAGGCGCTGGGGCAGAGCCGCAATCCGGCCAGCATCCGCCTGCGTGGCGTCACCGGCGACCTGCAACTGGGCAAGGACTGGGTGATCCAGCGCGAGCTGCCGACCGCCATTCGCGGCGAGTCGCAATGAGCAAGGCCAGCGGCGACCACTACGAAGCGCTCGCCTGCCGCTTCCTGCAACAGCAGGGGCTGACGCTGGTGGAACGCAACTGGCACTGCCGACAGGGCGAACTGGATCTGGTGATGCGCGACGGCGCCTGTTGGGTGTTCGTCGAAGTACGCGCCCGACAATCGGCCCACTTCGGCGGCGCCGCCGCCAGCATCGGCAGCGCCAAGCAGCACAAGCTGCACACTGCGGCCAACCTTTACCTCAGCAGCAAACGCATTGATGCCCCCTGCCGTTTCGACGCCGTGCTGTTCGATGGCGGCGAACAGGCCCGGTGGCTGAAAAACATTTTCGGTTAAGCGCCACCGAAACAAAGGAAAAACATGGATTTGATCGAACGTGTCAGCGGACACTTCCTTGAAAGTATCGCCATCAAGCAGCAGGTGATGGACGAGCTGTCGCCGGCCGTGGCGCTGGCCGCCGAGCGCATGGTCAGCAGCCTGATGAACGAGGGCAAGATCCTCGCCTGCGGCAACGGCGGTTCCGCCGCCGATGCGCAGCATTTTGCCGCGGAAATGATCGGCCGCTTCGAGAAGGAACGCCCGGGGCTGGCGGCGATGTCGCTGGCCACCGACAGTTCGATCCTCAGCGCCATCGGCAACGACTACGATTTCGACATGATCTTTTCCAAGCAGGTGCGGGCGCTGGGCCACCACAACGACCTGCTGCTGGCGATCTCCACCTCCGGCAACTCCGCCAACGTCATCGAGGCGATCTATGCCGCGCACGAACGCGGCATGGGCGTGATTGCCCTCACCGGCAAGGACGGCGGCCAGATCGCGGAAATCCTGTCACCGGAAGACATCCACCTGAATGTGCCCAGCCTGCGCACCGCGCGCATCCAGGAAGTCCATATCCTGTTGATCCATGCACTGTGCGATGCCATCGATTGCATGCTGCTGGGAGGAGAATGATGAAGAACCGTTTATTCGCGCTGCTGCTGGCCAGCAGCGCCGCCGCCAGTCTCAGTGCCTGCTTCCCGCTGGTTGCCGGTGGCGTTGCCGCCGGCGCGCTGGTGGCCACCGACCGCCGTACCAGCGGCGCCTATGTCGAGGACCAGGCCATCGAGCTGAAGTCGCTGCGCCAGAGCAGCGAGCGCTTTGCCGGCGCCCGCATCAGCATCACCAGCTACAACCGGGCGGTGCTGATCAGCGGCGAGGCGCTGAACGAGGCGCAACGCCAGGAAATCGAGATGATGGTGCGCGGCACACCCAACGTGCAGCGTGTCTACAACCACCTGGTGGTAGCGCCGGTGGCGACCCTGGCGCAGAAGAACAACGACCTGTGGATCACCACCAAGGTGCGCACCCGCCTGCTGGAAGGCAAGGGCTACCCGCCGCAGGCGATCAAGGTGGTGACTGACCGTGGCGTGGTCTACCTGCTCGGCCTGGTCACCGCCAGCGAAGGCGCCGCCGCCGCCGATGTCGCCAGCCGCACCACCGGTGTGCAGCAGGTAGTCACCCTGTTCGAGACACTGGCCGAGACACCGGCCGCCAGCATCCGGCCCGGTAACTGAGCAAGCGGGCAGCAAGCAAAAAGGCGACTCGCGAGTCGCCTTTTTGCTTGCCGGCAGTCACGGCTACAGGCTGCGCCCCGGCATCAGCACGTCGCTGCACAGCACGTGCTGCACCTCGTCGATCTCGATCGCCATCGACAGCGTGACGCAGATGCGGGTATCGGTCATCGACAGGTAGGGCTCGCTCATGTACAGCACGCCGGGCTGGTCGATGGCATGCTGGAAATAGGCGCGCCGCGACCATACCGCGCCGGTAGTGTCCTCCAGCGGGGAAAAGCGCAGGCTGTCGCCGTTTCCGTTGCGCCAGGAATTGAGGTTACGCCCCTGCTGGCGGCCTTCCTGATCCAGCAGGAAGCAGCGGATCACATCCGGCAGCTGCAACATCGGTTTTGCCGCCACCTCGAACTCGCTGCCCTGCATCAGCGCGATCGCCGTCTGTACGAAGGCCTGCCGCGACAGTTCCATCTGGCGGCGGTTGAGCTTGCGCCGCAGCAGTTCGCGGTTCATCAGCTCGTCCCACTTGGCGTCCAGCCGCGGCGTAATCAGCTGGTCGCTGTCCGGCTCCGCTGCCGGGCACGCTACATAGTAGCCCTGCACCAGATCACAACCGGAATCCAGCGCCACCACCACGTCGGAATCGCTTTCCACCCCCTCCTCCACTACCAGCGCACCGATCTCGTGCATCAGCCGCACCAGCCGCGATAACAGGGTGCGCGAGCGCTGCTGCGTCACCGCATTGCGCAGCAGGTGGCGGTCAAACTTGACGAAATCGGGCTCCAGCCCGCATACCCGGTCAATATTGGAATGGCCGATGCCGAAATCGTCGATCGCCAGCAGGCAGCCCTGCTCCCGCAACAGCGCCACGCCCTCCAGCAGGCGTGCATCCAGCTCGATCGCCTGCTCCAGTACCTCCAGCACCACCAGCTGCGGTGCGATGCCGGACTCGGCGATGATGGTGCCCAGCTGGCCGGTGCAGTCCGGATCGGACAGCGTCATGGCATCGACATTGAGAAACAGCCAGCGCTGGGCATGGCCGGCAGCGGCAAAGCGCCGGCAATGCGCGGCACACACCGCCAGATCCATCGCCACCCGCTCGCCGCGGCGGATATAGCGCTGGTATACCTCCAGCGGCGGCAGTGGGATCCCGCTCTCCGACGCCCGCAGCAGCGCCTCCATGCCGACCGTGCGCCGGTGCGCCAGGCTATAGACGGGCTGAAAGTGGGAGTCCAGCAACAGGGAATCCCGCATCGGTGTGTTATTCACGGCAGCGCTCCGGTAAAAATTGTACGCAGACCAGCAATGGCCGTTCCAGTTTAAGTGAGGTTGGCCGCAAGCCCAACCTCGGATAACAAAAAAGACCGGCCACGGCCGGTCTTTTGGGAATGCCCTGCGTCGAGAATCAATCGGTCTTCAGATTGTTCTTCAGCAGCTCGGTGATGATATGGTTGTCACTGGAGGTATCCAGAGCCAGCGAACTCAGCGCCACGCCTTTCAACAGAGTCTGCTGATCGGTTGCCGTGCTGTAGTTGCCGTTCTTGAACGCACCGGCACTGCTGATCTGCACCAGCGTATCGGAACCGCTGGCCGTAAAGTGCAGGTACTGCTCCAGGTTACCGGCATTCTCGCCTTGCAGCAGGTCGGCCAGATCCAGCTGGTCTCCTTCCGCCACATTGAAGTCCATCACCACATCCCTGGCCGGCGTCCCCGCAGTGCCCTGATCGCCCAGCTGCCACTTGAAGATATCGGTGCCGATATCCCCACGCAGCACGTCGTTGCCTTGGCCGCCGATCAGCAGGTCGCCACCGGCACCGCCACGCAGGCCATCGTCACCACTACCACCCAGCAGGGTATCGTCGCCGCTACCACCGTAGACCAGGTCCACACCGGCCTGGCCATGGATCACGTCGTTGCCGCTGCCACCATGTGCCAGATCGGCCCAGGCAAGGCCGGTGCTACCAGTCGTGCCGTGGTAAGTCCGCGCGGCAGTGCTCAGCGAGTTGTCGGAGGCGTCGGTAACCAGGTCACCCAGGCCATCAATCGTCATCAGGCCCATCTTCAGCACGTCTGCCTGGGTCGGGGCATGACCGGCGATGGTTTCGCTACCCGAGTCCCCCAGATAGATGATGTCGTTGCCGGCGCCGCCTTCCACGTAGTCGTTACCGCCTTTGCTGTCGATGACCTGGTTGGTGCTGCCGGTCTGTACCATCTGCGTGCTTGCCCCGCTTGGCAGCTGGAGTTGCGCCCAGACATTGAGGCCGGTGTCGGCTTCGCCATGAAGCACCGTGATCTGGTCATTGCCGCTACTACCCAGCACCTGCGCCACGTCCAGCGTCAGCCTGGCCTTGTCGGTATCGCCATCCGCATCCTTCATGGTGTACTCGATGCTGGCCGGCTTCAACAGCTCGGTATAAGACATCCCCTTCAGCACGAAGCCCTGGCTGTTGTTACCGTTGCTGTTGATGCTCTCATACGTCATGGCGACATAGGCAATCGGCGTGCCATCCTGGCTGATGGCGGTAAAGTCTGCCGGTTTGCCGCTGTTACCCACCTCATCGCTGGTGATCGTGTCATCCACCAGCACAATCTTGTTGCCTGCGGCATCATAGGCAACCAGCTTCGCGGTGCCGGCATTCAGTTCGGCAATGGTCAGCGTGACCTGGCTGGCAGTCCCGCCCAACTTGACCAGCAGCGTTTCGTTGACATCTACGGTCGCACGAGGCTCATGCGCGGCACCCACCGCCCAGCCCACTTTGCCGGAGCTGGCCCCCGAGCTGTTGTAGCCCAGATTCTGGCCGGCGCTGAAACTGCTAATGCTGCTTGGCGGGTCACCGGCAAGGCCGGTCAACTCAAAACTGCCAACCTTGCCGGAGGCAAGCTGCTGATCGGTCGGCGCTCCATCCAGCGTCGCGGCAAGCGCTTTAAGCGTGTAGTTGCCATTTGCATCCAGGGTAAAACGGCCGTCATCCGTCGTTGCGCCAGCCGCGTAGTTTTTGCCCAGATAGCTGAACCCGGTCACCGACTCGCCGCCATCCACCGCCGCATCATTGGTCAGCACATTACCGCTGAGCATCGTGCCCGCCGTACTGCCCGCGGCGTAGTCGTCCACCGCCACAGGGTTGGTATCCAGTACATTCACGCTGACCGCAGTCCACGCGGTTTCACCATTGGCGGTCACCGCCTTGTAGCTGAAGCTATCGCTGACCTTGTTGTCCGCATCGCCGCTGTGGTTGACCACACTGGCGACAAAGGTATAGCTGCCATCCGGCCGGATAGTCACCTTGCCATGGCCAGTGTCGAGCTCAGTGCCGCCCGCTGCCACCTCGAGCTTCGTGCTGCCGCCATCCCGCGACACATACAGTTTGGTAACCGTGCCGGCGATGCCATCATTCGCCAGAATGCTGCCGTGTACCGTCGTCGAACCTTCGGTGACGGTGGCGTCATCTGCCTGACTGGCAATCGCCACCGGTGCCGCACTGGCTGGCAGCACCGCTACCGGCAGGGTGATTTCGTTTTCTTCAGTATCCAGCACCTTGCCGCTGGCATCCACTTCGGTTGCCGTTGCCTTCACCAGCAGATTGTAGTTACCCGGGTCATTCACCTTGATCTGCAGGGAAGACAGGTTCCAGCCACTCACATCGGCCTTGCCATCTTCGCCAATAGTCACACTATGACCGGCCGCATCCTTCAGCACCGCGCCCACCGGCAGGCCGCTGATCACCACGGACAGTGTCTCGGAACCATCGACGTCAACCAGAGCCGCGTTAATGGTGCTGAGCTTGATGAAGCTGTCCTCATAGCCCTTGTTGTCCACCGCCTGGAACTTGATATTGTCCAGGATGGCACCATAGGAATCACCGGCATCTTTTGACTGGAAGATCAGGCGGTAATTACCACTCTGCTCGATACCAAGGCTAAGCTGCTGTCCCTTGGCCCAGCCGACCTGCGTCGGGCTAAAGTCAAACAGCTCTTTTTGCGAGCCGGTAACCGGATTGCCACTGGCATCGAGCTGTACCAGCAGGATCTTCATGCCGCAGGTCGATAGTGGGCGGTTGCCAGTAGTACGCGCCCCGACATCAAAGTTCAGCTGATAGAAACGCCCGGCTTCGCACTGAATGTCGGTGTAGATCTGGCTGACATTATTATTGCCTTCGATCTCCAGCACCTGGTTGCTGCCGGAGCCGCCCGGAATATAAACCGACTCTTTACCAACCTCGATCTTGCCCCAGCCATCCGCATGCCATGTGCCGATCCCGCTGGCACCACCAACCGTGTTCAGGTCGATCGCACTGCTCCATGCGCTGCCATTAAGGTTTACACCATCGAAGTCCATGGCTGCCAGGCTCTGGTAGGCAGACAGCGACAACAGCGGCAAGTCGGCGACCGGCACCACGTCCACGATCACTTCCTTGCCATGGGCAATCTCCACGCCATCTTTCAGCACATCGAACTTGATGCTGCCCAAGTCCGAGCCTTTATTGCCGACGCCCTTATCAGCGCCATAAAGATCGGCACCAGAAACATGCTCCTTGGGTACAAATTTGGCATTGCCCGCATCGATCTCCGACTTGCTGAACGTGACGGTCTCGTCCTGGCCGAGCACCTTGAATTCTCCGCTCGCATCCTTGTACTGGATCGTACCGTTGCCATTCTGGTTGCCGGACACGCGCACGGTTGTGCCGGCATCGGAAATACCGAACACAGCCCAGTCCAGAACAACCTCCACATCCTCGGCCGTCTGCAAGGTCGCAGGTGAGACCGTAATGATCTCGTCATCGATGATGGTGGTGGTTATCGTAGCGCTGCCATAGCCCACCTTCTCATAGTTGGCCGCAGCGCTGTAACTGCTACCGTTCAGGCTGACCCGGAACTGCTCGCCGCTATCCGCCAGTGCGTCGTTCACCGCCTGCGCGCTGAAGACTTCACCGACCGCCACTGTGGTCTTGCTGGCGCTGTAATCACTGTCGCTGGTGCTGCCGAGATTACCGAAGCTGACGCTGACATTGCCGGTCGGCTGGGTCGCCAGCACATTGCCCTGGTCATCGACGGCGCGCACCACATAGTAGGCGCTGGTTTCGCCGTCCTCTGACACGGTTGAGTCACCGTTCAGCAGTTGGCCATCTGCCGTAACGGCAAACAACTGCAGCGTAAAGGGACTGTCCAGCGGGTTCTGCGGCTCATCACCGCTTTCGTCGATCACGACACTGCTGGCCGTGCTCTTGTCAGCCGGGATGGCGATGGTGCCGAATGCGGTGTTGCTGCCGATACTGCTGAGGGTGGCGACCAGTCCTTCGCTGCCTTCTTTCAGATTGTCATCCCTGGCATCCACGCTGAATACGGCAGTGCCATCGGCTCCGATGGTGACGGAGGACGGACGATCGGTGGTATCGCCATCGTTGGCCGCATCACCGCTCCATGACAGGTTCAGCGTCACTTCCTTGCCGGCCGGCATGCTGACGGCCTTGCCGTCCTTGTCCACCAGGCTGACGGTGTAGGTCAGCCGGCCGCCTTCGGCGACGCTCGATTTGTCAACCACGATCTGCGCGCTAACGCTGTCCAGCGGTGGCTGCGGCTCGCCGCCACTGCCATCGGTCACCTCACTCGACGCCGCACCGTTGCTGGCCGAGATGGCGATGGTGCCGAATGCGGTGTTGCTGCCGATACTGCTGAGGGTGGCGACCAGTCCTTCGCTGCCTTCTTGCAGATTGTCATCCCTGGCATCCACGCTGAATACGGCAGTGCCATCGGCTCCGATCGTGACGGAGGACGGACGATCGGTGGTATCGCCATCGTTGGCCGCATCACCGCTCCATGACAGGTTCAGCGTCACTTCCTTGCCGGCCGGCATGCTGACGGCCTTGCCGTCCTTGTCCACCAGGCTGACGGTGTAGGTCAGCCGGCCGCCTTCGGCGACGCTCGATTTGTCAACCACGATCCGGGCGTAGACAGTGTCCGCCAGACCGGGGACGGGAACAGGCACCAAAGGTGCCACATCGGTGATACTGCTGCTGGCCGCGCTCTTGTCACCGGAGACGACGATTTGCTCGAACGCGGTATTGGTACCGACACTACTCAAGGTGGCGACCAGCATCTCGCTGTCTTCCCGCTGGTCATCATTATTGGCCGTAACCGTGAAGCTGGCGCGACCATCAGCACCGATGGTGACAGAGGCCGGACGGCCACTCGTGTCATCATCGTTGGCGGCGGCGCCGCTCCATAACAGGTTCAGCGTCACTTCCTTGCCGACCGGCATGCTGACTGCGTTGCCGTCCTTGTCCACCAGGCTGACGGTGTAGGTCAGCCGGCCACCTTCGGCAACGCTGTCCTTGTCTGCCTCGATCCGGGCATAGACGGTGTCTTCCACGCCTGGAACCGCCTCATCAGTCACGGCACTACTCGCCACACCCTTGCCAGAAGCAATGCCGACCTGCTCGAAAGCAGTATTGCTGCCTGTACCGGTGATGCTTGCTACCAATGCTTCGCTGCCTTCCTGCAGGTAGTCATCCCGGGCCGTTACCGTGAGGCTGGCGCTGTCGTCGGCACCGATAGTCACACTGGTCGGGAGCTTGCCACTATCGCCATCGTTGGCCGCATCACCGCTCCATGACAGGTTCAGCGTCACTTCCTTGCCGGCCGGCATACTGACGGCGTTGCCGTCCTTGTCCACCAGGCTGACGGTGTAGGTCAGCAGGCCGCCTTCGGCGACGCTGCTCTTGTCTGCCTCGATCTGGGCGTAGACGGTGTCCTCTGTCGATGGCGCCGTTTCATCCGTGATCTTTGCCACACCGGTAGCAAGCGTGTCGTTGGCAGTTGCACTAAGGGTGTAATCTTCCGGGCTCTCTGCCAGATAATCATCGGCAGCCTCGACCAGCACCTGAAAGGTGGTGGTACCGGCTGGCAGTTGCACCGAAAATTTGCCATCCGGATCAACAGCGGCGATCTGTCCGGTGCCGTTCACCACAACCCGGACCTGTCCGGTATCGCCACCGATAGCCGCCGAGCCGCCGGATAGTTGCAGATCAACGATGGTGGCAACATTACCGGCACTCAGGGTCACGACGAAGCCATTGCGATCACCTTCGGCCACCTCGTTCCCCTCAACCGCCAACACTTGCGCCAATACCGTGAGGCCATCCGCCACTGTTGACTCCTGCCCGGTTACTTGCCGAGCCCCAACCGGGCCGATATCCAGCGTCAACGGGTCAATCGCCTCTGCCACCCGGGCAATGCGCGTAAAGCTGACGCCGCCGTCCTGGCCCCCCTCCGAAACCAGGCCCGCGGCTGCCGCCTCCAGTCCCTGCAACGGGTCCTGTCCGTTCTCCAGCGCGGCCAGCACCTGCTGTGCGTCCTGACTCAGCGGGGCAATGGCGGCATCGCCGGCATCAGCAACGGCACTGCCGAAAACGTCATCGGTAATGGTGAGGTCACGGGCTTCTGCAATTTTGATGGTGTTGCCATTGGCAGCTTGCAATTCGATTACGGCATCGGCAGGAATAATCAGACGCTCGCCAACCGCGACGATATCGCCAGCCTTCAGGATGCGCTGCGAACCATCTACTGCCACGGCAATGACCTTACCGGTAATTGCGACAACTTTGCCTTGTGCGACCGCCATGTGATTCTCCCGCTACTCGTATGATGAGCCGCGAGCTTACTGAACCGCCCCGGGTTTTGCGGAGGCTCCCTCACTTGAGAGAATGGAGCCATGAGCAAATC
>NZ_BMYP01000050.1 GCF_014652335.1 Vogesella fluminis | reverse complement strand
GCCGAACCGCGTTTCGTTTGCGGCGTCAGCTGAGGAGGCGAACTATAGCTAAGCGCAGAAGTAGCGTCAACAGGTTTTTTGCAGAAAAGTGCGTGTTTTGACAAAAAAGCAAACCAACCCACTGATTTACAAACAATTACCCGATTAAACTATTTTGTAACCAACCGCAAAACCGGCCTTCCCACCGCCAGACAGCCCGCTCTCCCACCTGCCAAATATTCAAATTCTGCTCTTTCTACAGCAGATTTTTGTGTTTGCCCGCTTTTGAAACGTTAACGGCCGCCTGACGGCGGCCGCTGACGCGGACAGGGTTGGCCGCAGGCCTTGCGGCCAACCTTGTGGGCGACGCTTAGCTGCGGTAGTCGGCGTTGATCTTCACGTACTCGTAGGAGAAGTCGCAGCTCCACACCGTGGCGTTGGCGAGGCCACGCCCCAGCACCACGCGCACGGTGATCTCGTCCTGCTTCATCACGCGCTGACCGTCTTCCTCTTTGTAGTCCGGATTGCGGCCGCCGTCCTTGGCCACCAGCACGTCGTCCAGGTACAGCTCCAGGCGATCGACATCCAGGTCGCCGATGCCGGCGTAGCCGATGGCGGCGAGCAGGCGGCCGAGATTGGGGTCGGAGGCGAAGAAGGCGGTCTTCACCAGCGGCGAGCGGCCGATGGCGTAGCCGACGGCCTTGCACTCGGCGACGCTGCGGCCGCCTTCGACCTGGATGGTGATGAACTTGGTGGCGCCCTCGCCGTCGCGCACGATGGCCTGCGCCAGCTCGACGGAGACGTCCAGCAAGGCGGCCTTCAGCTGCTCGTAGGCCGGGTGGGTGACGGAGTCGATGCGCGGCGCGCCGCTCTGGCCGGTGGAGATCAGCATGAAGCTGTCGTTGGTGGAGGTGTCGCCGTCGATGGTGATGCTGTTGAAGCTGAGGTCGGCGACGTCCTTCACCAGCTGGTTCAGCACCGGACGGGTGATGGCGGCGTCGGTGGCGATGAAGCCGAGCATGGTGGCCATGTTCGGGTGGATCATGCCGGCGCCCTTGGCGATGCCGGTGATGTTCACCTGCTGGCCGTCGATGTCGAGTGTGCGGCTGGTCGCCTTCGGCGCGATGTCGGTGGTCATGATCGCCTCGGCGGCGTCGGCCCAGGTCGCGGTCTGCCGTGTCGGCAGGGCGGCGACGATCTTGTCGACCGGCAGCGGCTCGAGGATCACACCGGTGGAGAACGGCAGGATCTGTTCCGGCAGGCAGTCCAGTTCCTTGGCCAGCGCCTCGCACACCGCGCGCGCGTTCTGGCGGCCGGATTCGCCGGTGCCGGCGTTGGCGTTGCCAGTGTTGATCACCAGCGCGCGGATCTGCACGCCGGCGTCGAGATTCTGTTTGCAGATCTGTACCGGGGCGGCACAGAAGCGGTTTTGCGTGAACACGCCAGCGACGGTATTGCCCTTGTCAATGCGGATGACCAGTACGTCCTTGCGGCCCGGCTTCTTGATACCGGCGCAGGCGTAGAACAGGTCCACACCGGCGATGGGCGCGAGCTGCGCGTTATCGATGGGCTTGAGATTCACTGGCATGACGTTTCTCCGTAATTTGGTGTCGCGTCATTGTAACTGAATCCGCGATCCCGGATCACGCCTCGCCGTCGCGCACCAGCGCCAGCAGCGCACTGCCGTAACGGGCGACCTTCAGCTCGCCCAGGCCGTAAATCTTCTTCAGTGCGGCCAACGTTTGCGGCCGTTGCAGCACCAGCTCCTGCAGGCTCTTGTCGGAGAACACCGCGTAGGCCGGCACGTTGTGCTCGTCGGCGGTGGCCTTGCGCCAGCGGCGCAGCGCCTGCCACAGCCGCTCCTCGCGCTCGGTGCGCAGCCAGCGCTCGGCGTGCACGCTCTGCCGCTTCTTGTCGTCGGCCAGCGGCCGCAGCGCGATCTGCTGCTGCCCCTTCAGCAAGGGCCGGCAGGCGTCGGTGAGCAGCAGCGACTGGCCACGCACGATGTCGACCACCAGCAGCTTGCGCGCCACCAGCTGGCGGATGATGGAACGCCAGCCCTTCTGGTTCAGCTCGCGGCCGATACCGAAGGTGGACAGCTTGTCGTGGCCGAAGTGGGTGACGCTCTGGTTGGCGCGGCCGAGCAGCACGTCGATGACATGGCTGGCCGCGAAGCGCTGTTCCACTCTATAGATGCAGGACAGCAGTTTCTGCACCGGCACCGTGGCGTCGAAGGTGGCCGGCGGGCGCTGGCAGTTGTCGCACTGGCCGCACGGCGCCGACGACTCGCCGAAGTAGGCGAGGATCTGCTGGCGGCGGCAGCTGGCGGTTTCGCAGTAGCCGAGCATGGCGTCGAGCTTGGTCAGCTCCACCTGCTTCTGCTGCTCCGCGCTGTCGCCGGACTCGATCATCTGCGTCAGCTGCACCATGTCGTTGAGGCCGTAGCACAGCCAACTGGTGGCCGGCAGGCCGTCGCGGCCGGCGCGGCCGGATTCCTGGTAGAAGCTCTCCGGGCTTTTCGGCAGGTCGATGTGGGCGACGAAGCGCACGTCCGGCTTGTCGATGCCCATGCCGAAGGCGATGGTCGCCACCATCACGATGCCGTCCTCGCGCAGAAACGCGCGCTGGTTGGCGTCGCGCTCGGCGTGGCTCATGCCGGCGTGGTAAGGCAGCGCGCGCAGGCCGTTCTCGCACAGCCACTGCGCGGTGTCGTCCACCCGCTTGCGCGACAGGCAGTAGACGATGCCGGAGGCGCCGGGGTAGTCGTGTTCGATGAAGGCCAGCAGCTGCTTCTTGGCGCTGTCCTTTTCCACCACCTGGTAGAAAAGGTTCGGACGGTCGAAGCTGGTGACGAACTGGCGCGCGTCCTGCAATTGCAGGAAGTGCAGCATGTCGGCGCGGGTCTCGGCGTCGGCGGTGGCGGTCAGCGCGATGCGCGGCACCTGCGGCCAACGTTGGAACAGCAGCCCCAGCTGCTGGTATTCGGGGCGGAAATCATGCCCCCACTGGCTGACGCAGTGCGCCTCGTCGATGGCAAACAGTGCGATCCGCGGCAGGCTGGCCAGAAAATCGAGGAAGCGCGGGCTGAGCAGGCGCTCCGGCGCCACGTACAGCAGGTCCAGCTCGCCGCTGCGCGCCATGCGCGCGATCTCGCGGGCGTCGTCCGGCGCGGTGGCGGAATTGAGGCAGGCGGCGGCGACGCCGGCTTCCTGCAGCGCCGCCACCTGGTCCTGCATCAGCGCGATCAGCGGCGACACCACCAGCGCCACGCCGTCGCGCAGCAGGGCCGGGATCTGGTAGCACAGGCTTTTACCGCCGCCGGTGGGCATCAGCACCAGCGCGTGGCCGCCATCGGCGACATGCTCGATGATGTCGCCCTGCATGCCGCGGAACGCCGGGTAGCCGAAAGTGTTCTGAAGTATCGAGAGCGCGTGCTGCATCGGTGATTTCCATTGGGGGCGTCCATTGTACGCCAAAGCGGCGCGCCGCCCGCGACTCGCCACTTTGGCTTTATCGGCAGAGTGTGCGAGACTTTCCCATGTCTTTAGAAAGTAGCCGTGATATGCGATTGATTTTCCTTGCCGCCGCCAGCCTGTTGCTGGCCGCCTGCGCCACCCAGCCGCGTCCGGGCAGCACCAAGCCGGTACGGCCCGGCACCGCCAAACCGCTACCGGCACCGGTCACCGTGCCCAACGCCGAGTGGCAGATCATCGGCGTGTCGCCCAACGGCAATATCCTGCACGAGGTCGACGTGCTGAGCATCCGCCGCGAAGGCGCGCTGACGGTGTTCCGCGACCGCAAGACCATCTTCAATCCGCGCAAGGAAAACTTCCTCAACACGCCGCAGCACAAGTATTCGCTGAACCAGTGGGAGGTGAACTGCACCGCCAAGACCTTCCGCCTGCGCAGCATGGCGCTGCTCGACGACGGCGGCCGCCAGCTGCTCGACCGCAGCTTCAGCGAGGCAGAGATCAAGCCGATGCCGGTGGTGAAGCAGTCCGCCGCCTTCCAGCAGGTGGAATTCGTCTGCCAGCGCAGCCGCTGAGCGGCCTAACGATTTCGTGATTTGACCCCCGGGGAGCCAGCATGCGTCGCGTTGTATTCAATCAGAAGGGCGGGGTCGGCAAGTCGACCATCACCGTCAACCTCGCCGCCGCGGCCGCCGCCGCCGGGCGCCGCGTGCTGGTGGTCGATCTCGACCCGCAGGGCAACAGCAGCCACTACCTGAGCGGCAGCACCACGCCGCCGCCGGTGTCGGTGGCCGGGCTGTTCAACCAGATGCTCAACATCAGCATGTTCGAGAAACCGGTGACCGACTTCGTCACCGCCACCGCCCACCCCAACCTCAGCCTGCTGGCCTCGCATCCGGAGCTGGCCGAGCTGATGGTGAAGCTGGAAGCGCGCTACAAGATGTTCAAGCTGCGCGACGCGCTGGAACAACTGGACGGCCACTTCGACGAAATCTGGATCGACACCCCGCCGGCGTTGAACTTCTACACCCGCTCGGCGCTGATTGCGGCCCACCGCTGCCTGATCCCGTTCGACTGCGACAGCTTCTCGCGCCACGCGCTGCTGGGGCTGATAGCCAGCGTCGGCGAGATCCGCGCCGACCACAACAGCGGCCTCAGCGTGGAAGGCATCGTCGTCAACCAGTTCCAGCCGCGCGCCAGCCTGCCGCAACGGCTGGTGCAGGAGCTGCGCGACGCCGGCCTGCCGGTACTGGACCCGCCGCTGTCGGCGTCGGTGAAGATCCGCGAATCGCACGAGCGCAGCCTGCCGATGGTGTATCTCGACGCGCGCCACAAGCTGTCGCAGGAATTCACCGCCCTGTACCAGGCCCTGCGCCAGCCGTAACCGGACAGGGCTGCCCCGGTGCCAACCACCCGCTCACCGCGCATCCTGTGGCTATTGGGCACCAGCTGCAGCCTGCTGCTGTGGCTGGGTGCCAGCTGGCTGCAGCAGGACAGCGAGCGGCAACAGCTGCGCAGCCAGCAGCTGCGCGAAGCGGAGCTGCTGGTCGACAACGCCGCCAACCAGCTCAACTATGCGCTGCTGGCCGGCCAGGCCGCCACCGAACTGCTGCTGTCCGACAATGGCCAGAGCGGCCAGAACGCATTCCAGCGCTTTGCGCCGTTCATCCTCTCCGATAATGCGCTGTTCGATTTCGTCGCCACCGTGCGCCGCCTGACGCCGTCACAGCGGCCACACTACGAGCTGCAGCAGACGGTGATCCTGCGTGAATACCGCGACGGCCGGCTGGGAGCCGCCCGGCAGCGGCCACTGCACTTTCCGGTAGAGCAGCAATACCCGGAAAACAGCAAGGCGTTGCCGGCACAGCTCGACCTTGCTTCACAGGACAATGTCGATACCGCGCTGCAGCGGGTAAGCAAGACCGGGCGCCCGGCGATCGCGCTGATCCAGGCCGGTAACGCCAGCCGCCTGTCCGCCTTCTTCAGCGCCCGCGGCCGCCCCGGCGACCAGCTGCTGGTGATGGGCATCAACCCCGGCGGCCTGCTCAGCACGGTGCCGATCGCGGTAGACGTATTCCGCCCGGCACTGCCCTACCGCCTGCGCGTGCTGCTGAAGGACCGCGCGCGGACGGTGATCCTCGACAGCCAGGGGCTGGATCATCCGCCGCCAGCGGAGCAGCCGACGCTGTCCTCCACCCGCACCATCGGCGGCCAGCCGCTGATCTTCGAGCTGTTCCCGACCGCCATCAGCGACAGCGGTCACGATTACAGCCAGGACGCGGCGATGCTGCTGGCACTGGTGATCATGGCCACGCTGTCCGGCCTGATCGTGCGCCACAGCCAGCAAAGCCAGCAGGTACAGCGCCTGCGGCTGCAGGCACAGGGCACGCAGAACGCACAGCTGCAGCAACAACTGCAACAACAGTTGCAGCTAGAAGACGGCTACAGGCAAACCATCCTGCGCCTGCGCGCCATCGTCGAGGGCAGCGGCGACGCCATCCTGGTGATCGGCCGCGACGGCCTGATCCGCGACCTCAACCGTGCCGCCGAGGCGATGCTGGGCCAGTCGCGCGAGGTGCTGCTGGCGCTGCCGGCCGGCGCGCTGCTCAGCGAGCTGCACCCGGCGGAGCCGGCGCTGGGCTTCGAGCACCACGTCGCGCCGCGCATCGGCCGCCCGTTCGAGGCACTGATGATCTGCAGCGCATCGCAGATGCTGCAGGTGGAGGTGTCGCTGACCCACGTGGTGATCGGGCAGGACGCGGTGTACATCGCGGTGTGCCGCGACATCTCGGCGCGCAAGGCGAGCGAGGCGGCGCTGATCCAGCTGAAGGACTCGCTGGCGGAACAGGTGGAAACCCAGAGCCGGCAGCTGTCGGCGCTGCTGGACGCCAGTCCGATGGCGATGGCCTACATCGTCGAACTGGAGTTCAAGCAGGTCAACCACGCCTTCCTCGAACTGTTCCACCGCCGCGAGGACGAGATCATCGGCCAGTCGACGCGCATCCTGTACGACAGCGACGAGCACTTCGCCCGCACCGGACGCCAGGTGTACCCGGTGCTGCACAGCGGCCAGGTGTCGCAGGGCGAGATCTGCCTGCAGCGCGGCGACGGCGCAGCGCAGTGGGTGTACATGTACGGCAAGGCGGTCAGCGCCGACAAGCCGGCGCTGGGCTCGATCTGGCTGTACCAGGACATCTCGGCGCAGCGCGCGGCGGAAGACAACCTGCGCCACGCCAAGGAGCTGGCCGAGGAAAACAGCCGCGCCAAGACCGAATTCCTCGCCAATATGTCGCACGAGCTGCGCACGCCGATGCACGCCATTCTCGGCTTTGCCGAGATGGGGCAGAACCGCGTCGAGCGCGCCGCCGCCGACAAGCTGCGCCACTACTTCGAGCGCATCCACAGCAGCGGCACCCGCCTGCTGACCCTGCTCAACGACCTGCTCGACCTGTCGAAGATGGAAGTCGGCAAGATGATCTACACCATGGCGCCGTGCGACGTCGGCCAGGTGGCGCGCGAGGCGGTGGACGAGCTGCGCGGCATGGCGCAGCGTCACGACGTGCACCTGCAGCTGGTGGTGCACGGCAACGCGCCGCTGTACGCCGAGGTCGACGCCTTCCGCATCGGCCAGCTGCTGCGCAACCTGCTCAGCAACGCCATCAAGTTCAGCCCCGCCGGCACGCCGGTACAGATCGACCTCGCCATCGACACTGCGGCCAACCTTTGCCTCAGCGTGCGCGATTTCGGCCCCGGGGTGCCGGCCGCCGAGCAGGAGCAGATCTTCAATACCTTCATACAAAGTTCGCTGACCAAGACCGGCGCCGGCGGTACCGGCCTTGGGCTGGCGATCTGCCGCGAAATCGTGCACGCCCACCGCGGCCGCATCGAGATCCTGCCGGTTGCCGGCCGCGGCGCCCATTTTCGCGTCACCCTGCCGCGAGGCAGCGTTGGCGCCAGCGAGGAATCAGCCTGATGAAAAAACGCCTGTTACTGGTCGACGACGAACCGTTCAACCTGGAACTGATGACCGACCTGCTGGAAGACGCCGGCTACGACACGCAGCAGGCGCTGAACGGCGAGGACGCGTGGCAGATCCTGCAGCGCGAAGGCGAACAGTTTTCCGCCATCCTGCTCGACAAGATGATGCCCGGCATCAGCGGCGTCGACCTGCTCAAGCGCATCAAGGCCACCGAGCGGCTGGCCTTCCTGCCGGTGATCATGCAGACCGCGGTCGGCGCCGCCGCCAGCGTGCAGGAAAGCCTGGCCGGCGGTGCCTTCTACTACCTGACCAAGCCGTTCTCTCGCGACATGCTGCTGGCGGTGGTCGGCGCCGCCACCGAGCACTGGGACCGCCACCAGTACTTCGTCGAGCTGGCCAACCAGCAGCTGGACGCGCTGCAGCACCTGGAGCAGGCCAGCTTCCGCTTCCGCCAGCTGCACGAGGCGCGCTGCGTCACCGCGCTGCTGGCGCGCACCAGCCACAGCCCGGAAAAGACCGCCACCGGCCTGTTCGAGCTGATCGTCAACGCCATCGAGCACGGCAACCTGGAGCTGGACTACCAGGAAAAGACCCGGCTGCAGCGCGAGGACCGCTGGCAGGAGACGCTGCAGCAGCGGCTGGCCGACCCGGTGCTGGGCGCGCGCGAGGTCCGCGTCGACATGCAGCGCCACGGCCGCGACCTGCACTTCACCATCAGCGACCAGGGCAAGGGTTTCGACTGGGCGCGCTACCTGGTCGACGACCCGACGCAGCTGATCAGCAGCCACGGCCGCGGCATCCTCATCGCGCGCAAGCTGTCCTTCGACCAGCTGCAGTACCAGGGCAACGGCAACCAGGTGCTGGCCATCGTTCACGGCTAAGCACCGGTTCACGATCTGCCGTGACGGATGTCCACGGGGCGATGCGGTGTTGAAAACGGCTTCGGCATGCGGGTTGATCTCCCGCTAAATGCCGCTTCCGCCGCCGTTTTTGCCTTGTCTCGCGTGAGCGCGCGAGACTTTGAACAGGCTCTAAGGTCACGGCCGCCAGTAGCGTGCCGCCTGCGCCCGCCGCGCCTGCAATTCGCCCTGCTGCGACCCCAGCCGCAGCGCCAGCGCGCCGTCGTGATCGCTGCGCCACACGGTGATGCCGGCTGCGTCCAGCCGCGACAGCACCTGTGGGTGCGGATGGCGGTAACGGTTGCGGTAGCCGGCGCTGAGCAGCGCCATCTGCGGCTGCACCTGGCGCAGCCAGTCGTCACCGCTGGAAGTACGGCTGCCGTGATGGCCGAGCACCAGCCACTGGCTGCGCAGTACGCTGCCGTAACGCGCCACCAGCGCCTGCTCCACCGCCAGCGGCGCGTCGCCGGACAGCAGCAGCGCCTGACCTGCGGTGGCGACCCGCAGCACGCAGCTGTGCGCGTTGTCCTCGCCCTGCCACGCCGGCGGCGGCCACAGCACGTCGAAACGCACGCCGTCCCACACCCAGCTTTGCCCGCCGCGACACGGTTGTGCGCCGGGATAGAACTGCGGCTGGCCGGCGAGGATGCGGCCAACCTTGATGCCGTCGCGCAGGCTGGCGGCGGCGCCATCGTGATCGCTGTCGTGGTGCGACAGCAGCAGCGTGTCCAGCTGGCCCACGTCCAGCGCGCGCAGCGCCGGCAGCAGCACCCGCGTCGCCTCGCCGGCGCCGGTGTCGTACAGCAGAGCGTGCTGCCGCGTGCGCAACAGCACCGCCAGCCCCTGGCCAACATCAAGCAGCTCCACCGCCAGCGTGCCGCTGGCCGGCGCCGGCACCCGGTACAGCAACAGCGGCAGCAACAGGCAGGCACCCAGCGCGCGCCCGCTCCTCGACCACGGCAACAGGGCCAGCAAGGTGCCGGCCAGTGCCGCCAGCAACAGCGGCCACGGCAATAGCGGCACCGGATACAGCGGCGCGCCGGCCAACAGGTCCACCCACCACCAGAACAGCTGCGCCACCCAGCCCGCCACTTCCGCCAACCACGGCCACGGCAGCAGCGCCGCCAGCAGGGCCAGCGGCGTCAGCAGCAAGGACACCAGTGGCGTGCCCAGCGCATTGGCCAGCGGCGACACCAATGGCAGCTGGCCGAAGAATAGCGCCAGCGGCACGGTCGACGCCAGCGTCACCAGCCCTTGCGCCTGCAGCGCGGTCTGCCACTTGCCGCCCGGCGCGCGGCGGCCGGCCACCATCACGATCAGCGCCGCCACCAGCCCGAACGACAGCCAGAAGCCCGGCGCCAGCACCGCAAACGGATCGAGCAGCAACACCAGCGTCAGCGCCGCCAGCCAGATCTGCAACGGCGACAGCCCGCGCTGGCTGGCCAGCGCCAGCGCCGCCATCACCAGCATCCACAGGCTGCGCTGCGTCGGCACCGAGAAACCGGCCAGCGCGGCATAGGTGCCGGCCGCCAGCACCGCGCCGCCCAGCTCCCACCACAACGGCCGCCGCAGCGGCGGCAGATGGCGCAGCGCGCGACGCAACAGCCACGCCACCAGCAAGGCGATCATCGTGATGTGCAACCCGGAGACGCTGACCACGTGGGTCAGACCGGTGGCGGCCAGGCGCTGCCAGTCGTCGCGCGTCAGCGTCTGCTGCGCCCCCACCGCCAGGGCCGCCACCAGTGCCGCCGCGCGCGCCTCGTCACTGCCGGTCAGCAGCCGCTGCGCCACCCGCTCGCGCAGGCGGTCGATGCGCGCCGGCCAGTCCGTCGCCCTGCCCAGCGCCTGCCGTCCCTTGAGCACGCTGCCGGTGGCCAGCACCCCTTCCGACCAGTACCACGCCTCGGCGTCGAAGCCGGCAACGTTGGCCGCACCGCGCGGCGGGCGCAGGCGCGCGCTGAGGCGCCAGCGGCTGCCGGCCGGCCACGCCTGCTGCCGGTAGTCGCTCAGCTCCAGCAACGGCGGCAGGCGGATGGCCGGGTTATCCACCGCCTCCACCTCGAAGCGCAGCCGCACGCCGAATTCGCCGGGCTTGGCCAGGCCGCGCACCACGCCGCTGAACTGCACCACCTCGCCGGCCAGTGCCGCATCCGGCCGCTGCGCCAGACGCAGCTCCGCCCGCCACGCAGCGTAGCCCAGCCCCAGCGTGGCGGCCACCAGCGCCAGCAGCCACAGGCGGCGCGTGCGCCACCACAGCGGCCACGACAGCAGCAGCACGGTCAGCAACAAGGGCCAGCTCGGCAGCTGCGGCAAAAACGCGCACAGCACCACCCCGGCACAGAAAAAGGCAAGCGGCAACATGCCACCATTTATTCACATTGCATCAAGAAAGGCAAAGCGCTTGCTGCCACCACGGCGATCCCGTATCTTCGCCGCGTCAACGAAGGAAGCCGCATGCACCCCACTCCCCTGTACTGCGCCGAGCGCGCGCGCCGCGACACCGCCAGGCTACTGGCCAGCCGCTTTGCCCTGCCGCTGGTCGCGCAGCGGCCGACGGACGGCTACTGGCTGGAACTGGGGCCGGAGCGGCTGGAGCTGGTCACCAGCGCCAAGCACGGCGCGGTGTACGCCGAATTCGTCGAAGGCGCCGCCCGCCACCGCCGCGAACAGGGCGGCGGCCGCGGCCAGCCGGTAGCCAAGGCGGTGGGGCTGAAAGGCGCCAAGGACCTGCCGCGGGTGGTGGACGCCACCGCCGGCCTCGGCGGCGACAGCTTCGTACTGGCCACGCTGGGCTGCCACGTCACCATGCTGGAACGCTCGCCGGTGGCCGCCGCGCTGCTGGCCGACGCGCTGGAACGCGCCGCGCGCGATCCGTCGACCGCCGACATCGCCGCGCGCATGACGCTGGTGCACGGCAACGCCATCGACTGGCTGGCGCAACAGGCCGCGCTGCCGCGCGAGGCGCGCCCGGACGTGGTGTTCGTCGACCCGATGTTCCCCGACACCGACAAGAAATCCGCCGCCGCCAAGAAAGGCATGCAGGCGTTCCAGCACGTGATCGGCGACGACCTGGACAGCGCCGAGCTGCTGGCTGCCGCCATCGCCGCCGCCACCGTGCGCGTGGTGGTGAAACGGCCGCAACGCGGCGTGCCGATCGCGGGCGTGAAACCGTCGGTGGTGCTGGACGGCAAGTCCACCCGCTTCGACCTCTACATCATCAAGGCGCTGCGGCCGCAGGACTTCACAGACGCGGACTGAGCTTGCGGCCAACGTTGGCCGCAAGCTTCAGGACACGAACAAAGGGCAAGCCGCACGGCTTGCCCTTGTTCATGTGACGCCCGGAATACGCCTGCCGCGCTAGTAGACAAAAGGAATCACCCGGTAACGCACCCCCTGCATGTATTCCCGGTACTGCGCGTCCAGCGCCAGATGACGCTCCTCCCTGACGATGCGCAGCCCCAGCAGCACGACCAGCAACAGGTAGAGGGCGACGTTCGGCAGCGAGGTCTCGCTCAGCACGTAGCCGGCAAAGATCAACAGATAACTGGCATAGATCGGGTGCCGGACATAGCGGTACATGCCCGCCGTCTTGATCTCGCGCCTGGCGGCGACGAGGGCAATGCTGCGATTGAGCGACAGCAGGCTGGCAATCTGCAGCACGATCCCCAGCCACAACAACACCACGCCGTATGGCAGCACACCCCACTCCGTCGGGCGGAACAGCAGCGGCGCAAAGGTGCCACCCAGCGCCGCCAGCCAATCCAGTGGGATCAGCGAAATGGTTTTCGGCTCGCTGCGGATCAGGAACAGCACCGCCGTCAGGGTTTCGGAAAAAATCACCAGCAACAATGACGCATCATGCTCTTTCTGGAACCTGGCAAAATGGGCATAGGAAAACAGCAACCACAGCACCGCCAGCAGCAGGCCGCCATAGACATTGAACCGCTCGGACTTGAGCACGCGGACGATCACACCCATGACACCCTCCCCATCTGCCGCGACAACACCGCGACACCGCCGGAAACCGTCTCTCAAGACTAGCAGCAATCATCCGCCCTTGCGGCCAAGCTTGCGCCACAGCGGCAGCGATGCGTTACACTGCCCGCCCCGGCGCGCGCGCGCCATCCACCGTCCCCTATCCGGAGCCATAGCGATGTCCGAGTTTGCCGTAGAATTCAAGGTGCGCGATTACGAGTGCGATATGCAGGGCATCGTCAATAACGGCGTCTACTTCAATTATCTGGAGCACGCGCGCCACGAGTTCCTGCTGCACAAGGGCATCGACTTTGCCGAGCTGGCGCGGCAGAAGGTGAATCTGGTGGTGGTGCGCTCGGAGCTGGACTACAAGGCGTCGCTGACCAGCGGCGACCAGTTCGTGGTCACCGTGGCGTTCGAGGCGGTGTCGCGCGTGCGCTTCGGCTTCCGCCAGCAGGTGATCCGCCTATCCGACCAGAAGGTGGTGCTGGAGGGGCTGATCATCGGCACCGCCGTCAACGAGCGCGGCCGCCCGGCGATACCGGAAGCGTTCGCCGCGCAACTGGCCGGCTGAAGCACCCGCCCCGCAACAACGCCCTGTCCCGCGACAGGGCGTTGTCGTTTGCGGCCAACCCTGGCCGCCGTCCCCACCCGCCCCCACCGCCTCGACGCCAGTCGCCTCGACACCTGCCGCCGGACACGCTACCCTTGCGCCCTTTTTTTCATTTCAAATCAGTACTTTGTATATACAAATGAACGCAATCCTGATCGCAGTAACCCTGATGCTGGCGCTGACCCTCGCCCGCACCCATGTCGTCATCAGCCTGCTGCTGGGGGCGCTGGCCGGCGGCCTCAGCGGCGGGCTGGACCTGGCGCAAACGCTGGCCGCCTTCAACAAGGGCATCGGCAATGGCGCGGCGGTGGCGCTGTCCTACGCGCTGCTGGGCGCCTTCGCGGTGGCCATCGCCAAGTCCGGCCTGCCGCACGCGCTGGCCGATGCCGCGGTGGCGCGGCTGCAGCGCAGCGACGGCAGGACGCGGCTGAAGTGGCTGCTGCTGGCGCTGCTGGCCGTGGTCAGCGTGATGAGCCAGAATCTGGTGCCGATCCACATCGCCTTCATCCCGCTGCTGATCCCGCCGCTGCTGTACGTGATGGCGCGGCTGCAGCTGGATCGCCGCGCGGTGGCCTGCGTGATCACCTTTGGCCTGGTCACGCCCTACATGCTGTTCCCGGTCGGCTTCGGCGACATCTTCCTGAACCAGATCCTGCTCGGCAACATCCGCAAGGCCGGCATGGACGTCTCCGGCGTCAACGTGATGCACGCGATGGCGATCCCGGCCGCCGGCATGCTGGTCGGCCTGCTGCTGGCGGTGTTCGTCAGCTACCGCAAGCCGCGTTCGTACTCGCTGGGCAAGATCGAGAACGCCGAGCGCACCGGCACCCGCATCAGCCGCAAGGGCACCGTCACCGCGCTGCTGGCCATCGCCTGCGCGTTCGCGGTGCAGCTGTACAGCGACTCAATGCTGCTGGGCGCGCTGTGTGGCTTTTTGCTGTTCATCGCCACCGGCGCGCTGAAATGGCGCGAGGCCGACGACGTGTTCAGCGACGGCATGAAGCTGATGGCGATGATCGGCTTCGTGATGATCACCGCGCAGGGCTTTGCCGAGGTGCTGACCGCCACCGGCCAGATCGGCGAGCTGGTCAGCGCCTCCGCCAGCCTGTTCGGCGACAACCGCGGCATGGCCGCGTTCGCGATGCTGTTGGTCGGACTGGTGGTGACCATGGGCATCGGCTCCTCGTTCTCCACCGTGCCGATCCTGAGCGCGATCTACGTGCCGCTGTGCCTGCAGCTCGGCTTCTCGCCGCTGGCGACGGTGGCCATCATCGGCACCGCCGGCGCGCTGGGCGATGCCGGTTCGCCGGCATCGGACTCCACGCTGGGGCCGACTTCCGGCCTCAATGTAGACGGCCAGCACGACCACATGCGCGATACGGTGATCCCCACCTTTTTGCACTACAACCTGCCGCTGCTGGCCGCCGGCTGGGTGGCGGCACTGGTGCTGTAGCCAAAAAAGTGGTGCCGGGACTTGCCAAGTGGAAAATCTTCGGCAATAATGCACGCCTCTTCGCCGGTGTAGCTCAGTTGGTAGAGCACCTGACTTGTAATCAGGGGGTCGCGAGTTCGATTCCTGCCGCCGGCACCAATAAAATCAAGGGGTTACAGATTTCGGTCTGTAACCCCTTGGTCGTTTCTGACGCCAAACCGGCAAAATGCCCCCACATTTGCCCCCCCAGCGTTTTTTGCTACACCTGCTGTTTTCTCGCACTCACCACCACGATACGAACAATTCCTGGCTCACGCTGGCCATACTTGTTGCGCCATGCACTCACCAGCGCGGCTTCGTCATCGCCCTGTCTGATGATGATCGCCGGTAATACCTCATTGCGGGCATTTCTGGCGGCTTCTAGCGCGTTCAATCGTTTGCGTAGCATCATGGCTTGTCAGCTCGGCAAGATCGCTGCCAGCGCCTGCCATGCGCCGGTAACGTCATTCATGGGCGGCACTGGCTGGCCAATGTCCGTGCATATGGCCGACACCAGCGAAAACACCAGCGGTTTACGGCCCGTCACCTCCAAGGCTTGCAAGCGGCGGTATAGTGCATTCCATTACCCATAAGTCTGCCGGAATCGCATCCCGAGGACGCAGGCAGCAATTTTCT
>NZ_BMYP01000049.1 GCF_014652335.1 Vogesella fluminis | reverse complement strand
TTCGCCATTCGTGAAGGTGGTCGCACCGTTGGTGCTGGCGTTGTTGCCAAAATCATCGCCTGATAAACAGGTTTTAGGCCAGTAGCTCAATTGGTAGAGTATCGGTCTCCAAAACCGAGGGTTGGGGGTTCGAGACCCTCCTGGCCTGCCAATTAAGACTAACCGGCGCTTATGCGCCGGTTAGTCTTTTTGACGCATGTAAATGGTGGAAACGACAGATGGAAATGCAAGATAGGCTGAAGCTGGTTGCGGCAATTCTGGTGTTGGTGGCGGGGGTGGTTGGTTTCTACCTGTTGCCGGCAGACCAGGGTGTGCTGCGCGCGCTGCTTTTTGTCGTCTCGATTGCGATTGCGGCCGGCGTGGTCTGGTTGTCAGCGCCGGGCAAGCAGTTTGTGCTTTATGCGCAAGAGTCGCTGATCGAAGCTAAAAAGGTGGTGTGGCCGACAAGAAAAGAAGCAACGCAGATGACGTTGATGGTTTTCGTCTTCGTGCTGGTGCTGTCCTTGTTCATGTGGCTGGTCGATTCCTCCCTGTCGTGGCTGTTCTACGACGTATTGCTTAACAGAGGTTAATCATGGCAAAGCGTTGGTATGTCGTGCACGCGTACTCCGGTTTCGAGAAGAGTGTGCAAAAGGCGCTGCGTGAGCGCATCGAGCGCGACGGCTTGCAGGATTTGTTTGGCCAGGTGCTGGTGCCGGTTGAGGAAGTGGTCGATATCAAGAACGGTCGCCGCTCCATTACCGAGCGCAAGTTTTTCCCGGGCTATGTCCTGGTCGAGATGGAAATGACCGATGAAACCTGGCATCTGGTGAAAAGTACACCAAAGGTGACCGGGTTTGTGGGTGGCACCGCCAACCGCCCTGCACCAATTTCGGTGAAGGAAGTTGAGTCCATTATGCAGCAGATGCAGGAAGGGGTGGAAAAGCCCAAGCCTAAGGTGCTGTTTGAGGTGGGTGAGCGCGTTCGCGTCAACGAAGGTCCGTTCAATGACTTCAATGGTGTTGTTGACGAGGTCAACTACGAGCGAAACAGGCTGCGTGTCTCGGTGCAGATTTTCGGTCGGGATACGCCGGTCGAGCTCGAGTTCAGTCAGGTTGAAAAACTTTAAGTTGTTGTTTTTTTGTGGGGCAGGTATAATCCTGCTCCTTTCACTTGGGGAGCGGGCAGTCCGCGTTTAACCCATACACGGAGTCTACATCGTGGCAAAGAAAATCATCGGCTACATCAAGCTGCAAGTGCCAGCTGGTAAAGCCAATCCATCGCCTCCTATCGGTCCTGCGCTGGGTCAGCGCGGCTTGAACATCATGGAATTCTGCAAGGCGTTCAACGCCCAGACTCAGGGTGTTGAACCGGGTCTGCCAATTCCGGTGGTGATCACTGCTTACGCAGATAAATCCTTCACCTTCGTGATGAAGACCCCCCCTGCTACCATTCTGCTGAAAAAAGCAGCTGGTATCCAGAAGGGTAGCGCCAAGGCTCATGCTGACAAGGTTGGCAAGGTGACCCGTGCGCAACTGGAAGACATCGCCAAGGCCAAGCAGCCAGACCTGACTGCCGCTGACCTTGATGCTGCAGTTCGTACTATTGCTGGTTCCGCCCGCTCCATGGGTCTGGAAGTGGAGGGTGTGTAACATGGCAAAACTGTCCAAGCGCGTTCAAGCCCTGAAGGCTCAGGTTGATCGTAACAAGCTGTACGCTGTTGAAGAGGCCATTGCTCTGGTCAAGAGCGCGGCTACTGCCAAATTCGATGAGTCCATCGACGTTGCCGTGAATCTGGGTGTCGATCCGCGTAAATCCGACCAGGTTGTTCGTGGTTCGGTTGTGCTGCCACGTGGTACCGGCAAATCGGTACGCGTTGCCGTGTTTGCACAAGGTGCAAACGCTGAAGCCGCCAAGGCCGCCGGTGCAGAAGTGGTTGGTTTCGAAGACCTGGCCGAGCAAGTCAAGGCCGGTAACCTGGATTTCGACGTCGTGATTGCTTCTCCGGATGCAATGCGTGTTGTCGGCCAGTTGGGTCAGATCCTGGGTCCGCGTGGCCTGATGCCTAACCCGAAGGTGGGTACCGTTACTCCTAACGTTGCCGAAGCCGTGAAGAACGCCAAGGCCGGTCAGGTGCAGTACCGTACCGACAAGGCAGGTATCATTCACGCCACTCTGGGCCGTGCTTCGTTCGAAGTTGAGGCCCTGCGCGAAAACTTTGTTGCGCTGGTTGACGCTCTGGTTAAGGCCAAGCCGGCTGCATCCAAAGGCGTATACCTGAAGAAGATTGCCGTATCCAGCACCATGGGTGTTGGTGTACGCGTTGATACTGCGACCACTGGCGTTTAATTTGCCGGTCTGGCAGTTTCACAATGGCTTTGGGCTGGCAGGCTTTGCCTGCCAGATTGTCAAAGACCGTAGGTGCCGTCTGGCTTAATGCTCGCAAGAGTAGCCTACGCAGATGGTGAACCCTTAGAAGGCTTTCAACGTATTTGGCTCATGTAGCTCAGGGGTAGAGCACTCCCTTGGTAAGGGAGAGGTCGGCGGTTCAATTCCGCCCATGAGCACCATCCGTTTGTTATGTCTCCTGATTAGGTCGCCGCTGCAAAGCGAAGCAGAATATCCTGCTTCATTTCAGTCTAGGAGGTGGACCTTGAGTCTCAATATTGAAGATAAAAAGGCGGTTGTAGCTGAAGTATCTGCCCAGCTGGTGGATGCCCAGACTCTCGTTATCGCCGAATATCGGGGCATCGAGGTTAGCAGCATGACCAAACTCCGCGCCAAGGCGCGTGAGAACGGCGTTTACCTGCGTGTTCTGAAGAATACTCTGGTTCGTCGCGCCGTTGCCGGTACACAGTTCGAAGCACTGGCTGACCAAATGGTTGGCCCGCTGGTTTACGGTGTATCTGCTGATCCGGTAGCTGCTGCCAAGGTGCTGTACCAATTTGCCAAAGAAGACAACAAAATTGTCGTCAAGGCAGGTTCCTACAACGGCAAAGTGCTGAATGCTGCCGAAGTAGCCGAACTGGCTTCGATTCCGGGCCGCGAAGAGCTGCTGTCCAAGCTGCTCTACGTTATGCAGGCTCCGGTATCCGGTTTTGCTCGTGCTCTGGCCGCTCTGGCCGAGCAGAAGCAATCCGAAGCCGCTTAATTTATTCGATTCATACCGTATTCAGGAGTTTTACAAATGGCTATCACCAAAGAAGATATCCTCGACGCAGTTGCTGGTCTGACTGTTATGGAACTGAACGACCTGGTTAAGGCGTTCGAAGAGAAGTTCGGCGTTTCCGCTGCTGCCGTTGCTGTTGCCGGTCCTGCGGGTGCTGGTGCTGCTGCTGCTGAAGAGAAGACCGAGTTCGACGTGGTTCTGACTGCTGCCGGCGAAAGCAAAGTTAACGTGATCAAGGTTGTTCGTGCGATCACCGGCCTGGGTCTGAAAGAAGCCAAGGATCTGGTAGATGGCGCTCCGAAGAATGTCAAGGAAGGCGTATCCAAGGCTGAAGCCGACGACATCGCCAAGCAGCTGATCGAAGCTGGCGCCAAGGCTGAAGTAAAATAATCTTCCTGGCGAAGATTAGTGAGGCTGGTGGAGAAATCCGCCAGCCTTGTTGCGCTTGTGATGTTGTAACGAGTTGCTAAAGGTCAGCATTCAAGTTTTGTGGCTGCTGACGTTTGGTTTCTTGCGCCACCCCCCACAATGGAGACTCTATGAGTTATTCGTTTACTGAGAAAAAACGTATTCGTAAAAGCTTTGCGAAGCGTCAAACCGTTCTCGATGTCCCATTCCTGTTGGCAACGCAGATTGATTCGTACACTGAGTTCCTCCAGTTGGGTGTGCCGTACGATCAGCGTAAGGATGTGGGCCTGCAGGCTGCATTCAAGTCGATTTTCCCGATCGTAAGTCACAACGGTTTTGCCCGCCTCGACTTTGTACACTATGTGTTGGGTGAACCGCCATTTGATGTACAGGAATGCCAACTGCGTGGCATCACCTTCGCCTCGCCTCTGCGTGCACGAATCCGTTTGACCATTCTCGATCGCGAATCTTCCAAGCCGGTGGTGAAGGAAGTGCGCGAGAACGAAGTCTACATGGGTGAAATCCCGCTGATGACCTCGAACGGTTCGTTCATCATCAACGGTACCGAGCGTGTCATCGTTTCCCAGTTGCACCGTTCGCCAGGCGTGTTCTTTGAACACGATCGCGGCAAGACCCACTCTTCCGGCAAACTGCTGTTCTCTGCCCGCGTGATTCCTTACCGCGGCTCGTGGCTGGACTTCGAGTTCGACGCCAAGGATCAGCTGTTCTTCCGTATCGACCGCCGCCGCAAGATGCCGGTATCGATCCTGCTCAAGGCGCTGGGATATACCAGCGAGCGCATCCTGTCCGAGTTCTACAGCTGCGACACGTTCTACCTGACCAAGAATGGTGTGTTCCAGAAGGTGGTTGCCGACCGCCTGAAGGGCGAAGTGGCCAAGCTGGACATCGTTGGCGAAGACGGCAAACTGATCGTTGCCAAGGACAAGCGCATCACCGCCAAGCACATCCGTGATATCGCTGCGGCCAACCTTGACCGTATCGAAGTACCGTTCGACGTGCTGGTCGGCAAGATCCTGGCCCGCAACGTGATCGCCCCGGAAACCGGCGAAGTGATCGCGCGCGCCAACGAGGAAATCACCGACGACCTGCTGGCCAAGATGGACATCCATGACGTCGCTGAAGTCGACGTGCTGTTCATCAACGACCTGGATCATGGCGGTTACATCGCGCACACCCTGCGCGGCGACGACATCGCCGACCAGCTGCAGGCGCGCGTGGCGATTTACCGCATGATGCGCCCGGGCGAGCCGCCAACGGAAGACGCTGTCGAGCAACTGTTCCAGCGCCTGTTCTTCAACGAGGACAGCTACGACCTGTCCCGTGTTGGCCGCATGAAGTTCAACACCCGCACTTACCAGTACAAGCTGGATGACAAGTCGCCGGAGTGGTTCAAGACCATGCTGTCCGACACCTTCGCCCATCGCCGCGACGTGATGGACGGTGTGCTGTCGAACGAAGACATCGTGTCGGTCATCGCCATCCTGGTCGAGCTGCGCAACGGCCGTGGCGAAGTAGACGATATCGATCATCTGGGTAACCGTCGTGTGCGTTCCGTCGGTGAACTGGCCGAGAACCAGTTCCGTGCCGGTCTGGTGCGTGTCGAGCGCGCGGTGAAGGAACGCCTGAACCAGGCCGAATCCGACAACCTGATGCCGCATGACCTGATCAACGCCAAGCCGGTATCGGCCGCGATCAAGGAATTCTTCGGCTCCAGCCAGCTGTCGCAGTTCATGGACCAGACCAACCCGCTGTCCGAAGTGACCCACAAGCGCCGTGTTTCGGCCTTGGGCCCGGGCGGTCTGACCCGCGAACGCGCCGGTTTCGAAGTGCGTGACGTACACCCGACCCACTACGGCCGCGTGTGCCCGATCGAGACGCCGGAAGGTCCGAACATCGGTCTGATCAACTCGCTGTCGGTGTATGCCCGCACCAACGAGTACGGCTTCCTCGAGACGCCGTACCGCAAGGTGATCGACGGCAAGGTGACCAACGAGATCGACTACCTGTCGGCGATCGAAGAAGGTCGCTACATCATCGCCCAGGCCAACGCCGAGCTGGCGGATGACGGCAGCCTGATCGATGAGCTGGTGACCTGCCGTGAAAAGGGCGAAACCATCCTGTCGACGCCGGATCGCGTGCAATACATGGACGTGGCTACCGGTCAGGTGGTGTCGGTAGCGGCCTCGCTGATTCCATTCCTGGAACACGACGATGCGAACCGTGCCTTGATGGGTGCCAACATGCAGCGTCAGGCGGTACCTTGCCTGCGTCCGGAAAAATCCTTCGTCGGTACCGGTATCGAACGTGCAGTGGCGACCGACTCCGGCACCACCGTGGTGGCACGCCGTGGCGGCGTAGTGGATTACGTCGATGCGACCCGTGTCGTGGTACGCGTCAACGACGAAGAAGCGCTGGCCGGTGAAGTTGGTGTCGATATCTACAACCTGACCAAGTTCACCCGTTCCAACCAGAACACCAACATCAACCAGCGTCCGGTAGTCAGCGTTGGTGACCACATCGCCCGTGGCGACGTGGTGGCAGACGGTGCCTCGACCGACATGGGTGAGCTGGCGCTGGGTCAGAACATGACCATCGCCTTCATGCCGTGGAACGGCTACAACTTCGAGGACTCGATCCTGATCTCGGAGAAGGTGGTGGCCGACGACCGCTACACCTCGATCCACATCGAAGAGCTGTCGGTTGTTGCCCGTGACACCAAGCTGGGGCCGGAAGAAATCTCCCGCGACATCCCGAACCTGTCCGAGCGCATGTCCAACCGCCTCGACGACTCCGGCATCGTTTACATCGGCGCCGAAGTGACCGCCGGTGACGTGCTGGTCGGCAAGGTGACGCCTAAGGGCGAAACCCAGCTGACACCGGAAGAGAAGCTGCTGCGCGCGATCTTCGGTGAAAAAGCGTCCGACGTGAAAGACACCTCGCTGCGCGTGCCGACCGGCATGGTCGGTACCGTGATCGACGTGCAGGTGTTCACCCGCGAAGGTATCGAGCGCGACAAGCGTGCCCAGTCCATCATCGATGCCGAACTGAAGCGCTATCGCCTGGACCTGAACGACCAGCTGCGTATTTTCGAAAACGATGCTTTCAGCCGTATCGAGCGCCTGATCCTGGGCAAGGTCGCCAACGGTGGTCCGAAGCGCCTGGCCAAAGGCTCTGAAATCGACGTCGCCTATCTGGACGGCCTGCCGTCCAAGCACGAATGGTTCGATATCCGCATGGCCGATGAAGACATCGCCAAGCAGCTGGAGCTGATCAAGGAAAGCCTGGCGCAGAAGCGTGAAGAATTCGATCTGAAGTTCGAAGACAAGAAGCGCAAGCTGACCCAGGGCGACGAACTGCCGCCGGGCGTGCAGAAGATGGTCAAGGTCTACATCGCGGTGAAACGCCGCCTGCAGGCTGGTGACAAGATGGCCGGTCGTCACGGTAACAAGGGTGTGGTATCGCGCATCCTGCCGGTGGAAGACATGCCGTACATGGCCGACGGTCGTCCGGTCGACATCGTGCTGAACCCGCTGGGCGTTCCGTCGCGGATGAACATCGGTCAGATTCTGGAAGTGCACCTCGGTTGGGCTGCCAAGGGTATCGGCGAGCGCATCGACCGCATGCTCAAGCAGCAGCAGGGCATCGGCGAGCTGCGTGCCTACCTGGAACGCATCTACAACGATACCGGCAAGCAGGAATCGCTGGCGGAAATGTCGGATGACGAAATCCTGACTCTGGCGCAGAACCTGCGTAAGGGCATGCCGTTCGCGACGCCGGTGTTTGACGGTGCCAAAGAATCCGAAATCATGCACATGCTGCAGCTGGCGTACCCGGATGAAGACGAGCACACCGCGCAACTGGGCTTCAACGGCAGCAAGACGCAGATGACTCTGTTCGACGGCCGCTCCGGCGAAGCCTTCGACCGCCGCGTGACCGTCGGCGTGATGCACTACCTGAAGCTGCATCACCTGGTCGACGACAAGATGCACGCCCGTTCCACCGGCCCGTACTCGCTGGTGACCCAGCAGCCGCTGGGCGGCAAGGCGCAGTTCGGTGGCCAGCGTTTCGGTGAGATGGAAGTGTGGGCGCTGGAAGCCTACGGCGCGGCTTACACGCTGCAGGAAATGCTGACCGTGAAGTCGGACGATGTCACCGGCCGTACCAAGATTTACGAAAACATCGTCAAGGGCGAACACAAGATCGATGCCGGCATGCCGGAATCCTTTAACGTACTCGTTAAGGAAATCCGCTCGCTGGGCCTGGATATCGACCTGGAACGTTATTAATTAGGCAAGGTAGCCTGCGGCCAACGTTGGCCGCGGGCTCCTCCTGAATGGAGACGCAATGAAAGCTCTGCTCGATCTCTTTAAGCAAGTCACGCAAGAAGAAGAGTTTGATGCGATTAAGATCGGCATCGCCTCCCCGGACAAGATCCGTTCCTGGTCGTTCGGTGAAGTCAAGAAACCGGAAACCATCAACTACCGGACATTCAAGCCGGAGCGTGATGGCCTGTTCTGCGCCCGTATTTTCGGGCCGGTAAAGGATTACGAGTGCCTGTGCGGCAAGTACAAGCGCCTGAAGCATCGTGGCGTGATCTGCGAGAAGTGTGGCGTTGAAGTCACCCTGTCCAAGGTACGTCGCGAGCGCATGGGCCACATCGAACTGGCGTCGCCGGTTGCGCATATCTGGTTCCTGAAGTCGCTGCCGTCCCGTCTGGGCATGGTGCTGGACATGACCCTGCGCGACATCGAACGCGTGCTGTATTTCGAAGCCTTCGTGGTGACCGAACCTGGTCTGACCAGCTTGCAGCCACGTCAGCTGCTGAGCGAGGAAGACTACCTCGACAAGCTGGACGAGTACGGCGAAGAGTTCGTGGCGCTGATGGGTGCCGAAGCGGTACGCGAGTTGCTCAAGCGTCTGGACTTGACTTCCGAAGTCGAAACCCTGCGCAACGAACTGTCGTCGACCTCGTCCGACACCAAGATCAAGAAAATCGCCAAGCGCCTGAAGGTGCTGGAGGCGTTCCAGCGTTCCGGCATGAAGCCGGAATGGATGATCATGGAAGTGCTGCCGGTGCTGCCGCCGGAGCTGCGTCCGCTGGTGCCGCTGGACGGTGGCCGCTTCGCGACCTCCGACCTGAACGACCTGTACCGCCGCGTCATCAACCGTAACAACCGCCTGAAGCGTCTGCTGGAACTGCGTGCGCCGGACATCATCGTGCGCAACGAGAAGCGCATGCTGCAGGAATCGGTTGACTCGCTGCTGGACAACGGCCGTCGCGGCAAGGCGATGACTGGTGCCAACAAGCGTCCGCTGAAGTCGCTGGCCGACATGATCAAGGGTAAGGGCGGTCGTTTCCGTCAGAACCTGCTGGGTAAGCGCGTGGACTACTCCGGTCGTTCCGTGATTACCGTAGGCCCGACCCTGCGTCTGCACCAGTGCGGTCTGCCAAAGAAAATGGCGCTGGAACTGTTCAAGCCCTTCATTTTCCACAAGCTGGAAGTGCTGGGCCTGGCCTCCACCATCAAGGCGGCCAAGAAGCTGGTCGAGCAGGAAGTGCCGGAAGTGTGGGACATCCTGGAAGACGTGATCCGCGAGCATCCGGTCCTGCTGAACCGTGCGCCAACGCTGCACCGCCTGGGTATCCAGGCGTTCGAGCCGCTGCTGATCGAAGGTAAGGCCATCCAGCTGCACCCACTGGTCTGCGCGGCATTCAACGCCGACTTCGACGGTGACCAGATGGCCGTTCACGTGCCGCTGTCGCTGGAAGCGCAGATGGAAGCCCGCACCCTGATGCTGGCCACCAACAACGTGCTGTCGCCTGCCAACGGCGAGCCTATCATCGTGCCGTCGCAGGATATCGTGCTGGGTCTGTACTACATGACCCGCGACAAGGTAAACGGCAAGAATGAAGGCATGGTCTTCGCCGACACTTCCGAAGTGCATCGTGCCTACGAGACGCGTCAGGTAGAGCTGGCGACCCGTATCACCGTGCGCCTGAAGGAATGGGTCAAGGACGAGCAGGGCGAGTTCCAGCCGGTGATCAAGCGCTACGACACCACCGTTGGCCGCGCCATCCTGTCGGAAATCCTGCCGAAGGGCCTGCCGTTCGAGTACATCAACAAGGCACTGAAGAAGAAGGAAATCTCGCGTCTGATCAACGGCTCCTTCCGTCGTTGCGGCATTCGCGACACCGTGATCTTCGCCGACCAGCTGATGTACACCGGTTTTGCCTACTCCACCCGTGGCGGCATCTCGATTTGCGTCGACGACATGCTGATCCCGGTGAAGAAGACCGAACTGCTGGGCGAAGCCAACAAGGAAGTCAAAGAGATCGAAGAGCAGTATCGTCAGGGTCTGGTGACCCAGGGCGAGCGCTACAACAAGGTCGTCGATATCTGGGGTCGTACCGGCGACAAGATCGCCAAGGCGATGATGGACGGTCTGTCCACGCAGAAGGTGATCGACCGCGAAGGCAAGGAAGTTGATCAGGAATCGTTCAATTCGATCTACATGATGGCCGACTCCGGTGCCCGTGGCTCCGCGGCACAGATCAAACAGCTGGCCGGTATGCGTGGCCTGATGGCGAAGCCGGACGGTTCGATTATCGAAACGCCGATTACCGCCAACTTCCGCGAAGGCCTGACGGTTCTGCAGTACTTCATTTCGACACACGGTGCCCGTAAGGGTCTGGCCGATACCGCACTGAAGACCGCGAACTCCGGTTACCTGACCCGTCGTCTGGTCGACGTGACCCAGGATCTGGTGGTGATTGAGGACGATTGCGGTACCAGCAACGGCTTCGCGATGAAGGCCGTGGTGCAGGGGGGTGACGTGATTGAACCGCTGCGCGACCGTATTCTCGGTCGTGTCGCCGCTACCGATGTCGTCGATCCATCCAGCAATGAAACCGTGATTGAGGCCGGCACCCTGCTGGACGAAAGCCTGATCGAACTGATCGACAGCCTCGGTATCGATGAGGTGAAGGTGCGTACCGCCATCACTTGCGAAACCCGTTATGGCCTGTGTGCGCAGTGTTATGGCCGTGATCTGGCACGTGGCAAGCGCGTTAATGCTGGCGAGGCAGTCGGCGTGATCGCCGCCCAGTCGATTGGTGAACCAGGTACCCAGCTGACCATGCGTACCTTCCACATCGGTGGTGCGGCATCGCGAAATGCCGCCGCCAGCCAGGTGGAAGGCAAGTCCAACGGCACTGTACGCTTCAACAGCCAGATGCGTTACGTGGCCAACAGCAAGGGCGAGCTGATCGTGATCACTCGTTCCGGCGAAGTGGTGATCCATGACGACGTTGGCCGCGAGCGAGAACGTCACAAGGTGCCGTACGGCGCGACCCTGATGGTGACCGACGGTCTGACCATCAAGGCCGGTGCAGTGCTGGCGACATGGGACCCGCATACCCGTCCGATCATCACCGAGTACGCCGGTTGCGTGAAGTTCGAGAACGTGGAAGAGGGCGCCACCGTCGCCAAGCAGACCGACGAAGTCACCGGTCTGTCGACGCTGGTGGTGATCGACTCCAAGCGTCGCGCCACCGCACAGTCGAAGATGCTGCGCCCGCTGGTGAAACTGCTGGACGACAATGGCAATGAAGTGAAACTGGCGGGTTCCGATGCTTCGGTATCGATCACCTTCCAGGTTGGCGCGATCATTACCGTGCGTGACGGTCAGGAAGTGGGCAAGGGTGAAGTGCTGGCACGTATTCCGCAGGAATCGTCCAAGACCCGTGACATTACCGGTGGTCTGCCGCGTGTGGCCGAACTGTTCGAAGCCCGCTCGCCGAAAGATGCGGGCATGCTGGCCGAGGTGACCGGTACCGTTTCCTTCGGCAAGGACACCAAGGGCAAGCAGCGCCTGATCATCACCGATCTGGACGGCTACGCACACGAAAGCCTGATCCCGAAAGACAAGCACGTGCTGGTGCACGATGGTCAAGTCGTGAACCGCGGTGAAGTGATTGTCGACGGTCCGGTTGATCCGCACGACATCCTGCGTCTGCAGGGTATCGAGGCGCTGGCGCGCTACATCAGCCAGGAAGTGCAGGAGGTTTACCGTCTGCAGGGTGTGAAGATTAACGACAAGCACATCGAGGTGATCGTTCGCCAGATGCTGCGTCGCGTGATCATCACCGACAACGGCGATACCGATTTCATCATCGGCGAGCAGGTTGAGCGTGCCGAAGTGCTGGAGACCAACGACAACATGATTGCCGATGGCAAGATGCCGGCCCAGTACGACAACGTACTGCTGGGTATCACCAAGGCGTCGCTGTCGACAGATTCCTTCATCTCTGCGGCCTCGTTCCAGGAAACCACGCGCGTGCTGACCGAAGCGGCGATCATGGGCAAAAAGGATGATCTGCGCGGTCTGAAGGAAAACGTGATCGTTGGTCGCCTGATCCCGGCCGGTACCGGTCTGGCTTATCATCGCAACCGCCGCCGTACCGGTGAAGGTGGTGATGTGGCAATCGAGTCATCGGCACTCGAATCCGAGATCGAAATCAGCGACAGTCAGTCCTGATCTGCCGTCTTTGCAAAAAACGCTGCACATTCAATGGTTAACATTGGATGGGCAGCGTTATTTTATTGACGCTGGTAGTTGACCAAAATATAATCCACGATCTTCTCGGTGGTATGGTGCCGCCGAAGGATTCAATTAGGAACTGATAGTAATGCCAACCATCAACCAACTCGTTCGTAAAGGCCGCGCCCCGGTTGTTTCGAACAGCAAGGTGCCAGCACTGGAAGCCTGCCCGCAGAAGCGTGGCGTGTGCACCCGTGTTTACACTACCACCCCTAAGAAGCCGAACTCCGCACTGCGTAAAGTGTGCAAGGTTCGCCTGACCAACGGTTTCGAAGTGATTTCGTACATCGGCGGTGAAGGCCACAACCTGCAAGAACACTCGGTCGTGCTGATCCGTGGCGGTCGTGTAAAAGACTTGCCAGGTGTGCGTTACCACACCGTTCGCGGCTCCTTGGACACTGCTGGCGTTAAAGACCGTAAGCAGGCTCGTTCCAAGTACGGTGCCAAGCGTCCTAAGTAATTGTTACTTGGGTCGTCAGCGGCAGCATTTGCTGTCGAGTAAGTGGCTGCTCCATTGAGTAGTCGCGAGCATGAAGCTCAACTGAATAGATTGAAGGAATTGAAATGCCAAGACGCAGAGAAGTCCCGAAGCGTGATGTCCTGCCGGATCCGAAGTTTGGTAGCCAGGATCTGTCCAAGTTCATGAACGTTGTGATGATCGACGGCAAGAAGTCTGTTGCCGAACGCATCATTTACGGCGCCCTCGAGCAAATCGAGAAGAAGAGCGGCAAGAACGCTCTTGAAGTATTCAATACTGCACTGACTAACGCCAAGCCGGTTGTTGAAGTCAAGAGCCGTCGCGTTGGTGGTGCAAACTATCAAGTTCCTGTTGAAGTACGTCCATCCCGTCGTATGGCTCTGGCCATGCGCTGGTTGCGCGATGCTGCACGCAAGCGTGGTGAAAAGTCCATGGATCTGCGTCTGGCCGGCGAGCTGATGGATGCGGCTGAAGGCCGCGGCGGCGCCATGAAGAAGCGCGATGAAGTGCATCGTATGGCTGAAGCCAACAAAGCATTCTCCCACTTCCGCTTCTAATAATCATCCTGCGAAAGGATTCTGGCCGTGGCTAGAAAAACTCCTATTGAACGGTACCGTAACATCGGTATCTCGGCGCATATTGATGCGGGTAAAACCACCACTACAGAACGTATTCTGTTCTATACCGGTGTGAACCACAAAATCGGTGAAGTGCATGATGGCGCCGCCACCATGGACTGGATGGAGCAGGAGCAGGAACGCGGTATCACCATTACCTCGGCTGCCACCACCACCTACTGGAAGGGCATGGCTCTCCAGTTCCCCGAGCACCACTTCAACATCATTGATACCCCGGGCCACGTGGACTTTACCATTGAGGTAGAGCGTTCCATGCGTGTACTGGACGGTGCGGTGATGGTTTACTGCGCCGTGGGTGGCGTACAGCCTCAGTCCGAGACTGTATGGCGCCAGGCCAACAAGTACAAAGTGCCACGCATTGCCTTCGTGAACAAGATGGACCGTCAGGGTGCCAACTTCTTCCGTGCCGTAGAACAGGTCAAGACCCGTCTGCGCGGCAATCCGGTGCCTATCGTGGTGCCTATCGGTGCCGAAGAAGGCTTTACCGGTGTGGTTGACCTGCTGAAGATGAAAGCCATCATCTGGGACGAAGCTTCCCAGGGTATGAAGTTCGAATATGGCGACATCCCGGCTGATCTGGTGGCAGTTGCTGAAGAGTGGCGCGAGAAGATGGTTGAAGCGGCGGCAGAAGTCGACGAAGACACCATGAACAAGTACCTGGAAGGCGAAACCCTGAGCGAAGAAGAAATCGTTCACGGTCTGCGTCAGCGTACCCTGCGTTGCGAAATCCAGCCGATGCTGTGCGGCTCCGCGTTCAAGAACAAGGGTGTTCAGCGCATGCTGGACGCGGTTGTTGAGCTGCTGCCTAGCCCGCTGGACGTGCCACCGGTTCCGGGTGAACTGGACGACGGTACTCCGACCACTCGCGAAGCTTCCGACACCGCACCGTTCTCCGCTCTGGCATTCAAGCTGATGAACGACCCGTATGTTGGTCAGCTGACGTTCTTCCGTGTGTACTCCGGCGTGGTTAACTCCGGCGACACCGTGCTGAACTCGGTTAAGGGCAAGAAAGAGCGTATGGGCCGTATCGTACAGATGCACGCTAACGATCGCAAGGAAATCACCGAAGTTCGTGCCGGCGACATCGCTGCCGGTATCGGCCTGAAGGAAGTGACTACCGGTGAAACCCTGTGCGCCATCGACGCTCCGCTGATCCTGGAGCGCATGGAATTCCCGGAGCCGGTGATTCACGTTGCCGTTGAGCCAAAAACCAAGGCTGACCAGGAGAAGATGGGCGTTGCCCTGAACCGCCTGGCCAAGGAAGACCCGTCGTTCCGCGTGCGTACCGACGAAGAATCCGGCCAAACCATCATTTCCGGTATGGGCGAACTGCACCTGGAAATTCTGGTTGACCGCATGAAGCGTGAATTCGGTGTTGAAGCCAACGTTGGCGCACCTCAGGTTGCCTACCGTGAAACCATTACCAAGACGGTTACTGATGTTGACGGTAAGCACGTCAAGCAGTCCGGTGGTAAGGGTCAGTACGGTCACGCCGTGATCACTCTGGAACCGTCCGGCGAAGGCCAAGGCTACAAGTTCTTCGACGAAATCAAGGGTGGTGTGATTCCTCGCGAATTCATCCCTTCGGTTGACAAGGGTATCCAGAACACCCTGTCCAACGGTATCCTGGCCGGCTTCCCTGTGGTTGACGTAACCGTACGTCTGACCTTCGGTTCTTACCACGATGTCGACTCGTCGCAGATCGCCTTTGAACTGGCCGGTTCCATGGCCTTCAAAGAAGCCATGCGCCGTGCCGGTCCTTGCATCCTCGAGCCGATGATGGCCGTGGAAGTGGAGACCCCGGAAGAGTACATGGGTGACGTGATGGGTGACCTGAACCGTCGTCGCGGTATCGTCCAGGGTATGGACGATGATGGTCTGGGTGGCAAGAAGATCAAGGCCGAAGTTCCGCTGGCCGAGATGTTCGGTTACTCCACTGACCTGCGTTCTGCAACCCAGGGTCGTGCAACCTACTCCATGGAGTTCAAGCACTACTCTGAAGCTCCTAAGCATGTTGCCGACGCTGTGATGACTGCTCGTAAGTAATTTGGCGCGCAAGGTTGGCCGCATGCGGCCAACCTTGTAACTGTTTGTTCTTTATTTTAGGAATTTTGCAAAATGGCAAAAGAAAAGTTTGCGCGGACCAAGCCGCACGTAAACGTTGGTACCATCGGTCACGTGGACCATG
>NZ_BMYP01000048.1 GCF_014652335.1 Vogesella fluminis | reverse complement strand
TCAGAGAGCGTGTAACGGGTCAGCGTGGGTGAAATCCAGTGGAAGAAACCCAGCAGCCATTTCTGCCAAGGCCGCAGCGATGGCCGCTTGCTTTTCTGTCGGTAGCCACTGTTCTCATTACGTTCGGCGATCAGTTGAAGTTTGCGGCCCAAGGCCTGTAGCGGTCACGCCGCCATCGACGGTTCTGGAGTCGGCCCAGCAGGTAGCCGAGCAGAAGGGTGAGGAATAGCACGGTGTTCTGGTGGCCAAAAAACCGCGAAGGATAACCGCGATAGCTGTTGCCCTCGCATGCATATCATTCCTCTGATCCACCCGGATCGCTCCTGCCCCGGCCGCCACAAGGTGCCCGGGGCTTTCTTTCGTCCACCGTTTCCCAAGGAGAGCCGCGCCATGCATCCCGCCTTGTTTCCATCCTTGCTCGCCAGTCTGCCCACCGGGCCGGGGGCCGCTCTAGTCGTTGCGACGGCAGCGCTGAGCTACGTGATCACCCAGCGCGAGATTGACGCCAAGCTCAGCATCCGCTGACCAGAGACTTCCTTCCCATCCTTTCTTTCTTTCTTTCCCTCTTGCCCCCGTGGTCCGCGTGACCCCGGGGGCTTCGTTTTTCTGGAGACCGACATGCCCAAACCGAAGACCTCCCCCGACCTGACCCCAAAGCCGTACCGGCTGCTCAAGTCCGACATCGCCCCCAAACTGTCCGCCCGCAGTACCAGCGGCATCACCTACGTGCTGCTGGCCGACGTCGGCGACGAACCCGAACTGCACATCGCCGTCACCGCCAACGAAGGCGGTGGCCTGTGGAGCAAGGAGGCTGTGCGCCTCGACTCCATCGAAGCCGAGATCGACGCCTACGCCGGTACCCCGTTTCCCACAAAGGCGCTACGCGGCGCGATGGTCGGGAGATCATCGAACAACCCGCCGTTCTGTCTCGCCGTCCTCAAGGACCTGGGCCTGGTCGCTCCGGCGCCCGACAAAGTACATCAGCACGTCAAGGCGGGCGACTGGGCCGCCTTTCGTGCCGAGTGGCTGGCCAAACCCGGCGAGCGGGTGACCTACCCGGAGCCCACGCCGGACATCGTCGCCGCAACGCTTGCCGCAAGCTCCTCCGCGTCGAACGAGACTGAGCCCCCTTCACCGGTGAACGCCAAGGGCAAGAAACGCAAGAAGGTTGTCGAGAGCGTCACCGCTGCCGGCGACACCGACACGGATGACGTCGGTGCCGTAACTGAGCCGACGACCAGCGAGGCCGACCATGCGCCGACTGCACACGCCGGATGATCTGGCGAGTATCGCCGACACGTCCCTCAGCGGCGTAATCCTCCAGCGCTTCACGGAACTGGCCGCCTACGACGACTACACCTTCGATGAGTTGGCTGAGTTCTGGCTGATCGAGCCGGGTGACACCGTTGAGGACCTGGAAGCCGCGACCCAACTGCGCATCGTTCACGACTGGTTCAGCGACGCCCGCTATCCCGACCCGGACTTCAGCCCGGCCTGGGAAGTGCTGGAAGCGCACGCGACCTGCTACGAGATGGTCTTCATCACCAACGACGCCGGCTACGGCATCGTGCTGTGGATTCCGCAGTACGGTACGGATGCCACGTTGCTGGCGATGTGTCAGCGCTACGCTACACCGGCACCACCGCTAGTGGTGACGACCTGAGTCGTCGGAGATCACCCGCACGGTTCCTTCTTCTCCTTCCTTCTTTCCACTGTGACGCCGATCTGGCCCAGCCGGGCGAGGTCGGCGTTTTGCTTTTCTGGAGACTGTCATGAGCATGACCACCCCGGCCACATCCGCCGAAACTTCTTCTCGTCCCTTTCCGCTGTTTTCGCCTGGCCAGATCGTCGCCACCCCGGGCGCGCTCGCCGTGCTGACCGAGCATGGCGTCAGCCCAACCACGCTACTGCGCAGGCACCTGTCGGCCGACTGGGGTTCCGTGTGTTCCGACGATGCGACCCTGAACGACGCCGCTCTCGAAGACGGTAGTCGGATTCTGTCGAGCTACCTGATCGCCCCGGGCGTGACCGTCTGGGTCATCACCGACGCGGAAAGCAACATCGACGATGCCGGCAACGCGCTGACGCCGCCGCAGCGCTTGTGCACGACGATGTTGCGCCCTGAGGACTACTGACATGGCGCAGCCTCACAACCCTGAGCCACTGGACGGGCATGTCCGCCGGATCGTTGCCTGGCTGGACACCAACCGCCGAGAAGCCTTCGAGGAACGCGCGGCCATCGCCCAGTACGACGGCAACCTGGACCAAGAGCAGGCCGAGCGCCTGGCCTGCCTCGACATCCTCGCCACCTACGGCCTGCCGTACCCGGTGCAGTTGCTCCAGGTCGAGATGGCCGGTAGCACCGACTGGGTACTGACCACGGATGTCGAGTCGGCGAGGTCCAGGCTGAGCGAACTGGGCGGGAGGCACATCGTTGAGGTTTCCGTCGATGACACCGTCCAGTGCCAATTCGGCGATCTGGCCGTGCTGGGCACGGCACCGTGGTGACGTTCCGGGCAACTCGACCGACGATGGACCGGCAGGCGGCACGTCCGCGTCACCACCCGTGGTGCTTGCCGCCATTTCCCCAAGAGAAACAACGCCCGATGCCCGTCGCCGGCTTTCGTGCCCGCCGAGTCCCAAGGATTTGAGAACCGGTGGGCGTTTCTCTGACCACGCGGTCACCGGCCTGCACGGCGGTGGCCGCTCTTTTTTGCGGTGTAGCGTCAGTGCGCCTGCAGCCAGTCAGCGAATTCCGCAACGGTCAGGATCGGAATGTGGAACTGCTCCCGAACGGCCTGAATGTCACCGTCGCCACTGACCAGTGCATCGGCCTGGGCCACAGCCGCAAGCACCAGAAAGATGATGTCGTCCGCATCGCGGATCTCGGGCAAGCCCTCGGGTGTCTGGCCAATCTTGACGGTCTCGACGTACGGCAGGAAGTCGGCCAGCAACGTTTCCTGCTCGTTGCGGGTCAGCTTGAACTTGGGGTAGGCGAGCACCCGCAGCAGTTCGCTGACCGTGTCGTGACTGGCCAGGGCGGTGAAGCGCTGGGTCTGCCAGGCTTCCCGCAGCCAGGCAAACCTGCCCCGCGAGAAGATCAGCGCCGAGATCAGGCAGTTAGTGTCGAGCACAACGCGGGGGACGCTCATGCCCGCTTTCTCGCCCAGGCGATGGCGTCGCCCACGTCGTCGGGCGTGATGCCCAGTTCTTCCAGCTTCGCCCTGACCGCGTCGGCCTGTTGCAGGCGAACCGGCGTCAGGACGATCTTGCCGTCCTGAACGGTGACGTCGTAGTAGTCCGCCTCGCCCGTCGTCTGGACGATGGCCTTAGGCAGGGTGACCTGGTTCTTGCTCGTGCGCTTGGCCAGCATGACAGCCTCCGAAAGTAATGAAGTAAGGAATTCAATTTTAGCTCGTCTCCGAGCCAATGCAACCCATGGGAGAAAGACCATGAGCAAGACCACCCGTTTCCGTTTCTCGGCCAGCGCCATCGAGCGCCTGAGCTGCCCCGACGGCACCAAGGCCGTCGAGGTCAGCGATGCTGATGGTGTCTCAGGTTTGCGCTTGGCCGTGACCCGCAGCAGCAAGACCTTCTGGTTCCGCTTCGTGCTGGCGGGAACCAAAGGGGCGATCCGTTTGGGCACCTTCCCGGCACTGTCCGTTCCGGATGCGCGTAAGCTGGCCCTGACATACCGCGCCCAGGTCGAGCAGGGCATCGACCCCAGGCACAAGGAAGAGAAGATCGACCTGACCCTCGGCGAGTTCGCCCAGGCCTACCTGGCCTACAGCCGGCAACACAAACGCAGCCATGCTGACGACGCCAGCAAACTGCGGTGCTGGTTGTTGCCGGCCTTCTCGCATCTGAAGCTCAAGGACTTGCGCCGCCGACACGTCGAGGCCTACCTGACCGAACTCCGGAAGACGCACAGCCCGGCCAGCGTGAACCGGCACCTGACCTTGCTCTCGGCCATGGGCCGCCGGGCCGTGGCTCTGGACTACGTCGAGCGCAGCTGGTGCGCCGGCATCGACCGCCTCAAGGAAGACAACAAGCGCCAAGTCGCCCTTACGCCGGAACAAGCTGGTCGTCTACTGGCCGCCTTGGAAACGGACCAGAACACCATCGCCGCGTCCGCCATCGCCTTGCTGCTGCTCACCGGCGTGAGGTTGCGAGAAGCCACGACCGCGAGGGTCGAGGACGTGAACCTGGGGCAGCGTCTTTGGTTTCTGCCCAAGGCGAAGACCGGCGCCCGGCACATCCACCTGAACGACGCCGCCGTGGCGATCCTGGAGAGGCAAGCCAGCATGGCCCAGGGTAGCGGCTGGCTGTTTCCCGGACGTGACCCGAGCAAGCCCTTGGGCGATGTCCGCTCCACCTTCTTCCGAGCCTTGGCCAAGGCGGGTCTGCCACCGATGCGCCGGCACGACCTGCGTCACAGTTTTGCCAGTTTGGCGGTCAGCGCTGGCCGCAGTCTCTACGACGTGCAGGCGCTACTCGGGCACGCCAGCCCGAACATGACCACCCGCTACGCCCACCTGGACAACCAGACCCTGCGGGCCGCCAGCCAGACCGTAGCGGACGTGGTGGAGAAGGCGAGGGCGGAACTGGTTCAGCAGCAAAGTGACTTAGCTTGCGAAGCGTCAAAAATGGCTCTATATTCAGAGCCAAACCTGCAAGGAGAATGACATGGATGCGATCTACGCCGACTACTCGATCAGTATGTCCGAGTTCAAGAAGAACCCGGCCCAAGTGCTGCGCACGGCAGGCGAGAAGCCCGTGGCGGTACTCAACCACAACCGGCCAGCGTTCTACATGGTGACGCCCAAGCTCTTCGAAGCGTTGGTCGAGGAGTTGGCCGACCGCGACCTCGTCGACTTGGCACGGCAACGCCTGGCCGGCAAGGAGACGGCGATCGAGGTGGACATTGACAGCCTCTGATCCCTCCTCGACGCCGACACGCTACCGCCTGAAGTTCCTGCCCGAAGCGTTGGCTGAATGGAACGCACTAGACGGTAGCGTCAAGGAGGTGCTGAAGAAACTGCTGAAGAAGCGCCTCGATCAGCCCCGTTTGCCGGGCGCTGAACTTCGTGGCGATCTGCGCGACTGCTACAAGATCAAGCTGCTCAAGCAAGGCTACCGGCTGGTCTATCAGGTCGAGGATGACGTGCTGGTCGTGCTTGTTCTGGCAGTGGCTAAGCGCGAGGACATGGCGGTCTACCGGGCGGCGGTAGACCGGCTGCTGGCCGGAAAGTAGCCGCCTCTCCCTCTGCCCGATGAAGGCCCCGACGGTTCACGCCGTCGGGGCTTTCTGCTTTCTGGCGATCTGCTCAGGACCGCAGGGCCGGTAGGGCCAGCAGGGCCGACCAAACCAAAAAAACTCGGTGGGTGAACAGTCTGATGAGGTCGCTCCGGACCCATCGATGCCGCCCAACCTCACGCCCACCATCCACGACAAGGAGTTCACCATGCCTACCGTCACCCTTGATGCCAACACCGTCCGTACCGCCACCTGCCCGGCGGACAAGAAGAAGCTGGACCTGTACGACACCGCCATCCCCGGCTTTGTGCTGGAAGTGCGCCCCAGCGGTGGCAAGACCTGGTACCTGCGCTACCGCGACGCCCGGGGCAAGCAGCACCAGCACCGCATCGGCGACGCCGCCGGCATCACCTTCGAGCAGGCACGGACGGCTGCGCAAACCACCCGTGCCCGGGTGATCCTGGGCGAGAACCCCGCCGAAGAGAAGAGGGCACTGCGGGCGATCCCGACCCTGGAAGACTTCGCCCAACGTTACCTCGACTACGCCAAAGGCGCCAAGCGCAGCTGGGACACCGACGAATCGTTCCTACGCAACCACGTCCTGCCACGCTGGGCCAAGCGCCACCTCGACGAGGTGCGCCAGCAGGACATCATCGACCTGCAGCACGGCATGCGCGCCAGCGGCTACGCCCCGGCCACGGCCAACCGCATCGTCATCCTGACCCGTTACATGTGGAACCTGGGCAAGAAGTGGAAGGTGCCCGGCACCGAGACCAACCCGGCCAGCGGCGTTGAGCTGTTCGAGGAGAACAACAAGCGCGAGCGCTTCCTCACTGCCGAGGAGGTGCAGCGCTTGGTCGCCTGTGTGCGCAACAGTGACAACCCGCAGCTGCAGTACATCGTGCCGCTGCTCTTGCTTCTGGGCTGCCGCAAACGCGAACTGCTGGACAGCCAATGGTCCCACTTCGACCTGGAGCGCCGGACGTGGCGGATTCCCCTGAGCAAGAACGGCAAGGCGCGGCATGTGCCCTTGTCGGCCGACGTGCTGGCGATCCTGGCGCAAGTGCCGCGCTGGGACGGTTGCCCTTACGTGGTGCCGAACCCGAAGACGAGGAAGCCCTACGTGTCGATCTTCTACAGCTGGGATACTGCCCGCAAGCAGGCTGGCCTGCCGGAGGTGCGGATGCACGATCTGCGCCACTCCACAGCGAGTTTTTTGGTGAACTCGGGCCGGTCGTTGTACGAGGTGCAGAAGATTCTGGGCCACACCCAGCTGAAGACGACCCAGCGCTACGCCCACCTGTCGCAGGCGACCTTGCTCGAAGCAGTGGACAGCCTGAGTGCAGTTTCCGGCCTTGCCTTGGCCACAGCCTGACGACGAGCGACACGACGACAGCGCGGACATCGCCTTGGTGGCGATGTCCGGCGTCGTTTCTTTTTTGCTTCAGGGCCAGGGTGGCCTGCTCACGCTACGCTTTGGCGATCGCACTGCGAGCGCGCCCAAAACAGGCTACGTTCGGCCCACCCCTCGCCGACCCCCGGGCCGGCCGTTCGGCGGTCAGCTTGGAGCGGCCTCGCGTCAGCGGAGAGCTCTTCCGACCTCGCAGCACCGGCCCCTCGAAACAGGCCCGGTCGGTGTCGGGTAGTGCGCCACGACCATCGTTACCTGCCGCGACTGGTGGCCAGCGGCTCAAGGCTGAGGCACTGGACAGGACGACGCCCCGAAAGGCGTCGCCCGTAAGATGGGCAAGGAAAGTGGTGGCGGGGCGAAGGCGTAAAGCCTCCACTACGCGATGGCCAGTGGCGTGCTGCTCCCCGGTTCAGTCAGCACCACGATCCTGGCCCGACCCGGTGCCGCCCAGGTCAGCACCAGACCATGCTCGCGCAAGGTCGCCAGCGCCTTGCCTACGATGTCCCGCGACAGCGACCAACGCGCCATCGTGCGGCGCGTCAGCGGCACGTCTGGCCGAGCGTGCAGGGCAGCGAGCCAGGCCAGTGCGCAGGCGAGGTGCAGGCCTTTGGTTCTTCCGGCTACCTGGGCCGCCTGGGCCAGCCAGTCGTAACGGACCGGGCCGGTGAGCTGGGTAGGCAGCACGACGGTGTGGGCGGAGAGGTCTTCGCTGGGCAAGGTCACGGCTGGGCTCCTGGACGGACGGTGGACAATCCCCTGTTGCGGGCAGGGGCGGCGGCTGGCCGCCCCTTGTTGCCTACGTGACCAACTGCGACCCCAGCGGTGGACGCCGCAAACCGCCTACGGCTTGAGGGCCGTAGGCGGTTTCGTCGCGGCAGAGCTCACCTCAGTGGACGGGGTGCGCAGCCAGTCAGACACCGGCCCAGCCTTCCGGTGCTTCCTTTGCCCAAGCCCCCAGCTTTGGCCCCACCGTGGCCAACGGCGACAGCGCCGCGTCTCGGCTGGCTCGGGTGCTGGCTTGCGCCCAGCCTGACCGGCTCAGGGCGTCGACCGTTCGCAGCCAACCGTTGCAGTCGACCTGGCTCCCCCGTCTCGGCAGGCTCGCCTGAACACAAAACTTTCCCCTGCGTAGGGGGGGACACCTGAAACGGTGATGTCTACTACTTTTTGAGTTGAGCTAAGACTGTTGAGACAAGCAGCCCGCTGGCCTTGGGAGCCAACGGGCTTCGCCCGACTCGGCACCCTGTCGCGAGGGGAGCCTGGGGCCAGCCTGCCCAGCCAACGGCGACGTCCTGCTTCAGGTTTGCTACGCTGACGTGTTTAGTTTCGACAAGGGCACGACATGGAAGAAGAGCACAACGACTTGCCGGCAGCGTTTCGCCAGACCTTCGCGGCCGGCCAGGCGGCCATCGCGCAGGCTCAGGAACAGGCGCGGCAGACTGGGGATGGCCAGCCGCTGCTGCAAACGGTGCGCGAGCATCAGCGCCGGCTCAAGGAGTTGGCACCGGCGCTGGTCGAGCAGTGCCAAAGCCAGGCGCGTGAGCTGGAGGCGCAGTTGGCAGCCCTGGTTGCCCAGCGCATCGACGAGGGACTGCTCGACCGGCAAGCCGTAGCGACTCTGCTGGACCAAGGGCCACGGGCGGTACGTCAGTACCAGTTTGTGGGTGAACTGGCCCAGACACTGGACTACTTCAGCCAGCGTTTCCTGACGGCAGCCGAAGAGGGGACGTCACGGGAAACGATCCGTGAGCGGGGACTGGCGGTCGAGCAGGCCCTCCATGGCCTGCTCGGCCATGCCATCAACGAAGTCCTGTTCGACAGCCAGGAGCGGGCGGTCATGCGTCGCGCAGCGCAGGCGTTGCGCCAACTGGAGACACTACTGCAAAGGCCCTGGGATCAAGGTGTGCTCAAGGCGGGTTACACCATCCGTCGTCGCCAGTTCATCCGCCAGGCTGGTTGGCTGTGCCTACGTGTCTACGGCCACGTGACGACTGACATCATGGTTGACCTGCTGAGCTTCAAGCAGTCTCACTATCTTGCCAGCGCTGAAGGTGTCGATGGCGACGATGATCGGCTATCGAATACTGCTATCAACCGGGAACTTACCAAACTGCAGGCACCTGCACGCAAGCGCTCGGCGAGTGAGCAATGGGAGACTGCAGCCGTGGTCAAGGCTTTCTTCGCCAAAGCCCAGTGGAAGGCATGGCATCCACGCACACGCAGCCGACACGATGCCGGACTGCAGAGTGCCATCGATCACTCAGGCCTGAATCATTGAGGCGGCTTTTGCCGGGAGGCATTTTTTTGTGGCGCGCTCCCCCGCCCAGTTTGACATGCCCCTGAGCACCAACTGCTCACATTCACCGGGTGCAGTCGGGTGGTGATGTGAGCAGTTGAGCGATTTCGCTTCCGCAGACTTGAGGCTCTTCCAACACGACGGAGAGCCTCCATGACCGCACCCCCTTCTGCCCCCAACTTACCCTACGACCGCCATCGTTACGTCCATGTCGCCCAAAGCGATCAGGTCACCGACCTGAGCACGGGCTTGACCATGACGCCAGCGGCATTGGCGCGCCGCCTCGACGGCATCCAGCCCGAAGACTGGTCGATCCAGGCCTACCTGTTTGCCAGTGACCACGGCATCCAGAAGGTCGACGCCTACGAGTTCTTTCCCAACCAGCCCCAGATCGTCGAGTGGGACGGTGTCCGTTACCTCAACCGCTGGACGCCGCGTGACTTCCAGCCGGTCGAAGGCGATGTGACGCCGTTTCTGGAGCACCTCACTTACCTCTACGACGGCGACGAGGCGAGCCTCAAGTTTGTGCTCGACTGGATGGCTTGCCTGGTCCAGAAACCGGAGCAAAAGCAGTCGACCGCCTTGCTCTTGACCAGCGAAGCCGAAGGCATCGGCAAAGGTATCAAGGGCCAGATGCTGGCGCAGCTGGTGGGCGTGAACAACACCCGCTACCTGAGTCCGGACGCGCTCTCCAGCGACTTCAACGACTGGCTGGCCAGCGCCAGTCTGGTCATCGTCGAGGAGTTCGAGGACAACGGCCGGCGTAGCGCGATGGCCCGCATCAAGAATTACATCACCGACGAGATCGTCGACATCAATCCCAAGCACGCGGCACGCTACCGTGCCCGCAACCAGGCGAACTTTCTCTTCTTCGCCAACGCAGCTGCGCCGCTGAAGATCACCGAAGCCGATCGGCGTTTTCTGGTGCATCGCAGCCAGGCCCAGCCCAAGCCAGAGAGCTACTACCGTGAGCTGATGGTCTGGTTCATGGGCGACGGCCGCTGTTACGTGCTGCACTTTCTGCTCACCCGTGACCTCAGCCACTACAACCCACGCGGCCGGGCACCCCGCACGCGGTTCCACCAGGAACTGGTCGTGCAGGCCCGTGATCCCCAGATCGACTACCTGCACCGTGCCTTTGAGGCCCAGGAACCGCCCTTTGCCTGCGATCTGGTGGTGGTCAAACACGTAGTCGATCACGTCAACAGTGTCGGGCGCGTGCGCCTGACGACGCGCAACGTCGAGGACTTTCTACGCGACATCGGTGCGCTGCATTTGCAGCGTCAGTACCGCTTGATCGCTGGTCACGACGGGCGCAGCCACGTCTGGGCGATCCGCCAGCTCGAACGTTGGCAAGGGGAAGTGCCGGTCGAGCAGGTGCGGGACGCCTACGTCCACCCTGACGACCAGCCCGCTTTGCTGCTGGATCTGCAGGAAGTGCCTCGCGCACCGCTGGCGGTCCAGCCGCAGCGGCGCACACCGACGGGCTCGTGAATCCACTCGGGTCCTTTCCGATCTTTGCGGCCCTGCCGGTCGCCATCATTCACTTTCAGGAGATTGCACATGTACCTCTACAACAACTCAGCACAAGCCTTCGTCCTCAACCTCGATTCCATCCAGCAGGCAGCATTCAACGGCGAGGAGTTGGTCGCGCCGCTGCAGTGGAGTCCGCACACCAAAAAGCGAGTGCCCGAACCCGGTGCGCTGGTCGTTGTGATTGCCGGTGGAATGCAAGTCGTGGCGCAAGGATTTGTCAGAAACTGGTGCAGTGACCAGTTCGAAACCACCGAGCCGACCTGGCTCCAGTGCTCGCTGCAGTGGCTGGTCGAACCTTGGCCGCTAACGGATACCCTGATCACGGCCCTGGATCAGGCGCTGGTTGCCTCTGGTCAGTCGAGCACCACGTTTCACGCGGCGGTGTGTGTCTCGGATGCACCCCAGAATAGCTTTCATGCCGCGTGGCCTTATGGGCGTGGCCGGCCGCTTGCTTCGATTCGTTACTCCCCTGAATGGTATGCCGTGCAACGCGCCGCGTTGCTCGAACGTGACGATCTCCACCCCGGTGAAGTCCTGTCTCTGCTTCAGGTACTGGAGGGTAGCGGGCCGATGATGGAATGGGTGCGGCTGCGTGACACCCGCCGCTGGCGCTCGATTGCCGTTGATGCGGACGATTGCCTGCCATGCCCGATCGTGCCTTGGGATGTGGCCTGCGACGATGTCCGAATGGACCCGGAGAACTATGTCCTGCTCAACTCGGGCGGTGTGCAGAACTTCCTGCGCGGTTTGTTGAGGGTGGAGGATGATGGCAATCTGGCGATGGCACCTGCCATGTCCTGTGAGGTGGCCTTCAGTTTCGGCATGGACTGGAACCTGCGCCTGCCCACGCCCAGCGAGCGCCAACGTCGCTACTTGGCATACCACCGCCAGCACATCTTTGGGCAATGGAACTGGGCGCACCAGCCGTTGCCTGCCTTTGAGGAAGCTGCTGCTGAAGTCGAGCACGCTGACTGACCGTTTGCCGCCGATCGCCCATGCAGGTTTGAGCCTGCATGGGCCAACTACTGGAGCCTGAAATGCCCTTGACCACGATCACTGCTGCCCGTGCCGCACTCCTGACGCGCATGGAGAACACCCCACCACGCTATCGCATGCGTTACTTTGCTGCGCCTGAGCCGATCACCACGGCCGAGGAGTTGTTTGCCAGAAAATTATCCGGCATAGACTTGGAGGAGGCTTTCGATGCCTTGTCCCTGAAGGAGCAAAGCCGTTACCTGGCTGATCCGCGTTGCCGGATGGGGATGCCATGCGAACTCTGCTGTGTCTGAGCGCTCAGCAGCAGGGAGCTCAAAGTCGCCTTGGCCTGAACCTGCCAAATCGCCGACGATGCCGTAGTGACACCGGCGAGCGAGGGCGACGGCAGGGGCAAGGTGTTGGGCGAGGTGGATCGTGCCGATCTGTACGCGCATGCTCATGCTCTGCAGGAGTCGCAGGCCTGCACACAAGAAGGGCGTCATCCCGGGAAAGCTGACGCTCGCATCGTAAGGCGAAGAAAAAAACAGGTTGCGAAATTTCGCTTTAAAGCTAAAATCTAAGCATGCACGAGATCATCCACTACCTCGACGAGGCTGAGAACGACCTGTACCAGGACTGGCTTGACTCCTTGCGCGATCGTGTCGCCAAGGTGGCAATCATCAGGCGTGTTGCCCGCATGGAAGCGGGGCTGTTTGGTGACTGTAAGCCGCTGCGCGATGGTGTCTGGGAACTCAAGGTCGATGTCGGTGCTGGGTATCGCGTGTATTACGCCCATGTGGGCAACATGGTGATCATGCTGACCAGCGGTGGCGACAAAAAGTCGCAGAGCCGCGACATCGAGCGTGCTGTGAAGTTGTTGAAGGACTGGGAGAAGCGAAATGGCTAAGACACATCGAACCCACGAGGAAGCGACGGTCGAGATGTTCCGCAAAGACCCGGAGCTGGCCGCTGACTACCTGAACTCTGTGCTGGAAGACGGCGACGAGACCGACCTGATGCTGGCCCTGCGTACCCTCAGCAAGGCGTTTGGCGGTGTGCAGGAGGTGGCGCGTCAGGCCGACGTCAACGCCCATACCCTGTACCGCACCCTCTCCGAGAAGGGCAACCCTGAACTCAAGACCTTGTCGGCGATCCTCAAGGCCATGGGTATGCGCCTGGCGATCCAGCCGCTGAACCACCACGGGCAACACCACGCCCACGCCTGACGTGGCAAGGGCGATGCCCGGCCGCTAACCGGCTGGGTTCGCCCATCCTGCTGGGTCGTTCCGGCAGTTGGGTGGGAAGTGGGTGGGGCGCCCAACGGGGCGAATCCTGTTGGCTTTCATGCTCCGATGGTCGCTTTCGGGGCTGGTTTTGCCCCACTGACGGTGGGAAAGTGGTGGGGCGGTGCGGAAACTGCCCACCAAACCTCCCGTAACCCGTTGACCGGCATGGGTTTCCGGTTTGGGCAGACAGGTTCGCTCACTAATGGTACCGACGTTGCCACCGCCAACGTGTTCAACTCGGGTCTGGTTTACGTTCCTGGCGGCAATGACCGCGTCAATGCGCTGCAAGACGAGGACGTGCTGACGGGTATCGCAGGTCGCACCGACAACACCCTCAACGTCACGCTCGGCAACCCGAACGACAACGGTCAGGCGACCATTACGCCGTATCTGAACAACATTCAGAACATCAACATCGACTGGACGGGTACGACCGCCGCGCTTGACCTGCGTAATGCCGATGCAACGCAGTCGATCAACATCAAGCGCGTGACGTCTGACGCCGCGAATGCTGCTGTCAACAACATTGGCACCCCTGCTGCCACGCTGCGCGTTGCAAACACCGCGTCCGACGACGTCAATGTGACCTTCCAGTACAAGACGGGCGTTCTGAACGGTGCAGCTGACGTCGCCGCTCTGGAACTGAACGACGTGCTGGCAAACTCCGTCAATCAGACCAGCCGCGCCAACGTGGAAGGTTTTGAAACCGTCAATCTGACCGTGGCGAACGGTGTGGATATCAACCTCCTGTCGGTCAACGACATGGAAAACCTGAACATCACTGGTTCGGGTGATCTGACCATCGTCAACCTGACTGCGACTAACAACGAATACGACGCGTTCGCTGCCGGTGGTATCGCCAATCCGGGCTCGATCGGTCTGCGTACCGTTAATGCTGCTGACTTCACTGGCAACCTGAACGTTGACGTGTCGGCTGCACTGGGTGGTTTCGTCGATCCGACCAACTCCGGTGCCCAGGCGCACACCGTCATTACTGGCGGTTCGGGTAACGACAAGTTCTGGACGAACGCCGGTGTCGCCGCGACCTCCGCGACCAACCGCGACCAGATCAACGGCGGTGCCGGTTCCAACACCCTGGTCGTCGTCGGTGGCAACATCGCGGGCAATGCTGCCATCACCAACATTCAGACCCTGGAGCTGCGTCAGCAGGCGGGTGCTCAGACGGTCGATTTCGATGCCTTTGATGACGCCGAGCTGACTTCCGTCATTCTGCGTGACGAGAACCCCGATGCTACTGCCGGCACGTTCAACTTGAATGACGTTGGTGTCGCATTGGCGGCTAATGGCCTGGTTCTGCGCCACTCGGTGAGCGAAGTTGTTGCCGGTACCGACGCTATCGTTAATATTCGTCTGGCTGATGCCACCGGCGACAACACTGTCGCCGTTCGTGTCGAGAACGACCGTAACGTCCAGACCCAGTTCGATTACACGCTGAACATCGATGGTCAAGCCTCTGGCGTCGGTGCAGTTGAAAATGTCACCATCGTCGATGCAGACACCGAAGACAACAACGTCACCCTGACGGCAGCGCAAGAGCACACCGGCACCGTGACCCTGTCTGGCGGTCGTGCGGGCGACGACTACACCGTCGTCTCCACGCTCAACGCTGGCGTGATCGAAGCGTCGGCGCAACTGAGCAACCTGCGCCTGTCCGTGGGTGACACCGTTGCCCCGATCGCTAACATCACCCAGGACATTCGTCTGGGCGCTGGCGACGACATCCTGACCTTCGTGAACATCGACGACTTCGACACCACCGACAGCATCAGCGATGCTGGCGGCAACGACACGGTTCGCGCCGCCTTCAGTGACGACGCTGACCTGACGCTGTCCGGCATCGAAGACCTCCACATCATTGCCAACGAAAACGTCACGCTGGGCATGGCCAATGCCGACGTCGAGAACCTGGTGATCCTGGCGGCCAACGCTGCCGACGGTGGTGCTGACGCTTCGCCGCTGACCGCTGAGCCGTTCAACGTTGCCGGCGTGGCGACTACCGACATCATCACCCTGAACGACACCAACCTGACCGAGCTGAACTTCAGCGCCGACCTGGATACCGACGACGACAACACCGCTGCGAACCGCACCGCTGCCGAAGCGGCAGCGCGTGCTGCTGATGCGGCGTGGAACGGTATCGGTACCAGCGCTGTAGGCGATGCGGCCTATAAGGGCGTGATCAGCGACGAAAGCACTGTTGGCAACTTCAACGGCGTGACCCTGGCCAACAACGCGGCCACCGCGCTGACGGTCAACATCAACGCCAACCTGGATGACGTCATCTACGGTGCAACGGCCTACAACCTGGGTCAGCTGACCGCCCACGGCATCACCTCGATGAACATCGTCGTCACCGACGAAGATGTCACCGCCGGTGCTGCCAACGCCGTGACCACGATCAACAACATCTGGTCGAAGACCATGACCTCGCTGACCGTTTCGGCGGCCGACGATGTCAACCTGAACACCGTGTCGGGCGCAGCGCTCAACAACTCGCTCACCACCTTCGACGCCGCTAACGTCGGCGGCGACCTGACGGCCAACGTGATCTCGCTGGGCGACAACGCCACCGTGACCCTGGCTGACGGCGACAACGTGTTCTCGGCGCTGGGTTCTGCAGGCACCAACATCACCATCAACGCCGGCAATGGCGACAACACCATCACCGGTTCGGGTCAGAAGGACAACATCAACACGGGTTCCGGTTGGGACGAGGTGGCGGGCGACCGTGGTGACAACGTTATCAGCACCGGCGCGGGTAACGATACCGTGACCGCGAAGGACGGTAACGATACGTTCGACGTGGGCACCGGCATCGACACCGTGACCGATAACCTTGCAACCGGTATCGACGCCAGCCTGGCTACCAACACGGTTTCCATGAGCGGCGGTGTTACCACGCTGCGCATCGACGTGGATGGTGACGGTGCAGCTCTGCCGGATAGCGACGTAGACCAGATGCTGGCTGTGGGCAACGGTTCCGACCTGACCCTGAGCTGGACCGGCGCCACGCTGGTGACTGCTTCTGCAGTACTCGATGGTCGTCTTGCAACGGTCGATAGCCAAGTCGCTGGTGTGGTTACCGGTGATGCCAACGCCAACCTCGAAATCATGACCGCAGCTGCGGACGTGACCTTCAATGGTGGCGCGGGCAACGATGTGGCCCTGGTGACCGACCAGACCACCGCTTCGCTGACCTTCAATGGCGGTGCGGGCAACGACGCTGCGGTTGGTGGCGTTGATAGCGACATCTTCACCGGCGGTGCCGGTGCGGACAAGCTGGTCATGCAGAACACCGCTGCGGCTGACGGCAAAGTCGATACGGTTGTGATCGCCGATGGTGACTCCACCGCCGCCGGTTGGGATGTGGTGGTTGGCTTCCAAGCTACTGCGGCTGCAGGTGTGGCAGCAGTGGCCGCGGGTTCGGCTACCGCCGGTGATGACGTTCTTGATCTCGCTTCGGCAACGATCGCGGGTGTTACCGCCGGTGTTGACGGCGTCGATGTCGGTGGCATTGACTCGCACGCAGTCGCGGCAAACGGTCTCGTGACCTTCGATAACGTCAATGACGTCTTTGCAGCTGCGGTTGCAGTGGGTACCGGCGCGAATCAGATCGCTTTGGCCGACGCACTGGCCTATCTGGCGACCAACCTGAACGGCACTAGCGCTACCGTGGTGTTCAACTACGATAGCAACGGTGATAGCGTGCTGAACGCAGCTGACAGCACCTTCGTCTTCCAGGACGGCGCGGCTGATACCGTCGTCGAACTGGTTGGCACCTACACTGGTGTTGCTGCGGTGGGTAGCGTTACCGCTGGTCTCATCGAGATCGTGTAATTTGCCTGATTCGTCGCGGGAGATGTTTCCCGCGGCGTCGAGCGCTAGCAGCCTGTCGGACTTGGGCCTGCCCGAAGGCGGAATAGTGAAACGCAGGGC
>NZ_BMYP01000047.1 GCF_014652335.1 Vogesella fluminis | reverse complement strand
AAACGGCCCTGCGTTTCACTATTCCGCCTTCGGGCAGGCCCAAGTCCGACAGGCTGCTAGGAAGCCGGCCAGTGCAATCAGGAGCAGGGTTTTCAGTACTTTCATAATCCTTCCTATTGTTAGCATGCAAACTATTAATCAAGCCTTGAGGCTATCAGGCAAAGTTCTGGCGGATTCTGCGCAGCAGCTCTTTCAGCAGCAGGATTTCTCCCTCGTTGAAACCTTGGGCTGCCCTGGCGTTGACGTGTTGTGCCAAGGCCGGTAATGCGGCAAACAAGGTTTTACCGGCATCGCTCAGATAGAGTTCTATGGCGCGCTGATCAAAGTTTGACCGGCGCCGGAGAATCAGCTCTCGCTTTTCAAGCCGGCTGACAATGCCACTGGTTGTGGGTTTGTCGTAGCCTAGCTGACTGGCAAGCTCCGTCATGCCGATACCGGGTGTGTGGCTTACTCTTGCCATAACGGCCCACTGCGGGGCCGTGAGACCATAGGGGGCCAGGTGGTTTTCGAGTGCTGCCCGCATGTCTGTTGCACTGCGATTTAGCAGGAAACCCAAGCTGTCGTCGATATCCATTATGACAATATTGTATGCATGCTAACTAAAAGTCAATCGGCGATCGTCGTTTGCGATGGACTTCAGATCGCATGTCTGACGGGAGCCGTTTCCCCAACATTGCCACGCGCCACGCAGCGCTGTTCGATGCGGCCAACCTGCAGCCGCTGTTGCAGCACCGCCAGCGCGGCCTGATGCGCGGCCTGGCCGCACAGGAACAGGTCGACGGCGGCGTAGCCGTGTTCCGGCCAGGTGTGGATGCTGATGTGCGACTCGGCCAGCAGCAGCACGCCGGTGACGCCCTGGCCGGGGCCGAAATGGTGGAAGTGGCCGGCCAGCACGTGCGCGCCGGCGGCACGGGCGGCGGCATGCAGCGCCCGTTCCACCGCGGCGGCGTCGGCCAGCGCGGCCGCCGGGCAGTCGTAGAGGTCGGCCAGCAGGTGTTCGCCGAGGTGGCTCATTTGTGGCCGCCGAAGAAGCCACCGCCGCCAGAATGGCCGCTGCTGCTGCGATAGCTGCCGCCATCGTCGCTGTTGGCGGTGTAGTTGATCAGCGTGCTGACCAGCACGATTGCGGCGCAGTACAGCAGATAGGTCAGGCGGCTCATGTCAGCTTTCCAGCGGCAGCAACAGGATGACGGAGGCGATGAAGCAGATGCCGATGATCTCGCTGCTGTCGCCGGTCAGCAGCAGCGGTACATTGAGCAGCCATAGCAGCGCCACGGCGCCGTAGCCGAGCGGGCGCAAGGCGGCCTTGCCGGCGGCAGTGCCCGCGCTGCGGAAGGCCGATACCAGCGGGGCGTCCTTGCCGAACCAGCGCGCCATGTCCTGGTCGCTGACCTTGCGGCTGCTGCTCCAGGTGAGCTTCTGCGGGCTCTGTTCGCTGGCCAGCAGGGTGTTGCTGTCGCGGCTCTGGTATTCGTTGAGGATCACGCTGTCGCCGAGACGGGCGCGCCACGGGAAGGCGCCGGCGGCATAGTCTATCCTGGCCAGGTAGGGCGGATAGCGCGCGCCGAAGCGCTGCTTGCCCCACAGCGCGTACTCCGCGGTGGCCTCGTCCACCCACACGTCCATCAGCGCGCCCAGCCACCAGCCGTCGCCGGTTTCGGTCAGCCAGCGGAAGCCCTGCTGCGGCTCGTACAGCAGGTACTCGTTCCAGCGGCTGTCGCGATCCGCGCTTTCCACCCAGCCCAGCAGGCCGATGATGGTCCAGGTCTTGCCGTCTATGGTGGCTTCGCTGCCGTTGGCCAGCGTAAAGCGCAGCATGCTGCCCTGCACGCTCTGGTGCTGGCGCAGCACGGTGGCGCGCTCGCCCTGGATGTCGACCTCGCTGCCGCAGGCCGGGCAGTTGAGGTGGGTGGCGGTGCCGGCACGGTAGTCGAGGCCGGCGCCGCACTGCGGGCAGTCCAGCCGCTGCATGCTGCCCTTGAGCTTGCCGGTGGCGGCCTCGATCATGCGCTCGTCGCGCAGGCGCTGCATGTTCAGCTGTTTGAGGGTGACGGCCTCGCCCAGATACAGCTGCGGCGGCGGGCCGTCGCTGTAGTCCAGGGTCAGGAAGTGGCCGCCGCTGCGGGCGTCGGCCACCGGTGCGTCGTAGCCGGGTTGCAGCCGGCGCGGCAGTTCGCCCTCGCCGGCGACGCAGCGCGCCTGGCGGATGTCGCTGAAAATGAAGTGGCGGTTGTCCTGCTGCCAGCCCTGGCCGGCGCGCAGCTGGTCGAAAGGCGGGGCCGTGTCGCTCCTGCCCTGCGCCCGGGTCAGCACGTACTGGCCGACGCTTTCCGCCAGCCAGGCGCTTTCGCCGTCGTCGAACAGCACGTGCCACTCGTTCCAGCTGCCGGCATCAAAGGCCAGCTGGATGCGGCCCACCACGGTGAACTGGCGGCCGTGCCAGATGCCTGCGCTGGCGATCTGCAGCGGCGAGTAGTCATCCAGCAGCGCGGCCATCTTGCCGATGTCGCGCACGCTGTCCGCATCGCGCAGCAGGGTGCTCTGGCAATACGGGCACACCGCCAGCACCGAGCTGGTGGCGTGGAAGCGCACTTCGGCGCCGCAGGCGGGGCAGGCGACGCGGTACATCAGGCAGGGTTGGCCGCAGGCTGGTTGATCATGCTCAGCCCACCAGCTTCTTCAATACGTCGGCCTTGGCCGTATCGTAGTCGGTCTGGGTGATCAGGCCGCCATCCAGCAGCGCCTTGAGCTGCGCCAGCTTGGCCTGCGGGCTGTCGCCGGCATCGGCGGGCGGCACGGCGGGGGCGTCGGCGGCGGGGGCGTCGGCGGCGGGGGCGGCAGCCGCCGGCTGCAGCGTCTGCTGCATGGCCTGGGTCATGATCTGGCCGACGCCGACCCCGGCGGCCAGGCCGGCGCCGATGCCGGCCAGGCCGCCCTCGTTCTGCGCCGCCAGCGGGATGGCTTCCGCCGCCTGGTAGCGGGTGTACTGGCCGAGGTCGCCCGCCATGCCCATCGCGATGCGCTTGTCGATGGCCTTCTGCAGCTCTTCCGGCAGCGAGATGTTCTCCACCGCGAAGCTGTCCAGCGCCACGCCGTAGCGCGCGAACACCGGCAGCAGCGCCGTTTTGATGGTGTCGGCCATCAGGCCCTGGTTGGCCGCCATGTCCAGGAAGGGCACGGCGCTGCCGCCCAGGGTGCTGGCCATGGTGGCGACCACCTGGTTGCGCAGCTGCTGCTCCAGATCGTCCACGGTGTAGCTGTCGCGGGTGCCGCTGACCTCGCCGTAGAACAGCTTGGGGTCGGTGATGCGGTAGCTGTAGATGCCGAAGGCGCGCAGGCGCACCATGCCGAAGTCCTTGTCGCGCAGCGTCACCGGCTGCGGCGTGCCCCACTTGCGGCCCAGCTGCAGGCGGGTGCTGAAGAACACCAGGTCGGACTTGAACGGCGATTCGAACAGCTTGTCCCAGTGCTGCAGGTAGGTGAGCACCGGCAGCGTCTGGGTGGTGAGCTTGTACATGCCGGGGCCGAACACGTCGGCGATCTTGCCCTCGTTGATGAACACCGCCATCTGCGATTCGCGCACCGTCAGGCTGGCGCCGTACTGGATTTCGTTGTCCTGCATCGGGTAGCGCCAGGCCAGCACGCCGTCGCCCTCCTCCTGCCATTCCAGGATGTCGATGAACTGCTTGGAAATGAAGGAAAACAGACTCATGGCGAAGACTCCATCAAGGTTGGCCGCAGTGCGGGCCGCCTGCGGCAGGCGGGATCAGGACAGGCTGCCGGCGTTGAGCACGCCCACCGCCAGCTGCACGCTGCCGGCCAAGAGGCCCATCGCGGTGTTGTTGTCCTGCAGCGCCTGCTGCAGGTCGCGCACGCAGCGCGACAGCAGCATGTGCACCACGATCTGCACCAGCAGCGCCAACACGCCCCACAGCAGGAAGCTGTGCAGGGTGTTCAGGTGCCAGGCGCTGGAGGCCAGTGTCAGCGAGAAGCCCAGCAGCGCGCCGCCGAAGGACAGCGCCGCCGCCTGGTTGTGCTGGCGGATCAGCTGCATCTCGTTCAGCGGCGTCACGCGGCAGTACAGCATGGTGAACAGCGCCAGCAGCAAGGCGCCGCTGCCGACATAGGACAGGTAGGCCAACAGGGCAGGCAGGAAGGCAGTCGACATGTGCAGCGTCCTTGGCAGGCTTGGGCAATAATGGCCATTCTACCCACGTTTCATGAGTGCCGGCATGCGCGATCGTCTGCTTATCCTGTCCGTTTTTGTGGTGGCATCCTGCGGCCTCGCCTACGAGCTGATCGCCGGCGCGCTGGCCAGCTACCTGCTGGGCGACTCGGTGCTGCAGTTCTCGTCCATCATCGGCTGCTACCTGTTTGCCATGGGCGTCGGCTCGCACCTGTCGCAGTACGTAAAAGACGAGCGCGTGCTGGACACCTTCATCGAGATCGAGCTCTTGGTGGCGCTGCTGGGCGGGCTGTCGGCCAGCACGCTGTTCGCGGTGTTTGCCTGGAGTGGCGAATCGTTCCGCCTCACCCTGTACGCGCTGGTGTTCCTCACCGGCGCCATGGTGGGCATGGAGATTCCGCTGGTGATGCGCGCGCTGAACCAGCGCCAGCAGCGCTTCGCCGAGCTGGTCAGCCGCGTGCTCACCTTCGATTACCTCGGCGCACTGGCGGTGTCGCTCTTGTTCCCCATCGTGCTGGCGCCGCGGCTGGGCCTGGCGCGCTCGGCGCTGCTGTTCGGCCTGTCCAATGTGGCGGTGGCGCTGTGGACCTGCCGCGTGTTCCGCGGCGAGCTGTTGCGGCCAACCTTGCAGTACCTGCGCAGCCTGCTGGTGCTCTTGGTGCTGGGGGGCGGCTTCATCGCCGCCGACGAGCTGACGCAATGGAACGAGAAGGCCATCTACGGCGACGACGTGATCCACGCCGAAACCACGCCCTACCAGCGCCTGGTGCTGACGCGCTGGAAGGGCGACCTGCGCCTGTACATCAACGGCAACCTGCAGTTTTCCAGCCGCGACGAGCACCGCTACCACGAGGCGCTGGTGCACCCGGTGCTGGGCGCGCTGCCGTGGGCGCGGCGGGTGCTGATCCTGGGCGGCGGCGACGGCCTGGCGGCGCGCGAGGTGCTGAAATACCGCAATGTGCAGCACATCACGCTGGTGGACCTGGACCCGGCGATGACCGGCCTGTTCGCGCGCTCGGCGCCGCTGACGGCGCTCAACGGCGGCTCGCTCAGGAACCCGCGTCTGCGCGTGGTCAACGACGACGCCGCGCGCTGGCTGGAGCACAATGGCGAGGTGTTCGACGCCATCATCGTCGACTTTCCCGATCCGTCCAGCTTTGCGCTGGGCAAGCTGTACTCGGTGCCGATGTACCGGCTGCTGTCGCGCCATCTGGCCGACAACGGGCTGGTGGTGGTGCAGTCGACCTCGCCCTACCACGCGCCGCGCTCGTACTGGAGCATCAACGCCACGCTGCAGGCGGCCGGGCTGGCCACCACGCCCTACCACGCCTACGTGCCGTCCTTCGGCGAGTGGGGCTTCATCCTCGCCGCCCACCACCCCGGCTACACGCCGCCGCAGGCCTACCGCGTGCCGCTGACCTTCCTCGACCGCGAGGCCACGCGGCAGATGTTCTTCTTCCCGCCCGACATGCGGCCGTGGCGGGTGGCACCCAACCAGCTCAATGACCAGCGCCTGGTGCACTACTTCGAGCAGGACTGGTCGCAGGTGATCCGCTAGATGCAACGGCGCGATTTCCTGCGCATCGCCGCCGCGCTGGCCGGCCTGCCCTTGCTGAGTGGTTGCCGGCAGGTACTGGGTTGGGGCCTGCCGATCGAGGTGCTGCGCCCCGGCATGGCCGCCGGCCACCGCCTGCGCGACGCCAGCGCGTTGCCGCCGCCGCGCGGCACGCGCCGCGTGGATACCGTCATCGTCGGCAGCGGCGTGGCCGGCCTGTTTGCCGGCTGGCGGCTGGCGCGCGAGGGCTACCGCGACTTCGTGCTGCTGAACGGGCCGGAACCGGACGGCAACGCCGCCGGCGGTGCCTTCGGCGAGTGGCGCTACCCCACCGGCGCGCACTACCTGCCGCTGCCCTCGCCCGAGTCGGTGCACGTGCGCGAGTTGCTGGCCGAGATGGGCGTGATCGAGGCCGGCGGCGACAGCCTGCGGCCAACCTTTGACGAGCGGGTGCTGGTGCACGCGCCGGACGAGCGGCTGTGGCGCGACGGCCAGTGGCAGGACGGCCTGCTGCCGCGCGGCCTCGGCGCCGACGACGACGCGCAGCAGCGGCGCTTCCTGCTTCACGTGAAACAATTGCAGCAACAGCACGGCGCCGACGGCCGGCGCGTGTTCACCGTGCCCACCGCGCTGGCCTCAACCGACCCGGCCTGGCGTGCGCTCGATCAGCAAAGCTTTGCCGCCTGGCTGGCGGCGCACGGCTACACCGCGCCCGGCCTGCTGTGGTACCTGGACTACTGCTGCCGCGACGACTACGGCAGCACGCTGGCGCACACCTCGGCCTGGGCCGGCCTGCACTACTTTGCCGCCCGCGGCGGCCAGGCGGCCAACGCCGAAGACGGCGCGGTGCTCACCTGGCCGGACGGGCTGAACCCGCTGCTGCGCCATATGCGCGTGCGCATCGGCGCCGAACGGCAGCTTCCCGGCGCCGCCTGGCGCATCCGGCAGCAGGGCCGGCAGGTGCAGGTGGACTACATCGATACCGGCGGCGCGCAGCGGCTGCTGGCGCGGCGCGTGATCGTGGCCACGCCGCTGCACGTCGCCTGGCACCTGCTGCTGCCGCTGGCCGGGCTGGGTTTTCAGCGCGCGCACCTGCCGCCGCGCGCGCCGTGGCTGGTGGGCAATGTGCTGCTGGACCGCTTCCCGAAAGAGCCCGAAACGTCACCGCTGGCCTGGGACAATGTGGTGTACGGTAGCGCGAGCCTGGGCTACGTGGTGGCCACCCACCAGCTGATCCGCGCCGCGCTGCCCGAGCGCACCGTGTTCACCACCTACCACGCCTTTGCCGAGGCCGACCCGGCCGCCCGCCGGCAATGGTTGGCCGCAGCCAGCGCCGACGATTTGTTTGCGCAGGCGATGCAGGACCTGTACACCGTGTACGGCGCGCGCCTGCGCCGCCACCTGCTGGCCGCCCGCCTCACCGTGCGCGCCCACGCCATGGCCAGCCCGCAGCCGGGCTTTCTGGCCAACGCCGGCCTGGCCGCCTTGCGCGCCGTCGACGGCCCCATCCTGTTCGCGCATGCGGATTTGTCCGGCCTGTCGCTGTTCGAGGAGGCGGCGTGGTGGGGTGACGTGGCGGCGCGCAGGGTGCTGGGCTGATGCGGCCAACGTTGGCCGCATGATTCACAGGCAGCTGGTCGCCGCGTCCAGGATATAGCCCTCGCCGCGCACGGTGCGGATCAGGCGCGGGTTGCGCGGGTCGTCCTGCAGCTTGTGGCGCAGGCGCGAGATCAGGATGTCGATGCTGCGGTCGAAGGCGTCGACGGTGCAGCCGCGGGTCAGGTCCAGCAGCAGCTCGCGGTCGAGGATGGTGCGCGGCCGCTGCAGCAGCACCGACAGCAGGCGGAATTCGGCGTTGGACAGCGGGATCACCACGCCCTGCTTGTCCTGCAGCTGGCGCAGGCCGACATTGAGCCGCCAGTCGCCGAACTGGATCTGGCGCGGCGGCTTGTCGCTGCCGAGGCTGGCGGCCGGCTGGCGCCCGGCCTGGGTGCGGCGCAGCACCGAGTGGATGCGCGCCACCAGCTCGCGGATGTCGAACGGCTTGCTGACGAAGTCGTCGGCGCCCACTTCCAGGCTGATGATGCGTTCGATCGGCTCGCCGTGGGCGCTGATCATCAGGATCGGCACCGCGGACTGGCTGCGGATCTCCTTGCACAGCGTCAGCCCGCTTTCGCCGGGCAGCATCAGGTCGAGCACGATGACGTCGAACGGGCGGCTGGCCATCGCCTCGCGCATGGCGCGGCCATCGCCGACGCCGACGCAGCTCATTGCGTAGCCGTGCAGGTACTGGCAGATCAGGCTGCGGATGTCTTCGTCGTCGTCCACCACCAGCACGTGCAGCATGGCAGGCGCGGCGCCGGGGGCGACGGTAAGGGCGGGACTGCTGGAGATCATGGGGTCAGGGCCTGCGCCGGAACTCGATCGCGCCAGCTTAAACAGCGGCTGCAACGCCGGTGTGTGCGTTGTGTACGGGAATGGATACAAAGCGGCAAACTGCCCGCTACATCGCCGCGCGTAGACTGCCGGCTGGCTCTCCCTCATGCCGCGCCGCGCGGCCGTCCCCATGCCCCACTCCTGCCCGCCCTTCGTCCGCCTCGGCCTGCTGCTGGCCTGCGCCAGCCTCGGCGGCTGCATCACCGTCCAGGCGCTGCCCAACCCGGTGCGCGAGGTGTTCACCTTCGGCTTTTCCACCGCCACCGAGATGCAGGCCATGGCGGAAAAGGAACGCCAGGCCAGCGAGTGGCGGCTGGCACCCTACCCGCAGCTGTGCATCGAGTGGAACGAGCGGGTGACGGTGCCGGACTTCCTGCGCGTGGTGGAGGACGGCCTGCGCCGCCGCGGCGTGGCCAGCCAGGTGTACGCGCCAGGCACCCTGCCCGCCGGCTGCGTGGTGCTCAGCTACACCGCCAGCCGCGCCTGGGAACAGGATTTTGCCTACATGAGCCACGCCACGCTGGCGCTGCGCAAGGACGGCAACGTGCTGGCCAAGGTGGAGTACGAGCCGCGCCGCCTCGGCTTCGACAAGTGGGCCAGCACCGAGGCCAAGCTGATCTTCCTGATCGACCAGCTGCTGTTCAGCGGTGGCGGCCCGCGCGACGCGCGCTAGGGCTGCGGCCAACCTTGTGCTCAGTACAGGTTGATCGCGGCACCGAACAGCAACTGCACCCACGCCAGCACGCCGGCGTCCAGCGGCAGGTTCTGGTTGACCTGGTCCAGCCGCGCGTTGATCACGTACTTCGACGAGATGCGGTTGCCGGGCAGGATGTGATTGCCATCGACGATGCCGGAGAAGCGCAGCACGCTCTGCTTGCCGTTGACCAGCACCGCCTTGTCGCCGCCGACCACCAGATAGCCGTTGGGCAGCACGTCCAGCACCGACACCATGACGTTGCCGTTGACCTTGTTGCTGTTCTTGACGCTGCTCTGGCCGCTGTCGTTGATGCTGTAGTCGGAATCGACCTCGACCTCGAACAGCTGCTTGATCAGCCCCGGCATGGTGTGCAGCGCGCCGGGGCCCTTGATGCTGGTGGCGCCGCTGGCCTTGTCGTTCAGCTGCCGGCTGCTGCTGCTGCTGACGTCCTCCTCGATGGTGACCACGATGCTGTCGCCGACGTGCTTGGCGATCTGGGTCTCGAAGAACAGCCGCGCGGTGGCCGGATTGAAGATGCCGCCGCCGCTGTCCTGTGTCAGCAGCGGCCGCAATTGCGGGTAGCTGCTGGTCGGCAGCTGTACCACCGATGGCGTGGTGCAGGCTGCCAGCAGTGGCAGCGTCAACAGCAGGGAGGCGACACGGTTCATGGCTCGGGTCCGGGCAGTGGCAGACCGCACCATTCAAGCATGCTGCTGTTGTCGCATTGCGGTACTTTCGTTTCCGCCGGTCACAGTCGGCAACACGGCGGCAACAATGACGACACGAATCCGGCAATTGCCGGACAATGCAGGCAGAAGCCTGCCGCGGCCAACGTTGGCCGCGGGCGCGGGTTCAGACGTGCGGGAAGTCGGGGTTCCACGCCACTTCCCACAGGAAGCCGTCGGCGTCGGCGAAGTAGCCGCTGCGCCCGCCCCAGAACGCGTCCTGCGCCGGCTTGACGATGCGGCCGCCGCGCGCGGCGACCTTGGCCAGCAGCGCGTCCACCTGTTGCGCGCTACGCACATTGTGCGCCAGCGCAAAGCCGGGAAACGCCGCCGGCGGGCTGTCCGCCACGCCGGCATCGGCAGCCAGCGCTGCGCGCGGATACAGTGACAGCCAGGTGTGGCCGAGTTCGAAGAAGGCGACGCCGGCGCCGTCCGGCATCGCGATCTGCGGCAGCTGCAGCACGTCGCGGTAGAAGGCGGTGGCGCGTGCCAGATCGGCGACACCGAGGGTGACAAAGCTCAGTCTTGCTTCCATGCGTGGTACTCCTGATGCCGGGGCTGGCCCGTTTGCGGTTGCCGATGCCGCTGCGCCGGTTTCAGCCCTGGCGCAGGCGGCGGTAGAAGGTGCTGCGGCTGATGCCCAGCGCGCGTGCGGCAGCGCTGGCGTTGCCGCCGTGCTGTTGCAGCAGCCGGGTCAGCTGGCTGTTGTCCGGAGCCGGTTCGGCCTGCTGCGGTTCGCGCAGGGTATCCGGCAGGTGGGCAGGTGTCAGCAATGTGCCGTCGTCGACCAGCGCCAGCAGTGTCTTCAGCAGGTTGTCGAGCTGGCGCAGGTTGCCCGGCCACGGGTAGCGGCGGATGAAGTCGGCCAGCGCCGCCGACAGCGTGACGCCACGGCGCGCGCCGCCGTGCTGCGCCAGCAGGTTGGCCGCAATCTGCGCCACGTCGCCGCGCTCGCGCAGCGGCGGCAGGCGCAGCGGATAGTGGCCGAGGCGGTAGTAGAGGTCGGCGCGGAAGCGGCCGGCGGCGACTTCGTGCTCCAGGTTGCGGTGGGTGGCGGCGACGATGCGCACGTCCACCTTCTGGCCGATGCCGCCACCCAGTGGCACCACCAGCCGTTCCTGCAGCACGCGCAGCAGCCGTGCCTGCAGGCTGGCCGGCATGTCGCCGATCTCGTCGAGGAACAGGATGCCGCCGTCGGCCTCGCGCAGGCGACCACGGGCGCCCTGCTTGCGCGCGCCGGTAAAGGCGCCCTCCTCGTAGCCGAATAGCTCGGCCTCGATCAGCCCCTCCGGAATCGCCGCGCAGTTGACCGCCACCAGCGGCGCGCCGGCGCGGCTGCTGGCGGCGTGCAGCGCCTGCACGAAACGCTCCTTGCCGACGCCGGTTTCGCCCAGGATCAGCACCGGGATGTCGGCCTCCAGCAGCCGTTGCCCACGCTGCAGCAGCCCGTCCGGCAGTGCGCCGGCGTCGTGGCGGCCAACCTTGGCATCCGCAGGCCGTGCGGCGCGCGCAGCGGGGGGCACGCCATCCGCCGGCATGTGTGCTGCGGCCGGCGGGCGCGGCGGCAGCAGCTGCGCCGAATACAGCTGGCCGCCGTGGCGCAGCGAGGCAGTGCCGATGCCGTGGCGGCTGAGCCAGTGTTCCAGGCTCTGTCCGGCCAGTGCGGCAAAGCGGCTGACGCCCAGCGCCGGCCAGTCCAGCCCCAGCGCCGAGAGCGCGGCGCGGTTGGCCGCACGCAGCACGCCGTCGTCGTCGAAGCCGAGGCGGCCGCAGCGCGGCGTGGTCAGCGTGGCGGCATCGGGGGCGAAGCGCAGCTCGAACAGCGTGGCGGCCTGCTCGTCGAACAGGCGCTGCTCGATGTGGCGCACCGCCGCCTGTACTTGCTGCTGCTGCGCGTCGCCCAGCTTGCGCGGCAGGCCGGAGACATCGACCACGCCCAGCAGCTCGCCCTGCGGGCTGACGATGGCGCCGGCGGTGCACGACAGCTGGCGGTTGCGCTCCAGGTAGTGCTCGCTGCCGCGTACCCGCACCGGGCCGCCGAGCACCAGCGCGGTGCCGATGGCATTGGTGCCGCGCACGTCCTCGCGCCAGTCCATGCCCGGCAGCAGCGCCACCCGCTCGGCGCGGTCGAGAAAGGCCGGGTGCCCCATCTGGTCCAGGATCACGCCGTGGCGGTCGGCGACGATCACCACGTGGCCGTCGTCGACCACGCTGTCGAACAGCGCGTCGATCGCCGGCCGCGCCAGCTGCAGCCAGCCGGCGTTTTCCTGCTGCCGGCTGCCGAGGCCGGCGGCATCCAGCTTGTCCGGCAGCCGCAGCCGCGCCGCGGACAGGCCGAGGCCGAGGCAGCGCCGCCACGAGTGCAGGATGGGGCCGGGTACGCTGTTGTCGGGCAGGGTTTCGCCCTCGAAAAAGCGGCGGCGGATTTCGGCTAGCGGCAAGGATGACATGGCGGCTCCGGCTTGTGTCAGTGTGTCGCGACAGTTGTGTCAGGCTGCGACAGCGACAATGGATTCGATGAACCGATTATGCGCGGCTGGCGCTGGCGAACAAGCGTTAAAAAAACAGTACCGATGGCGCAATGCAGCATCGGCACGCGGTGGTGGCCGTTGCGGCAAGGTTGGCCGCACGTTGCGGCGCAGCATCGGAAAATGCTGGCACGCACCGTGCACTGTTGCAGTCACACCCGCTTGAGGTGAGCCAAGACCACAGGAGAGAGAAGATGAGCACCATTACCCCGGCCCAGTACGGCCTGAATTTGAAATCCCGCTACGACAACTTCATTGGTGGCCGCTGGCTGCCGCCGGTCAATGGACGCTACTTCGAAAACCTGACCCCGGTCACCGGCAAGGCGCTGTGCGAGATCGCCCGCTCCGACGAGGCCGACATCGAGCTGGCGCTGGACGCCGCCCACGCGGCCTTCCCGACGTGGGGCAAGACCGATGCGGCGACCCGCGCCAATATCCTGTTGAAGATTGCCGACCGCATGGAGCAGCACCTGCACACGCTGGCCACCGTCGAAACCTTCGACAACGGCAAGCCGATCCGCGAAACCCTGAACGTCGATATGCCGCTCGCCATCGACCATTTCCGCTACTTCGCCGGCTGCCTGCGCGCCCAGGAAGGCAGCATCTCGGAAATCGACGAGAACACCGTCGCCTATCACATCCATGAGCCGCTGGGCGTTGTCGGCCAGATCATTCCGTGGAACTTCCCGATCCTGATGGCGGCGTGGAAGCTGGCCCCGGCCATCGGCGCCGGCAACTGCGTGGTGCTGAAGCCGGCCGAATCGACGCCGCTGTCGATCCTGATCCTGGCCGAGCTGATCGCCGACCTGCTGCCGCCGGGCGTGCTCAACATCGTCAACGGCTTCGGCCGCGAAGCCGGCATGCCGCTGGCCACCTCCAGGCGCATCGCCAAGATCGCCTTCACCGGCTCCACCGCCACCGGCCGCGTCATCGCCCAGGCTGCCGCCGCCAACCTGATCCCGGCCACGCTGGAACTGGGCGGCAAGTCGCCCAACATCTTCTTCGAGGACGTGATGGACAAGGATGACGCCTTCCTCGACAAGGCCATCGAAGGTCTCGTGATGTTCGCCGTCAACCAGGGCGAAGTCTGCACCTGCCCGAGCCGTGCGCTGATCCAGGAATCGATCTACGACAAGTTCATGGAGCGTGCCCTGAAGCGCGTCGCCGCCATCAAGCAGGGTTCGCCGCTCGATACCGAGACGATGATCGGCGCCCAGGCCTCGCAGATGCAGATCGACAAGATCACCCAGTACCTGGCCATCGGCAAGCAGGAAGGCGCCGAAGTGCTGATCGGTGGCGACCGCGCCCAGCTCGGCGGCGAACTGTCCGGCGGCTACTACATCCAGCCGACCCTGTTCAAGGGCCACAACAAGATGCGCATCTTCCAGGAAGAAATCTTCGGCCCGGTGCTGGCCGTGACCACCTTCAAGGACGAAGCCGAAGCGCTGGCCATTGCCAACGACACGGTGTACGGCCTCGGCGCTGGCGTGTGGACCCGCAACGGCAATATCGCCTACCGCATGGGCCGCGCCATCCAAGCCGGCCGCGTGTGGACCAACTGCTACCACGCCTACCCGGCGCACGCCGCCTTCGGCGGCTACAAGGAATCCGGCATCGGTCGTGAAACCCACAAGATGATGCTTGACCACTACCAGCAGACCAAGAATCTGCTGGTCAGCTACAGCGAGGACAAGCTCGGTTTCTTCTGAGACCGGGTCCGGCCCGTGGCGGCGGGGAGCCGTCGCCGCGCGGCAGCAGCATCTGGCCTGTGTTCCGGCGCGGCATGCATGCCGCGCCGGGGCTGGGTTAACCGTCATCCAGGCCGCTATCTTGCGGCGTGCAGATCAAGATTAAAGGGATTGTCATGACTACTACTACCTTCTTCATTCCGCCGGTCAACCTGATCGGCGACGGTTGCCTGAACGATGCGATGCAGGCGATTCGCGGCTACGGCTTCCGCCACGCGCTGATCGTCACCGACGCCGGGCTGGCGCGTGCCGGCGTGGCGGCCAAGGTCGCCGCGCTGTTGCTGGCGCAGGATATCCAGGCCACCATTTTCAATGGCGCACAGCCCAACCCGACAGTTGGCAACGTCGAGGCCGGCCTTGCCCTGCTGCGCGACAAGTGCTGCGATTGCGTGATCTCGCTGGGTGGCGGTTCGCCGCACGACTGTGCCAAGGGCATCGCGCTGGTGGCCACCAACGGCGGCCATATCGGCGACTACGAAGGCGTCGACAAGTCGGCCAAGCCGCAGCTGCCGCTGATCGCCATCAATACCACCGCCGGCACCGCCAGCGAGATGACACGCTTCTGCATCATCACCGACGAGGCACGCCACATCAAAATGGCCATCGTCGACCGCAACGTGACGCCCATCCTGTCGGTCAACGACGCTTCGCTGATGCTGGCCAAGCCGGCGGCACTGACCGCCGCCACCGGCATGGACGCACTGACGCACGCCATCGAGGCCTATGTGTCCACCGCCGCCACCCCGATCACCGATGCCTGCGCCTTGCAGGCGGTAACGCTGATTGCGGCCAACCTGCGTACCGCGGTGCGCAACGGCCAGGACCTGCACGCCCGCGAACAGATGGCCTATGCCCAGTTCCTTGCCGGCATGGCGTTCAATAACGCGTCGCTGGGCTATGTGCACGCGATGGCGCACCAGCTGGGCGGCTTCTACGACCTGCCGCACGGCGTGTGCAATGCGGTGCTGTTGCCGCATGTCGAGGCATTCAATGCCGAAGTCAGTGCCGCGCGGCTGGCGGAGGTGGCGTGTGCAATGGGCGAGGATGTGGCCGGGCTGGATGATGCCGCCGGTGCCGAAGTGTGCCTGTCTGCCATCCGCCGCCTGGCTGCCGATGTCGGCATCCCGGCCGGCCTGACCCAGCTGGGCGTGCGCCATGCCGATATCCCGACCCTGGCCGCCAACGCGCTGAAGGATGCCTGCGGCCTGACCAACCCGCGTCCGGCCAGCCAGACCGAGATCGAGGCCATTTTCCGCGGCGCGATGTAAGTGTGGTGTCCGGCCGGACTGCCGTCCGGCCGTGTTGTCCTGGCAGGCAGGGTCTGGCTCCGCATCAGCTACCCTCCTCCCGGCTATGGTGCCCTTGCCTGCCACTTCCGGGCTGCCGATGTCGCATGACATCGGCAGCCGTTTTTTTGCCCGTCATGCGGCAGCCGCTGTCGCAAATGCCGTCGCAAATGGCAACGCGTGCCGGCAAAACCGCCGGCATTGTTTGTAAAGAAACGGATACGCTCCGATACTTGGCCGATAACGCTTACAACAGCCCAACCGGTGGAGTCACTATGTTGTTCTTCAAGAAGAAAACCCCAGGTCAGGCAGCCCAGGCCGGCAAGCAGACACGGCCGCCACTGCAGAATATCCGTACCGACAACCAGGGCCATGAGCAGGCACTAGCCGCCGCCGCCAGCAACGACGTCCGTCTGGTGCTGGGCTATGTCAACCCTGCGGCCAACCTTGAGCAGCTTGGCCGCACCATCGCCCGTCATTTTCCGCAGGCCAGGATGGTACTGACCACTACCGCCGGCGAGCTGTGCAGCACCGGGTCCGGCGACAGCCTGTACCTGCCGGCAAACGGCCAGTGGCAAAGCATGGTGTTCCAGCTGTTTGACCGCGAGCTGGTGTCGGATGTACAGGTCTCGGCGGTACCGCTCGCCTGCGATGACATCAAGGCCGGCAACCCGGTGCTAAACCATGCCGAGCGCATCGCCAGGCTGCAGGACAGCGTGGCGCGCATCTCGCTGCCGTTTGCCATGCGCCATGACGAAGGCTTCGTGCTGACCCTGGTGGACGGCCTGTCCAACAGCGAAAGCTATCTGCTGGAGGCGCTGTACGAATCCGGCAAGCTGCCGTACCTGTTTGTCGGCGGTTCGGCCGGCGGGCCGCTGGATTTCTCGATGACGCGGCTGTACGACGGCCAGCAGGTGCGCGACGGTCATGCCGTCTTCGCCTTCATCAAGCTGGCCCCCGCATACCGCTACGGCATTTTCAAGAGCCAGAACTTCGAAGACACCGGCACCAGCTTTATCATTGCCGAGGCCAGCACCGAGCTGCGCCGGGTCTATTCGGTACTGAACGAAAAAACCGGCGAGATCCGCAGCGTGCTGGATGCGCTGGCCGGGCACTTCCGTTGCGAGCGCAGCCAGCTGGGCGACAAGCTGCAAAGCCACAGCTTCGGCATCAAGATCAGCGGCGAACACTTCGTGCGCTCGGTGCTGGACATCAACCAGGAGGCCGGCTACCTGCAATTCGCCTGCGACCTGGCCTTTGGCGAGCAGCTGCACCTGCTGCGCAGTGTGGACCTGGCCGAGCGTACCGCGCGCGATTTCGGGCAGTTCAGCCGCGGCAAGCCGCAACCGGTGGGCGGCATCCTCAACGACTGCATCCTGCGCCGCCTCAACAACGCCGGCGCACTGGGCCGCGCCAATGTGTACGGCAATATTCCCACCGCCGGCTTTTCCACTTTCGGCGAACTGCTGGGCGTCAACATCAACCAGACCCTGACCGCGATCTTCTTCTATCCGGCACAAGAGGGGTTCAAGGACGATTTTGTCGATCGCTTCCCGGTGCATTACGCCAGCTTCAAGACCTACTTCTACCGGCGCGAGCTGGAACGCGCGCGCATGATCGGCGAAATGAAGAGCCGCGTCATCGCCGAGCTGAACGGTTACAAGCGCTTTGCCGCCCAGCTGATGGACAGCCTGCCGCTGTTTCGCGACACCACGACCGGGCTGGTATCGCATCTGGGCGTGATCGAAAACGATATCCGCAACTTCGGCAGCGAGATCAACCGCGGGGCGCAGACCGCCGGCACCGTAACCGAGCGCATTACCCTGCTGGAAAAGGATGCGCAGCAGATCGGCGACGTGATGCAGATGATCAAGAAGATTGCGGAACAGACCAACCTGCTGGCGCTGAACGCGGCCATCGAGGCCGCCCGTGCCGGCGAAGCCGGGCGCGGCTTTGCCGTGGTTGCCGACGAGGTGCGCAAGCTGGCCAATACCACGCAGGCGAACCTGGATGCGACCGGCGGCGCGGTGGACAACGTGATGAACGGTGTGCGCGGTATCGGTGGCGACGTGCGCGGCATGGGCAGCCAGGTCAGCGGTTTTGCCAGCGAAATGGGCAAGGTGGTCGATACCCTGCAGCAACTGGCCGGCACGTCGCAGGACAGCAAGCTGCGCGTGGACGAGATGCTGGGCCAGACCGAGGCGCTGTACGAAAAAATGCGCGCGGTAGACAGGGAACTGGATGCCATCCTGAAGCTGGAACAGCAGTAAGAACGGGTTCACGATCTGCTGCGCTTCGTGAAACGTTACACGGTGAGTACGCCTTCGGAATGCTCATTTACGACTTGTAAACTCCGCTTCCTCAGCCGTTTTCGCCTTGTCTCGCGTGAGCGCGCGAGATCGTGAACACGTCCTAAGCATGGCGCAGCGGCCTGCGGCCAACGTTGGCCGCAGCGGCATGATAGCGTCCGTCAAGGTGGTGTAAATTTCAGGGCCGAACTCCGGTCCGGTTTTCCAGGT
>NZ_BMYP01000046.1 GCF_014652335.1 Vogesella fluminis | reverse complement strand
GTTCGTCGATGGCCTCCTACCATCTGTCTGCATTTACACCACTTCCGTGGACTCTATCCAAATTTTTCAGGCTTTCAATTACTTCACCTGCAGTTTGGCCTTCAAGTCCGTCACGGCCTAAATACATTAAGCACATCAACTGAACCTGCTCTTCGTGGGCAAGCCTCGAAATCAACTCCTGTGCCGCGATGAAATTTTGGCGAGTATCTGCATTAGAATTGGAGGAAAGCCACTTGCCTGCATGGTGTATAAGTCGTTCAAGATTGGGTTTCTGTATTGCTGGCAGATAAAATTCAATCAACTCACGCTCCCCTCGATATCAATTACCCACACTAGCCAGCACACCATCTACGACATCGGCAGCTTCTAGCTGTATGTTTCTTATTGTACTCCTTAATCAATCTTATTGTCATAAATCGTAGATGCGTTCAGTTCGCCTTTACTGCTCTCATCTTGTGCCAGCTTCTGAACTTGAGCTGCAGATTTTCTGTAGATGGTGAACCAACCGCTTCGGCCGACAAGCAAACTCGTGATCACCATAGCGGCAAGTCCTATCGGAGACTCAGCAATGAAAAATGGCCTCCAAACTTGGAGGCCATTTGCTAATCTGAGTGCAGGGAGCAGAATCCCATAAATCTAGAAGAGTGGGAAAAATCTAGATATTCGTGGGATCCTACAACCTTACACGTCAATATTCCGCGCAATCAAGGCATGGCTTTCGATGAAGGCACGTCTTGGTTCCACGTTGTCGCCCATCAGCGTGGTGAACACGTCGTCGGCGGCCATCGCGTCTTCGATGCGTACTTTCAGCAGGCGGCGCACGGTCGGGTCCATGGTGGTTTCCCACAGCTGACCAGGGTTCATCTCGCCCAGACCCTTGTAGCGCTGGATGGACAGGCCCTTGCGGGTTTCGCCCAGCAGCCAGTCGAGGCCGTCGCCGAATTCGGTGATCGGCTTCACGGTCTCGCCGCGCTTGACGCTGGCGCCGTCGCGCAGCAGGCCGTGCAGCATGTCGCGGGTCTGGCACAGGATGTCGTAGTCGGCGGTGGCGAGGAAGTCCTGGTCCAGCGCGGTGACCAGCACGTTGCCGTGCAGCTGGCGGGTGATCTTCAGCATCCAGGCGTCGTTCTTGTCGTCGCGCAGCACATTGAGACGGATCAGTTCCGGCGGCAGTACCGCGGCCAGCTCGCTGACGGCGGCGTTGGCGGCGGCTTCGCTGTCCAGAGCGATGCGGCCAACCTTGAGCAGCGCGTGCAGCACCAGCGGATCGACGACGCGGCTTTCGCGCTCGATGGCGGCACGGGCGAGCAGGAACTGGCGCGCCACTTCGCCCAGCGTGTCGCCGGACAGCGCGGCTTCGCCGGCGGCCGGGATCAGCTCGGCCTTGTCCAGTGCCAGTTGCAGCAGGTACTGGTTCAGCTCGTAGTCGTCCTTCAGGTAGCGTTCCTGCTTGCCGTGCTTGGCCTTGTACAGCGGCGGTTGCGCGATGTAGATGTGGCCGCGCTCGACCAGCTCCGGCGTCTGGCGATAGAAGAAGGTCAGCAGCAGGGTGCGGATGTGGGCGCCGTCGACGTCGGCGTCGGTCATGATGATGATGCGGTGGTAGCGCAGCTTGTCCGGGTTGTATTCGTCCTTGCCGATGCCGCAGCCCAGCGCGGTGATCAGGGTGGCGACTTCCTGGCTTTGCAGCATCTTGTCGAAGCGCGCGCGCTCGACGTTGAGGATCTTGCCCTTCAGCGGCAGGATGGCCTGGAACTTGCGGTCGCGGCCCTGTTTGGCGGAGCCGCCGGCGGAGTCACCCTCGACCAGGTACAGTTCGGACATCGCCGGGTCTTTTTCCTGGCAGTCGGCCAGTTTGCCCGGCAGGCCGAGGCCGTCCATCACGCCCTTGCGGCGGGTGATCTCGCGTGCCTTGCGCGCGGCTTCGCGGGCGCGGGCGGCGTCGACGATCTTGCCGATGATGATCTTGGCGTCGTTCGGGTTTTCCATCAGGAAGTCCTTGAGGGCTTCGCTGATCACTTCGTTGACCACCGGGCCGATCTCGCTGGAGACCAGCTTGTCCTTGGTCTGGCTGGAGAATTTCGGGTCCGGCAGTTTCACCGACAGCACGCAGGTCAGGCCTTCGCGCATGTCGTCGCCGCTGGTATCGACCTTGGCCTTCTTGGCGGCCTCGGATTCCTCGATGTAGCCGTTCAGCGTACGCGTCATCACCTGGCGCAGCGCGGTCAGGTGGCTGCCGCCGTCACGCTGCGGGATGTTGTTGGTGAAGCACTGCACGTTTTCCTGGTAGGAATCGTTCCACTGCATCGCCACTTCCACGGTCATGCCGTCCTTTTCGCCGGTGGCGTAGAAGGTCTTCGGGTGCAGCACCGACTTGTTGCGGTTCATGTACTGCACGAAGCCGGCGACACCGCCGGAGAAGGCGAAGTTTTCTTCCTTGCCGCTGCGCTTGTCGAGCAGGGTGATGGCCACGCCCTGGTTGAGGAAGGACAGTTCGCGGATGCGCTTGGCGAGGATGTCGAAGTGGAATTCGATCACGCCGAAGGTTTCCTCGCTGGCGCGGAAGGTGACTTCGGTGCCGCGGTGGGTGGTGTGGCCGGTCATGGTCAGCGGCGCTACGGCTTCGCCACGGCGGAATTCCATCTCGTGCACCTGGCCGTTGCGCCAGATCTTCAGCTTCAGCCAGTCGGACAGCGCGTTGACCACCGATACGCCGACGCCGTGCAGGCCGCCGGAGATCTTGTAGCTGTTGCTGTCGAATTTGCCGCCGGCGTGCAGCACGGTCATGATCACCTCGGCGGCGGAGCGGCCTTCTTCCGGGTGGATGTCAGTGGGGATGCCGCGGCCGTTGTCTTCCACCGAGATCGAGTTGTCGGGGTGGATGGTGACTTTGATGGTGTCGGCGTGGCCGGCCAGCGCTTCGTCAATGGCGTTGTCCAGCACTTCGAACACCATGTGGTGCAGACCGGTGCCGTCCTGGGTATCGCCAATGTACATGCCGGGGCGCTTGCGTACTGCATCCAGACCCTTCAGGACTTTAATACTGTCCGCGCCGTATTCCTGTTCGCTCATAAAACCACTCTTTTGTCAGCCAGTGCGTCCGGGGCGGTTGCCCCACTGTTGAAAACTGTTGCCGTGCCGGCCTAACCGGCGTGCGGCCAACGCTGGACAAAGGTTGGCCGCAGTGCGATGCCGCCCGCCACCGTTGCCGGTGGCGGATGGCCTGTCGTCAGATGCGCATCGGCATCACGACATACTTGAAGTTGCTGTTGTCGGGGATGGTGACCAGCGTGGAGCGCACGCTGTCGCCAAACGCCATCTGCAGGGTGTCGGCCGACAGGTTGGTCAGCACGTCCAGCAGGTAGTTGATGTTGAAGCCGATCTCCAGCTCGCCGCCCTGATAGGCGATTTCCAGTTCTTCCTGCGCTTCTTCCTGCTCGCTGTTGGTACACAGGATGGACATCGCGCCCGGCTTCAGCACCAGCCGCACGCCGCGGAATTTCTCGTTGGCGAGAATGGCGGCACGCTGCAGCGCGTGCAGGAAGGTCACGCGCTCGATCAGGAAGATCTTGTCGTTATCCAGCGGCACCACGCGGTTGTAGTCGGGGAACTTGCCGTCGACCACCTTGCTGATGATCACGGTGTTGCCGAAGCTGAAGCGCACCTGGTTGGACAGCAGCTCGATGTTGATCGTCTCGTCGCTGTCCTGCAGCAGCTTGTACAGCTCGAGGATGGTCTTGCGCGGCAGGATCACCTCGGCCTTGTCGAGGCTGGCCTCGATGTCGGCGCTGGCAAACGCCAGGCGGTGGCCGTCGGTGGAGATCAGCCGCACCTGGTTGCCCTCGGTCTGCAGCAGCAGGCCGTTGAGGTAGTAACGGATGTCCTGTACCGCCATCGCGTACTGCACCTGCGAGATCAGGCGCTTCAGGTCGCGCTGGCTCAGGCTGAAGCTGGCTTGCGCGGCACTGCCAGCCGACAGCAGCGGAAAGTCGTCCGCCGGCAGCGTCTGCAGGTTGAAGCGGCTCTTGCCGGCTTTCAGCATCAGGCGGCCGTCCTGCTGTTCCAGCGTGACCATGCTGTTGCCGGGAATGGCGCGCAGGATGTCCTGCAGCTTTTTCGCCGAGGTGGTCAGGCGGAACGCGTCGCCGGCGATGTCGTCCGGGCTGGCGGTGGTGATCTGGATTTCCAGGTCGGTCGCCAGGAAGCTGACGGCTCCTGCCTGTTTTTCGATCAGCACATTCGACAGAATGGGCAGGGTGTGGCGGCGCTCGACGATGCCGGTGACAGCCAGCAGTGGCTTGAGCAGGGCATCGCGTTCGGCTTGCAGAATCAGCATGTGCGGACTCCCGAAGGGTTACAGTGTCGTTATCAAATGAATCAGTTGCGCAACATCGCGAGCAACGTATCGTAATCGTGCGCGATTTCGCTGTCATTACCGCGCATTTCGGCAATGGTCTTGCAGGCGTGCAGCACCGTAGTGTGGTCGCGGCCGCCGAAGGCGTCGCCGATGTTCGGCAAGCTGAGCGAGGTCAGCTCCTTGGCCAGCGTCATCGCCACCTGCCGCGGCCGCGCAATGTCGCGCGAGCGCTTCTTGCTGTGCATGTCGGACAGCTTGATCTTGTAGTAGTCGGCCACCGTCTTCTGGATGGTCTCGATGGTGACCTGGCGGTTGCCGGCGGCGAGGATGTCCTTCAGCGCCTCCTTGACCAGCTCCATGGTGATGCTCTGGTTGCTGAAACGGGCGTAGGCCACCACGCGCTTGAGCGCGCCTTCCAGCTCGCGCACGTTGCTGCGCACGTTCTGGGCAATAAAGAAGGCGACGTTGTGGTCGAGCTTGGTGTTGTCGGCCTCGGCCTTCTTCATCAGGATGGCGACGCGCATTTCCAGCTCCGGCGGCTGGATCTCCACCGTCAGGCCCCAGCTGAAGCGCGAGATCAGGCGCTCTTCCATGCCCTCGATCTGCTTGGGGTAGCTGTCGCAGGTCATGATCACCTGCTTGCCGCCCTCGATCAGCGCGTTGAAAGCGTAGAAGAACTCTTCCTGGGTGCGGTTCTTGCCGGCAAAAAACTGGATGTCGTCGATCAAGAGCAGGTCCAGGCTATGGTAGTAGCGCTTGAACTCGTCGAAGGCCTTGTGCTGGTAAGCACGCATGATGTCGGCTACATAACGCTCGGCGTGGATGTAGCGGATCTTGGCCTGCGGATTCTTCAGGTAGACGTGGTTGCCGATGGCCTGGATCAAGTGCGTCTTGCCGAGGCCGACGCCGCCGTACACGAACAGCGGGTTGTAGGCCGGATCGCCCGGGTTCTCGGCGATCTGCATCGCCGCCGCGCGCGCCAGCTGGTTGCCCTTACCGGTCACCAGCGTGTCGAAGGTGAAGCCCGGATTGAGGCGGGTGCTCTCGTGGCCGCCGCCGATGGCCTTGACCGCGGTCTGCTTCGCCGTCGGCGCGAACTGGCTGCTGCCGGTCGCGGCGCTGACCTTGGCCACCGCCGCCGCCACGTCAACGTTGGCCGCAGGCGGGTTGTCGTTGCTGCGCGGCACACTGCCGGCCGGCGCCGGACGCGCCACCGCAACCGGTGCACCGGCGGCGGCACCGATACGCAGCTCCACCGACACATTACCCAGCAGTTCGGTCGCCAGCGCCTCGATGCGCGCCAGGAAACGATCCTTAATGAACTGCAGGATGAAGCGGTTTGGCGCGTACAGCACCACACCCTCGTCGCCGGCCTCGGCAGAGAGCGGGCGGATCCAGGTGTTGAATTGCTGTGAGGACAGTTCGTCCTCAAGACGCGTCAGGCACGCAGGCCAGAAGTTTTCCGGTTCAGTCATCAATGCTTCATGTTAAAAACGAAATGCCGCCGCAGACTAACGGGTAGTTCGGGGGGCGGCGGGGAGGCTGCGCGCGCGGCGGGTGCCGGGCGGCAGTCACGATGTTTTGGTGTGGAATCGCCCTGCCTCTACGAGCCTGACGGGCGACGGTCCGGCACTGCGGTTGCCGCCGGGGCGGACAGGGTCACAAGCGGTACATTCTACTGGCTTTGCCAAAAGTTATCCACAGCACCGGCGAAATATCACCACCAGCGGCGCCGCACCGCGACGACATCGGCCCGGCCGCAAACTGCTAATCCGCTTGACAATTCCGGCATTTATCTATGTAATCACGCGTTTATTTCCGTTTCGAAACAGGAAAATCATCATGAAACGTACTTACCAGCCTTCCACTACCCGCCGCAAGCGTACCCACGGCTTCCTCGTTCGCTCCAAGACCCGTGGTGGTCGCGCCGTTCTGGCCGCCCGTCGCGCCAAGGGCCGCAAGCGTCTGGCTGTATAACGCTTGGACCACACATTCCGCCGTGCGCACCGGCTTTTAAAAACGGATGAGTTCTCATCCGTTTTTCATTTGCGCAACGCGCGCAGCAACCAATTGTTCCAGGTGTATGCCCGCCCGAACGGTCTGACCCACGCCCGTCTCGGTCTGGTGGTCGGCAAGAAGGTGGCCAAGCGCGCCAACCGCCGCAACTACATCAAGCGCACCGTGCGCGAGTGGTTCCGGCTGCACCGCCATGATCTGCCGCCGATGGATTTTGTCGTCAGATCACGCCAGGCCTACTATCGCGGCGAATATCACGAAGCGGTAAAGGCATTGGCCGCGCTCTTTGCTAAACTAGCCCGATGTCGCGACTCTTCGTCCTCTTGATCCGCTTTTACCAGCTGGCGATCAGCCCCTGGCTGCCGCCGCGTTGCCGGTATCAGCCAACCTGCTCCGCCTATGCCATCGAGGCATTGCAAAAGCACGGCGTGATCAAGGGCAGCTGGCTAGCGATACGACGGATTAGTCGTTGCCACCCGTTCGGTGGCAGCGGCCATGACCCGGTTCCCTGACTTTTCCGGTAAGTAAGATGGATTCCAAACGACTGATCATCTTTATCGCGCTGTCATTCAGCGTCCTGTTGCTCTGGCAAGAATACTTCGCGCCGAAACCCGTCGCCAAGCCTGCCGTGACACAGCAAGCCAGCACAGCCGCGAGCACTAGCGATACCCCTGCCGCCAGCAACGTCGCCCAGCCTGCCGACAGCAGCAGCCTGAGCCGCGGCCAGCGCATCACCATCACCACCGACCTGGTCAAGGCCGAAATCGACACCACCGGTGGCGATCTGCGCAGCCTGCAACTGCTCAAGCACAATGCAGCCGAAGACGCCAGCAAGCCGTTCGAGCTGTTCAGCGACAAGGGCGCCCACCTGTACGTGGCGCAGACCGGCCTGCTTTCCGCCGGCAATGCCGCGCTGCCGACCCACAAGACCGTATTCACTACCGAAAAAACCGCCTACACGCTGCAAGGCGACAAGGTCGAGGTCAGGCTGACTGCGCCGGAAGCCAATGGCGTCAAGGTAAGCAAGGTGTACACCTTCCACAAGGGCAGCTACCTGATCGACGTGCGTTACGACATCGTCAACGCCGGCACCGCGCCGCTGACCAGCACCGCCTACTTCCGCCTGCTGCGTGACGGCAAGGCACCGGAAGGCGAAAGCCGCTTCGCGCAGACCTTCACCGGCCCGGCGGTGTACACCACCGAAGGCACCTTCCAGAAGGTTGCCTTCTCCGATCTGGACAAGGGCAAGGCCGAGTACGTGAAGAACGCCGACAACGGCTGGGTGGCGATGCTGCAGCACTACTTCATGAGCGCCTGGATCCTGAAACCGCTGGACGGCAAATCGGTGTGCGCCAACGCGCAGGCATGTACCTTCCAGCTGGAGCCGAAAAACGGCGCCTACTCCGCCGCCGCCATGGTCAACGTGGCACCGATCGCCGCCGGCCAGAGCGCCAGCATCGCGGTACCGCTGTACGCCGGCCCGGAAGAGTACAACACCATCGTCAAGGTGGCCGACGGCATGGAGTTCGCCAAGGACTTCGGCATGGTGCACATCTTCGCCTCGCCGCTGTTCTGGCTGCTGACCAAGCTGCACTCCATGGTGCAGAACTGGGGCTGGGCCATCATCCTGCTGACGCTGATCGTGAAGGCGGTGTTCTACCCGCTGACCGCCGCCTCCTACCGCTCGATGGCGAAGATGAAGGTGCTGGCACCGCGCCTGGAAAACCTGAAGCAGCAGCATGGCGACGACCGCATGAAGTTCCAGCAGGCGGTGATGGAGATGTACAAGACCGAGAAGGTCAATCCGCTCGGCGGCTGCCTGCCGATGCTGATCCAGATCCCGGTGTTCATCGGCCTGTACTGGGCGCTGCTGGCCTCGGTCGAGCTGCGCCAGGCCGACTGGCTGTACATCGCCGACCTGGCCCGTCCGGACCCGTACTACATCCTGCCGGCGCTGATGGCGATCACCATGTTCGCGCAGACCTTCCTTAATCCGCCGCCGGCCGATCCGATGCAGGCGAAGATGATGAAGATCATGCCGGTCGCGTTCTCGGCGATGTTCTTCTTCTTCCCGGCCGGCCTGGTGCTGTACTGGGTAGTCAACAACCTGCTGTCGATCGCGCAGCAGTGGTATGTGAACCAGAGCATCGAAAAAGCCCGCAAAGCCGCCCTGCAGTCCTGATCTGCGGCCAACCTTGTAAGGTACAATCAAAGCCCGGCCATCATGGCCGGGCTTTTTGTTGAGGGTCTCCAGCCAAGCGCCACCGCTTGCCTCGACACCTTCGCCTTGCGGCCAACGTTGGCCGCAAGCCACCGACCGAACGGACCCCGCGATGAACCTTGCCTACACTCCCAGCACCATCTGTGCCGTTGCCACCGCCCCCGGCCGCGGCGGCGTCGGCGTGGTGCGCGTCTCCGGCCGCGACCTGCTGCCGTTCGCGCAGGCGATCAGCGGCGGCAAGACACCCAGACCGCGCTACGCCACCTACACCGATTTTATCGCCGCCGACGGCACGCCGATCGACAACGGCCTGCTGCTGTACTTCCCCGGCCCCAACAGCTTTACCGGCGAGGACGTGATCGAGCTGCAGGGCCATGGCGGGCCGGTGGTGCTGAAGATGCTGCTGTCGCGCTGCGTCGAGCTGGGCGCGCGCCTGGCCGAACCCGGCGAATTCACCAAGCGCGCCTTCCTCAACGACAAGCTGGACCTGGCGCAGGCGGAGAGCGTCGCCGACCTGATCGACGCCGCCAGCGAGAGCGCCGCCCGCAGCGCGCTGAAATCGCTGAAGGGCGCCTTCTCCGGCGAGATCCACGTGCTGGTCGACGAGCTGATCACGCTGCGCATGCTGGTGGAGGCGACGCTGGACTTCCCCGAGGAAGACATCGACTTCCTCGAAAAAGCCGACGCCGTCGGCAAGCTGCAGCGTCTGCGCGGCCAGCTGGGCAAGGTGCAGGCCACCGCGCGCCAGGGCGCGCTGCTGCGCGAGGGCATGCACGTGGTGCTGGTCGGCCAGCCCAATGTCGGCAAATCCAGCCTGATGAACGCGCTGGCCGGCGACGACATCGCCATCGTCACCGACATCGCCGGCACCACCCGCGACACCGTGCGCGAGGAAATCGTCATCGACGGCGTGCCGGTACACATCATCGACACCGCCGGCCTGCGCAACACCGACGACGTGGTGGAAAAGATCGGCATCGCGCGCACCTGGCAAGCGGTGGAACGCGCCGACCTGGCGCTGGTGCTGGTCGACAGCCGCGAAGGCATCGTGCCGGAAGTCGAAGCCATCCTGGCCAGGCTGCCGCCGCGCCTGCCGCGCGTGCACGTGTTCAATAAGGTGGACCTGTCCGGCGACAAGGTTGGCCGCAACGAGGAAGACGGCCACCCGGTGGTGCGGCTATCTGCCCGCACCCACGCCGGCGTGGACGACCTGCGCGCGCTGCTGCTGGAGATGATCGGCTACCAGGGCGACAGCGAGGGCGTGTTCCTGGCACGTGAACGCCACCTGGACGCCATCGCCCGCGCCGCCGGCCACCTCGACCTCGCCGAGCAGGACTGGCAGATGGTGGAAATCTTCGCCGAGGAACTGCGCATGGCGCAGAACGCGCTGTCGGAAATTACCGGCAGATTTACTCCCGATGACTTGCTGGGCGTCATCTTTTCGCGCTTCTGCATCGGAAAATAATTTCACTTCCGCCGACGTTTGCCAGCGTTCGCAAACCCCAGCAAAAGCCCAGCCAGTCTGGGCTTTTGTCGTTCTACAACGTTCGCTTTAGTTCGTGGACATCCGGCTTATTTAGGTACACACTTAGGTACACGCCAGCAGTAATGCAAAATCCTGTGTACCTAAATTCGCGTTTCCAGTGGTTGGTGATGCCAATTTTGTGCCCATGATCGCTAGCTGGCTGCCGCTGAAATTGCCACAACCTAGTAAACACAAGGGTTTCAAGGCAATTTGCCGTGTACCTAAACGTGTACCTAACACCAGCAGCGCACGCCGCCCACACCGTGGCCGCCCTGCATGCTTGGGTACACGGCTTCACCCAGTCAGGCCCCGTGTACCTAAACGGGGCGCTTTGTGTACCTACCGGAGTAAAGCCATGGCACGTCAGGCCAAACCGCTTACCGATACCGCCATCAAGGCGCTGAAACCCAAGGCCGACCGCTACCGCGTCAGCGACACCAGCGGCCTGCTACTGGAAGTCATGCCCAGCGGTTCCAAGATATGGCGCTATCGCTATCAGCTGCATGGCGTCCGGCAGCCATCCCTGACCATCGGGCCGTATCCAGAAATCAGTCTGGCGGCTGCCCGCAAGCAGCGTGACGAATGGGCTGCCCTAGTGGCGCGTGGCGAGTCACCCAAGCGGGCCGTGCAGGCAGCCAAGGCCGAGAAGCTGAACACCGTCGCCGCCTTCGCCGCCGAGTGGCTGGCCGAGCAGCTGCCCGGCAAGTCCGCCAGCTATCAAAAAACCATGCAGCGCATCATGGATAAGGACGTATTGCCCTGGCTGGGTGGCATGCCGCTGGCTGATGTGAAACCGGCGGATGTGCTGGAGCTGTGCGACCGCATCAAGTCGCGCGGCTCGCCCAAGATGGCCTTGTTGTCGCGCAATGTGCTCAAGCGCATGTACGACTACGCCATTGCCCGCCAGATGGTAGAGAGCAACCCCGCCGCTGCCCTGGTGGCCCGCTTCATCGCCAGTGAGGAAAGCCGTACCCGCGTACTGTCCGCCAGCGAAATCGGCCAGGTGCTGCGTGCCGTGTATACATCGGACATCCGCCGCCCGCTCAAGCTCGCCCTGCACCTGCTAGCCATCACCATGGTGCGCAAAACTGAGCTGACAGCGGCACGCTGGGATGAAATCGACATGGACGCCGGAATATGGGACATCCCGGCGGAGCGGATGAAAAAGGACCAGCCGCACCGCGTGTATCTTTCCCGGCAGGCCAAGGAGCTGCTGCAGGAACTGCACTCCCTGTCCGGACGTTCGGTGTATCTGTTCCCCAGCTCACGCGGCACCGAGGACCGCCCGATATCACATAGCACCCTGAATCAAGCCGTGCGGGCACTATCGCTGGACGTGCAGCACTTCGTGTTGCATGACTTCCGCCGCACCGCGTCCACCCACCTGCACGAGATGGGACACCCGTCCGACGCCATCGAAAAGACGCTGGCGCACAAGATCGTAGGCATCAAGGGTGTGTACAACCGGGCGCAGTATGCCGAGCAGCGGCAAACCATCCTGCAGGCGTGGGCGGACTTCGTGCAGGCGCAGATAGACGGGGCCAAGGTGGTGCCGCTGTTCCGCAGCGCCTGACGACCGCCGCGTCACTAGTGTAGTGTTTCACGCTATTTGAAACATATGAAAACCAATATCCATGCGGGTTTCAAGCTGATTTCAAGTTCCATCAAGAACGCAGCACTACACTAGCACCTTTTGCCATTCATACTCTGGTTAGGAAAATGCATGTGTTACAGCCGATGCCGCCCGGCCCCGGCGCGGCAAGGTTGGCCGCGTGTTTTCCTACCCCGCCGAAAACACGCAGTGACGGCAGTGACGCAGTGACACTGTTGTTTTTAAAGGATTTTTTGCCGGTGACAAATCGTCTCGTCACCGCCTCTTGTGCAGTGACAGCCGCAAACGGCCCGACCCCATGCCCTGCCAGCCACCACGCCGCCGCAAGGCCGGCGCGGCTGGTGTTCCACACACCAGCCTGACGGGCGAATATGCCACACCAGCGCCGACACCACGCCAGCAACGGGTACGGTTGGTTTTCAGTCATACGCTATTAACGTATAGTTAATGCACGAAAGCCCTATTCGTAGAACTGCCGGCCTTTGCTCGCTACCGTACTGATTACCTGGACGACGAAGGTTTCCGTGCGCTGCAGGCCGCGCTAATGACTAACCCGGAAGCCGGCGACGTGATCGAGGGCACGGGCGGCTTGCGCAAGGTGCGCCACGCCGACAAGCGGCGCGGCAAAGGCAAGCGCGGCGGCCTGCGGGTGATTTACTACTGGTGGGACGGTGGCGGCCAATTCTGGCTGTTTACCCTCTACGACAAGGACGAAATGATTGACCTGAGCGCGCAAGAGCGCCAGGCGTTGAAAGCCATGCTCAAGCGTGAGCTGGCTGCAAGGAGCGAACCATGAAACGCAATCTGTTTGCAGAACTGGCCGAAGGCTTCGACGCGCTGGAACAAAGCCGGCGCGGCAAGCTGACGCTACGTAGCCACCAGCTGGACGAAGCCACACCAGCGCCCGAAGTCACCGCCCAAGACCTGCTTGCCATCCGCGAGCGGCTGAACGTGTCGCGCGCCGTGTTTGCCCACTACCTGCGCACCAACCCGCGCACGCTGGAAAACTGGGAGCAAGGCCGCTCGCACCCCAACGCGCAAGCCGCGCTGCTGATTCAGATGGTGAAGCAGTACCCGGACACCATCGAGCGCATCAAGTCGCTGTGATCTCGCCAACAGGGCAGGCGCAGCCCGTGAATATCAAGGCGGATACCGTTTTCAGCACCATAGGCTGGCTGGCCGTGCTGACCATGGCCGGCAGCGGAGCCGTGTTCGCCGTGCAGCGCCACGGCTGGGCGTGGGATACCGCACTGTACGGGGCCTTGGCCGGGCTGGCGCTGGGAAGCTTGGCCGTGGTGGTTGTTGCCTGGCTGGTGTCGGTGCGGTGGCGATGAGCGAGGACGCGCGCGCACACCCGCTGTTGTGGGATGGTTATGCCCTGGCTGACGCCATCCGGGAGCATTGGCTTGCCCCGGTATACCCGGAAATCATCACGCTGGCGGACGAGTTGGGGGAGTGCCTTGCCGCCGGGATGGCCGTGTGGCGGGATAGTTATTGGGATGAGGCCCGCGCCTATCACGATAGTCCGGCCTCGATGGCCGACATGAGTGACGCCGAGGTTAACCGCTGCATATTGGCAGGCTACCCGGAAGGTATCCAGTCTGCAGCCCTTGCTGTTTTTCGCGGCCTCCGCAGCGCGGAGCAACACGGCGGATTCAAGAGCTTTGCCGCTGCCATCCGTTGGCATTGCAGCATTGGCGATGACATCCCCGACAGGCACTTGTACGCGCTGGCCGCCACGATTGAAGCGTGGTGGGCCATGGACAGCTTGGAGACATGGCTTAACGAAGGCTTGGCCGAACTGGCGCGCATATTCAGCCCTTTACGAGACATTGGGGAGGCTGATTTGCTGGCATGGATGGATGCCGACCCTGGTAGATGCGGCGTTTGTCAACGTAGTTGTCGCGTAAACCGTTTTTAGGCCGCAAGCTTTTGCGGCTCCCTTTCACGCTCCGGATTCAGCGCCACGGCTCCAACTGGTTGCCAATTACGCGTATCGCGAGACCAGCGTTCCGGGCAGCATTCACGGGCCTGCCGATACAGAGCATCCCGCTTTGCAAGGATTTCTCTGTCCTTGCCCACGTGCCGCTCTGCCGGCGTCACGAAGCGAATTCGGCTATGCCGGTGTTCGTGGTTGTACCAGTGGATGAAGTCCCTAACCCAGGCTCGCGCCGACTCCAGATCGGCAAAGCCATCCTTCGGCCATTGCGGACAGTATTTCAGCGTGCGAAACAACGACTCCGAGTAGGGATTGTCGTTGCTCACCCTGGGGCGTCCGCGTGACGGTGTCACGCCCAGGTCGTACATCTTGCTCAGCAAGGTCGCCGATTTCATTGGTGCACCGTTGTCCGAGTGCAGTACCAACGGCTGATACAGACACGATTCGCGCCCCAGTTACTTGGTCAGCGGCGGAAGTGGTAGCAGCATCACCGATGAAGGTGTCGTTGCCAGCAGTACCGTCCTTGGCGTCGATAGCAGTAGTGAGCGTAATTGGATGTGAGCCTCAACCCATTGAATCCAATAGAAAAAACAGGTGATTTTTATGTCAGCACTTTTGCTGACTCATATGCCTCTGCTTGCTGCCCTGTGAGGCATACCCTACGGGACTTTCACGCCCATCCAGCCCGAGTCATCAAGTCAGCACGCCAGCTCGAACTTCCCTATTTTTTCCCATACGTACTGTCATGGTCCGGCGCAATGGTCAGCAAGCGAATAAAGTCACCGTCCCGGTAAGCCGTTGCTCTGCGAGCCTGGGAGATCCGCAAAGAGTAAAGCGCCTCGATACCCGCTGGCGGCTTGATGCTGACTATCTTTTCCCACTTCAAGCCCGCATCCCGATAAACCTGATTCCAGGTCATCTGGCGCAGCTTGTTTAGTGTATCGAGCGCTGCATGCCGCTCTGGTTTTTGCAGCGTCAAAAGATGCGTTTGGAAAACCGGGTTATTTAGATCGAGCCTGACCAAGCTATCACGATCAGGCTGCGCCATGCATTTTCTCCAGCAAAGTCACGGCATCCGCATCCTCTGGGGGATTGGCTTGCGCCCACGCGAGTGCTTGCTCCAGGTCTGCTGCATGCTGCGGCAGGTGTAGCCAACGTTCGTTGTCAGGAACGACCGTCGCCGTCCGCACGAGCCACACGCCTGGCTCTTGTTCCTCGATAAGGACTTGCCGACCGGCAAACCGTTTCCCGAAAGAAAGCTGCCCGTTTGCGCCAATGACTTTGACCGTAGGGTGAGAAGTTACAGTGGCCATAAAGCCTCCTTTTTGTGCTGCACGAATGCACTAAATCATAATATTCCTAATATACACAAAAGCAGGCTAATTGCAAAAAAACCTGCCGAGGCGCTGCTCCTCCTTCAAAGCGGGGCATGAAGACGGTACTTGTATTTGCGAGGGGTCTCAGATGACTTCAACATCCACCTCGATGGCCTGAGTCTTTTCGGCCAAACGAGAAAGAATAGTCCGATACAAGTCCCGCTCGGCCAGCTCTTCAACCATGGCTTGAAACAGTTCAGGCGTAACCATGTAGAACGCCGTCTTGTTATGGTTCAGCACCGCCACCGGACGATGCTGGGCCTCTCGCAAGATCGATGAGGGGTTTTTCTTGAACTCGGACATACTGACCGCCAAGTCAGCGAGGATTGTTTGCATGATTTCGCTCCTTAATTGGAGCTAAATATTGCTACATAAAAAGTCTTTTTCAAGTGCGGAAATAAAAAACCCCCGCCGAAGCGGGGGTGGGTGGGTCGGCTCAGGCATTCGCGTCATCATGCCGCGAAAAGTCCCGTCGCCTCAGCGGCCGCATTCGCGCGTTCGCGTTTGCGTCCTTCGGTCAGGTGTAGGTAGACCGCCGTCGTTTTCAGCTGGGTGTGCCCCAGTGCCTTTTGCACATCGACAATATCTGCGCCACTGTCCAGCATCATGGATGCATAAGTATGTCGCAGGTCATGCATACGCAAGCCGTCCAGGTTGGCCTTTTTGCGTGTGCTCACCCAAGCGTCGCGGCAGGAGCAGTACGGTTTCCCTGTTTTGGGGTTCGGAAATACCCATGGCCCTGCGACATGCTTCCGGCGCTCACGCAACAATGCCAACACGCCCGCCGCAAGGTAGAGCACGAAGCCTTTTTGCGCCTTATCAGCCTCAGGGGGGACCGTCAGCGTGCCTCGGGCATCGTCAAGCCATGCCCATTGCATCGCCAGCACATTTTCTCGTCGCAGGCCCGTCGAACCCATGACCCTGAGAATGTCTGCCAGACTCTTGTTTTCCGATTCCCCAGCGGCCGTCAGCAAAGCTGACAGCTGTTCCCGCGTCAGAAAGCGCCCCTTGACCTTACGTGTCGTCGTCAGCTGCAGCGCGTGGGTTGGGTTCTCGGTCAGGGTGTTGGTCTTGTCCCGGATTGCCTCGTTGAAAATGTGACGCACCAGAATCAGGATGCGCTTGACCGTCCCATCGGCAAGAGACTGATTGGCCTGCATTTTCCAGCGGCCATCGGCAACGCGCTTTTCTCGCAGGAGCGTATTGAAGGCCACGATGTCATGCCCATCAATCTCGTCCAGCCTTTTGGCGCCAAACACGGGCTGCACGTGATTACGGTAGATGGATGCATGTGTTCCATACGACTTGCTCTTGTTCTTCACCGCCGGCAAAAAGCAGGAGAAGAAGAACTCATCCATCGTTGGGCACAACTTCCGGCGGCCACCTACCGACGAGCCTTTCAGCTGCGCCAAATCTGCCAGTCGGGTTTTTGCCATCGCACGAGCGGCATTGGCAGAAACTTCACCCACGCCAGCCAGTTTCTCCTGCCGTTGTTTGCCTGCCACATCACGAAAGACGATGACGTAGCTCATGCAGCCTTTGTGGGTGACATTGACGGCGAACCCCGTCACCTCTTGGTCGAAGATGACGTCTTTCTTCTTGCCGGCTGGCATAACAAACTCGTTAAGTGCTTTTTCAGTGATGTGCAGTTTCATTTTGCATGGCCTCGGCACACATCCAGCCAAGTGGCTGACAGCGCTGAGCGCCATCGAGCAAGACGGTGTGCAGTCGTCCAACCTGCAACGTCTAGCACCCGTGTTTATATCGGCATGCCGAAGTACCACCTCCGACCGCAAGCGAAGCGCGCCGGCAGGAGGCGAAGCCTCGTGCCAGAGGGGGGCCACCGCGCAGCGGTGGGGTCAGGGCGTCCAGCCCGCCACCCCCGGTACAGCCTCTCGCCCCAGCGAGAGCCAGCCGGGCCGGGGGAGCCGCCGAGCGTGAGCGCGATCCTAGCGCGGGTCCGGCCCCAGCCGGATCAGGTCGGTGGGGGCGCAGCCCCGCCACCCCCAGAGCGAAGCGCCGGGGCAACCCCGTCTGATTATGGGCGTCCAGCCCATCCCCGCAGCGTCCGACATGACAACCCGCAGGGCTTGTGATGTCAGCGAAGGGGTCAGAGGGGGTTGCCCCGGCGCGCAGCGGCGGGGGGTGGCGCCAGGTTTGAAGCCGTAACGCGCCCCAGCGCGTCGTCCTGCGGCCCGCGTCCAGCGGGGAAAGCAGGGCGATAGGCTTGTGCGACGCAGGCGGCGCACGATGATCATAAAAGTGGCTCGCTATACGGAGGACAGGCACAAGGCTCATCCATGTGCCGATCACCTTGGAGACACTCTCATGCTTGATAAACGCCTTATCGGCGAACGCAATACGCTCGCCATCCTTGGGTTCGTCCACCGCTTCGGCTGGCTGACCAGTCGCATGCTTTCCGCGCTGGTCTGGCCGACCGCCAGCCAAGCGCCAGCGATGGCGCGGCGGGCCGTCAAAGCCTTGGTCGATGACGGAATGCTGCTGCGCCGCCCACTGCCGGACGGGGGCGACTGCTACACCCTCTCTGCTGCGGGCGCCCGTTTTCTGAACGATGCCGCCGGCACACTGGCCAGCAGTGGCGCCAGCCTGTCGCTGGGCAATCCCGTGCATCGCGCTTGCTCGAACTGGTACCTGATTCACCACCTCAACGACGGCACGGCGGTGTGGACCGAACACGAAATCCAGACCGGCCGCGCTCCGTTCACCACCATCGACGGCAAAGTGCCGGATGGCCTGCTGGAGCTTGACGAGGGGCTTGTCTGGGTCGAGGTCGAGAATGCGTGGAAGAACCGCAAAGAGCGGCAGAAAGTGGTGACCTTTTGCGAGCGCCACTTGCTCCCGAATAGCCAGCTGTGTGAGCTGGCACCCAATCGCTACCTGTTCCGCATCGCGATTGTTGGTACCTCGCCGGATGCGCTCCGCGCGATGGTGCGCTCATTCGAGGACGCTCACGCCACTGGCCTGCTGCGCGATGGGCAGGCTGGCGACATCGACCTGGTGCTGTTGCCCGTCGATAAAAGCCTAGTCGCCGGTGAGCTGGTGACGGTCAATCTGTACTGGGATGCCCTTTGTCCTGCCGGGCTGGAAGTCCCTGCGGCGCCCTAACTGCAAAAGCAAAAGCCCCTCGCAAGGGGCTTTTTGCTGTGACCTCGCCGGTGTCAGGCGATAGAGTCCACGGAAGTGGTGTAAATGCAGACAGATGGTAGGAGGCCATCGACGAAC
>NZ_BMYP01000045.1 GCF_014652335.1 Vogesella fluminis | reverse complement strand
GAGTTCGTCGATGGCCTCCTACCATCTGTCTGCATTTACACCACTTCCGTGGACTCTATCGACTGGCAAGTTCTAGCCATGAAAAAGCCTGGCTGATTGGCTGTTCGTCGCAGGTATTTTTGACAAGCCATGCTGTATAATGAGCAGTACCGCTACCGCCCGGCAAGTCAATGATTTGTTGGGTTTTTTCTTGTGCGCTCATCTGCTCAAGCCTCCACATTCTGGGTTGATTGGCGGCTTTCTATCCATGCGTGTACGTCAGCGGATCGCCACGCTACAGAACGCTGACCAAGTTTTACAGGCACGGGAAATGCGCCATCGTCCATCAGGCGATAGATTGAGGATCGGCTCAGGCCAACAAGGCTAATAACGGTGGGTAAACGGTAAAGCTGGATTGCGGTATTCATGCCAGCACCTCCGAACGGTAGGTGTTAGCGGCAATCAGGGCACGGCAGGCGGTCAGGACGTTGCGAAGTGCAAGCAGACCGGATAGGCGGGGTTGTCGTCGCGGCTCGGGGTCGGGGTCGCTGCCACCGCTGCTGGATGTCGCCTTTTTGGCGTTGCTGCCGGTTACGCGGGTACGGCTTGCCGATGCACGGCAATGGCTCTGGCAGGCAGTGGATTGGACAGGGCGGGCGGTTGGCCGGTCAATCTTCTTGGCATTAATGTCATCCCAAGTCAGATAGTGACCCAAGAAAGGAGATACATGCCTCCCTTTGAGAGATGATCTGCGCCATTCATTCAGCTTTTCTTCAAGCTCAATTGAACTAACTTCCATTTGTTGATCTTGTGAAAACAAGATGTTCCTCCTCAATGATTACCGCAAAATGCGGGTTTGAAAGTATACCGCATGAAATCATGCAGTACAGATAACAGCCGGTTAGGCCGTCATTAATGCGTTTTAAGCCCGTTTCAGCATCAGCACGTTGGCCGCATCAGGATTGGCCAGCAAGGCCAGTCTTTCGCCCAATACATCAAACGCAGCCTTGCGTTCTGCCATGTACTCTTGGCGCTGATAGGTGCGGGTCACGCGGTTGGCTTCTACATGGTTCTGGCACTTGTCGATAATGTGCGGCATGACGCCAAGTTCGCCCATCAGGGTGGCGGCTGTGCGGCGCAAGTCGTGGCTTGTCCAGTCGCCACCGCTCAGGATCAGGCTGCTGGTGTCTCTGGCGCGGCGGCTCATTGCGCCGGCTTCGCCCTTTTGCCGGTCGCGTATCTGTTTAGTCAGGGTCTTGATGCAAACATGCTTCTGGCCGGTCGTGTTGGGGTAAAGCCAGTTTGCCGACATGGCACAACTGGCCAGCTCTTCAACAGCGGTCACGGCAAAGCGGCTCAGGTGGATAACATGTGCCTGCCCGTTCTTGGCGTGTTCTGCCGGTATCGTCCAAGTGCCTGCCGCCAGATTGATATCTGCCCAGCGGGCGCGTAGCAGCTCGCCCACGCGGCAAGCGGTGGCCAGCATTAGGCGAACCCCTGCCTTGGCCATCGGCGTCAGGCTACAGGCCGGCAAGGCGCTTTGTAGCAGGTGTTTAAGTTCGGCTTCGCTCAATACCCTGTCGCGCATTTTGGACGTGTTGCCAATACGGGTTTTCTTGATACTGGCGGCGGGGTTCTGCCCTTCATCCAGCAAGGCGGTATCAATTGCCCATTTGTAGCAGGCGCAAATATCGCCAAGGGTCAAATGGGCGGAGCGTCCGGCTCCACGGTCGGCAATACGCTGGCCAACGGCGGCTACCATCTGCCGCGTGACTTCATCGGCGTAGATTGCCCCAATGGCTGGCAAAACGTCTTTCTGGTGGCGGCGGATGATCTCGGCAGCGCTTTTCAGCTTGTCCACATGGGCAGCGCGGTAGCGGGCGAACAGATCGCCATAACTCATGCGTGCGGCCAACCTTGCCGCCTCTGCGGCCTCGGCTTGGCGCTTGGCCTCGGCGGCTTGCCATGCCTGCCGTTCGATCTCGGCGGCTTTGCGTTCTTCCTCGATAGGGTCTAGGCCGTTTGCCACCATTTGCCGCAAGTGGTTACGCTCGGCACGGATCGCGGCAAGGTCTTTTTCTGGCCATGTGCCTAACCGCTTTTCGCGCTTTTTATCACCTGCTCGATAGCGATACACAAACGAAACGGCTGGTGTACCATCCGCGCGTATCCGCACTTCGCCAGATAGCCCGCCACCGTCAGACAGGGTTGTTTTGTGATCCGATGCAGATAGCGCCTTGAGGGTTGCCACCTTCAGGGTGTTTTCTTGTTTTGCCATCATTTGCCCCCACATTTGCCCCCACAGAATTTTGGGTTCTCATGGGATGCCATGATAAAGCAAAAAACAAGATAACGTCGCAAGCTTATGTTTTATTTGAACTAATCCGTGGATCATGGGATGTTCTGGTATTGCAGAAAACCTCGTTTTTCCTGACTTGTAATCAGGGGGTAGCGAGTTCGATTCCTGCCGCCGGCACCAATAAAATCAAAGGGTTAGCGCATTTGCGCTAACCCTTTGTGTCATTTTTTCGATTTGTTGCTGCAGTTCTGCTGCAACATCACGCACACTCGACGCTATACCCTTGCTCTACCTAAGGAGCAGGAGCATGGCAAGCATCACATCACGCGGTCAACATCAGTATCAAGCCCAGATTCGACGCAAGGGCTACCCCACCCAAACTCGTACATTTGAAACCAAGGCAGCCGCCAAGGCCTAGGCTGCTGTAATTGAGTCAGAGATGGCTCGCGGTGTCTTCATTGACCGAACCGAAGCCGAAAGCACCACCCTGGGAGATGCACTTCAGCGTTATGCACACCCTCTGTGGCTGGTGTAAAATCATTCATTTTGGCTATCCGAAATGAACAATAAAGCTCACCGTCTGGCTTGGCTGGATGGCTGCCGTGCCTTGGCTGCCCTGCTGGTGATATGTATGCATGTCACCGAGATCTGGATTCCGTATATCAGTGCAGATGATGCGATTGGTCAAGGTTTGCGTGCCATGACTCATCAGTTCAATCTGGGCACTTTCGGGGTGTATGTTTTTTTCCTGGTCAGTGGTTTCGTGATTCCGTTTTCGGTGAGAGGTGAGGGACTGGCGGCGTGTCGTACTTTTCTGATCCGCCGTTTTTTCCGCCTGATGCCGATGTTCTGGTTCAGCATTCCGTTAGGGGTGGTTACTACGCATTGGATGTGGCACAAGGATTTTGGCTGGGATGCCTTGCTGGCTAATGTGCTGCTGCTGCCCAATCTGTTTGATCTGCCGTTTGCCGAGGGGTTGTACTGGTCGTTACAGGCCGAGGTGACTTTCTATTTGTTGATAGCTGCCTTGTTGCTGGTGCAGGGTTTTGCGCGCAGTAGTGTGGTGTTGTCTTATCTGGGGGTGATCGCCGCCGGGAAGTTGCTGGAAAAGAGCGGTCTGCAGGCTTATCACTTTTATCCGGTGGCCATGTTGGTGCTGGAGATGCTGAAGATCATCTTTATTGGCTGGCTGTTGCAGCGCTTGTTCAGTGAGCGGCGGCTGGGCAAGATGGATTGGCTCTTGCTGGGCTATCTGTTGTTCCAGTATTTCGTAAAGCGGCCAATGAATGCCTGGCATTTCTATCAGCATGGCGAGCGCTGGCTGGATCACCTGTCGGTTACGCTGGCCATCGTGGTGCTGTTGCTGTTTCGCGGCCTGAATATTCGCCATGCCTTGCTCGCTTATCTGGGCAAGATCAGCTACAGCCTGTATCTGCTGCATCCGGTCATCATGTATAGCGCGCTGTATCATGTGGCGGTGACGCCGGATAGTTTCTTGCGGCAGTGGCCTTTGCTGTGGGTGCTGGCAGGTGTGTTGCTGCTGACGGTGGCTGCCTCGCATTTGACCTGGCGGTTTATCGAGTGGCCGGCGCAGCAGTGGGGGAAAAGGCTGATTGTCCGCCAGTCTGTGCCGGATGTCAAGGTGCAGGTCCAGCCGGCAAATTGATGCCGGGTGCAATGGCCCGGCGCTTGCCGGGCCGGTGTGGCTAAGGTTGGCCGCAAGGGGGCCGGCATTTGCTGCGCATGGTTTGTTGCTTTGCAGGGTGTATCTGCTACGCCCTGGTTTGAAATGTGATATCCGTCACATATTACTGCCGGCATTGTGTTAGCATGTGCATCTTTCAAGAATGCCGCTATTGCCGGCCATTGCATTCCTACCATGAAAAAATTACTCCAAAGCACGTCTGAACTGGGCAAGGTCTTGCAGCAGTATCGCAAGGCCTTTTATCGTCTGGGGGCTTTCAGTGCGGTGATCAACCTGCTGATGTTGCTGCCTTCGGTCTACATGATCCAGGTATATGATCGTGTGCTGCATAGCCGCAATGAAACCACGCTGCTGATGCTGACGCTGATTACCGTTGCCTTGTTCATGCTGATGGCGGGGCTGGAGCTGGTGCGTTCGCAGACCTTGATCCGTGTCGGCAATCATCTGGATATGTCGCTGAATCATCGTGTGTTTACCGCCGCCTTCGAGCAAAACCTGCGCAAGAGCAGCGGGAATGCGGCGCAGTCCATCCACGATCTGACTACGCTGCGCCAGTTTCTGACCGGTAATGGCCTGTTTGCCTTCTTTGATGCGCCTTGGGCACCGATTTATCTGGTGGTGTGTTTCCTGTTTCACTGGCAGCTTGGTGTGTTCGTACTGGTGGGGATGCTGATTCTGGTCTTCATGACCTATCTGACCGAGAAGTTCACCAAAGAGCCGCTGGCTGAGGCTAACCGTGCCGCGATTGCCGCCGGTAATTATGCCAACAACAATTTGCGCAATGCCGAGGTGATCGAGTCCATGGGCATGTTGCCGGCGTTGCGTGATCGCTGGTTCCGTTTCCAGGGCCGTTTGCTGGAGAAGCAGACCGAGGCTTCGGACAAGGCGGCGCGCATCAATGCGTTGACCAAGTTCATCCGTATTTCCATGCAGTCTACCGTGCTGGGTCTGGGGGCGCTTTTGGTGCTGGATAACCAGATGAGCGGCGGCATGATGATTGCGACATCGATCCTGATGGGCCGGGCTCTGCAGCCGGTTGAGCTGGCAATCGGTTCCTGGAAGCAGTTGATCAGCGCCCGTGCCGCTTACCAGCGGCTGGAGGAGCTGCTGGAGACCTATCCGGCGCGGGGCAGCCATATGAGCCTGCCGCGCCCGGAGGGCCAGATTGGTGTCGAGAACGTGATTGCGGTACCGCCGGGTGCGCCGGCGGCTGTACTCAAGGGGCTTACTTTTGCCATCAATCCCGGTGAGGTGGTCGGTGTGGTGGGGCCGAGTGCTTCCGGCAAGTCGACATTGGCGCGTGTGCTGGTGGGCATCTGGCCGACCCAGGCGGGCAAGGTGCGTCTGGATGGTGCTGATGTGTTCTTGTGGAACAAGGATGAGCTGGGTCCGCATATCGGCTATCTGCCGCAGGATATCGAGTTGTTCCAGGGCTCTATTGCCGAGAATATCGCGCGTTTTGGCGAGATTGATTCCGACAAGGTTATCGATGCGGCCAAGCGTGCCGGTGTGCATGACATGATTTTGCGTCTGCCGCAGGGCTACGAAACCATGCTGGGCGAGGGCGGTGGTTCCTTGTCCGGCGGCCAGAAACAGCGTATCGGTCTTGCGCGTGCGATGTATGGCAGCCCGTCGATTATCGTGCTGGATGAGCCGAACTCCAATCTGGATGATGTCGGTGAGCAGGCTCTGGTGCGTGCCATTGCCGGTCTGAAGGCGGCGGGAACAACCGTGATCCTGATTACCCATCGCACCAGCATCATCAATTCTGTGGACAAACTGCTGGTTCTGCGTGATGGCACGATCAGCTTCTTTGGCCCGCGTGATCAGGTTCTGCAGGCTTTGGCTCAGGCCGCGCAGCAGAGCCAGGTTCAACAGTTGAAACAGTAAGGAGCCGTCACGATGGCCTTGTTCAAGAAGAAAGACAGCGTGGCGACCGTTCATCCTGCCGGTCAGCCGCAGATTGATACCGATGATCGCCGTATTTCACGTGCCGGTACCCGTTTTCTGCTGGCAGGTTTTGCCGGTTTTGTCCTGTGGGCGGGATTGGCGCCTCTGGATGAGGGGGTGGCGTCCAATGGTACGGTGGTGGTGGCCGACAAGCGCAAGACGGTTCAGTCGATCAGCAGCGGTCTGGTTGAAAAGCTGAATGTGCGCGAGGGGGATATGGTGAAGCAGGGACAGCCAGTTATCGAGCTGAATGCCACCAATGCCCGGGCGCAGCTGGAGATTGCGCTGGCGCAGTATATTTCTTCCCGCGCGGTGGAAGATCGCCTGCTGGCCGAGAGCCGCAATGCGGCCAACGTGAGCTTTTCTGCCGAGCTTGTGAGCCTGAAGGATGATCCGCGTGTAGTCGAGGCCCGGAAACTGCAGCAGCAGCTGTTCCAGACGCGCCGATCGATGTTGCAGGGCGAGCAGGCGATTCTCGGCGAGAACCTGCAGGGTTTGCAGGTGCAGTTGCAGGGTCTGCTGGCGATGAAGGTCAATCGCGAGAGCCAGGTGAAGTGGTTCAATGAAGAGCTCAAGGGGATGCGCGCCATGGCCGGCGAGGGGTATATCGCGCGTAACCGTTTGCTGCAGCTGGAGCGTAGTGCGGCAGAAGCCAGCGGCGCCATGTCCGATAACATTGCCAATATCGGTCGTATCCAGAACAGTATTGCCGAAGTCAAGCTCAAGCAGATTGCCAGCAGGCAGAGTTTCCAGCGCGAGGTCGAGTCCCAGCTGACCGATGTCCAGAAAGAGGTGCGGGCGTTGAAAGAGCGTGTGGATGCCCTGCGTTTTGATGTGGTCAACAACAGTATCAAGGCTCCGATTGACGGCATGGTTGTCGGCCTGAATGTGCATACTGTCGGCGGTGTGGTGCAGGCGGGTCAGCCGTTGATGGATGTGGTGCCGATCAACGAGCCATTGATTGTCGAGGCGCAGATTGATCCGTCGATGAGCGCCAAGGTGCATCCTGGCATGCCGGTGGATATCAACTTTGTGGCCCTTAACCAGAACAAGACTCCGGTGATCGATGGCCAGGTCGAGACTTTCTCCGCAGACCGTATTGTTGATCAGAAAACCGGTATGCCTTATTTCCTTGCCCGTGTGAAAGTGACGGACGAAGGCATGAAGAAGATTGGCCAGCAGCAGATCCGCTCCGGCATGCCGGTGACTGTCGTCATCAAGAGCGGCGAGCGCACCATGTTGCAGTATCTGGTCAAGCCGTTGACTGACCGTCTGCATTTTGCCTTTACGGAAGAGTAATGATGATGCGCAAGAAATGCATGGCTTTAGTGTTGGCTGCCATTTTCCCCTTACAAGCGCAGGCGTTGGGTTTGCTGGAGGGCTACCAGCTGGCACGAGAGCACGACCCGCAGTTCCGCATGGCACAGGCTGCGCTGAACGAAGGCGCCACTTTGCCGGGTATCAGTCGCGCACAGCTGCTTCCGAACGTTTCGGCATTTGCCAGTCGCAGCAAGATCAACGGTAGCCAGGAAGCGCCAAATGTTCTGGGGAAAGTAACGGAAACACCGTTGGATTATCGAAGTGAAAGCCGGCAGCTGCAGTTGCGTCAGCCTTTGTTCAATGTCTATCGCGTGCTCGACTACAAGCAAAGTCACCTGAAAGCCGGTCAGGCCGAAAGCGAGTTTGATGTTGAACAGAATCGGTTGATCAATCGTTACCTGGCTAGTTATCTCGACGTGCAGCTGCATCAGCAGAATGTCCGTTTTGCCGAGGCACTGGTCGCCTCCCTGAGCGAGGTGCTGAAATTTGCCCGCAAGCAATACCAGCTGGGTGAGGGGACGGTGATTGATGTTAACGATGCCGAGGCCAAGCTGGCGATTGCCGAGGCGAGGCTGATCGAGTCGGAGGGTTTGCTGGCAGAGGCCATGCAAGGGCTGAGCAGCATGATTGGCCAGTCTTCGGGGGCCATTCATGCGATTGATCCGCGGATCAAGGGCCTGCTTGCTGTTGGTGATGATTTGCAGCAGCTGAAGGAAAAAGCCGAGGCGTCGCCCGAAGTTCGTCGTAGCCGGCAATTGGTGGAGATTGCCGAAGTCGAGCTGAAGAAGATTCGTTCCAATCATCTGCCGACACTGGATCTGGTAGCCAGCAAGTCTTACTCGCAGGCCGAGAGTGTTTCGACCCGGAATCAGACCACCTGGCAGAATTCTGTCGGCTTTCAGCTGAATATCCCGCTGTTGGCGGGTGGTCAGCTCTACTACCAGGGGGAGGCAGGGCGAGCCCGTCTGGAGCGTGCGCAGGCCGAAAGCGATAATATCAGGCAGCAGGTGCAACTGGAGCTGGCCAAGTCCTATCACGGCCTGCAGAGCAGTTTGCGCAAGATTGATGGCTATGTACGCTCGGTACAGGCCAGCGAGGTTCTGGTCAAGGCCAGCCGTAAAGGGATTGATGTTGGTGTGCGCACCACGGTCGATCTGCTGGATGCGGAGGAGCAGCTGTACACCTCGCGCCGCAATCTGGTAGAGGCGCAAAACCAGGCGGTAGCAAGCTGGATACGTCTGAAATCATTGCAGGGCGAGTTGCGCGAGGCGGATGTCGCCGAGCTGGATAAGTGGTTTGTGGCGAAATAACGGGGAATAAGCTGACCGTGGAAATCTTGTTTGGTGCGCATTGTATCCGTTATCCGATGTCCGGCATCGGGCGCTACGCTTATCGCCTCGGGTTGGAGTTGGAAAAACACAGCGATCTGAAGCTTAGTTATTTTTCCGGCACCGGGATTATCGAGCGTCCGGACCCCCTGCGCGAGCCTGTCGCATCAGTAAGCCGTAATACATTGAAACGCTTTATTCCGTTCAAATATCATGTACGCCGGCTTTACCACCGCTGGAAGGATCTGCGTGCGCAGGCTGAGTTTGCACGCTTGCAAGGTGAATACCTGTTCCATGAGCCGAATTATATTCTGGAGTCCTACCAGGGGCCGTCCATCATCACTGTGCATGACTTGTCGCATATCCACTATCCGGAGTGCCATCCGGAGGACCGGATCCGCTTTTTCAATGAGCATTTGCCCAAGTCGATCGAGCGTGCCTGCCACATCCTGACCGTTTCGGACTTTGTGCGTGAAGAGCTGATCGGTCTGCTCGGCATTGCGGCTGACAAGGTCACTACCACCCATAATGGTGTCGACGAGAGCTATCACCCGCGTGACGAGTCGCAGAGTCGCGAAGTGCTGGCGCGTTATGGTCTGACTTACCAGCGCTATCTGCTGGTGGTTGGCACTGTGGAGCCACGCAAGAATCTGCGTCGTCTGATCAATGCCTATCTGATGCTGCCCAAGGCCTTGCAGCAGGCTTATCCGCTGTTGCTGGTTGGTGGCAGGGGCTGGGAGTCGCCCGAGTTCTACGCCCAGCTGGATCGCCTGCAGGCAGCCGGCTCGCTGATCTGGCCGGGCTATGTGCCGGAAGCTGATTTGCCGGTGTTGTATGCGGGTGCCAAGGCACTGGCCTTTCCGTCCATCTACGAGGGCTTTGGCCTGCCGGTTCTGGAGGCGATGGCTTCTGGTGTGCCGGTACTGGCGGCACAGCGCTCGGCGCCAGCCGAGATTCTTGGCGACGCCGGCATGCTGGTGGATACGCTGGATGAACAGGCGATGGCCGACGGTTTGCAACGCATGCTGGAAGACGAGCAGTGGGTGCTGCAGGCACGTGCATCAGGCTTGCTGCGTGCCAGGCAGTTTTCCTGGCAGGCTTGTGCCGAGGTGACGGCCGGGGTGTACCGCCGGCAGTGGCAGCGTTTTTTCTGATGCATGGTCATGCCGTTTTCATTAATGACGCCATGAATCAGTACTAATACGTTAATTGCATGAAATCAATTTTTGTTCAATCTTTTTTCTGCTTTCTCATGCCTGTTTGATTGTCTGGGATGTCCGGATTTGTGATACGGGACACTAAATTACCACGATAATATTAACGGGCATGCATGCTGGTGCTTGGCAGCTGCTACAATGAGCCCCTTGTTTTTATTGAATATATGGTCGCAGCATTGCTGCGCGATTTTTCGGGGGGTAGGTATGACTGAAAGTGATGACGGCTTGGCCATGTTGCTGGCAATGTTTGACTCGACTGATGCACCTGCCGAGCCGGTTACAGTCGATCAGGCAATGGTCTCTGCCGTGACCGTAGTCGTGGTTGGTGCGGTACAGGACACTTCGGATGGCTTGCCGGGCTGGCTTGTGATCGGGGGTAATGACTGGGCCATGGTGTGATAAGTGTCTGAGCATGGGCAAGGTGTGTTTGTCTTGGTTCTGCTTGTCTGTTTACTTAAATTCATTGGTTTTATATGAGAAGTGCATTGATTACCGGCATTACCGGCCAGGATGGGGCTTACCTGGCGCGTTTGTTGCTGGAAAAGGGTTATCAGGTGCATGGTCTCGTGGCTCGCCGTAGCAGTGATACCATGTGGCGCCTTCGTGAGCTGGGTATCGCAGGCAAGGTTGTGCTACATGATGGCGACATGTGTGATGTGACATCGCATATCCGGGCACTGGAAACCGCCAAGGCTGATGAGGTGTATAATCTTGCCGCCCAGAGTTTTGTCGGTGCTTCGTGGAGCCAGCCTTTGTTGACTGCACAGGTGACGGGCCTTGGTGTGGCGAACATGCTGGAGGCTATCCGGCAGGTCAATCCTGAAATGCGTTTTTATCAGGCGTCTACCAGTGAAATGTTTGGCCTGATCCAGGCTGAGCGCCAGTCGGAGACGACGCCATTTTACCCGCGTAGCCCTTATGGCGTGGCCAAACTGTATGGCCACTGGTTGACGGTCAATTATCGCGAGAGCTTTGGCCTGCACGCCTCCAGCGGCATCCTGTTCAATCATGAGTCGCCATTGCGTGGCATCGAGTTTGTTACTCGCAAGGTGACGGATGCCGTAGCCCGCATCAAGCTTGGCAAGCAGAAGGAGTTGCGCTTGGGCAATATCGATGCCAAGCGCGATTGGGGTTTTGCTGGTGACTATGTCGAAGCAATGTGGCTGATGCTGCAGCAGGACAAGGCCGATGATTACGTGATTGCAACAGGGCAAACAACTTCTGTGCGTGATATGGTGTGTATCGCCTTTGAGCATGTCGGCCTTGATTATCAGCAGTATGTGGTAATCGATCCCAAGTTGTTCCGTCCGGCCGAGGTGGATGTTTTGCTGGGTGATCCTTCCAAGGCAGCCAGGCAGTTGGGCTGGAAGACCAGAACCAGCCTGCAGCAGCTGATTGTAATGATGCTGGATGCGGACTTGCGTCGCGTATCCCAGGAGTCTTAAGCCCGGTTATTAGGGTAACTCTTTGGCTTGCCCACCATGGGTGTCCGGTGCTTGTGTGTGGTGGGTAAGTCTCTGAGTATGGTTTTGTTCGTTTGTACTGACCCGTCACTGTGTTTGTTAATGGATAGAGTGGCTTATGTCAGGAAGTAGGCTTGCTATGGCGGGTGGTCATGTACGCGAGATTGATGGCTTGCGTGCCTTGGCGGTGCTGTCAGTCATGATTGCTCATCTGGTGCCTGCTTGGTTGCCAGGTGGTTTTATCGGTGTTGATATTTTCTTCGTCATTTCCGGCTATGTCGTTAGCCGGGCAATGGCGCATCGCCCCCGGTCCTCATTGTGGTTTGAGCTGGCTGACTTTTTTGCCCGCCGCATCCGTCGCATCATGCCTGCTTTACTGGTTTGCCTGCTCTTTACCACCCTGATGACGGTATTGCTGGTACCGTTTTCTTGGCTTAGTTCCACGACTAACCAGACTGGTTTATGGGCTGTTTTTGGACTCAGTAACTTTGCACTGGTTTTATTTCAGGATGGCTATTTCTCGCCACGTACTGAATTCAACCCCTTTATGCATACATGGTCGCTGGCGGTAGAAGAACAGTTCTATCTGGTGTTCCCATGGCTGTTCCTGATCTGGTTACGGACTAGACAAATTGCCGGCCGCTCGCGTTATCTCACTGCTGGGCTGTGGACAGGCTTGGCATTGCTTTCCATTGTGGTGGCATGGGCATGGAGCAAGGCACAGCCTCAGTGGGCATATTATTTGCTGCCTAGCCGCTTCTGGGAGTTGGCTGCCGGTGTGATGTTCTATCAGCTGCAGGCCAGTGGCCGACTGGGCAAGCTTGCTATGGTGCCACCTAATGGCTTCTTGCTGGCGGGTCTGATCATGGTGGTTACGGGCCTGTTTTATGCGGATCCGGATGCCTTCCCTTATCCATGGGCATTGCTGCCGGTGTTGGGCACTTTGCTGGTACTGGCCTCTGTTAGCAGGGGTTGTACAGCCTCTCTTGCCCGACTTGGTTTGGGCAATGGCATTGCTGTTTATGTCGGACAAATGTCATATTCCCTCTATCTTTGGCACTGGCCGGTGTATGTAATGTTCCGCTGGACAGTTGGGTTGGAGCAGGGGCGCTACCGCTTGCTGGCGGTGTTGCTTACCTTCTTGCTGGCCTGGTTTTCCTGGAGGCTGGTCGAGCGCCCGGTACGTAGTACAAGATTTTTGGTTGCGGGCAGCTGGCATACGCTTACTGCTGGTGCGCTGGCCATCAGTATGGCCTGGCTTGCGGTAAGCTCACTGTTTACGCATCGTGAGAGCTTGAGCCTGAGTGTAACGGCGGATACTTATCAATGGTACCCGTATGCCTTTCCGGCAGCACCATTACCTGGCCCCAAACCTTTAGCCGGGCACAAAATATTTGTTATAGGTAATTCGCATGGAATGGCCTATTCTACGATGCTTGCCGAGGCAAACCGCGAGTTTGGTATTGAGATACGTCAGCATCCTGTGGACGCCTGCCCCATGGGAAGTCTGCTGAAAACAATCGATTCTGTCCCTGGCTGCCCGGAGACCGTGTCATCCTTGATGCAGATGCTGGCCCAGGAGGCCAAGCCTGGCGATATGGTGTTTTTCGCATCACTCCGTGCTTATCGTCTGATTGATCAGTGGGCACGTTTTGATCTGGAGGCGGTCCGTCGCTTTGGTAAAAGTGATGGAGAAAAAACTGCTCGCTTGCGCTCCATGCAGGAAACGGAGGAGTTGATCCAACAACTGGCCCGCTTGCAGGTAAAAGTCCTGATTGATGCACCCAAGCCGGTGTTGCGAGCACCTGCTTTCCGTTGCTCTGATTGGTTCAATCGCCATAATCCGGTTTGCAGTACCGGAGCTGATACCAGCAGGGTCTTGCTGCTCGAGATGCGTGCGCCGGTCATGTCATCACTGCAGTACTTGCAGCAGAGAAACACAAACCTGACAGTATGGGACCCATTCCCGGTACTTTGCCCGGGAGAGGTTTGTCGGGCATTTGATGCATCGGGCAAGACTATGTTTTTTGATGGTGATCATTTGAGTGCACATGGCAATCGGGTGCTATACCCACGTTTTGCTCAAGTGTTACGCAATATGTATGGCATTAGCCAGACATACGTTTCAGCCTGTGGGGTCAGCCAGTGCTCACTGGATAATACTGTGTTGTGACTCAAGGCGGATAGGCTGGTAGATGGCGCTATCGAAGTTCTTGCAATTTGGTGAAGAACAATGAAGTTTCTTGTCATTTCCGTTAGCGTCATCCCGAGGCCGTATTGACACCTACAGTTTGACCTCGGAGAGCCGCTGGTTGACCTCGTCCAGATCAAAGGTTGCAGGATCGAAGCTGCCGCCGCACCACTCTAGCATCGCCTGATGCTCCTCATGTGTCGGGTCGTTGATGGCTTCCAGAAACTCGTAATAGCCCGGTACCCCACCGACATCTTCCGGCGGGCACGCATTGCTACCATCCAGGCAGATCGGGTAAGGCAAGTCCAGGTCTGGAGGCAGAACCTTTTCGACTTTCACGCGATGCTGCCAGTCGTCACCGTAGTCATAGAGATATGTGAAGGTCTTCTTCACCCCCAGCGCCTTTGCAAGGGTTACCTTCTTTTCGTCCTCGACAGGCAAGTCACTCGGGAAGTCCGGATCGGGTTCACCATAACTGGTCTCCCCAATTACAAATTCATGCAGATGACCGCCTTCCCATCCCATGGCGAGTTGCAAGATGGCATGAAGCTTCGATAGCTTGACCGATCCGGGCACCAGCAACCGTCGCCAGATCACGGGATCGGTGTAACGCAGTTCAATATGGAGCTGATAGACAGGGGCTGGCGAGCGCACTACGCGCAGTGCCGGTTTGCGGGCTTGGGCCATGCAGATAGTCCTTTAGGCGGCTTCCTGTTGAGCCTGTTCGGCAGGCTTCATCAAACGCCATGGGAGCAATTCATCGATACGGTTAATTGGATGGTCGGCAATGCGCTCGAACACCGTGCGAAGATAGGCGTAGGGTTCAATGTCGTTCAACCGCGCCGTGCCGATCAGGCTATAGATCACCGCCGCGCTCTGGCCGCCGCCATCGGAGCCGGCAAAGAGGTAGTTGCGCCGGCCAAGAACCAGCGGCCGGATCGAGCGTTCCGCCGTGTTATTGTCGATCTCGATACGGCCATCTTCGCTGTAGCGGGCCAAGGTGACTTTGACGAACATGCCGTTACTTTATACCGGCTGTATATGTTGTCAATAAAAACGTTCATCGGAAAAAACGTGCCATTACAAGAGTTTTGGATAAGACACCTCTGGAACCCGCATGGTTATTAGGGGCGAGGGGTCAAAACGGGCTGTTTTTTGGGACGAACTGTCGAACTCGGGAGCTCGATCTCAATGCTCGATGCGGAGGCTGGAACGGGCATGGTGTCTGTATACGACATCGCGGGTGCAGTCGGTGTGGCCATCGGCATGGCTGGTTCAGGAGTAATCGTCACGGGCATCAGGGCGGTTTCGACGCGGCTCTTGCCGAGCTGGCCAGCGCGATACTGCCGGCGCCACTTGAATACCATATTGGGGTTGAGCCCATGTGCCTGAGCAAGCTTGGCCACGGAGATGTCGGGTTCGCAGGCAGCGATCGCCACCTGGCATTTATAGGCGACGGGATAATTGGGCCGCCCTTTGCGGCCGGATACCCGTATGTTCTCAGTAGACACTGTAGTCCCCACCACTCATTTGATGGGGACTACTTTGGACACGTTCTTGTCGCCCGTCTATGCGGCCTCAGAATGACGCTTACTCATTTCCTGACTGATTTTTGTTATAAAAATGCCGTTCACCTGGATAGGTGAACGGCATTTTTTTGCGGCCAACGTTGGCCGCAACGGGCGGTATCAGTGGCCGCCGCCCTTTACCAGCTCTTCCACCACCTTCTTGGCGTCGCCGAACACCATCATGGTCTTGTCCAGGTAGAACAGCTCGTTGTCGAGACCGGCGTAGCCGGCGTTCATCGAGCGCTTGACCACGATCACGGTGCGCGCCTTGTGCGCTTCCAGGATAGGCATGCCGTAGATCGGGCTGGCCTTGTCCTTCTGCGCTGCCGGGTTGACCACGTCGTTGGCACCGATCACCAGTACCACGTCGGTGTTGGCGAAGTCGGAGTTGATCTCCTCCATCTCCTGCACCTGCTCGTACGGCACCTCGGCTTCCGCCAGCAGCACGTTCATGTGCCCCGGCATGCGCCCGGCCACCGGGTGGATGGCGTAGCGCACGTTGACACCCTTCTCGGAGAGCAGCTCGGCGAATTCCTGCAGCGCGTGCTGCGCGCGCGATACCGCCAGGCCGTAGCCCGGCACGATGATCACGGAGTCGGCATTGCCCATCAGGAAGGCCGCGTCCTCGGCAGAGCCGGACTTGTAGTTCTTCGGACCGGAGGCCGCTGCGCCGCCAGTGGCGACTTCGGCACCGAAGCCGCCCAGCAGCACGCTGACGATGGAGCGGTTCATCGCCTTGCACATGATGTAGGACAGGATGGCACCGGAGGCGCCGACGCAGGCGCCGGCGATGATCAGCACCGGGTTGTTGAGTGTGAAGCCGATACCCGCCGCCGCCCAGCCGGAGTAGCTGTTCAGCATCGATACCACCACCGGCATGTCGGCACCGCCGATCGGGATGATCAGCGTCACGCCCAGCACCAGCGCGATGGAGACCATCATCAGGAAGGCCGCGTGGCTGTCGCTGAGGAAGTACAGCACGCCGAAGCCGACCATCGCCAGCGCCAGCACCAGGTTCAGCAGGTGCTGGCCGCCGAAGTTCACCGCCTTGGCGCCGAAACGCCCGGACAGCTTGCCGTAGGCCACCACCGAGGCGGTGAAGGTGATGGCGCCGATGAAGGCGCCGATGAACAGCTCGATCTTCTGTACGCCGGTGTGTTCCACGCCGCTGTGGAAGATGGCCGCCACCGCGATCAGCACCGCGGACAGGCCGACCAGCGAGTGCATCGCCGCCACCAGTTCCGGCATGCCGGTCATTTCCACGGTCTTGGCTTTCCACGCGCCGATGGCACCGCCGGCGGCGATGGCGCCGGCAATCAGCGCCAGTACCGGCTTGTCCATGATCAGGAAGGTGGTCACCACCGCGATCAGCATGCCGATCATGCCGTAGCGGTTGCCCTGGATGGCGGAGGTGGGCGAGGACAGCCCCTTCAGTGCCAGGATGAACAGCACCGCCGCGACCAGATAAAGTATTGCCGAGAGATTTTCCATCGTGTGTCCCTTATTTTTTCTTCTTCTTGAACATGTCGAGCATGCGCTGGGTGACCAGGAAGCCGCCGAAGATGTTGATGCTGGCGAGGAAGATGCCGATGGTGCCCAGCACCGAGGTGATGCTCAGCTCGCTGCCATTGATGTCCACCACCTGCAGCATGGCGCCGACGATGATGATGCCGGAGATGGCGTTGGTGACCGCCATCAGCGGCGTGTGCAGCGCCGGGGTGACGTTCCATACCACGTGGTAGCCGACGAACACGGCGAGGACGAAGATGGTGAAGCTGGTGATGAATGGATCAACCATGGGTGGTCTCCTTCTTGACTGCCGGGGCCACGTTGGCCGCAGGGAAGCGCACTTCGCCGGCGTGGGTCACCAGGGTGGCCGCCAGCAGCTCGTCTTCCAGATTGAGGGTAAAACCTTCCTTGCTGAGCATCAGGCTCAGGAAGGTGAACAGGTTCTTGGCGTACAGGCTGGAGGCGTCGGCCGCCACCATGCCCGGCAGGTTGGTGCTGCCCACCACGGTGACACCGTTGTCGGTGCTGATCACCTCGCCCGGCGCCGTCAGCGCGCAGTTGCCGCCGGCTTCGGCGGCAAGGTCGATGATCACGCTGCCCGGCTTCATCGCCTGCACCACCTCGGCGCTGAGCAGCGTCGGCGCCTTCTTGCCCGGAATCAGCGCGGTGGTGATGATGATGTCGGCCTGGCGCGCGTGCTTGGCCACCAGCTCGGCCTGCCGCTGCTTGTAGTCGTCGGACATCTCCTTGGCGTAGACGCCGTCGTTGGCTTTCTTCTCCTCCTCGCTCATCGGCACTTCGATGAACTTGCCGCCCAGCGATTCCACCTGTTCCTTGGTCGAGGCGCGCACGTCGGTGGCTTCCACCACCGCACCCAGGCGCTTCGCCGTGGCGATGGCCTGCAGGCCGGCGACGCCCACGCCCATGATCAGCACCCGCGCCGGCTTCACCGTGCCGGCGGCGGTCATCAGCATCGGCATGAAGCGCGGATAGTAGTGGGTGGCCAAGAGCACCGCGCGGTAGCCGGCGATGTTGTTCTGGCTGGACAGCACGTCCATGCTCTGTGCGCGGGTGGTGCGCGGCAGCAGCTCCATGGCGAAGGCGGATACCTTCCTGGCCGCCAGAGCCGGGAAGGTGTCGTTATGGTACGGCGAGAGCTGGCCGATCAGCACCGCGCCGTCCTTCAGCTCGGCGATGGCGTCGGCGGGCAGCGGACGCACGGTGAGCACGATGTCGCCCTGGCCCAGCGCCGCGGCGCGCGATGCGGCCAACGTTGCGCCGGCTTCCGAGTAGGCCGCATCCGGCACCGCGGCATGACGCCCGGCGCCGGTCTCGACCACCACGGTGTGACCCATGGCGACAAGTTTCTTCACCGTTTCCGGTGTGGCGGCCACGCGGCTTTCACCTGCCAGCCGTTCGGCGGCAATAGCGATTTGCATGGTCTTCCTTTCTGCAAATGGTTGAATGACAAATTTAAAAACTATGGAGATAGCGAACGCCCGTGCGAGGCTTGATTTCGAACGAGCGTTTGAATTGGTAATTAATCACAAATTTGTGATTTGGCGCAATGCTTTTACATAAAAGCGACATCCGGTTGCCAGAATTTGCGGCTGACAAATCTGCTGTTGACTATATGAATACTGTCTGACAGTTTTTTAATCAAATGATTTAACGATGTATTTTCATCAATCACGGCTTGATGGCACACAACTGTTGCCATTTTTGTACGTTGCTGCGGGGCAACATCCGGACGCCGTGACGGCGCTTGCCGCCGGCTGGCAGCCAGGGTTGGCCGCATTCTTCATGTCAAAGCGATTTATCGCGCCGCAATAGCCATTTCAGTAAACCGTTTTGCCTGCCATGCTGTAAACAAGGGCTTACGCTTAAGGGATAACACTTGCCCGCCGGCAGCAGCCGGCGCGTGCTGCCCGCTTACGACAAGGAGACGCTCATGCATTGGCCTTATCCGGTGGGCTTTGCCCATTCCATTACCCATAAGTCCCTCGCCAGCCGTTACCATCTCGTCCTGACAAGCGAAA
>NZ_BMYP01000044.1 GCF_014652335.1 Vogesella fluminis | reverse complement strand
CTGGAAAACCGGACCGGAGTTCGGCCCTGAAATTTACACCACCTTGACGGACGCTATCCTCGCCGCGCGTCTGCTGCCTTCTTTGGGTTCCCCGTTTTCCTCCCTGATCTGTCTGCTTGCGTGGCGACCGGCGCGGCGTTTTGCCGCGTGTCTTGGCACCGCGTTGGCGGGACATTTTCGTCCGCTCTTCAGCGCAGCCAGCAGTTCGAACGGGATAAAGATGAACGGAATGCTCCGTTGCAAAATTTCCAAAGATATTGCCGGTAAAGCTGTCATTTATCTGATTGATTAAATGATGTTTGTCTAATTAAAACAAAGACATATATCTTGTGTGTTATTTTTTGAATCAGCCGGAAAACGGGGCGGTAACTCCTCAGCAACTATGTATAGTTGCGACGTCATCCGATAGGTTCCGACGTGGAATCACGGTGTCGGCCTTGTGGCCAGACTATGTGAACTGACTTGACTGTTTGTAACTGACATCTTTCAGCTATTGATTTTAAAAGTGGCTGTTGCAAGTAAAGCAACAAGTTTCAGCAAGATAAGTGGCCGGCGCCAGCGCCTGCTGACGGGATGCCAAAAAGGGGGCGCGTTCCTGTCGGGCGGGTGGCTGGGCCATCAAGGCAGCACGGCGGAGCTATCGGAACAGACGAAGCAAGATTTGGTTGTGGCGTGTTGCCTGCGGCCGGGAGCGGGCACGATGTGGTGCCGCTGCCGGCTGCCGCCGCCACGCAGGAAAAGGGGATGGCCGGATCGGGCAGGGCGCTGGGCGCTGCCGGGCGGTCGCCCAGGTTATACGAAAGGAAATTATGTCTATTGCAGCAGCGCTAGCCTGGCCGCGCCTGATGGCGCGCAGCGGCACCATGTTGTCACTTGTCTTGACCCTGTTTGCCGCCCCCGGCATGGCCCAGAGCAGCAAGACCCTGCCGCAGAACCAGGGCACCGGGACGGCAGCGGCTGCAGTGGAGCGCGAGGGCGAGCTGGAGGTGATCCACGTCCACTACTTCGACAAGACCACCGGCAACCGCTACTACCTGAAGACGGAAGCGGGCCGCGTCGAGCTGAAGTTCAAGGGCAAGGGCCCGCGTCAGCCTAGCGGCACCAAGGTGCGGGTGAAGGGTTCGCTCAGCAATAATGTGCTGGCGCTGGACAGCACCGGCGGCACCAGCTACCAGGTGCTGGCACTGGCCGCGCCGAATACCTTTGGCGAACAGAAAACCGCGGTGCTGCTGGTCAACTTCCAGGACAACCAGACGCAGCCGTATACCGCGAGCCAGGCCAACACTACCGTGTTTGGCAGCAGCAGTGATTTCATCAAGGAAAACTCGTCGCAGCAGACATGGCTGAGCGGCAATGTCTTCGGCTGGCTGACGCTGCCGATCAACCAGACCTGCAGCCCGGACAATGTGGCCGCCTACGCCAACCAGGCCGCCAAGAACGCCGGCATCGACCTGACGCAATACCCGCGCCGCATCTACGTGATGCCGAAAAACAGTGCCTGCACCTGGGCCGGCATGGGCACCGTCGGCGGCTCGCCGTCGTCGTCGTGGCTGAACGGTGCGCTGTATCGCGGGGTGGTGACGCACGAGATGGGGCACAACCTGGGCCTGTGGCACTCGCACTCGCTGGATTGTGGCGCGACCACGCTGGGCAGCAGCTGCAATCGCAGCGAGTACGGCGATGCCTTCGACACCATGGGTAACGGCGGCGTGCACTACAACGCGTTCCAGAAAGAGCGCCTGGGCTGGCTGAATTACAACCTGTCGCCCGCCATCGCCACCGTGGAAAGCGGCAGTACCACCGTCACCTTGGCGCCGTACGCGGCGGCCGATAATGGCATCAAGGCGCTGAAGGTGCTGAAGGGTGTGGATGCGACCACCGGGCAGAAGAGCTGGTACTACGTCGAGTTCCGCCAGCCGCAGGGCTTCGACAGCGACATCTCGCGTTTCCCGTGGGCGGTCAATGGCGTACTGGTGCGTACCGGTACCGACAACAGCGGCGACACCAGCGACCTGCTGGACCTGACGCCGAACAGCTCGGCCACCGACGACATCAGCGATTCGCCGCTGGCGGTGGGCAAGACCTTCACCGATAGCGGCAGCGGCGTCAGCATTTCGCTGCTGTCGGCAAGCAGCAGCGGCGCCACGCTGAGTGTGGCGACCGGCGGGCAAACGCCGGTGCAGCCGGTGTGCACCCGCGGCAACCCGAGTGTGGTGCTGACGCCGGGGCAGAGCCCGTCGCTGGCGGCCGGCACGGCGGTGAATTTCAGCCTGAGCGTGACCAATAACGATTCCAGCGCCTGCAGCAGTTCGCAGTTCAGCCTGGCGGCCACGCTGCCGGCCGGCTGGAGCAGCCTGCCGCTGTCCGCGCTGACCCTGGCGCCGGGTGCCAGCACCAGCACCACGCTGAGCGTGACGTCGGCAACGACCGCGGCTGCCGGCTCCTACGGCTTGAGCGTCGTTGCGGCCAACCTTGGCAGCACGAGCTACCGTGCCACGGCCGCGGCAACCTATGTGGTGGCCAGCGGCACGACCAGCACCAGCAACAAGCCGCCGGTAGCGGTCAATGACGGCGCGGCGACCAAGATCGGCACCGCCGTGAAGGTGGTGGTGCTGGGCAATGACTACGATCCGGAAGGCAAGCCGCTACAGGTGAAGACCGTGGGCGTGCCGGCGCGTGGCAAGGCGGTGCTCAATAGCGACGGCAGCGTCACCTATACCCCGAACGGCAAGTTCAAGGGCAGCGACAGCTTCAGCTACAGCATCAGCGATGGGGCCGCAACGGCCAGCGCGGTGGTGTCGGTGCAGGTGAGCAGATAAGGCTGCGCAGTATCGTCAGCAACAAAAAGCCCGGCTTGCGCCGGGCTTTTTTCGATACGCCAGTCTGGCTTACAGGCAGGCGCTCGGCAGGTTGTTGTTGTAGTTGTCCAGTCTGGTGGCCAGGCTGCGGGCCAGGCTGGCGTCAGTGGCGCTGACCTTGCCGGTGTAGCCGTTACCAGTGAACTGGTACTTGGTCAGCAGTGCGTTGGCCTGGGTAATGGCAGTAGTGACTTTGGCGCAGGTACCTGCCCCTGCCGCGTAGTTCAGTTCAGCCGCTACCAGTTGCGCCGCCATGTTGAACAGCGGATCGCTGGCTTTCTTGGTACCGCCAAAGGTGGACTTGTTGAGCAAGCTGACTGCCTTGCTGCAATCCGGTGCCACGTCAGGGTTGGCCACGCTACCGTGCAGGTAGAAGCTGTTTACCTGGATACCGGTAGGTTCAGCCAGGGCCATGGTACGGTCGAGAACAGGCGCTTGCTTGCCGTTACTTTGCTTGCAGGAAGCCCAGTTTTTCCAGAAACCGATGGTGCGGGCTTGGCCTTCCGGCGGTGGTACGTTGTCGATGGTGAAGCTTACAGACTGACCGGCAGTGGCGCTAAAGCCGACGCAAGTGGTGCTGTTGTCACCGCCATTGGGTGGCGAGAAGGCGCCGGCCATCGAGGACAGAGAAGTTGTCCAGCCAGCCAGGATGCCCTGTTCGCACAGTTGGTAGTCGCCGGGAACCACCTTGTCAAAGGTAATGGTGCCACCGTTGCCGGCATTGGCCTGCAGGGTCTGCAGGATGGTGCCGTCTGCTGCGGCCGATGCGCCGGTACGCAGGCTGAAGGTGAACACTTCACTACCAGTGATGGGTGCGCCCTTGAAGGTCTTGATTACCTGCACCTCGGCCCGCTTGGTGTTCTTGAACAGGCAGGAGAACACTTTGCCGGCATCGGCTGGGTAATTGACGGTAAAGGAGCAGGTGGTGGCCTGAGGGTCAGCGTTGACACTGTTCAGGTCCCAGCCATTCTTCAGCGTTTCGGTCACGGTGTAGACACCTTCGGAAAGCGAGAACGGCTGACCGCCTGCTTCGAATGCTACTGCAGCACCACCGGCATCAGCCTCGGCTAGGACGCCCGTCCCGGCACCAGGGCCAGTCAGGGTAAAGCGCCACTTGAAGTCGGCATCACCGGATTGCAGCACCGGATCGGTGACTTTCTGCACTTCGGCAGTGGCCGGACCAAATGCCCGCTTGTTGGCGAACACGGCAGTGCCCAGGCAGATCGGTGTGCTGTCGGTGACAGTCAGGTCGACACTGCGCGAGTTGCTGGTCGCATCGGCAAGCACGCCGATCGCTTCAACGTTGGCCGCATTGACGAACACGGTTTCCTCAACCACTTGATAGGTATCCGGCACCAGTCCGGTCAGGGAGACCGATTTGGTGGCGCCACTATCGCCGTAGTTGAAGGTCAGCTCTTTCTTGCTCTGGTAGGTCGCATCACCCAGGCGGGTAATGGTGAAGCGGATCACGTATTTCTCACCCGCAGCCAGGAAAGACATCGATTCCGCGTCGATGCTCTTGTCGATCTTCAGCTCGGCGGCCGAACTCGACACGATGGCCACATTGACTGGGCCGGAAACCTGCGGGCTGCCATCTTTCGGTGTCAGTGTCGCAGTGTCAGTCAGGGTACCGGACGTGATTTTCTGGCCATTCAGGTGAATGGTCTTCAGGAACACAACCGAACCGCTGCTGCTTTGTTCGCCGGATGTCCAGTTAACCGGACCGACGGTCTTGGTGCCCAGTACATAAGCCGGATTGAAGCTGCCGGCGACGCTGCCGCCCAGGCTATCGACCGAGAACTTCAGGTCATTGCCAGTGATCGACTCGGTGTCGGTGATGACCGCGGTGGCGTTGGTGGTGGCGCCGCTGCTGATAGCGGCACTGGCTTTGGCGGTGGTGTTACCCGGTACCGCGATACCGGTGGCCTTGTCGATGTAGGTCGCGGTGGCCACGTCGTTGAAGGAACCCTGATCGCCGGCGCTGGCTGACAGAACCTGCGTATTGGTCAGCACTTTGACTTCCGACTTGGCGGTCACATCAACATCGCCCGAGTTGGCATCACTGCCGACCTGGGTGGTCTGGGTCAGACCCTTGTAGATCTTGTCAGTGACGTTGACGGTGATGGTGCGCGATGCCGGGTTCTTGGCGTAGACGTTGGTGGTGACCGTAATCATGCCGTTGATGGCAGCCGAACGGGTCCACTCGATGGTGATTTCCACCGGTAGCTGGTCATCGAAGTCCTTGGCGCAGACGTTGCCGAAGGAAACACTGGCCGGATTCGCCTGTTTGGTGATGTTCCAGCTGTAGTCGGTGTCCTGGGTGGCAGTCATGTCCTTGCGCAGTTCCTGCGGCAGGATTTCTTTCACCGGAATGGACACGTCACGCGCGCCGATACCGGCGGTGCCGAAGCTTTCGTTGGTCAGGTTGGCGTGCAGCGACGATCCCGGATACAGGTGCGAACCCAGAGCCAGCCGCGCGTAGTAGTCAAACACGCAGGTGCTGTTCTTGTTCTGGTTGATGGTGACCAGCCGGTACAGTGACTTGTCGGTACCACCGATGCCGGGGCTGAGTACCATCTGGGCGCCGACGCTCTGGATCGAGCAGGTGCCGCTGGAGAGCGCCGCGTTCTTGGTCAGTGTCGACAGCACGTCGTAGCCGGGTTTGCCGGCGTCCTCGTTATCGACCACCACCGCGATGGTGTATTGCTGGCTTGCCGGTGCCGAATTGCCGGCATTGACAGTCAGCCGGTACGGCACCAGGTCCAGCTCGTTCCAGCCCTTGCCGAGGTTACCGGTAGTGTAGGCCGCATCGGGGCAGATGAACTGGCCGCTGCCATTGGGCAGCGTGATGTCGCCGTTGTTGCGGCAACCTTCCAGCGTGTTTTGTATGCTGTCGGGTGCCACGGCGGAGGCCGGATTGGCGGTCAGCAGCAGGAACAGCGTGCTGAACAGCAGGGCGAAAAACCTGAATAGGGGTTGTTTGAGGCCCGCCGTACTACAGGTGGCGGGTGTGTGTATTGCGGAAGCCTGGAGCGGCTTCCCGAGGCCGTTGGGACTCATGTTACACCTCCTTTGAAGCTATCAAAGGCGGTTCCTTGCCTAGGAATCGCGCGAGATCCCCTCCTGCATTCAAATCGAAAAATACCGCCAGTACTGTTCTGCCGCTTTTGTTCGTACCTGTGGCTGCAGTTTGCCAGCCAGATTCAGCCCCATCCGGCAATGCCTGCCGCGAGTGGCCGCTGCGATTACAGAACATGCCAAACGTGGTTTGCCTCCTTTCTTTGCTCAGGCGGGATTGGTACGCTGCATCGTAGTACATGGTGACAATAGATTCAACAATACATTTAAAATATGGCGACAGCAAAATGGCAGGAAATTCCTGCCGCCATCAGCATTTCCGGGAGGTTATCAGTGCTCGGGAACGGCTAGCGGCCGTTGTTGATTGCGTGCGTAGTTGCCCAGCACGCGCGGTACATACTGCATGGTCTCCTGATAGGGCGGCACGCGGTTGCCGTAACGCGCCACTGCCTGTTCGCCGGCATTGTAGGCCGCCAGCACCAGCCTGAGGTCGCTGCCGAAGCGGCCCATCAGCTCACGCAGGTATTGCGCACCGGCGCGGACGTTCTGTCCCGGATCGTACGGATCGGTCACACCGTAACGTCCGGCGGTGGCCGGCATCAACTGCATCAAGCCAATCGCGCCCTTGGGCGACACCGCGCGCCAGTTGTAACCGGATTCGGTGGCGATGACCGCGTGCAGCAGGGCTGCGTCCATGTTCAGGCTCTGTGCGGTGCTGTCGATCAGCCGGCTCCAGCGTGCGCGCTGGCTGGCGCGGTACTGTGTGCCGGTCGTGCGCTTGCCGGCGGCGACTTCGCCGCTGTCGTGCGGCGTGCTCAGCACCAGCCGGTAGCGTTTGTCCTGCGGCACGTTGCTGAAGTGCGTGGTGCCGTCTGCATCGGTAAAGGCGTAGATGCTGGCATCGACGACAGGTGCCAACAGTAGCAGCAAGACGGCCAGCAGTGCCGGCCTTGGCCGGCAGCGAACCGGCCCGGCGCGGGGCAGGCAGGCAAGGGTTGCCATGATGGTTTCCTCTGGTGGGTGAAACGTCAGTAGCTTCCGCTGTGGAAGCGATAGCCCTTGTAGCTCAGGATTACGCCATCGGCCTGGATGCTTTCCAGCGTCATGCCGGCCACGACGTCGTCACCGGCGCGCCGTACCCGGTCGTTGATGATCACCAGTCGTTCTGTATCCCCGGAGGAGGAAAAGCCGGAGATCACCACCGTGCCGGCAATCTCTTTTTGCAGGGCCGCCGGCAGTTCGTGCAGGCTGAACACGCGGTTATTGATACGGCTGACGGGCGCCGCTTCGGTTGCCGGCGCCGGGGCTGCTGTCGTTTGCGCGGCCGGCTTGCCTGCCGCCGCGATACGGGTTTCCTTGCGGCCGGGTGTGGCCGGAGCGGGAGACGTTGGCCGCATTGCTACGGGCCCGGCAGGATTGGGCGTGGCAAGCTGCGGACTGGTCGCCGGCGGTAGGTAAACCACCTTCGCTTCGGCTGGTGGCGGCGGTGTCTTGCTGTCGAGGGCAAGCTTGTTGCCGGGCGCATGGGGCGTGGCCGGCCGGATCGTTTCCAGCGCCTGCCAGCCGAACAGCATGCCGGCCGCGGCGATGCCGCTGCCCAGCAGCAGAACCGGCAACAGTACCGGCAGCAGGTAGCGCCAGCGCGGTTTGCCCGGCGTCGGCTGGATGCTCTGCGCGGCGTGGATGGAGTGCACGGTCGGCGTGCTGTGGCGTTGCCGTTCCTGATCGGCCTTGAGCAAGGCGTCGAGTATGTAGGACATGATCACTTCCTCCGGATGGTGACGGGTGCGGTGGCGCTCAGGTGCGGCGAGTCGGGGTTGCCGGCCTGGGTTAGCCGTATCAGGGTCAGCGGCCCGGCGATGCCGTCAGCGGGCAGGTCGTGTTGCTGCTGGAAGTGGCGTACCAGTGTCGAGAGCCCGGCATCGTAGCTTGCGGCCAACGTTTTGCCGCCGGCATCCGGCAGCTGGCCCAGCTGTTGCCGTAGCCAGGCGACCGCCAGGCTGCGGCTGCCGGGGGCCAGCGGCTGCTGGTAGTGCGGCGGCGGCATCCACAGCGCGGTGTAGCGTCCGTTCCAGGCCTGTGCCAGCGCCTGTCGCGTCAGCAGGTGCGGCTGCTGGCCGATGCGCACCCGCGCCTGTTCGCCTTCCAGCGCCAGCAGGGTCAGGTGCTGCAGCTGGCCGTCGGGCTGCTGCAGTTGCAATACCGCCGGCAGGTTGAGGCGGTGCAGGGTGTCGAGGTCGCCGCTGCCGCTCAGGCAGCGGGCGCCGAACAGTTCGGCCTGTCGGCAGGCACCGGCCTCGTCGCTGACCGGCGCCGGAATCCGCCATTGCCCCAGCAGCGTGCGGTAGGCCTGTGCTTGCGCGAGGTCGGCGGCCGGCAGCGGCGCCGGCAGGCGCGCCAGAGCGGCGGCGGGGCGGGGCGCGACGATGGATGCGGCTGGCTGGGCCGGCGTCTTGGCACGCGCAGCAGTGGCTGCGGCCGGTGGTGGCTGGCTGGCCGGTTGTGCGCCATAGAACAGCACGGTGGCAACCGCGACGGTGCTGAGCAGGGCGCCGCTGGCGAGGGCCAGCTTGTGCCACGGGCGGACCGGGCTGCTGTTGAATACCTCCCGCGCCGCCTGCCGCACCGTGGCGCGGTCGACGCGGGGCTTGCCCTGTGCATAGCTGCCGAGCAGGGCGCGGTCGCACAGCACGTTCAGCTTGCGCGGCACGCCGCCGCTGCAGGCAAACAGCAGCCGCATCACCGCCGGCGGGAACAGGTCGAGATGGCTGCCGGCCACGCTCAGCCGGTGCTGGATGTAGGGGGCGATTTCGTCGCGCCGCAAGGGGCCGAGGTGGTAGCGGGCGACGATGCGCTGCGACAGCTGCCGCAATTCCGGCCGTGCCAGCTTGTCGCGCAGTTCCGGCTGTCCCAGCAGGATGATGTGCAGCAGCTTGTACTCGTGCGTTTCCAGATTGGTCAGCAGCCGCACCTGCTCCAGCACCTCGTCGCTCAGGTTCTGTGCCTCGTCGATGATCAGCAGCGTGGTGCGTCCCTGCGCGTGGGCGGCCAGCAGGTGCTTGTTGATGAGGTCGATGCAGGCCTTGTTGCCGTGCTCGGCGGGCAGCGCGATCTGCAGCTCTTCGCAGAGGGTGGCCAGCAGCTCCGGCACTGTGAGTTTGGGATTGATGACGAAGGCGACATCGCAGTGCGCGGGCAGCTGTTCCAGAAAGCAGCGGCACAGCGTGGTCTTGCCGGCGCCGACCTCGCCGGTCAGCAGCACGAATCCGCCTTCGCCCCTGATGCTGTACATCAGGTGGGCAAGTGCTTCGCGGTGTTGCCGACTCATGAACAGATAGCGCGGATCGGGCGCGATCGAGAACGGAGAGTCGGCAAGGCCATAGTGACTGGTGTACATGGCGCGACCTGCTGTGATGTGCTATCCGATTCAGTACGGTTGAAAAAAAGTATAGTTTGCTGCCCGGCGTTTGCCGCCGCCCTTTTCTTAAACGGCACCGCCGCCGCCGCAGCGCTTCCTGTTACAGCTGCCGGCGGCGCGGTTGCCGTTCTCCTCCTGCCGTTCAGACCATACCCCGGCGCTTCCTGCCTGCCGCTGTCGGCATCCCATCCGTTTTCGCTGGCGAAAGCCATATGCGTTGTCTTTGCATTGCGTCTAGCACCAAAGAATGGATGGCGAAAGCCGGCCTGGCCTTCTATAAAAGTAGTTGTCTGAATTCTGTTGTAAGCATGATTAACAACTGGGTCAAGTAGCTTACTGCGTGGCAGGCCGCGTCGGGGCGGGGCTGGCTGGCGGATCGAGGCGTGAAATCTATGTATAGCCTTTCTCGGAAGCGATGCGTCGCGGCGGGGTTCACCTTGCTGGAATTGCTGATGGTGCTGGTGATCATCGGCCTGCTGGCCGGCTACGTGGCGCCGCGCTACTTCGCGCAGGTCGGCAAGGCCGAGGTGAAGACGGCGCAGGCGCAGGTGGACGCGCTGGAAAAGTCGCTCGACCAGTACCGGCTGGATACCGGCCGCTATCCCACCACCGAACAAGGGTTGGCCGCACTGTATACGCGCCCGGCCGACGAGCCGAAGTGGCAGGGGCCGTACCTGAAAAAGGCGCCGCCACCGGACCCGTGGGGACGGCCCTACCAGTATCGCCAGCCGGGAGAGCGCGGCGAATATGACTTGTACAGCTACGGCAAGGACGGGCAGTCCGGTGGCTCGGGCGAGGATGCCGATATTGGCAGCTAGGTCAGGAACATCATGTATTTCGAGATCAAGGCCATCAACCCCGATGGCGAGGTAGCGGTCCTGGTGCTGGAAGCCGTCAGCGATGGCGAAGCCGTTAGCCAGGCGCAGGACCAGGGCTATGCCGTGCTGGCGGTCCGGCAGCGCAGCTTCTCGTGGACATGGTCGCGTTCCCGTTTCCAGCTGGCGCTGTTCACCCAGGAACTGCTCGCGCTGCTGGAGGCCGGGCTTGCGCTGGTGGAGGCCATCGAGGTGCTGAACGAGAAGGAAACGCGCCCGGAGTCGCGCCGCATCCTGGGCCAGATCATCCTGCGCCTGCACGAGGGCCTGTCGCTGTCGGTGGCGCTGCAGCAGTTCCCGCAGACCTTCCCCTCGCTGTATGTCGCCACCGTGCGCGCCAGCGAGAAAACCGGCGACCTGCAGAATGCGCTCGGCCGTTACCTGGCCTACCAGACCCAGGTCGATGCGGTACGCAAGAAGGTGATCAGCGCCTCCATCTATCCGGCGCTGCTGATTCTGGCTGGCGGCGCGGTGCTGCTGTTCCTGATCGGCTACGTGGTGCCGCGCTTCGCCCAGGTCTACGAAACGATGGGCAGCGACCTGCCGCTGTTCTCGCGGCTGCTGCTGGCCTGGGGCCAGCTGTTCCAGGCCTATGCCGTGTTCCTGCTGCCGGCACTGTTGCTGTCGCTGCTCGCCGCCGGCTACCTGCTGACCCGTCCCGAGGTCATCCGCCGGCTGGGCGAGTTGCTGTGGAAGATCCCGTCGCTGGGCGAGCGCATGCGGCTGTACCAGCTGGCGCGGCTGTATCGCATGCTGGGCATGCTGCTGGTCGGCGGCACGCCGGTGGTGCCGGCGCTGGCGATGGTGTCCGGCGTGCTGCAGGCCTCGCTGCGGCTGCGGCTGCAGCAGGCGGCGCGCGACATCAGCGACGGCAAGCCGATTTCCGGTGCGCTGCACAGCCACGGACTGACCACGCCGGTGGCGCTGCGCATGCTGCGCGTCGGCGAGCGCAGCGGGCAGATGGGCAGCATGATGGGCCGCATCGCCGGCTTTTACGAGGAAGAAATGGCCCTGGCGGTGGAGCGCTTCATGCGCATGTTCGAGCCGGTGCTGATGGTGTTCATCGGGCTGGTCATCGGCATCGTGGTGGTGCTGATGTACCTCCCCATCTTCGAGCTGGCCGGGAGCATCCAATGAGCCGCGATCTTTCCCTCCCCGAACCGGTGGCGTTCAGCGCCAGCCAAGTGCAGCAGGCGCGCGACGACGCGCAGCGCTACCAGCGACCGCTGCTGGCGGTGCTGGAAGAGGGCAGCGGCCTGGCGCCGGATGCCTTCGTGCGCCACCTAGCCGCCACCGCGCACTACCCGGCGCTGGCGATGGCCGACATCGAGCAGCTGCAACCGGCCTTCGACGTGATCGCCTATCCCGACGCGGTGCGCCAGGAGTGCATGGCCTGCCGCAGCGCCGACGGCGAGCTGCGCATCCTGTTCAGCAACCCGTTCGATGCCGCGCTGCAGGAGTGGGTGCATTGCGCGGTGCAGCCGGCCGCCAGCTGGTATCTGGTGCACCGCGGCGACCTGGCCGCCTTTCTTACCCGCTACGAGGAATCCTGGCGTGCCATCGACGTGCTGCTGGGCTCTGCGGCCAACCCTGTCGAGGCCGCGCAGGCGGTGGAAGACATCTCCTACAAGTCGATCAGCGAGGACACCAGCCAGGTGGTGAAGCTGGTGCACTCGGTGATTTACGACGCGCTGAAGATGGGTGCCAGCGACATCCACCTGGAGTCGGGCGGCAACGGGCTGGTGATGAAGTACCGCATCGACGGCGTGCTGCTGACCGTGGGCAGCCTCAACGGCGCCGATCTGGCCGAGCAGATGGTGTCGCGGGTGAAGGTGATGTCGGAGCTGGATATCGCCGAGCGGCGCATCCCGCAGGACGGGCGCTTCAAGATCGCGATGCAGGGACGCGAAGTCGATTTTCGCGTCTCCATCATGCCCAACATCCTCGGCGAGGACGCGGTGCTGCGCATCCTCGACCGGCGCACGCTGACCGACAGCCAGCAGGCGCTGCGCCTGGACAGCCTCGGCTTCGACAGCCAGCTGATCGGCGAGATCCGCCGCTACATCAGCGAGCCGTACGGCATGGTGCTGGTCACCGGCCCCACCGGCAGCGGCAAGACCACCACCCTGTACGCGGCGGTGACCGAGATCAACTCCGGCAGCGACAAGATCATCACCATCGAGGACCCGGTCGAGTACCAGCTGCCGGGGGTGCTGCAGATCCAGGTCAACGAGAAGAAGGGGCTGACCTTCGTGCGCGGCCTGCGCTCCATCCTGCGCCACGACCCGGACAAGATACTGGTCGGCGAGATCCGCGATACCGAGACGGCGCAGATCGCGGTGCAGGCGGCGCTGACCGGCCACCTGGTGTTTACCACCGTGCACGCCAACAACGTGTTCGATGTCATCGGCCGCTTCATCCACATGGACATCGAGCCGTACAGCTTTGTCTCGGCGCTGAACTGCATCTTCGCGCAGCGCCTGGTGCGGCTGAACTGCCCGTTCTGCTCGCAGCCGGAACAGCCGACGGTGGCGCAGCTGCTGGCCGCCGGCCTGCCGGCCGAGCTGGCCACGCACGACGGCTTTCGCAGCGGGCGTGGTTGCGGCCACTGCCGCGGCACCGGCTACAAGGGGCGCAAGGCAATCGGCGAAATGCTGCGCCTGACCGACGAGATCCGCGAGCTGATCGTGGCGCGCGAGCCGATCCGCCACATCAAGGAAGCCGCGCGTCGCAACGGCACCCGTTTTCTGCGCGAGGCCGCGGTCGACATGGTCAAGCGCGGTGAAACCACACTACAGGAAATCAATCGTGTCACTTTCGTTGCATGAGCGAATCAGCTTGTCGCTGGCGCCGGAACGCGCGGTCTGGCTGCGGCTGTCGCGCGGCCTGCGGCCTCGGCTGGTCGAGCGCGCGGTGGCCGCTTGCCCGCCGGCGGAGCAGGGGCCGGCGTGGCGCCCGGCGCTGGCCGCCCTGCGCGGCTTGCTGCAGGAGCAGCGCCTGCCGCCGCGCGCGACAACGCTGGTGCTGTCCAACCATTTCGTGCGCTACCAGCTGATCCCGTGGCGCGAGGGGCTGGACACCCCGGAAGAGTGGCAGGCGCTGGTGCAGCACGCCTTCCAGCAGGTGTACGGCGATGCCGCCGCGCAGTGGCTGTACCGCTGGAGCGGTAGCGGCTACGGCGGGCCGCTGCTGGCCAGTGCCATCGACAGCGAACTGCTGCAGGAAGCCGCTGCGCTGGCGCAGGAAGCCGGCCTGCGGCTTTCGTCGGTGCAGCCTTACCTGATGGCGGCCTGCAACCACTGGCGCAGCCAGATCAAGGTTGGCCGCGGCGCGTTCCTGCTGGCGGAGCCGGGGCGGGTGGGGCTGGCCTGCTTTGACGAGCGCGGCTGGAGCGACCTGGTGTTCGAGCCGCTGGACGGCGACATCGCCACCGCTTTGCCGGCGGTATTGCCGCGCATGCTGTTGCGCCTGCAGCGCAGCCCCCTGCCGCTGGACGTGTACGCCTTTGCTGGCGACGGCAGCGCGGTGGTGTGGCCCGAGCCGCAGACCTTGCGCCTGCGCCCGCTGGCGCTGCCGTCGGCGCTGGCCGCCTTGTCCGTTTCGGACCGGGCTGCCTGCAGCATGGCGCTGCTGGGAGACTGAAACATGCACGCGATCGATCTCGACTACGTCAGGACCCGCCACCACTACGGCCGGCGCCTGCTGCTATTGCTGGCGCTGGCGGCCGTGCTGCTGCAGGGCGGCTACTACGCGAGCCTGCAGCAGGAAGTCGCCAGCCAGCAGCAGACGGTGGCGCGCAACGAGACCGCATTGCAGCGGCTGCAACCGCGCGTCGCCCCCGCGCAGGCACCGGCGCTGGCGCGCGAGATCGCCCGCGCCAACGAGGTGTGGGCGCGGCTGAACCAGTCGTGGCCGCAGCTGTTCGACGCGCTGGAAGCGGCCAGGAACAACGAGGTCGCCCTGCTGGAGGTGGAGCCGGACAGCCTGCGGCGGACGGTGCGCATCACCGCGGAAGTGAAGCGGCGCGCGGCGATGCTGGCCTATATCGAGCGCCTCGGCCAGCAGCCGGCGCTCGGCGACATCACCCTGCTGGAACATCACGTCAACCAGCAGGACAAGGAGCTGCCGATCCGCTTTTCGCTGTCGGCACAGTGGAGGGCCGGCTCATGAACACGCTCTGGCCCCGGTTGCGCTACCTGCGCCAGCGCGCGGGCTGGCCCTTGCTGCTGCTGGTGTCGCTGGTAATCGGCATGCTGCTGTTCCACACCATGCTGACGCGGCCGTTGCAGGGCCAGCTGGCGCAGCTGCAACAGCAGGCGCAGCAACAGCAGCGCGACATCGTGCGCCTGCGCTACCAGCGCAGCCACCCGCTGCCCAGCCCGCAACTGCGGCTGCAGCACTTCTATCGCGCCTTCCCGCACCAGTCGACCGCGCCGCTGTGGCTGGAAAAGATCTACGCCGCCGCCGAGGCGCAGCAGCTGGCGCTGCCGCGCGGCGACTACAAGGTGCTGCCGGACCGCAGCGGGCAGCTGCTGCGCTACGAGGTGCAGCTGCCGGTGCGCGGCAGCTACCAGCAGCTGCGCGCCTTCGTGGCGCAGCTGCTGGCCGAGAACCCGACGCTGTTGCTGGCCAACCTGCGCTTCAAGCGTGACAGCATCGGCCAGCCGCAGCTGGATGCCGCCATCCATCTGGTGCTGCTGCTGAGGGAGGGCTGACCATGCTTGCACAACGACAACGCTGGCTGCTGCTGGGGGGCGCACTGCTGCTGACCCTGCTGCTGGCGGCCGGCATCGGACAGCCGGAGAGCGGGAACGAGGCGGCGGTGGTCGAGCCGGCGGCGGCGCGTCCGCGTGGCAGCCGTGTCGTGCCGCCGGCCGAGCTGCAGGTCGGCAGCCTGGCCAGCCTGCCGCGCGACATGGGCACGGGCAAGGTGCGCGACCTGTTCCCGGTGCAGAGCTGGTATGTGCCGCCGCCGCCGCCGAAACCGGCGCCGCCCAAGCCGCCGCCCTTGCCGTTTACCTATCTGGGCAAGGCGATCGACGACGGGCTGGTGACCGTGTTCGTGGCGCAGGGGGATCGTAATCTGGTGGTGAAAACGGGCGATGTCATCGACGGGGTGTACCGGGCAGACAGCATCCTGCCGCCGGTGATGACCTTCACCTACTTGCCGCTGCAAATGCAACAGACCTTAGAGATCGGAGTGGCAAATTGAAACGCTTACTCTTTCGGCTGCTCATTCTGTCCGTGTTCACGGGATGTGCCAGCAACAAGGCTTTCATGGAAGGCAAACAGCTGCTGCTGGACGGCCGGGCGGAAGAGGGTTTTTCCCGCCTGGAAGAGGTCGTCAAGCAGTCTCCGGACAACGTCGAATACAAGAGTTACCTGTACAACCAGCGCGGGCGTTTCATCAACCAGTGGCTGGCGCAGGCCAACAGCGTGCAGCTCAACAGCCAGTTTGACGAGGCGGAGCTCCTTTACCGCCGCGTGCTGAACCTCGATCCGCAGAACCAGCGCGCGCAGGCCGGGCTGGATAGCCTGGTGCAGGAACGGCGCCACCGGCTGCTGCTGGACGAGGCGCAGGCGCAGCAGCAAAAAGGCGAGCTGGCGCCGGCGCTGGCCACGGTACGGCAGGTGCTGGCCGACAACCCGCGCCACCGCGACGCCAGGATCATGCTGCGACGGCTGGAGGAGCAGGGCGGCAACAACGGCATCGTCAGCCCGCAGCTGAAATCGGCGCTGGCGCGCCCGATCACGCTGGAGTTTCGCGACGCGTCGCTGAAAGCGGTGTTCGAGATCATCTCGCGCACCGCCGGCGTCAACTTCGTCTACGACAAGGACGTGCGCGCCGACCTGAAGGCCACCATCTTCGTGCGCAACACCACCATCGAGGAGGCGGTGCAGCTGCTGCTGGTGTCCAACCAGCTCGACCGCCGCGTGCTCAACGACCGCACCATCATGATCTACCCCAACAACCCGGCGAAGCAGAAGGACTACCAGGAGCTGGTGGTGAAAAGCTTCTACCTGGCCAATGCCGAGGCCAAGGATGCGGCCAACCTGATCCGCACCCTGCTGAAAACGCGCGACATCTATGTCGACGACAAGCGCAATCTGGTGGTGATGCGTGACACGCCCGACGCGGTGCGGCTGGCGGAAAAACTGATCGCGTCGCAGGATCTGGCGGAGCCGGAAGCGATCCTGGAAGTGGAAGTGCTGGAGGTCAACCGTGCCCGGCTGCAGAACCTGGGCATCGAATGGCCGGGTCAGGTCGGCTATGGCCTGCTGCAGGGCGGTACCACCACCGCGGTGCTGGGCACCGGCGGCAACACCATCTCCGAGGTCACCACGCCGGGTAATACCGTGGCCCAGGGCGTGGTCGACCTGCGCGCCAACCCCAGCCGGCTGACCACCTTCATCGCCAACCCGGCGCTGCTGGTCAACCTGCGGGCACAGGACACCAACGCCAACGTGCTGGCCAACCCGCGCATCCGCGTGAAGAACCACGAGAAGGCCAAGATCCACATCGGCGACAAGGTGCCGGTGTTCACCAGCACCGCGGTGGTCAATGCCGGCATTGCGCAGTCGGTGTCCTACCTTGACGTCGGCGTCAAGCTGGAGGTGCAGCCCACCATCGGTCTGGATGAGGACGTCACCATCGACGTCGGGCTGGAAGTGAGCAGCATCGTCAAGCAGGTGAACTTCGGCGACAGCATCGCCTACCAGATCGGCTCGCGCGCGGTGGACACCATGCTGCGCCTGCGCAATGGCGAAACCCAGGTGCTGGCCGGCCTGATCCAGGACGAGGACCGCAGCTCGGTGACCAAGATCCCGGGGCTGGGTGACCTGCCGCTGCTCGGCCGCCTGTTCTCCACCAATAACGACAACCGCTCCAAGTCGGAAATCGTGCTGCTGATCACGCCGCACATCGTGCATAACCTGGCGCTGCCGGCCCGCAATATTTCCGAATTCCGCGCCGGCACCGAAAGCAGCATCGGCGGCATGGGCGCGGTTGGCGGCGCACCGTCGCCGATCCCGTCTTCGGGTGCGAGCAGCCGCAGCAGCGCGCCGGCGGTACCGGCCGTGCCGGGCATGATCCCGTTGCCGGGCATCGTGCCGTTCCAGCCGGCACCGCCGCCGGCCGCACCGGCCCCGGCGCAGTAGCCGGGCGGGAGGAAAAATGAAGGCGCCAGCGCAAACCGGCGGCCACCGCGCCCGCGGCTTCACCCTCATCGAGCTGGTGGTCACCGTGGCGATCGTGGCGCTGCTGGCCAGCATCGCGCTGCCGCTGGCGGAGCTGACGGTGCAGCGCGGCAAGGAGCAGGAGCTGCGCGTGGCGCTGCGCCAGATCCGCGACGGCATCGACGCCTACAAGAAGGCGGTCGACGACGGCCGCATCCTGAAGGCGGCCGACGAAAGCGGCTACCCGAAGACGCTGGCGGTGCTGGTGGAGGGCGTGGTCGATCCCAAGGACCCGGACAAGCTGAGGAAGATCTACTTCCTGCGCCGCTTGCCGCGCGATCCGCTGGCGGCCGATCCGCAGCTGGATGCCGCCGAAACCTGGGGGCTGCGCAGCTACGACAGCGAGGCCGACGCCCCGGAAGAGGGCGACGACGTGTTTGATGTCTACTCCAAGGCGGATGGCAACGGGCTGAACGGCATCCCGTACCGGCAATGGTGACCATGCAGCCGCCGCGGCAGGCCGCGTGCGGCAGGGAAGATCGGGCTATGAAAACGCAACAAGCGCGTGGCTTTACGCTGATCGAGCTGATGGTGGTGATGAGCATCATCGCCCTGTTGCTGACCATCGCCGTGCCGCGCTATCTCAGCAGTGTCGAGCGCTCCAAGGAGGCCGTGTTGCAGAGCGACCTGTTCATCATGCGCGAGGCCATCGACAAGTACTACGGTGACCGCGCCCGCTATCCGGACGCACTGGAGCAGCTGGTGACCGACAAGTACCTGCGCAGCCTGCCGCAGGATCCGTTTACCGAGAGCAGCACGACCTGGGTGGTGGTGCCGCCGGACGACCCGGCCAAGGGCGGGGTGTTCGACGTCAAGAGCGGCGCCGAAGGCGAGGCACAGGATGGCAGCCGCTATCAGGAGTGGTAGCGCGCGCCGTCGCGCCCGGCCGCTGCCGGCGCGCCAGCATGGCTTCACCTACCTCGGGCTGCTGGTGCTGATCGCGGTGATGGGCTGGACCCTGGCCGCCACCGGCGAGGTGTGGTCCACGGTGCAGCAGCGCCAGCGCGAGCAGGAGCTGCTGTTCGTCGGCAACCAGTACCGCGAGGCGATCCGCCAGTACTACGAGCGCTCGCCGGCCGCGGCCAAGCGCTACCCGCCGACGCTGGCCGACCTGCTGCTGGACAAGCGCTACCCCAACGTCCAGCGCTATCTGCGCAAGCTCTATCCCGATCCGATGACCGGCAAGCCGCAGTGGGGGCTGCTGCGCGCGCCCGACGGCGGCATCGCCGGCGTCTACAGCCTGGGCGGCGGTGTGCCGTTCAAGGTCGACCAGTTCGAGCAGCGCGACGCCGCGTTCAAGAACGCGCGCAGCTACGCGCGCTGGCAGTTCAGCTACCAGGTCGTCGGCGGCGCCGCGCTGCAGGGCAATGCAGCCAGCGAGGACGGCGAGAATGTGCAGCCGTTCGACGCGCCGGCGGGCAGCGCCGGTGACGGTGGTGAGGACGGCGGCTGAGTGCCGCCGATCCGCTCTACCGGTATGGCCCGCTTGCTCCGGCCGCGATCCCCTCCGGAAATGGCTGCCTCAGACCGGAATGGCCGAGGTCAGCTTGATCTTCTGCATCGGGATTTCCGTTTTGACGCTTTGCACCCCCTTGATGCGGGTGAGGTGCTCGATCTGGAATTGCCGGTAGTCATCGAGATCGGCGGCCACGATGTGCAGCAGAAAATCGCAGTCCCCGGCCATCAGGTGGCACTCCACGACCTGGGGCAGCTGCCTGATCGCGTCGGTGAAATGATCGACCGTCTCCGCATCCTGCCCCGTCAGCCAGATACGGGCGAACACCGTCAGCCCCTTGCCCACCTTGGCGGCATTCACCACTGCCACATAGTGTTCTATCACGCCCGCCTCTTCCAGCAAGCGCACCCGTCGCAGGCACGGCGAGGGCGATAGCCCCACCGCCTTGGCTAGTGTAGTGTTCTTTTCTTGATGGAACTTGTCTGAAGCGCCCCGTTCCAATGGTTTATTTGGAATTGTATTGGAGCGAGGAATTGCGAGTAGCCCCAGCGATTGTGTTGACGCAAGAACAGGAGGCGGAGTTGACCGGACTTGTTCGCTCCAAGCTTACGAGCGTGCGGCTGGCGCAGCGTGCGCAGATTGTGCTGCTGGCTGCCCAGGGCATGCAGAACAAGGAGATCGCCGACCAACTCGGTATTGGGCGAGTGCAGGTGGCGCGATGGCGCAAGCGCTATTTGGCCTCTGGGCTGCCGGGTATCGAGCACGACTTGCCGCGCGGCGCGCCGCCGGTGAAGGTGGACGTGGCGCGATTGGTGGACCTGACCACTCAAACCAAGCCCGAGGCGGCCACGCACTGGAGCACGCGCAAGATGGGCGCCGTTCTGGGCGTCNGCGATGGCGCAAGCGCTATTTGGCCTCTGGGCTGCCGGGTATCGAGCACGACTTGCCGCGCGGCGCGCCGCCGGTGAAGGTGGACGTGGCGCGATTGGTGGACCTGACCACTCAAACCAAGCCCGAGGCGGCCACGCACTGGAGCACGCGCAAGATGGGCGCCGTTCTGGGCGTCAGCGCCAGCACGGTCATGCGGCATTGGCAGGCGCATGGCTTGAAGCCGCATCTGGTGCGCACCTTCAAGGCCTCGCGTGATCCGGAGTTCGTCGAGAAGCTTGAAGACATCGTGGGCCTGTACATGTCGCCGCCCGAGCACGCGCTGGTGCTGTGCTGCGACGAGAAGAGCCAAGTGCAGGCACTGGACCGTACCCAACCGGGATTGCCGCTGAAGAAGGGGCGTGCAGCAACGATGACGCACGACTACAAGCGCAACGGCACGACCACGCTGTTCGCCGCGCTCAACGTACTCGATGGTCAAGTCATCGGCCAGTGCCAGCAGCGCCACACCCATGCCGAGTGGCTCAAGTTCCTGAAGAAGATCGACCGCGAGACACCCAAGGGCAAGACCCTGCACCTGATCGCCGACAACTACGCCACGCACAAACACCCGACGGTGCAGGAGTGGCTGGCCAAGCATCCGCGCTTCAACATGCACTTCACGCCCACCTCGGCGTCGTGGCTGAACATG
>NZ_BMYP01000043.1 GCF_014652335.1 Vogesella fluminis | reverse complement strand
GTTCGTCGATGGCCTCCTACCATCTGTCTGCATTTACACCACTTCCGTGGACTCTATCCTTTTCCGGAAAAACAGGCCTGCAAAAAACAGGGGGGAGTGCATGAAAGTGCAAGTTTTTCGGGGGGGTGCTTGGCCTGCCTGAGCGCCAATGCTGGCGGGCGTCAGGGGGCTTTATGCAGCTGCATAAAAACCGACACATTAAGCGTGGGGGCGTGGCGGGGAAACGAGCGCGCGCGCCGGGTGCCGGTGGTAAAAGCCGCGCCCTGGGCGCACGGACGGGCGCTGTAGGGCGATATGGCGTTGCGTGGTACGCTGCTATCAAGTCTGGGCTGATACGCGCAGAGGCCGTTTGTGTGCCTTCTAGCGCTGGTCCGTTAAGGGGGAAATATGGCGGGATGGATCGGGGTTGACTTGGATGGCGTATTGGCTGAATACCACGGCGCAATGGGCGGGCTGATTGGCGAACCCATCAGGCCGATGCTGGCCAAGGTGCAAGACTGGGTGGCATGCGGCCGAGAGGTTCGCATCTTCACTGCGCGCGCATCGGATCCCAGTCAGCTGCCCGCCATCCGCCAATGGTTGGCGTGCCATGGCCTGGCTAATTTGGCGATTACTAATGTGAAAGACTTTGCCATGGCAGAGCTTTACGACGACAAAGCCATGAGGGTGAAGCGGAACAGCGGCCACATTTGCGGCGGCTGCTACCGCATGAAGCATCGCGGTGAGTGACCGCCAAGCTAGTGTCAGGTTGGCCGCATGACCTCGATTCGTGCCCAGGTGAAGCCTTGGTACTCGGGCAGTGCTTGCCACTGCTCAAGTGGCGCAGTCGCGGGCGCAAACAGCGGGTCTTCATCCAGCAAACCTTGCCAATGCAGGCTGACGGCTTCGCGGGCATTGGCAAGGGCTTCATCGTAGGTATCGCCAGCGGAAAAGCAGCCCGGTAGATCAGGGACAATCACGCCAAAGGCATGCTGTTCGTCCCCTGACTCTATGGCGACAGAAAATACAGCCATGTCATTCACTCCTTGGTGTGCACAAAAAATGGTCAATCGCTCACCGGCCGGACCGGTGCGCTGCAGCCAACCTTATCCCCGTGCTTATCCACAAAATCAGGGGGTGCTTTGACGTTCGTCATCTGGCTGCCGGCAGCGGCGGCGCTGTATCCCCGTTGCTTACCCTCTCCAGATAGTCAGCCCAGCACTGCAACATGCTCCGTCGTTCCTCCAGGTACTGGGCGCGGTTATAGGCGGCACGGACGGCGTTCTGTTCCGTGTGTGCCAGCTGACGCTCCACAGCATCCGGGTTGAAGCCGGTTTCGTTCAGGATGGTTGACGCAGTGGCGCGGAAGCCGTGCGTCACAACATGGCCGTTTTCCTTGTTCCTGCCAGCGTAACCCAGGCGCTCCAGCGCTTTTAGTGGCGTTGCCTCGCTCATGTGCCGCTTGGGGTGCCGGAAGCTGGGGAAGACATACGGATTGTCGGCAAGCCGGAAGGACTCCAGTTCGCGGAAGGTCTGCACTATCTGGTCAGGCAAGGGAACTAGGTGGGGATTGGCGCTGGCCTTCAGCTTGTGTTTCAGCTTGCGATTCTCGGGCGGGATTGTCCAAAGCGCGTTATCAAGGTCGATGTGCGACCACTCCGCGCGCACTGTTTCCCCGATCCGGGTAAAGCAGGTCATCAACACCCTGAACAGCAAGCGTGTCTGGTACGTCATCCCCTCGGTGCTGTTGATCGCCTCGAAAAAGCGTGGCAGCTCCTCTTGTCGCAGAGAGGGGCGAGGCTTGCTGATAGGGGTCATCATGACGCCAACCAAGTCCGCCGCCGGGTTGAACTGGGCGCGCCCCGATATCACGGCAAGGCGGAAAATGGCGTTGCACCGTTCGCGCAGACGCTTGGCGGTGTCCAGCTTGCCGGCGCCTTCAACCCCCCGAAAGACTGTTAGCAGCTCCATGGCGGTAATCTCGCTGATCGGACGTTTGCCAAGCGTGGGGAACAAGTAGGTCTGCAGCGTTTTCAATACCGCCTGGGCATGGCGTGGCGCCCATTCGGCAGCCTTGACCTTGTGCCACTCCTTGGCGATCGCTTCAGAGCTGTTTTTCTGGGCAAGCACTATGGCCAGCTTGTCGGCCTTGCGCCTCTCGCCGGGGTCGGTGCCATTGGCCAGTATTCTTCTGGCTTCATCCCGCTTCTCCCGCGCCATTTTCAGGCTGCTATCCGGGAACACCCCAAGTGCCAGGGATTTTTCCTTTCCCTGCCATCGGTACTTCAGCCGCCAATACTTTGCACCATTGGGCATCACCCAAAGGCTAAGGCCAAGAGAATCTGACAGCTTCAGCGGCTTGCCATCAGTCCGTGGTTTTGCCTTGTCGGCTTCTAGCTTGGTAAGAGGCATGATTTTCTTCTGGGGGTATTTTTCAGGGGTGTTTACATTTGTACCCCCAAATATACCCCCGAAAGATGGGTGCTTGCAGTGCACATTTATGCACAACCATGCACACAAAAAACCCGCATGACTGTTTGTCTATGCGGGTTTTGTGCACGGTAGTGAACTGCTATGCCTATTACTCCAGTCGCATCTGCGGGAACAGGATGACGTCGCGGATGGATGGCGAATCGGTGAGCAGCATCACCAGACGGTCGATGCCGATGCCGCAGCCGCCGGTCGGTGGCAGGCCGTATTCCATGGCGCGGATGTAGTCGGCGTCGTAGTGCATCGCCTCGTCGTCGCCGGCATCCTTCTGCTCGACCTGCGACAGGAAACGCGCGGCCTGGTCTTCCGGATCGTTCAGCTCGGAGTAGCCGTTGGCGTGCTCGCGGCCAACGATGAACAGCTCGAAACGCTCGGTGATACCGGGCTGGGTATCGGAGCCGCGAGCCAGCGGCGACACTTCCACCGGGTAGTCGATGATGAAGGTCGGGTTCCACAGCAGGCTTTCCGCACACTCTTCAAACAGGGTCAGCTGCAGGCTGCCCAGGCCCGGTGCCGGCGGCAGCTTGCCGCCCAGGCGCTGGATCTCCGTAGCCACCCACCCGGCATCGAACAGCTGCGCGTCGGTGTACTGCGGGTTGTAGTGTTTGATGGCGCCGACGATGGTGAAGCGGTCGAACGGCTTGCCGAGGTCCACTTCCTTGCCGTGGTAGGTCACGGTGGTGTGGCCGGTGGCGGCGATGGCGCACTGGCGGATGATGTGCTCGGTCATCTGCATCATGCGCTGGTAGTCGCTGTAGGCCTCGTAGAATTCGATCATGGTGAACTCGGGGTTGTGGCGCGTGCTCATCCCCTCGTTGCGGAAGTTGCGGTTGATCTCGAACACGCGTTCCAGGCCGCCGACCACCAGACGCTTCAGGTACAGCTCCGGCGCCACGCGCAGGTACAGCGACATGTCCAGCGCGTTGTGGTGGGTGACGAAGGGCTTGGCGGTGGCGCCACCCGGAATCGGGTGCATCATCGGGGTTTCCACTTCCAGATAGTGCTGGGCGACCATCACTTCACGGATGGTCTGCACGATCCTGGAGCGCTTGATGAAGGTGTTGCGGCTGTGCTCGCTGGTGATCAGGTCGACGTAGCGCTGGCGGTATTTCTGCTCCTGGTCGGTCATGCCGTGGAACTTGTCCGGCAGCGGACGCAGCGATTTGGTCAGCAGGCGCAGCTCGGTCACGTTCACCGATAGCTCGCCCTTGTTGGTCTTGAACAGGGTGCCGCGCGCGGCGATGATGTCGCCCATGTCCCAGTGCTTGAACGCAGCGTGGACTTCCGGGCCGGCCCCTTGGTCGTTGATATACAGCTGGAGCTGGCCGGTCACGTCCTGGATGGTGGCGAAGCTGGCCTTGCCCATCACGCGCTTGAGCATCATGCGGCCGGCCACGGCGACCTGCATGTTCAGTTGTTCCAGCTCTTCCTTGCTGTTGCCGTTGTGGCGGCTGTGCAGATCGCCGCTGAGGTCTTCGCGCTTGAAGTCGTTGGGGAAGGCAACACCGGCTTCGCGCAGCGCTTTCAGTTTGTCGCGGCGCTCGGCCATGATGTGGTTTTCATCGTGCTGCGGCTGGCTGGATTCGTGTTCCGACATGGTATCTCCATCAATGTAAAAGGTTGGCCGCATCGCATGCGGCCAACCTTGGATATCGTTTAAACGCCCTGTTTCAGGCTGGCTTCGATAAAGCCGTCGAGGTCGCCGTCCATTACGCCCTTGATGTTGCCAACTTCATGGCTGGTACGCAGGTCCTTGATGCGCGACTGGTCAAATACGTAGGAGCGGATCTGGTGGCCCCAGCCCACGTCCGTCTTGCTGTCTTCCAGCGACTGCTTGGCCTCGTTGCGCAGTTTCAGTTCGCGCTCGTACAGTTTGGCGCGCAGCATTTGCCACGCTTCGTCGCGGTTGCGGTGCTGCGAGCGGTCATTCTGGCACTGCACCACGATATTGGTCGGGATGTGCGTCAGGCGCACCGCCGAATCGGTCTTGTTGATGTGCTGGCCGCCGGCACCGGAGGCGCGGTAGGTATCGGTACGCACGTCAGCCGGGTTGATGACGATCTCGAAGCTGTCATCCACTTCCGGATAGACGAATACGGAGCTGAACGAGGTATGGCGGCGGGCGTTGGAGTCGAACGGCGACACGCGCACCAGGCGGTGGACGCCGACTTCGGTGCGTAGCAGGCCGTAGGCATATTCGCCCTCGATCTTGATGGTGGCGCTGGAGATACCGGCCACTTCGCCTTCAGATTCTTCCAGGATCTCGACCTTGAAGCCCTTGCGCTCGGCGTAGCGCACGTACATGCGCAGCAGCATGCCGGCCCAGTCCTGCGCCTCGGTGCCGCCGGCGCCGGCCTGGATGTCCAGGAAGCAGTTGTTCGGGTCCATCGGGTCGTGGAACATGCGGCGGAATTCGAGCTTGGCCAGTCTGGCCTCGACCTCGTCCAGGTCGGCCTTCACCGCCAGGATGGCGTCGTCGTCGCCCTCGGCGCGGCCCATTTCAAACAATTCGGCGCAGTCGGCGAGGGTGGCGGCGATGCCTTCGATCACCAGTACCACGTCTTCCAGCTGCTTGCGCTCGCGGCCGAGTTCTTGTGCCTTTTTGGGGTCGTTCCAGATATCGGGATCTTCGGTCAGGCGGGAAACTTCTTCCAGGCGGTCTTTTTTACCGTCGTAGTCAAAGATACCCCCGGATATCGGTGTTGCGGGTAGCCAGATCGTCGATCTGTGCCTGGATTTGATTGAGTACTTCGGCTTCAATCATGGTGTTTCGACCTCCAAAAAGAGCGGGATTGCGGGGTAATTCGGTAAAGACAAAAAGCGCACCTCGCGGTGCGCTTTTGCCGGAACGCCCAGTCATCAACCCAGCAGGTGGGCAACGCCGGCGCGTTCTTCTTCCAGTTCGTTCAGGGTGACGTTGATGCGCTCACGGCTGAATTCGTCGATTTCCAAGCCTTGTACGATCTTGTACTCGCCGTTCTCGCAGGTGACCGGGAAGCCGAACATCACGTCTTTCGGGATGCCGTAGGAGCCGTCGGACGGGATGCCCATGGTAACCCACTGGCCGTTGGTGCCCAGCGCCCAGTCATGCATGTGGTCGATGGCAGCGTTGGCCGCGGAAGCTGCGGACGACAGGCCGCGGGCGGCGATGATGGCGGCGCCGCGCTTGCCCACGGTCGGCAGGAATACATCGCGGTTCCATTCGTGGTTGTTGATCATGTCTTTTACCGACTGGCCGTCAATGGTGGCAAAGCGGTAGTCGGCATACATGGTCGGCGAGTGGTTGCCCCATACGGTCAGCTTTTCGATGTCGGTCACGGCCTTGCCGGTTTTGGCGGCCAGCTGCGACAGCGCGCGGTTGTGGTCCAGGCGCAACATGGCGGTGAAATTATTTGGATTCAGGTCCGGAGCCGACTTCATCGCGATGTAGGCGTTGGTGTTGGCAGGGTTGCCCACGACCAGCACACGTACGTTGCGGCTGGCGACGTCGTTCAGCGCCTTGCCCTGAACGGTAAAGATCTTGGCGTTTTCCTGCAGCAGGTCGGCACGCTCCATGCCCGGGCCGCGCGGACGGGCACCCACCAGCAGAGCGTAGTCGGCGTCCTTGAAGGCAACGTTCGGATCGTCGGTGCCGATCATGCCGGCCAGCAGCGGGAAGGCGCAGTCTTCCAGTTCCATCATCACGCCTTGCAGAGCCTGTTGGGCCTTCTCGTTGGCGATTTCCAGCAGTTGCAGGATGACCGGCTGGTCTTTGCCCAGCATTTCACCACTGGCAATGCGGAACAACAGGCTGTAACCAATCTGACCGGCTGCACCAGTGACGGCGACGCGAACGGGGGCTTTCATCGATGTACTCTCCTTTAGAACTTTGGAATGACTGCTCTTTGGATGCTGCTTTGCAACAGTTTCAGCGAGTTTAGCACGCGGCACTGTCTTTGTGCTGCTTGATGCAATCAGTACGTGACTTTTTGTCTTGTGTCTTATATAAGACTGGTGTTTACCTTAATCGCGTTTGGTGTTAAAAAGTCCATGGGCAACAAGAGTCTCAGTCGTATCCCCTTGTATCAGCAGGCAAGACAGCAGATTCTGGAGCGGCTGTGCGAAGGCGAGTGGCAGGTGGCGGAATCGCTGCCCAGCGAGTGGGAGCTTGCCGAGCAGCTGTCCGTCAGCCAGGGCACGGTGCGCAAGGCGCTCTCCGGGCTGGTGGCGGACGGGGTGCTGTACCGGCAGCAAGGCAAGGGTACTTTTGTGGCGCCCGGTGCCGATGACTGGGCCGGCATGTCGATGATCTCGCCCGGTTTGCTGTCGGAACCCCCCGATCGCCTGCAGCGCGAGTTTCTCGGTATTGCGCGTGCCAATGCGCCGGACGATGTGTCGGCCGCATTGGGCTTGCGCCGTGCGGCACCGGTGTTCCGCATTCGCCTGTTGTGGCGGCTGCGCGGCCAGCTGGTGGCGCTGGATGATGTGCTGCTGCCCGCCGAGCGTTTTCCGGCGCTGGATTCACGCTGGCTACGCCAGTTGCCCGGTGTGTGGGCCGTGCTGCAGCAGCATTTCGGCGTCCGTCTGCGGGTGGCGACAGAGCAGTGGCGGGCGGTAGTGCTGGAGCGCGACGAGGCGCAGTTGCTGGCAGCAATGCCCGGGGGAGTGGTGTTGTCGCACTTGCGCCTGGCGGTGGACGTCGGTGGCGAGGCCGTGGAATGGCGGCGGCGCCTGTGCCTGACCGATCGCCTGGCCTTGACGCTGCAGCATTTGCCGGCATGACAGTGTGTCGCAAACCCGGTTTTGTGTGTCGCATTCTGGATGGTCGGGTCGGCAGCGGCGCGCAAGTTTGATAGAATCTTCAGGTCATGCTGCACATGCAGCATCGTGCAGCATGGTCTGATGGATCAGGGGTGGCCCCTGGCTCCTAACGGTGACGGCAGTTTTCGGGCCGTTACTAACGTAAAAAACCACTTGGTTCATGCACATCCAAGGAAGCTATATGCAGAAGCAACGACCAAAGCACTTAGATCTGATCAAGATCAGGCTGCCCGTGCCGGGTATCGTCTCGATCTTGCACCGGGTCAGCGGAGTGGCACTGTTTTTCTCCCTGCCACTTCTGATTTACCTGCTCAGCGGTTCTCTCAGTTCCGCCGATGTCTTTGACAGCTATCGTGCAGCTGTCGCCCATCCCCTGGTGAAGCTGATCCTGATCGGCCTGTTGTGGGGATATCTGCATCACGTCGCAGCCGGTACCCGTTTTCTGCTGCTGGACCTCCACAAGGGTATTGACCTGCAGACTGCCCGCGCTACCGCAAAAATGGTTCTGGTCTTCAGTCTGGGCCTGACCGCCATCATCGGAGGCATCCTATGGTAAACCGCCAAGTTGTCGGTGCTCACTACGGCCTGAAAGACTGGATCATCCAGCGTGTCACGGCCGTAATCATGCTGGTATATACCGTTGCCCTGATCCTGTTCCTGCTGGCAATGCCTTCCGGTTACGAGGGCTGGAAGCTGCTGTTTGGCCAGACCTGGGTAAAGGTGCTGACCCAAACCACACTGATCGCGCTGCTCCTGCATGCCTGGGTCGGCATCCGTGATCTCTGGATGGACTACATCAAGCCGGTTGGCGTGCGTTTGACCATGCACTCCCTGACTGCTGTTTGGCTGGTGTCCTGTTTCGTTTATTCGCTTAAGGTTGTATGGGGGCTGTAATGACCATTCCCGTTCGTCGATTTGATGCAGTAATTGTTGGCGGCGGTGGCGCAGGTCTGCGTGCTGCCTTGCAACTGTCCGAGTCCGGCCTGAAAACCGCCGTACTGTCCAAGGTATTCCCGACCCGTTCGCACACCGTAGCTGCACAGGGCGGCATCTCCGCTTCGCTCGGCAACGTGCAGGAGGACCGCTGGGAATGGCATATGTACGACACCGTGAAGGGGTCGGACTGGCTGGGTGACCAGGACGCCATCGAATTCATGTGCCGCAAGGCGCCTGAAGCCGTGATCGAGCTTGAGCACTTCGGCATGCCGTTCGACCGTCTGGAGAACGGCAAGATCTACCAGCGTCCGTTCGGCGGCCATACCCAGAACAATGGCGAAACTCCGGTGCAGCGTGCCTGTGCCGCAGCTGACCGTACCGGTCATGCCATGCTGCACACCCTGTATCAGCGTAACGTGCGCGCCAACACCCAGTTCTTCGTGGAATGGATGGCGCTGGACCTGATCCGTGACGAAGCCGGCGACGTGGTCGGCGTGACCGCACTGGAAATGGAAACCGGTGAAGTCTTCATCTTCCACGCCAAGGCCGTGCTGTTTGCTACCGGCGGTGCCGGCCGCATTTACGCCGCCTCTACCAATGCCTTCATCAATACCGGCGACGGCCTGGGCATGTGCGTACGTGCCGGCATTCCGCTGGAAGACATGGAGTTCTGGCAGTTCCACCCGACCGGCGTGGCCGGTGCGGGCGTGCTGATCACCGAGGGTGTGCGCGGCGAAGGCGGCATCCTGCTGAACAGCAACGGCGAGCGTTTCATGGAGCGCTACGCACCAAACCTGAAAGACCTGGCCCCGCGCGACTTCGTGGCCCGCTCGATGGAGCAGGAAGTGCTGGAAGGCCGTGGTTGCGGCCCGAACAAGGATTACGTGTTGCTGAAACTGGACCACCTCGGTCCGGACATCATCAAGCAGCGCCTGCCGGGCATCCGCGAGATCGCCATCAAGTTCGCCGGCGTCGACCCGATCAAGGACCCGATCCCGGTGATCCCGACCTGCCACTACCAGATGGGCGGCATTCCGACCAACTATCTTGGCGAAGTGGTCATCCCGCAAGGCGACAATCCGGAAAGCCGCGTCAACGGCTTCTATGCCGCCGGCGAATGTGCCTGCGCCTCGGTGCATGGTGCCAACCGTCTGGGTACCAACTCGCTGCTTGATCTGGTGGTATTCGGCAAGTCTGCCGGCGACAGCATGGTCGAGTTCATCAAGAACGAGATGCCGACCTGGAAGCCGCTGCCGGCCAACGCCGCCGAGCGCTCGCTGGCCCGCATCAGCCGTCTGGACAACCAGACTGGCGGCGAAGACGTGACCGAAGTGCGCACCGCCATGCAGCGTACCGTACAGGCCCGTGCCGCCGTATTCCGCAACGCGGAAAACCTGGCGCTGGGCGTGAAGGAAATCCAGCAGGTGGCCGAGCGCGTGAAGCGTATCCAGATCAAGGACAAGTCCAAGGTGTTCAACACCGCCCGCGTCGAGGCGCTGGAGCTGGAAAACCTGATCGAGGTGGCCGTGGCTACCCTGATCGCCGCCGATGCACGCAAGGAATCCCGTGGCGCCCATGCCCACGCCGACTACCCGACGCGTGACGACGAGGTATGGATGAAGCACTCGCTGTACTACGGCAACGAGCGCCGCCTGAGCTACAAGCCGGTGCACACCAAGCCGCTGTCGGTGGATTACATCCCGCCGAAAGAGCGTACCTTCTAAGCGGCGACCAGGAGATCTGAAGATGACCAAAGCCCGTTTTTCCATTTACCGCTACGATCCGGACAAGGATGCCAAGCCATACATGCAGGATTACGAGATCGAGCTTGGCCCGAACGACGTAAAACTGCTGGACGTAATCGTGAAGCTCAAGGCGATGGACGACACCCTGTCGTTCCGCCGCTCCTGCCGTGAAGGCATTTGTGGCTCCGATGCCATGAACATCAACGGCAAGAACGGCCTGGCCTGCGTGACCAACGTCGCCGACCTGAAACAGCCGATCGAGCTGCGCCCGCTGCCTGGCCTGCCGGTGATCCGCGACCTGATCGTGGACATGACCCAGTTCTTCAAGCAGTACCACTCGATCAAGCCGTACGTGATCAACGACACGCCGCCGCCTGAGCGCGAGCGCCTGCAGTCGCCGGAAGACCGCCTGGAGCTGGACGGCCTGTACGAGTGCATCCTGTGTGCTTGCTGTTCTACATCCTGCCCGTCGTTCTGGTGGAACCCGGACAAGTTCGTCGGTCCGGCCGGCCTGCTGGCGGCATACCGCTTCATCGCGGATACCCGCGATCTGGCCACCAACGAGCGTCTGGATAACCTGGAAGACCCGTACCGGCTGTTCCGCTGCCACAGCATCATGAACTGCGTGGACGTGTGTCCGAAGGGCCTGAATCCGACCAAGGCCATCGGCAAGATCAAGGACCTGATGGTCAAGCGTGCGGTATGACCGATTTTGATCCGATTGAACTGAAACGGATCCGCTGGCGCTCGCGCCGTGGCCTGCTCGAACTCGATCTGGTGCTGGAGCGTTTCCTCGCCAACGGTTTCGAGCAGCTCACCACGGCCGAGCTGTTTGCGTACCGGAAATGTCTGGATCTGGACGATACCGACTTTCTGGATTACGTGAACGGCAAGGCGGAAGTGGATGATCCCGAGCTGGCGCACATCATCGGGATCTTGCGGGCGGTCTGACGCCTGCAGCAGCAAACACATTACAACGACCACAAACTAAAACTGGGAGTATTGCTGTGGAAAACAATCGCAAAGTAACGCTCACCTACAACGACGGCAAAGATGCACTGGAAATGCCGGTCCTGAAGGGCACCTTGGGGCCGGACGTCGTTGATATCCGCGCTTTCTCCAAGACCGGCATGTTCACCTTTGATCCGGGTTTCCTGGCGACCGCCAGTTGTGAATCCGCCATCACCTTCATCGACGGTGACCTGGGCCAACTGTATTACCGCGGTTACCCGATCGAGCAGCTGGCCGAAAAGAGCGACTACCTCGAAGTATGCTACCTGCTGCTGAACGGTGAGCTGCCGAATGCTGCGCAGCGCAAGGAGTTCGAGCGCGGCATCATGCGCCACAATATGTTGCATGACCAGATCATCAGCTTCTACAAGGGCTTCCGCCGCGACGCGCACCCGATGGCCGTGATGGTCGGCGTGGTCGGCGCACTGTCCGCGTTCTACCACGACTCGCTGGACATCAACAACGCCGAACACCGCCGTATCTCCGCGCACCGCCTGATCGCCAAGCTGCCGAATATCGCTGCCCAGGCGTACCGCTACAACAAGGGCCTGCCGTTCTCCTATCCGAAGAACGGCCTGACCTATGCCGAGAACTTCCTGCACATGATGTTCTCCACCCCGTGCGAAGAGTACAAGGTGAACCCGGTAACCGCGCGCGCGCTGGACCGCATTTTCACCCTGCACGCCGATCACGAGCAGAACGCCTCCACCTCCACCGTACGTCTGGCCGGCTCCTCCGGCGCCAACCCGTTTGCATGTATTGCCGCCGGTATCGCCTGCCTGTGGGGCCCGTCGCACGGTGGTGCCAACGAGGCCGTACTGAAGATGCTGGACGAGATCGGTTCCGTGGACAACGTGGCCGAATTCATGCAGGGCGTGAAGGACAAGCGTTACAAGCTGATGGGTTTCGGCCATCGCGTGTACAAGAACATGGACCCGCGCGCCGCCATCATGAAGCAGACCTGCGACGAAGTGCTGACCGAACTGGGCCTGCAGAACGATCCGAAGTTCAAGCTGGCCATGGCTCTGGAAAAAATCGCGCTGGAAGACCCGTACTTCATCGAACGCAAGCTGTACCCGAACGTCGACTTCTACTCCGGCATCGTGCTGTCGGCGATCGGCATTCCGGTATCGATGTTCACGCCGATCTTCGCGCTGGCCCGTACCGTGGGCTGGATCTCGCACTGGACCGAAATGATCGCCGATCCGGCGATGAAGATCGGCCGTCCGCGCCAGCTGTACACCGGTGCTCCGCGCCGTGATTTCATCGACGAAGGCAAGCGCTAAGCAGTAAACAAGGTTGGCCGCAAGCTGCTTGCGGCCAACCTTTTGCAGGTCGATGCGCGGCAGAGCGTTCTGTCAAAGGGAGCGGGGGAATTGCCCACTCTCTTTGTCAAAACGGTTTTTGCAAAGCAGCAACGCAGACAAAAGGGTCGAATAATGATGCAATCCCTGTACAGTCATTCCCACCTGTTTGGTGGGAATGCACCGTTCATCGAGGATCTCTACGAGCAGTACCTCGCTGATCCGACAGTCGTTTCGCCGGAATGGCGGGACTACTTCGACAAGCTTTCTACCGCGCCTGGTGCTGCCGACCGTGATGTCGCCCACCAGCCGATCCAGGAATCCTTCATCCAGCTGGCCAAACGCCCGCCGGTAGCATCGCGCAGCAGCGCTGCCGCCGACTGGGAGTCGATGCAGAAGCAGGTGGCGGTGCTGAAGCTGATCTCGGCCTACCGCGTACTGGGTTCGCGCCAGGCCAACCTCGACCCGCTCAAGCGCATGGACCAGGCGACGCTGCGCGAGCTGGATCATGCCACCCACGGCCTGACCGATGCCGACATGGCAGTGCAGTTCAATGTCGGCTCGCTGGTGGCGCCGCAAAAACTGCCGCTGTCCGAGATCATTGCCCGTCTGAAACAGACCTACTGCGGCAATATCGGCGTCGAGTACATGCACATCACCAACTCCGAAGAAAAGCACTGGGTGCAGAAGCGCTTCGAGGGTGACCTGTCGACCCCGCACTACAACGCCGACAAGAAAAAGCACATCTTCAAGCAGATCACCGCTGCCGAAACGCTGGAACGCTACCTGCATACCAAGTACGTCGGCCAGAAGCGTTTCTCGCTGGAAGGCGGCGAATCCGCCATCGCCGCACTGGACCACCTGATCCAGAATGCCACCGCGGTGGGTGTGGAAGAGCTGATCATCGGCATGGCCCACCGTGGCCGCCTGAACGTGCTGGTCAACACACTGGGCAAGCAGCCGCGCGACCTGTTTGCCGAGTTCGAAGGCAAGGCGGCGCAGGAGCTGGCTTCCGGCGACGTGAAGTACCACATGGGCTTCTCCTCCGACATCCCGACCGCCAACGGCCCGATGCACGTGTCGCTGGCGTTCAACCCGTCGCACCTGGAAATCGTCAACCCGGTGGTCGAGGGTTCGGTGCGGGCGCGGCAGGATCGTCGTAAAGACAGCAAGCGCATCCAGGCGGTGCCGGTGCTGATTCACGGCGACTCCGCCTTCGGTGGCCTCGGCGTCAACCAGGGTACTTTCAACCTGTCGCAGACGCGTGGTTACGGTACCGGCGGCACGCTGCATATCGTGATCAACAACCAGGTCGGCTTCACCACCTCCGATACCCGCGACATGCGTTCCACGCTGTACTGTACCGACGTGGCGAAGATGATCGAAGCGCCGATCTTCCACGTCAACGGCGACGATCCGGAAGCGGTGTGCTACGTGATGCAGGCGGCGCTGGACTTCCGCATGAAGTTCAACAAGGACGTGGTCATCGACCTCGTCTGCTACCGCAAACTGGGCCACAACGAGGGCGATGACCCGTTCCTGACCCAGCCGATGATGTACAAGAAAATCGCCAAGCACGGCGGCGTGCGCGCGATGTACGCCGAGCGCCTGGTTGGCGAAGGCGTGCTGACCGCCGCCGAGGCAGACAACTTCATCCAGGCCTACCGCGACGCGCTGGACAAGGGCGAACACGTCGAACAGACCGTGCTGTCCAACTACCGCCGCGAGCACGCGCTGGACTGGTCGCAGTACCAGGGTACCCACTGGGCACACCCGACCGACACCTCGCTGCCGCACGCCGACATCCAGCGTCTGGCCGAGAAGTTCACCTCGGTGCCGGAAAACTACAAGCTGCACCCGACCGTGAAGCGGGTACAGGATGCCCGTCGCGCGATGGCTGCCGGCGAGCAGGCGATGGATTGGGGCATGGCCGAAACGCTGGCCTACGCAAGCCTGGTAACCAACGGTTACGGCGTGCGCATCTCCGGTGAAGATTCCGGTCGCGGCACCTTCTCGCACCGTCATGCCGTGGTGCACGACCAGAACCGCGAGCGCTGGGACCAGGGCACCTACGTGCCGCTGCGCAACATGTCGGACAACCAGGCCGACTTCCTGGTGATCGACTCGATCCTGAACGAAGAAGCGGTACTGGCCTACGAGTACGGCTACGCCTGCTCGGCACCGGATCAGCTGGTGATCTGGGAAGCGCAGTTCGGCGACTTCGCCAACGGTGCCCAGGTTGCGATCGACCAGTTCATCTCCTCCGGCGAAACCAAGTGGGGCCGTCTGTGCGGCCTGACTACCATCCTGCCGCACGGCTACGATGGCCAGGGTCCGGAGCACTCCTCAGCGCGTCTGGAACGCTGGCTGCAGCTGTGCGCCGAGCACAATATGCAGATCGTGATGCCGTCCGAAGCCAGCCAGATGTTCCACGTGCTGCGCCGCCAGGTACTGCGTCCGTTCCGCAAGCCGCTGGTGATCTTCCTGTCCAAGCGCCTGCTGCGCTACAAAGATGCGATGAGCCCGCTGGAAGACTTCACTTCCCACAGCTTCCGTCCGGTGATCGGCGATGCCGGCATCAGCGATGCCAAGGCAGTGAAGCGCGTGATCCTGTGTTCCGGTCAGGTCTACTATGATCTGGTCAACGGCCGCAAGGAACGCGAGCTGGACAGCGAAGTGGCGATCATCCGCGTCGAGCAGCTGTATCCGTTCCCGACCGAACAGCTGCAGGCCGAGCTGGCGCGCTTCTCCCACGTGAAGGAAATCATGTGGGTTCAGGAAGAGCCACGCAACCAGGGCGCCTGGTACCAGATCCGCCACCGTCTGGAGGCGCTGCTGGGCGCCAAGCAGACCCTGCTGTTTGCCGGTCGTCCATCGTCGGCATCGCCGGCCGTGGGTTACATGAGCAAGCACGTTGCGCAACTGAAGGGCTTCATCGAAGAAGCCATGTCGGTTAACAAATAACACCTGTAGAACAAAGGGCGGCTGCCAGCCGCCCCAAAACGGAGAAGAACATGGCCATTATCGAAGTGAAAGTGCCGCAGTTGCCGGAATCGGTTTCCGAAGCCACCCTGATGTCCTGGCACAAGAGTGTCGGTCAGGCGGTTGCCCGTGACGAAAACCTGATCGATCTGGAGACTGACAAGGTCGTGCTGGAACTGCCGGCACCGCTGGCTGGCGTGATCGTCGAAATCATCGAGCAGGATGGCGCGACCGTGGTTTCCGGTCAGCTGATCGCCCGCATCGACACCGCGGCCACCGCCGGCGATGCCGCACCGGCCGCAGCTGCTGCTGCCCCGGCCCCGGTTGCCGCAGCACCGGTACAGGCTGCAGCGCCAGGTGGCGCGGCGATGCCGTCGGCTGCCAAACTGGCTGCCGAAAGCGGCGTGGACCTGGCTGGCGTGGCCGGCTCCGGTCGTGACGGTCGCATCCTGAAAGAAGACGTTGCCGCTGCTGCCGCCAAGCCAGCCGCCGCTGCTGCCAAGCCGGTAGCACCGCTGCCACCGGTTGCTGCCGATGCTTCCGGCCGTCCGGAGCAGCGCGTGGCGATGTCCCGTCTGCGCCAGCGCGTGGCCGAGCGCCTGCTGCAATCGCAACAGACCAACGCGATTCTGACCACTTTCAACGAAGTGAACATGAAGCCGCTGATGGACCTGCGCGCCAAGTACAAGGACAAGTTCGAGAAAGAGCACGGCGTGAAGCTGGGCTTCATGGGCTTCTTCGTCAAGGCCGCGGTAGCCGCGCTGAAGAAATTCCCGATCGTGAACGCCTCGGTTGACGGCAACGACATCATCTATCACGGCTACTTCGACATCGGCGTCGCCGTTGGCAGCCCGCGTGGTCTGGTGGTACCGGTGATCCGCAACGCCGACCAGCTGTCGCTGGCCGACATCGAGAAGCAGATCGCCGAATTCGGCAAGCGTGCGCAGGAAGGCAAGCTGACCGTGGAAGAGCTGACCGGCGGCACCTACACCATCTCCAACGGCGGTACCTTCGGCTCGATGATGTCGACCCCGATCATCAACCCGCCACAGTCCGCCATCCTCGGCATGCACGCGACCAAAGAGCGCGCTGTTGTCGAAAACGGCCAGGTGGTAGTGCGCCCGATGATGTACCTGGCGCAGTCCTACGACCACCGCATCATCGACGGCCGCGAAGCGGTACTGTCGCTGGTGGCGATCAAGGATGCAATCGAAGATCCGGCCCGCCTGATCCTCGACCTGTAAGCCTGTCCGGGACGGCTGGTCCCGCTTTCCCGGTTGCGGCCAACCTTGCGAGGTTGGCCGCAATGAATACAAGGAACAATCATGAGTCAACAGTTTGACGTGGTGGTAATCGGCGGTGGCCCAGGCGGCTACGTCGCAGCCATCCGTGCTGCCCAGCTGGGTTTCAGCACCGCTTGCGTGGACGCCACCAAGAACCCGGAAGGCAAGCCTTCGCTGGGTGGTACCTGCCTCAACGTCGGTTGCATTCCGTCCAAGGCGCTGCTGCAGTCGTCGGAAAACTTCCACGCGGTGCAGCACGACTTCCAGAAGCACGGCATTAGCGTCGATGGCGCCCAGATGGACGTGGCCAAGATGCTGGCGCGCAAGAACGACATCATCACCAAGAATGCCGGCGGCATCGCCTTCCTGTTCAAGAAGAACAAGGTTGCCAACGTGCACGGTCTGGGTAGCCTCAAGGGCCGCCAGGGCGAGAAGTGGGTCATCGAAGTGACCGACAACGGTGCCGTGGTTGACACCCTGGAAGCCACTCACGTGATCGTCGCCACCGGTTCCAGCCCGCGTCAGCTGCCGGGTCTGCCGACCGACAACAAGATCGTGCTGGACAACGAAGGCGCGCTGGCGCTGAGCGAAGTGCCGGCCCGTCTGGGCGTGATCGGCGCCGGTGTGATCGGCCTGGAAATGGGGTCGGTATGGAAGCGCCTCGGCGCCGACGTCACCATCCTCGAAGCGATGCCGACTTTCCTGGCTGCTGCCGACCAGCAGATCGCCAAGGAAGCGTTCAAGACGCTGACCAAGGATACCGGTCTCGACATCAAGCTGGGTGTGAAGATCGGTGAGATCGTCAAGGGCGACAAGGGCGTGACCGTGAACTACGAGCTGAACGGCGAAGCCGTGAAGGCCGAGTTCGACAAGCTGATCGTGTCCATCGGCCGCCTGCCGCACACTGCCGGTCTGGGCGCCGAAACCGTCGGCCTGCAGCTGGACGAGCGCGGTTTCGTGGTGGTCGATGATCACTGCCTGACCAACCTGCCGAACGTGTGGGCGATCGGCGACGTGGTGCGTGGCCCGATGCTGGCGCACAAGGCGTCGGAAGAGGGCGTGGCGGTAGCCGAGCGTATCGCCGGCCAGAAGCCGCACGTGGACTTCGGCGTGATTCCGTGGGTGATCTACACCTCGCCGGAAATCGCCTGGGTCGGCAAGACCGAAGAGCAGCTCAAGGCCGAAGGCATCGAGTACAAGAAGGGCACCTCCGGCTTTGCGGCCAACGGTCGCGCGCTGGGTCTGGGTCAGGCACAGGGCACCGTCAAGCTCCTGGCCTGCGCCAAGACCGACCGCATCCTCGGCCTGCACATGATCGGGCCGATGGTGTCCGAGCTGGTGACCGAAGGCGTGGTGTCGATGGAGTTCAAGGCGGCCAGCGAAGACCTGGCGCGCATTGTCCACGCCCATCCAAGCCTGTCGGAAGTGGTGCACGAGGCGGCGCTGGCTGCCGACAAGCGCGCACTGCACGGCTAAGCACGCTACACGATTAAACAAGACCGCCCGCGCCGCGGGCGGTACAATCGCAGAATCACAGGCATAGCAAGGTTGGCCGCAAGGCCTGCCAACTATCCACCCGAAAGGAAACTCAATGAACCTGCACGAATACCAAGCGAAAGAGCTGCTGGCCAAATACGGCTTGCCGGTGCAAAAGGGCATTCTGGCGAACTCGCCAGAAGAAGCCGCTGCTGCTTACGACACTCTGGGCGGCAAATTTGCCGTTGTCAAAGCCCAGGTCCACGCCGGTGGCCGTGGCAAGGCCGGTGGCGTGAAAGTGGTGAAAAGCCGCGAAGAAGCCGCTGAAGTTGCCAAGAGCCTGATCGGTACCAATCTGGTGACCTACCAGACTGACGCCGCTGGCCAGCCAGTTCACAGCGTACTGGTATGCGAAGACATGTACCCGGTACAGCGCGAACTGTACCTGGGCGCCGTGGTTGACCGTGGCTCCCAGCGCGTGGTGTTCATGGTTTCCACCGAAGGCGGCGTGGAAATCGAAAAAGTAGCGGAAGAAACCCCGGAAAAAATCATCAAGGTGGAAGTGGATCCGCTGGTCGGCATGCAGCCGTTCCAGGCACGCGATTGCGCGTTCGCCTTGGGCCTGTCCGGCAAGCAGATCGGTGAATTCACCAAGCTGATGCTGGGCGCTTACGACGCGTTCGTGTCCAACGATTTCGCACTGTTCGAAGTGAACCCGCTGGCGCTGCGTGAAAACGGCGAACTGGCTTGCGTCGACGGCAAGATCAACCTCGACTCCAACGCCCTGTACCGTCACCCTGAGTTGCTGGCGCAGCGCGACAAGTCGCAGGAAAACGAGCGCGAAGTGAAAGCTTCCGAGTTCGACCTGAACTACGTGGCACTGGAAGGCAACATCGGCTGCATGGTGAACGGCGCCGGCCTGGCGATGGCCACCATGGACATCATCAAGCTGAAAGGCGGCCAACCGGCCAACTTCCTGGACGTGGGCGGCGGCGCGACCAAAGAGCGCGTGATCGAAGCGTTCAAGCTGATTCTGGCCGACACCTCGGTCAAGGGCGTGCTGATCAACATCTTCGGCGGTATCGTTCGTTGCGACATGATCGCCGAAGCGATTATCGCTGCCGTTAAAGAAGTGAACGTGACCGTTCCGGTCGTTGTACGCCTGGAAGGCAACAACGCTGAACTGGGCGCCAAGATCCTGGACGAATCCGGTCTGAAACTGACCTCCGCCCAGGGCCTGAACGACGCAGCCGAGAAGATCGTTGCTGCCGTTGCCGCGCTTTAATCACCTGCACCGCATAAGGATTTCAAAATGAGCGTATTGGTAAACAAAGATACGAAAGTGCTGGTGCAAGGCTTCACCGGCAAGAACGGTACTTTCCACGCCGAACAGGCGCTGAAAGTCGGCACCAAGGTTGTCGGTGGCGTGACCCCGGGCAAGGGCGGTTCCGAGCACCTGGGCCTGCCGGTGTTCAACACCATGAAGGACGCCGTACGCCAGACCCAGGCGGATGCCTCGGTCATCTACGTACCGGCAGCGTTCGCCAAGGATTCCATCCTGGAAGCCATCGATTCCGGCGTGAAGCTGATCGTGTGCATCACCGAAGGCGTGCCGACCCTGGACATGCTGTACGTGAAGAAAGCCGTCGACGAAGCCGGCATCCGCCTGATCGGCCCTAACTGCCCAGGTATCATCACCCCGGGCGAGTGCAAGATCGGCATCATGCCGTGGCACATCCACAACCCGGGCCGCATCGGTATCGTGTCCCGTTCCGGCACCCTGACCTACGAAGCCGTGGCACAGACCACCGCGCTGGGTCTGGGCCAGTCCACCTGCATCGGTATCGGCGGCGATCCGATCCCGGGCACCAGCCACATCGACGCGCTGAAACTGTTCCAGGACGATCCGGATACCGACGCTATCGTGATGATCGGTGAAATCGGCGGCTCCGCCGAAGAAGAAGCGGCCGAATTCGCCAAGGCTTACGTGACCAAGCCGGTAGTCGGCTACATCGCCGGTGTGACTGCCCCTAAAGGCAAGCGCATGGGCCACGCCGGCGCCATCATCTCCGGCGGCAAGGGTACCGCCGAAGAGAAGTTCAAGGCTTTCGAGCAGGCAGGCATCGCCTACACCCGCAGCCCTGCCGAAATCGGCAAGACCATGTTCGAACTGCTGAAAAGCAAGGGCATGATCTAAGTCGCAAGACTGCCTGATCCAAGCACAACGCCACCGTTCGCGGTGGCGTTTTTTTGCAGCCAACGTTGGCCGCAGTGCTCGTCAGTGCGCGCTGTACCACAGCTCCGCGCGCGACAGCGGGGTCGCCGCAGACAGCAGCGGGTTGGGCAGGTCGATGATGCGGCGCCGATCGAGGTGCAGGCGTTTCAGGGTGTTGCCGAAGTGCCGCTGGAACAGTTGCTCGAAGCTGCCGTCGGCTACCGCCAGTTCCAATCCACGCTGCAGCAGGGCCGCGAGTTCGGGCTGGTGCGGGCTGACGAAGAAGTAGAAGGCGGTCGGGTAGCGGATGACCAGGTAGGGTGTCAATCAGCGTCGAATTTTGACCAGCAAACAGCGCCCAAATTTGACCAGGCAAATCAGC
>NZ_BMYP01000042.1 GCF_014652335.1 Vogesella fluminis | reverse complement strand
CTGTGTTTTGGATGATCCGAATTATCTCATACGGCTCGTTAAGTCCGACAGGCTGCTAGGACGCAGTGCAGGGTGCTGCGGCGGCTTGATTGCCATCGGGTGCTGCGGCGCGGGCAACACCCTCGGCCTGCCGGTTCATCTCTGGATAAACGCCACTGGTGCTGCCGTTTTGTCTTGCATGGCGTGAGCGCAAGCGAGCCTGAACCGCTGCCCACGCCGCGCGCCGGTGTTGTCGCGCCCAAGGTTGGCCGCAATCTGGTACAAGACGCCGCCGCCGCCACGGGCTACCGTGGGCCTATTTGGCGGAGGGCAGGGCGATGGGAACGGGCGTGTTGTATGCACTGGCGGCGGGGCTGATGTGGGGGCTGGTCTTCGTCGGTCCCTTACTGCTGCCGGAATATCCGGCGGCGCTGCAGTCGGTGGGGCGCTACCTCGCCTTCGGCCTGATCGCGCTGCTGCTGGCGTGGCTGGATCGGGTACGGCTGCGCGAGCTGACGCGCGACGACTGGCTGGAGGCGCTGAAACTGGCCGCCATCGGCAACCTGCTGTACTACCTGTGCCTGGCCAGCGCCATCCAGCGCGCCGGCGCGCCGCTGCCGACCATGATCATCGGCACGCTGCCGGTGGTGATCGCGGTGAGCGCCAACCTGCGCGACCAGCGCCGCGACGGCCGCCTGCCGTGGCGGCAGCTGTGGCCGTCGCTGCTGCTGATCGGCGTCGGCATCGGCTGCGTCAACAGTGTCGAGCTGGCGGCGCTGCAGCGCGAGGCGGGCGGCGATCTCGGCCGCTACCTCAGCGGCGCCCTGCTGGCGACGGTGGCGGTGGCGTGCTGGACCTGGTACCCGCTGCGCAACGCCGACTGGCTGCGCCATCATCCCGGCCGCAGTCCGCGCAGCTGGGCCACCGCGCAAGGCGTGGCGACACTGCCGCTGGCGCTGCTCGGTTACGCGCTGCTGTGGGGCGGCATGACCGTCGCCGACAGTCCGTTCGCGATGCCGTTCGGGCCTCGGCCGCTGGTTTTTCTCGGCCTGATGGCGGTGATCGGCCTGTTCGCCTCGTGGCTGGGCACGCTGTGCTGGAACGAGGCCAGCCAGCGGCTGCCGACCGCGCTGGCCGGGCAGCTGATCGTGTTCGAGACGCTGGCGGCGCTGGGCTACGCCTTCCTGCTGCGCGGCGAGTGGCCGGCACCGCTGACCCTGCTCGGCATCGCCCTGCTGATTGCCGGCGTACTGTCGGCGCTGCGCGTCAGGCCGCAGCCGGTGGCCGCCACCGCCCACGCCGGCTGAGGCTTTGCCCGCCGCCCGCGCGGGGGCGGGCTTTCCTTGTTTGTCATCAAGGTTGGCCGCAGCGGCGTTACGGCATGATGTCCGCCATGAATTCTCCCCGTATTTCCCCGCCGGTGTGGCCGGCCTGGCTGTGGCTGTCGGCACTGACCCTGCTGCTGGCATTGCTGAGTGAATCGCATACCGGCGGTGTGCTGCTGGCAGTGCTGACGCTCGGCGGCGCCTGGCTCAAGGGTGTCGCCATCATCGAATCGCTGATGGCGCTGCGCCATGCTCCGCTGTGGCTGCGCGGCATCGTCCACGGCTGGCTGCTGCTGGTGTGCGGGGGCCTGCTGATCAGCTTCACCTAGGAATCCACCCGATGAATGCGCCTGCCCGTGCCGCACTTGCGGCCAACCTCCCGTTCTATCAGCCCGTCGCCGACGAGTGCACGGTATTCGAAACCGCCTGGCGCCAGCAGCTGCCGGTACTGATCAAGGGCCCGACCGGCTGCGGCAAGACCCGCTTCGTCGCACACATGGCGGCGAAGCTCGGCCTGCCGCTGTTTACCGTATCCTGCCACGATGATCTGTCCGCCGCCGACCTGGTCGGCCGCCACCTGATCGCCGGCGGCGACACCCGCTGGTGCGACGGCCCGCTGACGCGCGCAGTGCGCGAGGGCGGCATCTGCTATCTGGACGAAGTGGTGGAGGCGCGCAAGGACACTACCGTGGTGTTGCATCCGCTCACCGACGACCGCCGCATCCTGCCGATCGAGCGTACCGGCGAAGAATTGCAGGCACCGCCCGGCTTCATGCTGGTGGTGTCGTACAACCCCGGCTACCAGCACGTGCTGAAGACGCTGAAACCGTCCACCCGCCAGCGTTTCGTGGCGCTGAGCTTCGATTTCCCGCTGCCGGAAGTGGAGCGCGCGGTGGTGCAGCACGAGGGCGGGGTAGACGAAAGGTTGGCCGCACAGCTGGTGACGCTTGCCGGCCAGATCCGCCGCCTCACCGGCTACGATCTGGATGAGGCGGTCAGCACCCGCCTGCTGGTGTACTGCGCCAAGCTGATCGCCAGCGGCATGGCCGTGCGCCTGGCCTGCCGCACCGCACTGGTCGAGCCGCTGTCGGACGAAGCGGACACCCTGGCGGCGCTGATGGCGGTGGTGGACACCCAGTTCGGAGCCTGACATGGAAGACCTTGTTGGCGGCTGGTGGGACAAGCTGATCCGCCGCACCGCCTACCGCGGCTATCCGCAGGCGGCGGTGGCACTGGCGCAGATCGAGAAACAGGCGCCGCTGTTCTTCCGCGCCATGGGTGGTGATCCGGCGCTGACCCTGCGCACCGCCGTCGGCACCACCCACGGCGCGCGGCGCCGGCTGCTGGAGCGCATCGCCGGCACCGGTGAGCAGGTCGAACTGGCGTGGCGCGACGGCCAGTCGCTGTACCTGCCGGAGAAGATCGACCTGTTCCCCGACGCAGCGCGCAACCGCGAGCTGTACTTCTGGCTGATGGCGCTGGCGGCGCAGCCGCAACACGGCGACGGCGACGATGGCAATGGGGACTGGCTGACGCGCAACCGCCGCGCCAGTGCCGCCTGCCTTGCCGCGATGCCCGGCCTCGCCGCGCTGTACCAGCGGCTGGTGACGGCACTGTTGCCGCTGCGTGACACGCCGCGCGACGCCGCTGCCGCGGCGCAGGAGGCGGCGATCTGTCAGGCACTGCAGCAGCCGGAAGCCGCCATTGCGTTGCCGCCGTGCCGTACCCCGCCGCAGCCGGTGCTGCTGTGGCTGCACCCGACGCCGCCGACCGCGCCGACCGCAGGTACCGACGACAAGCAGACGCCGGAGATGGAAGACAGCGACAGCAAGGAGACGAAGAAAAAGCGCCGTTACCGCGCGCGGCGCGACACGGCCGACGAGCGCAAGAACGGCATGTTGCTGGTGTTTCGCGCCGAGAGCATCTTTACCTGGGACGAGTACGTGCGTGTCAACCGTCATACCGATGACGATGATATCGAAGACGCCGGTGCCGCCGCCGAGGACATGAACACACTGACCATCAGCCGCGACAACCGCCGCCGCGCCAGCCGGCTGAAGTTCGACCTCGACCTGCCGGCCGCCGCCTACGACGACACGCCGCTGGGCAGCGGCATCCTGCTGCCTGAATGGGACTACAAGCGGCAACGGCTGGTGGCCGAGCACTGCTGCCTGAAGCCGATGCTGCCGCGCGACGCCACCCCGGCGCCGCTGCCGGACCAGCTGCAACCGCTGGCACGGCGACTGCGCCGCCAGTTCCAGGCGCTGTCGCCGGAGCGTACCCGCAAGAGCGGCGAGGCCAGCGGCCCGGACATCGACCTCGACCGCCTGATCCGCTTCCTCGCCGAGAAACGCAGCGGCGTGGCGGTGGCCGAGCCGCCGCTGTACCAGGCGTGGCCGCCGGGCGGGCGCAGCATGGCCTGCCTGCTGCTGGCCGACCTGTCGCTGTCCACCGAGAGCTGGCTTGGCGAAGCCGGGCAGGTAATCGGCGTGATCCGCGACAGCCTGCTGCTGTTCGCCGAGGCGCTGTCCGCCTGCGGCGACGCCTTCGGCCTGTACGGCTTTTCCTCGATCCGCCGCGACGAGGTGCGTTACCTGCTGCTGAAGGATTTTGCCGAGCGCTACGACGACACCACCCGCGGCCGCATCCTGGCGCTGCGCCCCGGCTACTACACGCGCATGGGCGCGGCGATCCGCCAATCCACCCGCATCCTGCTGGAACAGCCGGCGCAGCGCCGCCTGCTGCTGATCGTGTCTGACGGCAAGCCCAACGACCTCGATCACTACGAAGGTCGCTATGGTGTGGAAGACACGCGCCAGGCGGTGCTGGAGGCGAAGCGGGCAGGGCTGATTCCGTTCTGCGTCACGGTGGACAAGGAGGCCGGCGAGTACCTGCCGCACCTGTTCGGCCGCCGCGGCTACAGCGTGGTGCACGACGCACGACGCCTGCCGCAGGTGCTGACCAGTCTGTACGCCAGCCTGACCGCCTGACGCACCACGATGTACAGAAAAGGTTGGCCGCAATCGTGCGGCCAACCTTTTTTGCTGCAGGAGTGGGGTTCAGTACAGATAGATGCCGTGCGGCTGGGGCGGTGGTACCGGCATCGGCTGGCGCAGGATGCCGCACACCGTCGCTTCGATGTTGTGGCATAGCGCGGTCAGCGGCAGGTCGTTGCCTTCCTTGCCGAACGGTTCTTCCAGTTCCTCACCCAGCACGTCCAGCGCCATATAGGTGTAGGCGATGAACACCGCGATCATCGGCGTCAGCCAGCCGATGCTGGTGGTCAGCCCGAACGGCAGCAGCAGGCAATAGATGGTGACGGTGCGGTTGAGCAGGATGCGGTAGGTAAACGGAATCGGCGTGCCGCGGATGCGTTCACAGCCGCCTGCCACATCGGACAGCGTATCCAGATTGCTGTCTATGCTTTGCCACTGCCACTGGTCGATGCTGCCGCTGTGACGCAGGCCGGCATTGAGGCGGTGCAGGTAACTCAGGATCAGGGCCGGCTGGTCGGGTGAATCGGCAATCGCCTGCCATTCTTCCTTCGGCAGCAGGCGCTGCAGATGAACAACGACGTTATCCTCGCGCAGCTGGCCTTTCAGCGCATAGGCAAAGGCGCAGACGCCGTGCAGCAACTGGCGTGATTCGGGCCGGGTGCCGGCGATCGCCAGCAACTTTCCGGCCAGGGTGCGCGCCACGTTCAGCAGCGCCCCCCACTGTTTGCGCGCCTCCCAGAAGCGCTCGTAACTGACCGAGTTGCGGAAACTGAGGAAGATCGCCAGCGACACCCCCATCAGCGTGAAGATGTAGATGTTCAGTGACGACTGTGCATGCTGGCTGATCCACCAGTTATTGGCAAAGGCAGACAGCAGCGAGATGAGAAAAACCAGGCATAGCCGGGGCAGGATGCGTGGCAATACCGAACCGCGCCAGACGAACAGCAGCTCGAACCAGTGATGACGGGAGTGAATGATCATTGTCGGGAATGGGAAATAACCGGGATGGGACGGTCTGACATCATAGGCGCTGGCCGGCCGTCGTCACAAGACTGGCAGGTGCTGCGGGCAGATTTTTTTGTGCACTGCCGCAGATGGTTGCCGGCACCTCGTATTCCATTGACAAGCGTCAACTTTTTTTGTGCACTGCCGCAGACTGCCGCCGGAGCCTCATATTCCATTGACAAGAGTCAATGTTGGAGGTGTTGCAGCGGATGATGATGCACGCATTAATTTCCTCAAAGTGTGGTGGAGAGCATCATGAAAAGCTTCAGAATAAGTGCACTGGCACAAGGCGTATTACTGGCAACCTTGCCGTTTGCTGCGTCGCTGGCCCTGGCGGACGCCGTCAGCAAGCCGGCGGTTCAGAGCCAGCAGGAGATGCACAAAAACAGTGATCCCAAGGCGCCGCCGATGACCAAGGCCGAATTCGAGCAGGCCAAGCAGATTTATTTCGAGCGCTGCGCCGGCTGTCACGGCGTGCTGCGCAAGGGCGCAACCGGCAAGCCGTTGACGCCGGACATCACTCTGGGCAAGGGTACCGACTACCTGAAGGTATTCATTGGCTACGGCAGCCCGGCCGGCATGCCGAACTGGCAGTCCTCGGGCGAGATGGATGCCGCCACGGTGGATCTGATGGCGCGCTATATCCAGCAGGAACCGCCGACACCGCCGGAGTACTCGCTGGCCGATATCGAGAAGACCCGCAAGATCTACCTGCCGGTAGAAAAGCGCCCGACCAAGAAGATGAACAGCTACAACCTGGAAAACATCTTCTCCGTCACCCTGCGTGACAGCGGCGAGGTGGCGCTGATCGACGGTGACAGCAAGCAGATCATCAACATCATCAAGACCGGCTACGCAGTGCATATCTCGCGCATGTCCAAGTCCGGCCGCTACCTGTACGTGATCGGCCGTGATGCCCGTATCAACCTGATCGACCTGTGGCTGCCGAAGCCGGACAACGTCGCCGAGGTCAAGGTCGGACTGGAAGCGCGCTCGGTGGAAACCTCCAAGTTCAAGGGCTTTGAAGACAAGATCGCCGTGGCCGGTACCTACTGGCCGCCACAATTCGTGATCATGGACGGTGACACCCTGAAGCCGCGCAAGGTGGTGTCCACCCGTGGCATGACGGTGGATAACGAGTACCACCCCGAGCCGCGTGTGGCCTCCATCGTCGGCAGTCACTACAAGCCGGAGTTCGTGATCAATGCCAAGGAAACCGGCAAGATCATGATGGTTGACTACTCCGACCTGAACAACCTGAAAACCACCACCCTTGATTCGGCCAAGTTCCTGCACGATGGCGGTTTCGACAGCAGCGGCCGTTACTTCCTGGTAGCGGCCAACGCCTCCAACAAGATCGCGGTGGTGGACACCAAGGTCGGCAAGCTGGCCGCACTGGTCGATGTCGGCAAGATCCCGCACCCGGGTCGTGGCGCCAACTTCGTGCATCCGAAATACGGCCCGGTATGGAGCACGTCACACCTGGGCAGCGAGGAAGTAACACTGATCGGTACCGACCCGGTGAAACATCCGCAATATGCGTGGAAAGCCGTGGAAACCTTCAAGGGTCAGGGGGGCGGCTCGCTGTTCATCAAGACCCATCCGAAATCCAAGAACCTGTGGGTGGATACCCCGCTGAACCCGGATGCCAAGATCAGCCAGAGCGTGGCGGTATACGACATCAACAATCTGGCCAAGGGCCCGCAGATCGTTGACGTGGCCGGCTGCGCCAAGCTTGGCGATGACGGTGCCAAGCGTGTGGTACAGCCGGAGTACAACAAGGCCGGTGACGAGGTGTGGTTCTCGGTGTGGAGCGCCAAGAACAAGCAATCGGCCATCGTGGTGGTCGATGACAAGACCCGCCAGTGCAAGGCGGTGATCAAGGACAAACGCCTGATCACTCCGACCGGCAAGTTCAACGTATTCAACACCCAGCACGACGTTTACTAACCCTTGGCGCGGGCCACAATCCGGCCCGCCGCGGAGAACATCATGAAAACATCCCTGCTTACCACATTGCTGCTCAGCGGCAGCCTGTTGCTGGCATCCAGTGCCCATGCCTCGCTGGACCTGGCAAAGAAAAACAGCTGCCTGGCCTGTCACGCTATGGACAAGAAGCTGGTCGGCCCGTCGTTCAAGGACATTGCCAACAAGTACAAGGGCCAGAACATGCAGGCCAAGCTGGAAGAGAAAGTGAAAAAAGGCGGTGCCGGCAGCTTCGGCCCGGTGCCGATGTCGCCTAATCCGCAGGTGCCTGATGCTGATGTCAAACAGCTGGTGAAGTGGGTGTTGGCACAGTAAGTACTGCTTTATCATGCGAGCCGGTCCGGCCAAAGCCGGGCTGGCCGCTGCGGCACGGACTTTGATCGCAGCAGGCGCTGCCTGCTGCCGTGAAAGCCTGACCGGAATCCCGCCATGAAACTGCCTTCCTGTTGCCGTACGCTGACGGCAAAATGCCTGTTGCTGGGCTGTTGTGCCGCCCTGTTCATCAGCGAAGCCGTCTATGCCGATAGCGGCATCATCTCTCCCGCCCCGCAGCGGGCCGCCGAGTTGCGCCATTTGCTGCGTGAAGATTGTGGCGCCTGTCACGGCCTTACCCTCAACGGGGGGCTGGGTAGCCCGCTGACCGCCGTCGCGCTGGCCGGCAAGCCGGCCGACAGCCTGGTCGCCACCCTGCTTGATGGCCGCCCCGGCAGTGCCATGCCGCCATGGCGGCCGTTCATGAGCGAATCCGAGGCGCAGTGGCTGATTCAACAATTGCAGCGGGGGATGACGCCATGAGCACGCGTGCAAGGTTGGCCGCAATGGCGGCGGGTACGCTTGTGCTGCTGGCCGGCTGTGCCACACCGGCATTGCGCGGCAGCGGCGATCTGGGCGTGGTGATCGAGCGCGCCGCCGGCAGCGTGCAGGTGGTCAGCAACAGCAGCAACACCATGCTGGCACGCGTCGACGGGCTGGGCGACCTGTCCCACGCCTCGCTGGTATACAGTCGCGATGCGCGCTACGTGTACGTGTTCGGCCGCGACGGCGGCATCAGCAAGGTCGACATCCTCGCCGGCAAGCTGGTGGCGCGGGTGATGCAGGCCGGCAACAGCATCGGCGGCGCCATTTCCAGCGACGGCCGCATCGTGGCGGCGCAGAACTACAGTCCGGGCGGGGTCAAGCTGTTCGATGCCGACAGCCTGGCGCTGCTGGCCGATATCCCGGCCGTGGGCGATAACGGCCAGCCGTCCAAGGTGGTAGGCCTTGCCGATTTGCCCGGCAACCGCTTCGCCTTCAGCCTGTTCGAAGCCGGCGAGATCTGGGTGGCGGATGCGGCCAATCCGCGCGCGCCGCAAGTCACCAAATACCGCAACGTTGGCCGCAATCCCTACGACGGCCTGGCCAGCAGCGACGGTCGCTACTACATCGCCGGCCTGTACGGCGACGACGGCCTGGCACTGCTCGACACCTGGCAGCCGCAAGCCGGTGTGCGCCGCATCCTGGATGGTTACGGTCGTGGCCGCGAACCGCAGCCGGTGTACAAGATGCCGCACCTGCGCGGCTGGAGCATTGCCGGTGGCTATGCCTTCCTGCCTGCCATCGGCCATCATTCGGTGCTGGTAGCGGACAACCGCAGCTGGCAGGAGGTGGCGCGGGTGCCGGTGTACGGCCAGCCGGTATTCGTGATGGCGGAGCCGTCCGGGCGCCGCGTGTGGGTCAACTTCGCCTTCCCGCACAACGACACCGTACAGGTGATCGACGTGCCGACGATGCAGGTGGTCAAGACACTGAAGCCCGGCCGCGCCATCCTGCACATGGAGTTCACCGCCCGTGGCGACGCGGTGTGGCTGTCCAGCCGCGACGACGACAAGCTGGTCGTGGTCGATACCGCCACCTTCCAGACGCGGCAGCAACTGCCGGCGGCCAATCCGTCCGGCATCTTCTTCAGCTGGCGCGCCGGCCGGATGGGCATGTAATGGGCGCGCCGCAAGAGCTTTACGGGCAGCCCGCGCCGCTGCTGGCGCTGCTGGACCGCTACCAGCGCGATTTCCCGCTGCAGCCGCAGCCGTTCCGCCTGCTGGCGGAGGAGGCGGGCATGACGGAGCCCGCCTTGCTCACGGCGCTGGCGCAGGCGCGCGCCGACGGCCTGCTCGGCCGCGTGGGCGCGGTGTTTGCGCCCAATACCGTCGGCGTCAGCACGCTGGCGGCGCTGGCGGTGCCGCCGGTGCGGCTGGACGAGGTGGCGGCGCGGGTCAGCCGCCTGCGCGAGGTCAATCACAACTACGCGCGCGAACACCGCTACAATCTGTGGTTCGTGCTGACGGCCCCGGATCGCGCCGGCATCGACGCCGCGCTGGCGCAGATCGCCGCCGACACCGGCCTTGCGCCGCTGGACCTGCCGCTGGAGCGCGAATACCACATCGATCTCGGCTTTGCCCTCGGCGCCGACGGCCCGGCCCGGCGGCCAACCCTTGCCCCGCCGGCTCCGCGGCTGGACGACGCCGATCGCCGCCTGATCGCGGCGCTGAACGGAGGCATTGCGCTGCAGTCGCGCCCGTTCGCGTTGCTGGCCGATGCCTGTGCGCTGCATGAGGACGAGGTGCTGCAACGGCTGCAGAGCTGGGTGGGCAGCGGCGTCATCCGCCGCTTCGGTATGGTGCTGCGCCATCACGAGCTGGGTTTTCATGCCAATGCAATGTGCGTGTGGCAGGTGCCGCCGGCAGCGCGCGATGCCATCGGTGCGGCACTGGCCGGCGATCCGGTGGTGACGCTATGCTACGCGCGGCCGCCGCAGGGCGCGCACTGGCCGTACAACCTGTTCTGCATGATCCATGCCCGCGATGCCGCCGGCGCCCGCGCCGCCGCGCAAAGGTTGGCCGCAAACCATAGCCTGGCCGCGATGCCACAGGCGGTACTGATTTCCACCCGCCGCTATACCCAGCGCGGCGCCCGTTACTGACCGGAGTCCTGCCATGAACGCACCATTGACCCACGCCGTGCCCGCCGCCGATACCCCACACGCGGCCGACGTGCCGGATACGGTGCTGGACACGTCGGACAGCCTGATCATCGACACGCTGCAGGGCGGCTTCCCGCTGCTGCCGCGACCGTACGCCGCCGTCGCCGACAGCATCGGTCTTGATGAAAGCGTGCTGCTGATGCGGCTGCAACGGCTGCTGGCCAGCCGGGTACTGACCCGTTTCGGTCCGATGTACCAGATCGAACGCATGGGCGGCGCCTTCGTGCTGGCGGCGCTGGCAGTGCCGGAGGCACGCTTCGATGCGGTGGCGGCACAGGTGAATGCCTTGCCGGCGGTGGCGCACAACTACCGCCGGGAACACCATTTCAATATGTGGTTCGTGCTGGCCACCGCCACCCCCGGCGGCATCGCCGATGCCATCAGCAGCATCGAAGCTGCCACCGGCCTGCACGTGTACGATTTTCCCAAGCTGCGCGAATACTATGTCGGCATGCGCTTCGCGGTCGGTGGCCAGGCGCCGGTCGGTACGCTACCGGACAGCCGCGAGGACAATTGCGAGGTGGAGCTGGACGAGCGTGACCGGGATCTGATCCGCGCGAGCCAGGGCGGGTTGCTGCTGCTGCCGCGGCCGTACCGGGAACTGGGCGATATGCTGGCGATGCCGGAGGACGAGGTTTGCCGGCGGCTGGAGCGCATGCTGCAAAACGGCGTCATCCGCCGCATCGGCGCGGTGCCCAACCATTACGCCATCGGCTATGCTGCCAACGGCATGGCGGTGTTCGATGTCGATGATGCGCAGATTGATGTGCTGGGCGAGCAGGTTGGCGGCTTGCCGTTTGTCAGCCACTGCTACCGGCGCCCGCGCCGGCTGCCGCAGTGGCCGTACAGCCTGTTTGCCATGTGTCACGGCAGCAGCCGCGACGAGGTGTTGCAGCAGGTCGCCGCCATCCGCCAGCTGCTGGGCAACGCCTGTCGTGACCACGAGGTGCTGTTCTCCACCCGCATGCTGAAAAAGAGCGGGCTGCGCATCTGAGCCGCGCCGTTTTTTTGCCGGCGGCACTGGAAATTGTCACGGCTATCGCCAACACTTCAGCCAGTGGCAGTACGGATGCGTGAACGGTCTGCAGGCACTGCCCGTCAATATCAATTGCCGGTATGCTTGCCGATATGGAAACCAAGACCTGCGCGCCGCTGGGCAATTTCATCGACCTGATGCTCGACGCCATCTGCGTTGTCGATGCCGAGGGCCGCTTCGTGTTCGTCAGCGCCGCCTGCGAACGCATTTTCGGCTACGCGCCGGAAGAGATGATCGGCAAGCCGATGATCGAGCTGGTGTTGCCGGAAGACCGGCCGCGCACGCTGCAGGCGGCCAAGCAGATCATGGCCGGCCAACCCAATCCCCACTTCGAGAACCGCTACATGCGCAAGGACGGGCAGGTGGTGCACATCATGTGGTCGGCGCGCTGGTCCGAGCGCGAACAGGTGCGCGTGGCGGTGGCGCGCGACGTGACCGAGCTGAAGCAGGCGGCCTCGATACAGGCGGCGCTGTACGCGATTTCCGAGGCGGCGCACGCGGCGGAGGACATGATGGCGCTGTTCCGGCGCATACACCGCATCATCGGCGAGCTGCTGCCGGCAGACAATTTCTCGGTGGCACTGTACGACGCGGTGCACGACCAGCTGAGCTTTCCCTACCACGTCGACGTGCAGGAGCCGTCGCCGGTGGTGCGCAAGCCGGCCGCCGGCACACTCTGCGCCGAGGTGATCCGCAGTGGCCAGCCGTTGCTGCTGACCCCGGAGACGCTGGCCGACTCCCCGGCGCACCTGCGCCAGATCGTTGGCCGCAAGTCGCTGTGCTGGCTGGGGCTGCCGCTCAACTCCTCCCGCGGCACCATCGGCGCGCTGGTGCTGAAAAGCTACTGCGGCGGCGTACGCTACGGCGAAAAGGACAAGGAGCTGCTGCAGTTCGTCTCCAACCAGATCGCCACCGCCATCGAGCGTCACCAGCTGCACGCGCGGCTGCGCTACATGGCGCAGTACGACGAGCTGACCGGGCTGCCCAACCGCGGCCTGCTGTTCGACCGGCTGCATACCGCGCTGGCGCGGGCGCGGCGCGAACAGGGGCGGCTGGCGCTGCTGTATCTCGATCTCGACAAGTTCAAACAGGTCAACGACACCCACGGCCATGCGGTAGGCGACCAGCTGCTGCGCGCGGTCGCCAGGCAGCTGAAGCAGTGCGTGCGCGAGACCGACACCGTGGCGCGCATCGGCGGCGACGAGTTCGTGGTGCTGCTGGAAAGCCTGCAGCAGCCGGAACACGCGCAGCCGGCCGCCGACAAGCTGCGCGGGGCGCTGGACCAGCCGCTGACCATCGACGGCCACAGCCTGCGCATCCTGCCCAGCATCGGCGTCGCGCTGTACCCGGAGCACGGCGACACCGCGCAGGCGCTGCTGCGCCACGCCGACGGCGCGATGTACCGGGCGAAGAAGGGCGGCGAGCCCCGCCTGCCGCCGCAGGATCATTCCCTGTCCGGTGACGGCGGCTGCGCGCCGCAGCCGGCGTAAGCGCCCTGACTCCGCTATCCCTCTGCCAGACAAAACGTTGGCCGCAGGCACCCGCTGCTTGCGGCCAACGTTGTCATGCGCTCAGGCGGCGGCCGGGGCCGGCAGGCGCGACCGGCCCTGGTGATTCACCCACAACGATGCCAGGATCACCGCGCCGCCCAGCGCCAGGCGTGTCAGGTCGGTATCGCGGTTCCAGATCAGCACGTTGACCAGCAGGCCGACCGGTACGTGCAGCTCGTTCATGATCGCCAGCGTGCCGGCGCTGACGCGGGTGCTGCCCTTCACCCACCAGTACATGCCCAGTGCGGTGGCGAACAGGCCCATGTATACCAGCACGCTCCACTGCATCGCGGTGTGCGGCAGACGCGCCGGGTTGCCGAAGACCAGATAGGACGGCAGCGCCAGCAGCAGCGCACCGAGGAAGAAATGGCCGAAAAAGCGGTGCAGCGGCTGCGATACCGGATAGTGCTGCAGCAGGCGGCGGCACAGCACCTGACCGGCGGCAAAGGTGAGGTTGGCCAGCTGCAGCAGCAGGAAGCCGGTCAGGTACTCGCCCTCCAGCGGCTGAAAGCGGATGATGATGCCGCCGCTGACCGCCACTGCGGCGGCCAGCAGTGCCCAGCGGTTGAGACGGCGCGCCAGCGCATCGTCAAGCAGGGTGACGTAGATCGGCGTCAGCACAGTGAACAGCAGCACCTCCGGCACCGTCAGCACGGCAAAGCTGCGGTACAGGCACAGATAGGTGACGCCGAACTGCAGCGCGCCGGCCAGCCAGAAGCCGGCCACCAGCCGCGATGGCAGTCCGCGCCAGAGGGTAAACGGCAGGAACACCGCGGCGGCGATCAGCACGCGCAGCAGCACGGCGAAGTCGCTGTCGACCTTGCCGGCCAGGTATTCGCCGATCAGGCTGAAGGAAAACGCCCACAGGACGGTAACGATGATCAGGTGACGCATGGAATGGCTTTGTAATGTCGGGACGGGGTGGCGATGATAGGCGATGGCGCGCCGCTTGAAAACGGCGGGCGTGAGCGTATTGTGCGGCAGGCACTACAATGAAGTAAGCGCCGCCGGGCGTGAAACGCTAACGGCCCGTCCCGCCAGCGGGCAGGGGCAGACCGGAGGGGACCGCATCATGACTTCCTTGTACAAGCAGCGTGGCTGGTATAACGGCGTCTACTTGTTTACCGCCGTCCTCGTGCTGGTGCTGTTCATGTCGCAGCCGTGGTTGCTGCTATTGCTGCTATTGCTGCTGGCGGCGTTGGCCGGAGCCGGTATCGTGGTCGGTATCGCGCATGGTGGCCACTACCTGAGGCAGTGGCTGAGGCAGCATCCTCTGCGCTGGCACTGAGCGGCACGGCTGGCCGGAGCGGCAAGCTCTTGACTGTGGTCAATGAGGCCGTCCGGTATAAGTCCGACGATGACGCCATCGTCATTGCAGGATGGCTGTCATGCTACGCCTTACCCATTATTTGCAAAGCCTGTTGCAACCTTCTCCTGTTGCGCGGTCGCGCAACCCGCTCGGTCCGGTACTGATCTGGAACCTGATCCGCCGCTGCAACCTGACTTGCCAGCACTGCTACTCCATCTCCGCCGACAAGGATTTTGCCGGCGAGCTGAGTACCGCCGAAGTATTCGCGGTGATGGACGATCTGAAGGCTTTCGGCGTGCCGGTACTGATCCTGTCCGGCGGCGAGCCGCTGCTGCGCCCGGATATCTACGACATCGGCCGCCGCGCCAAGGAAATGGGTTTCTACGTCGGCCTGTCCAGCAACGGGACGCTGATCAATGCGGCCAACGTTGGCCGCATTGCCGATGTCGGTTTCGATTATGTCGGTGTCAGCCTCGACGGTATCGGTGCCACCCACGACAAGTTCCGCCGCCTTGACGGCGGTTTTGCACTGTCGCTGAACGGCATCCGCCTGGCGCGCGACGCCGGCATGAAGGTCGGCGTACGCTACACCATGACCGAGCACAATGCCCATGATCTGCCGGCGCTGCTGCAGCTGGTGAGCGACGAGGGCATCGACAAGTTCTACTTCTCGCATCTCAATTACGCCGGCCGCGGCAACAAGCACCGCGACAGCGATGCCCGTCACGCGCGCACGCGCTGGGCGATGGAACTGCTGATCGAATCCTGTCTGGCCCACATCCGGGCCGGTACGACCAAGGAATTCGTCACCGGCAACAACGATGCCGACGGCGTCTACCTGCTGCAGTGGGCGGCGCGGCACTATCCCGAGCAGCTGGACGCCCTGCGCCAGCGTCTGACTCAGTGGGGCGGCAACGCCAGCGGCGTCAACGTTGCCAATATCGACAACCTCGGCAACGTGCATCCCGATACCATGTGGTGGAAGGTGACGCTGGGCAATGTACGCGAGCGGCCGTTTTCCGAGATCTGGCCGGATGTCTCTCATCCGCTGATGGCCGGTCTCAAGCAGCGGCCGCGGCCAGTACATGGCCGCTGTGCCGCCTGTGCCCACCTGGCAATCTGTAACGGCAACACGCGGGTGCGGGCATGGGAACTGAGCGACGACTTCTGGGCCTCCGATCCGGCCTGCTACCTCAGCGATGCCGAGATCGGCGTGGCGGAGGGGGCCTACACATTGCCGCAGCTGACGCCGTGGCAGCGCATCATGCCGCAAGTGGAGGGGTGCCGATGAGACTTGCCAGCCTGTTGCTGGCCGGCATGGTCAGCCTGCCGCTGGCAACGGTCGCCGCCAGTCCGGCCGATCTTTACCAGCAGCATTGCCTCAGTTGCCACGGCGCCCAGCGCATGGGCGCAATGGCGCCGGCGCTGTTGCCGCAGAGCCTGGAGCGCATCAAGCCGGCCGAAGTGCTGGCGGTGATCCGTCATGGCCGTGCTGCCACGCAGATGGCCGGCTTTGCCGGCACGCTGTCCGACGCCGAAATCAGCGAGCTGGCGGGGTGGCTGGCGACGCCGCCGGCGACGCCGCCGCTGTGGCGCGAGGCGGATACTGCCGCGTCGCGCATCCAGTATGCCGACCCGGCAAAACTGCCGCCGCGGCCAGGCTTTGCGGCCAACGTTGATCCGCAAAACCTGTTCGTGGTGGTGGAGGCCGGCGATCACCATGTCACGGTGCTCGATGGCGACCGTTTCACCCCGATCACGCGTTTCAAGAGCCGCTTCGCGCTGCACGGCGGGCCGAAGTTTTCGCCCGATGGCCGTTTCGTCTACTTTGCCAGCCGCGACGGCTGGGTGACGCAGTACGATCTGTACACGCTGCAGCCGGTGGCCGAGATACGCGTCGGGCTGAACACCCGCAACGTGGCGGTATCCGGCGACGGGCGCTGGGTGCTGGCCGGCAACACCTTGCCGGAAACGCTGGTGCTGCTCGACGCCAACGGGCTGAAACCGGTAAAAACCTTTGCGGTGAAGGACAAGGCGGGCAAGCCGTCACGGGTGTCGGCGGTGTACGATGCCGCGCCACGGCAGAGCTTCGTGGTAGCGCTGAAGGATGCCGCCGAGTTGTGGGAGATATCTTATAATCCGCAGGCGGCGCCGATCTATCCCGGTTATGTGCATGATTACCAGATGGGCGAGGGGCTGGCGGTGCCCGGCTTTCTCAGTCCGCGGGTGACGCCGCTGTCGATGGTGCTGGATGACTTCTTCTTTGACGGCGATTACCGCCATGTAATGGCCGCCTCGCGCGACGGCCAGGCACAGGTGATCAATCTCGATGCGCGCAGCAAGGTGGCGACATTGCCGCTGGACGGCATGCCGCACCTCGGCTCCGGCATCACCTTCGAGCAGGGTGGTCATCATTACATGGCGACGCCGAACCTGAAGAGCGGCCGTGTGACGGTGATCGACATGGACCGCTGGCAGGTGGCGGCCGACATCGCCACGCCGGGGCCGGGTTTTTTCCTGCGCAGTCACGAGAACACACCTTATGCCTGGGTGGATGCCATGATGTCGCCACGCCGCGATACACTGACCATCATCGACAAGCGCACGCTGCAGGCAGTGCGCCAGCTGACGCTGCGACCGGGCAAGACCAATGCCCATGTCGAATTTACCCGCGACGGCCGCTACGCATTGGTCAGCATCATGGAAACACCGGGCGAACTGGTGGTGGTGGATGCGGCGACGTTCAGGGAGGTGGCGGCATTGCCGATGATGAAGCCGATCGGCAAGTACAATGTATATAACAAGGTAACCCGCTCGGAAGGCACAAGCCACTAGCCCGGCCCTGCGGGTTTTGATCCAGACGCGATCCACAAACGAAACGTCAACAGACCCTGGGGTTGGCCGCAGATCGCAGGCCCTAGCCCTTTTGGCTGAGGGGGGCGCCCCTTTTGGTGCATGGCGGCGCACGGTAGCTGCGCGTAGCCTTGTGTCATCCCTTACGGGCGGGTGCGATACCCGCAGGAAAACAGCAATGAATCATATTGATATCCGGACTTTTTTGCAGCATCAGCCACTGTTCCAGCAACTGACCGATGAGCAGCGCGAAGCGCTGGTGCCAGGCACCCGCGAGGTGCGTGGCCAGAAGGGGCAGGTCATCTTCCAGAAGGGTGATCCCTGTGACGGCATGTATCTGGTGGTATATGGCAAGGTCAAACTGGCGCTGACCGCGCAGAACGGCACCGAAAAGGTAATGGAAATCCTGCATCCGAGCCAAAGCTTTGCCGAGGCAGTGATGTTCCTGGGCCGGCCCTATCCGGTAATGGCGCAATTCGTCGAGGACGGCCTGCTGCTGCATGTCAGTGCCGAGGTGATTTTCAGCGCCCTGGCCGAGGACCCGGCCTTTGCCCAGCGCATGCTGGCCGGTCTGGCGCTGCGCCTGCACAGCCTGGTGCGCGATGTGGAACGCTATTCGGTAGAGAGCGCGGTGCAGCGTGTGGTCGGTTACTTGCTGCAGGTGGAGGACGATGCCAGCACCGGCTCGGTGGTGCACCTGCCGGTCAACAAAAACCTGATTGCGTCACGACTGAACCTGACGCCGGAAACCTTTTCCCGCGTGCTGCACCAGCTGGCAGACGAGGGGCTGATCGAGGTGCGCGGCCGCGACATCGTGCTGAAGGATCTGGATGCCATGCGCGACTTCGGCGTAGCCTGAGCCGGCCGCTCCCGTCATGGTCATGACGACACCGCCCCCGCCATGCCGGCCGGGGCGGTGTTTGCATTGCGGCCAACCTTGTCGTGGCTGCTTTACGGCGGTGCCGTTGTGCTGTTCGCCCGTGCCTGTACCAGCCGGGCAAAGGCGTGGGCCGGCACCGGCGGGCTGATGATGTAGCCCTGGATGATGTCGCAGCCATTGTCACGCAGGAAGGCCAGCTGTTCCTCTTTCTCCACGCCTTCGGCGATGACAGTCAGCCTGAGACTGTGTGCCATGGCGATGACGGCCTGGGAAATGGCAATGTCGTCTTCGTCATGCGGCAGGCCGTCGACAAAGGACTTGTCCAGTTTCAGGCAGTCGATGGGGAATTGCTTGAGGTAACTGAGCGACGAATAGCCGGTGCCGAAATCATCGACATCAATGTGCAGGATGCCCTTGTTACGTATCTGCATCAGGATGTCGACCGCACATTGCGGATCGTGCATCAGGACGCTTTCGGTGACTTCCAGCTCCAGGAAGCGCGGATCCATACCGGTTTCTTCAAGAATGTCGGCAATGGTGGCTGCCAGGTTGCTGCGTTGCAACTGCCGCCCGGAGAGATTGACGGCGATGACCAGCGGCGGCAGTGAGTCCGCCTCCTGCCAGCTGCGGATCTGGGTGCAGACGGTTTTCAGCACCCAGCTGCCAACCTGTTCGATCAGGCCGGTTTCTTCCAGGATGGGGATGAATTCGCCGGGAGAAACCAGCCCTCGCTGCGGATGCCTCCAGCGCAGCAGTGCCTCGGCACCGGTAATGCAGCCGTCCGCCAGATTGAGTTTGGGCTGGTAGTAGACTTCGAACTCGCCGCGGGCCAGCGCGCGGCGCAGGCCGCTTTCCATTTCCAGCCGGTCGGAGGCAAGGGTATTCATCTCGCTGGTAAAGAAGCGGTAGCCGTTGCCGCCGTCTTCCTTGGCACGGTACATCGCGGTATCTGCGTACTTGATCAGGTGGCTGCTGTTTTCGCTATCAGCCGGATAGACGGTGATGCCGATGCTGGGCGTGACGAAGGTTTCCTGGTGCCCAAGGTGGAACGGCGCCGCGAACACTTCGATGATCTTGCTGGCCACGCCAGCAGCATCCTCGGCCTTGCTGATCTGCTCCAGGATGATGGTGAACTCATCGCCACCCAGGCGTGCCACGGTATCCGTATCGCGTACGCAGGCCAGCAATCTTGCCGAGGCCTCGCACAGCAGCTGGTCACCCAGGTCGTGGCCCAGCGTGTCGTTGATGGTCTTGAAACGGTCCAGGTCAATAAACATCAGTGCCACCAAGCCTTTGCTCCGCTCCAGCCGGGTCAGCGCCTGGTTGAGGCGGTCATGAAACAGCGCCCGGTTTGGCAGGCGGGTCAGGGTGTCGTAGTGGGCCAGCACCTGCAGCCGGTTTTCGGCCTGGCGCCGCTCCATGGCAATGTGGACCAGGTGGGCGGCAACCCACATCAGTTCGCGGTCATGCGGCTGCTGTCTGGACGGGTCGCGGTAATGCGCCACGATCAGCCCCAGCAGCGCGCTGTCAGAGGAGCGCACGGCTACCGCAAAACAGGCATGCACGCCATGGTTTGCCATCAGGCGGCAGTAATCTGCCCAGATCGGATGGTTGCCGATGTTCTCGATCACGCCGCTGTATTCGTCCGACAGACCATGTTGCGGCATGTTTTCCAGTTTGGTGATCGCGGTAAAAACCTTGCCCAGCACCACTTGCTCGTGATGGATGATGCGGTCGACCACATTGCTTGGCAGGCTGCGCCCGGAAACGCAGGCCAGCTCTACGCCTTCACTGTCTTTGCGGAACAGGATGGTGCAGAACATTTCGCCGGACAGTACCTCTACATGATCGGCCAGTACGCCCAGTGCCGCTTTTAAAGGTTGGCCGCAGACTACCATTTCCAGCACTTCATTCTCGATGGATAGCAGTGCTTCGGCCTGTTTGCGGTTGCTGACATCGCGGAAACTGGTTACCCGCCCGACTACCTGGCCATTGACGAACTGCGGCTGGGAGTTCCATTCGAAGTGACGCCCGTCGCGCAATTCCAGCGTGCTGCCCTGGTTGACGTCTATGTGCCTGGTCAGATCCTTGATCGTTGCCACAAACGTGGCCGGATCACGCAGCTTGTTGCTCAGCTCCAGCAGCGTTTCATTGGTGTTGGCATAGAGACTGGCTGAACGGTGCAGGTGCCACATGTCACGAAAGCGCTGATTGGCAACCACCTCACGACCGCAGATGTCGGTGACAAGAATGCCGTCGGCAGTGGATTCCAGCGTGGCCGAGAAAATGGACAGGGATTTGGCCAGCTTTCCCTCCGCCACCTTGCGGATGGCGATTTCCTGCAGGGTACGGTGGAAAACACGCATTGGCAGGTCTCTCAGCGCGATGAAGGCAATGGTCCCGAGCATCATCCCCGGCACGAACATTAACAGCGCATACAGCAGCAGCGGAAGAATGGAATGGCTTAGCACCAGTTGCCCGCTACGTCCGGCATCCAGGTTCAGGGCTGCGCTACGGGTCAGGCGCGGCGCGGGGGGCTCCACATTCTGGCTGGCCAGCAGTTGCTGCTGGTCATCGGTGATGCGGATGCTGGTATCGGAGGGCAGCCACTCCAGTGCCGCCAGCACGGCTTGCGGCGAATGCGGTGCGCCCCATGTGGCTGCCGACCCGGTGGCGCGGTAAATCCCGGCCTGCAGTGCCGATTCCAGGCGGGCGACATCGCTCTGGTAGCCGACAATGAAGAAGACGAGCGGTACCAGCAGGGTAACCAGTGTGCCGCCACCCCAGGCCAGACGTGCGACCAGGGTCGGCATCTCGGGTGGAAGGTCATGAAGGTCGTTTGATGGCTCAGAGTTCATGGTGTCGGGCCAAATCCCTGTTATTTGCCGGAGCAGGCGGGCCGTCAGTCTGGCAAACCGCCCGCATTCCCCTAACAATAGGCCATTCCCGGTTGATGATTTGTCATGTTTTTTGCCGTTATTCGTAAGGTGAGTATTTTTGCCGGAGCAACTGCAAAGATGGCATTGCCGGCATGGTGTGTTCCGGTAAGTATGGATGATACAAAAACCCCAGCAAACACAAGGCTTGCTGGGGTTTTGTTTACAAAAACAATCTAGTGTAGTGTTCCGTTCTTCTTGGAGCTTAAGCGGCGATTCGCGCGCATGACCTTCTGCAGAATGTCGCGAGCGCTCTTGG
>NZ_BMYP01000041.1 GCF_014652335.1 Vogesella fluminis | reverse complement strand
GCCGAACCGCGTTTCGTTTGCGGCGTCAGCTGAGGAGGCGAACTATAGCTAAGCGCAGAAGCAGCGTCAACAGGTTTTTTGCGAAAAAGTGCGTGTTTTGACAAAAAACACAGACAACCCTCTGATTTAAAAACAATTACCCGATTAAACTATTTTGCAGACTACCGCAAAACACGCCGCCAAGCCGCCTGTCCGCCCCCGACCACGCCAGCCAAATATTCAAATACCGCCTTTTTACGCCCGATTTTTATATTTACCCGCTTTTGAAACGTTAACGGCCACCTGACGGCGGCCGCTGACGCGGACAAGGTTAGCCGCAATGCCTTGCGGCCAACCTTGTGCTTACAGTACGTAGCGCGCCAGGTCCTCGCGCTGCGCCAACAGGTCGAGCTTGCTGTCGACGTAGCCGGCATCCAGCTCGAAGCGGCCGGCCTTGCCGTCGAAGGCGATGCTTTCCAGCAGCTTCTCCATCACGGTATAGAGACGGCGCGCGCCGATGTTCTCGGTTTTCTCGTTCACCTGCCACGCGATCTCGGCCAGGCGCTGGATGCCGCTGTCGGCAAACACCAGCTCGATGCCTTCGGTGGCCAGCAGCGCCTGGTACTGGCGGGTGAGGCAGGCGTCGGTGCTGGTGAGGATGGCCTTGAAGTCGTCGACGGACAGCGAATCCAGTTCGACGCGGATCGGGAAGCGGCCCTGCAGCTCCGGGATCAGGTCCGACGGCTTGGACAGGTGGAAGGCGCCGGAGGCGACGAACAGGATGTGGTCGGTCTTGATCATGCCGTACTTGGTGGTGACGGTGGTGCCCTCCACCAGCGGCAGCAGGTCGCGCTGCACGCCGGCGCGCGAGATGTCGGCGCTGTTGCCCTCGGCGCGGCTGGTGACCTTGTCGATCTCGTCGAGGAACACGATGCCGTTCTGCTCGACATTGCGCAGCGCCTCGGCCTTGATCTCCTCGTCGTTGACCAGCTTGGCCGCCTCTTCGTCGATCAGCAGCTTGTAGGCTTCGACGATGGTCAGCTTGCGCGTCTTCTTCTTGCCGGCATTGAGTCCCTGGAACAGCCCCTGCAGCTGGCTGGAGAAGTCTTCCATCCCCGGCGGACTCAGGATCTCCATGCGGGCCGGCGCCTCGGCCAGCTCGATCTCGATTTCCTTGTCGTCGAGCGCGCCCTCGCGCAGCTTCTTGCGGAATTTCTGGCGGGTGGCGCCGTCTTCCGGCTTGTCGGCGACGGGCTCTTCGGTGAAGAAGCCGGCCGCTTGCCGCGGCCGTGGCAGCAGCACGTCGAGGATGCGCTCTTCGGCGCCGTCTTCGGCACGGTGGCGGTTGCGCACGATGGCAGCGTCGCGCGCTTCCTTCAGCGCCACTTCGACCAGGTCACGGATGATGGTGTCGACGTCGCGGCCAACGTAGCCGACCTCGGTGAACTTGGTGGCCTCCACCTTGATGAACGGCGCGTTGGACAGCCGCGCCAGGCGGCGGGCGATCTCGGTCTTGCCGACCCCGGTCGGCCCGATCATCAGGATGTTCTTGGGGGTGATCTCGCTCTTCAGCGGCTCGGCCACCTGCTGGCGGCGCCAGCGGTTGCGCAGGGCGATGGCGACGGCGCGCTTGGCGGCCTGCTGGCCGATGATGTGCTTGTCCAGTTCGTGGACGATTTCCTGTGGCGTCATGGTGGTCATGGAGATATCCGCAGTAAAGGTTGGCCGCAACTCAGCCCAGGGTTTCGATCAGGTGGTTGTGATTGGTATAGATGCAGATGTCGCCGGCGATCTCCAGCGACTTCTTCACCACCACCTCCGGGTCCAGCTCGGTGTTCTCGAACAGCGCCCGCGCCGCGGACTGGGCGAAGGCGCCACCGGAACCGATGGCGGCGATGCCCTGCTCCGGCTCCAGCACGTCGCCGTTGCCGGTGATGATCAGCGTCGATTCGCTGTCGGCGACGATCAGCATCGCCTCCAGCCGGCGCAGCATGCGGTCGGTGCGCCAGTCCTTGGCCAGCTCCACCGCCGAGCGCACCAGATGGCCCTGGTGTTTTTCCAGCTTGGCCTCGAAGCGTTCGAACAGGGTGAAGGCGTCGGCGGTGCCACCGGCGAAGCCGGCCAGTACCTTGTCGTGATACAGGCGGCGCACCTTGCGTGCGGTGGACTTGATCACGATATTGCCGAGGGTTACCTGGCCGTCGCCGCCCAGCGCCACGCGCTGGCCACGGCGCACCGATACGATGGTAGTTCCGTCAAACTGCTGCATTGCCTGCCCCAATAAAGTGCGACCACGGGATGTCGATCGTCCTCTTCAATATGTAGCCGGCGGCGCATTAATCAAGCGCCCGTCCGGCAACACCCGGCCGCAGCCCGGCCGCACAGCCACATCACGATTGACCCATGGCTGCAGTACCGATAACATTAACAAGAATTACTATCAAGATGATTTGCAATGGAATCCTCGTTTTCACGTTACGCCGTGCTGGCGGCCATCACTGCCGGCCATGTCGGCCTGCTGCTATCGATGAGTCATGCCGCAACACCGGTGCAACCTCCGCAACCGTTACCGATGGAAATGGTAACGATCCCGACGCCGCCGGCACCGGATATCCGTCCGGCACCGCCAGCCCCGGCCAAGACGGCAAGCGCCAAGCCGCGCAAGGTCACACCGGTGCCGCCACCGCTACCGGCCCCCGCCAGGCCGTCACCGAAAGCCATCACCACCGATACCCGCACCGAAGAGGTCGCCAGCAAGGCCCCGGCCGTTGCCGAGGCGCCGGCCGCCAGTCCGGCGGTTGGCCGCAGTGAGGCCGCACCGCCAGCACCAATAGTCCCGCCAACCCATATCGGCGGCCACCTCGGCAATCCGCGCCCGGTGTATCCGCCGCTATCGATCGAGCTGGGTGAAGCCGGTGCCGTTGGCCTGCGTGTGGCCGTCGGTGCCGACGGCCGCGCACAGGAAGTCAGCATCGCACGCTCCAGCGGCTTCCCGCGCCTCGACCGCGCCGCGCTGCAGGCGGTGCGCAACTGGCGCTTCCGTCCGGCAATGCGCGGCAACGAGGCCATCCCCTTTACCTATGTCTTCAATGTCGATTTCGACCTCACCAAAGCCTGAACCATGAACCTGATGCTGACTTTCCAACAGGGCGACGCCATTCTGGTGTCGGTATTCCTGATCCTGATCGCGATGTCGATCCTTACCTGGTACTTCATCGCGTTGCGCGGCTGGCGCGCATGGCAGGTACGGCGCGACAACCGCGCCTCGGAAGCCACGCTGTGGGCGGCCGCGTCGTGGACGGAGGTGGAAACCGCACTGCAGCACAGCGCGGCGCCGGTGGCGCGCCTGACGCAGGACGGCCTCGGCGCACTGCGCCAGTACCGTCAGCACAGCGCCAGCTCGCTGGGCCAGAGCTGCAGCCTGGACGAATACCTGACCCGCGCGCTGCGCAAACGCCTGGCGCAGGAGCAGCAGCAGCTGGAAGGCGGCATGACCTTCCTCGCCACCATCGGCTCCACCGCACCGTTCATCGGCCTGTTTGGCACGGTGTGGGGCATCTACCACGCGCTGGTCAACATCGGCACCCAGGGCCAGGTGTCGATCGCCACCGTCGCCGGCCCGATCGGCGAGGCACTGGTCGCCACGGCGGCAGGGTTGGCCGCCGCCATTCCGGCGGTAATGGCCTACAACACCTTCGTGCGCCTGAATCGCGTCATCAACCAGGACCTGGACCACTTCACCCACGACCTGCACGCGCAGCTGCTGACCCGCGGAGGCGAAGATGGCGTTCGGTAGTTTTGACAAGGGCGCCGACGCGCCGATGGCCGAGATCAACACCACGCCGCTGGTCGACGTGATGCTGGTGCTGCTGGTGGTATTCATCATCACCGCACCGCTGCTGACCAATGCGGTGAAGCTGGACCTGCCGCAGGCCAGCGCCGCGCAACACCAGGACAAACCGCAGGCGATCCGGCTGGCGATTGATGCCGAGGGCAAGATGTTCTGGAACGATGCACCGGTGGAATCCGGCGTGCTGCGCAGCCGCTTTGCCGAGGCCGCTGCGGCCAACCCTGAAGTCGAGCTGCACCTGCGTGCCGACAAGTCGGTGCGCTACGAACTGGTCGCCATCACCCTGGCCGACGCGCAAAGCGCCGGTGTCAGCCGTATCGGCTTCGTCACCGAAGCCGACTGATTTTCTCCGCGCGAACCAACCCGTACACCACGGCCCGCCGGCCGTGGCGTGGCTCGCGTATTGTCTTCAACCTTGCACACGGACTATCACGATAATGAAACGGCATCTCACCCCCTCTGCCGCCATCGCACAGAAAAAACTACCGAAGAAAATGATTGCCAGCATGCTGGCCGTCAGCCTGGCGCCGGGACTGGCCCTGGCTGATACGGCCAAGAGCGGCGACACTGCGCAGCTGGAAACCGTCAAGGTCCAGGCAGAACAGGCTCAGCGCGGCAGCTACGCCACGGGCACCACCTCGCTGGGCAAACAGAAACAGGCGCTGAAAGATGTGCCGCAGGCGGTATCGGTGGTCACCCGCCAGCTGATCGCCGACCAGGGCGACATCAACATGAAGGACGTGCTGAAGAACGTATCCGGCATCACCTTCCAGGCCGGCGAAGGCGGCCGCTCCGGCGACTCCATCATCCTGCGCGGCTTCTCCGCCTTTGGCGACACCTATCGCGACGGTCAGCGCGACGTGGCACAGTACAACCGCGACCCGTTCAACGACGAGAAGATCGAGGTACTGAAAGGCGCCAGCTCGATGCTGTTCGGTCGCGGCTCCACCGGCGGCGTGATCAACCAGGTCAGCAAGACCCCGTTCGCCGGCGAGCAGGTGGAACTGTCCACCACGGTCGGCAGCAACGACTTTTATCGCGGCACCGCCGACATCAACCAGGCGCTGTCCGATACCGCCGCCATCCGCCTCAACGTGATGGCCACCAATGACGGCAGCGCCGATGGTGTCAGCGAATCCAAGCGCCACGGCATCGCGCCGTCGATCGCCTTCGGCCTCGGCGAGCCGACCACGGTGGTGCTGTCGCACATGCAGATGAAGGAAAACAACACCCCGATGCTGGGCGTGCCGTTCGACCCCAACACGCTGCAGCCCATCGACGTGCCGGTGGACCGCTACTACGGCCTGCAGGGCATGAACAGCGAAGACATCACCGCCGACATCAGCACCGTGCGCGCCACCCACAAGCTGGACAGCAAGAGCGAGATCGCCGCCCAGCTGCGCATCGGCCGCTACGACCGCGAAGTACTCGTATCCCAGCCACAGCTGCGCAACTCGCCGGCCGGCACCCCGGTCACCGATGCCACCGGGCTCGGCTACAGCGGCAAGCTGCGCGGCTCGCTGAACGAGACCCAGTCGCTGAGCGTCGACTACAACGGCAAGTTCGACACCGGCAGCCTCAGCCACGAACTGCTGGCCGGCATGGAATTCACCCGTGAAACGCAGAACGCCTACAGCGTCCGTGCCACCGGCACCATCCCCAGCGTGGTCGCCAATGTCGGCAACCCGGAAGCCTTCTACACCGGCGGCTATACCCGTCATCGCTCCAACGATTTTGCAACCCGCAACCTGGCTGCCTACATCACCGACACCGTGGCACTGAACCAGCAATGGAAGGTAATGGCCGGCCTGCGCATGGACCAGCTGGAGGGTACCTACAGGGCCTACAACACCACTACCGGCGCACAAACCGGCAGCACCCGGCGCGATGACCGCGGCCTCAGCTACCGTACCGGCCTGATCTGGCAGCCGACCAGGGAATCCAGCTACTACCTCGGTTACAGCAGCCTGATGAACCCGTCCGGCGAGGCCTACCAGTTTGACCTGTCGGCCGGCCTCTCCACCGACAAGCAGAAGCCGGAACGCAACAAGCACTACGAAATCGGTGCCAAGTGGGATCTGGCCGACGGCAATGCCACCCTGCGCGCCGCCGTATTCCGTACCGAGAAGCTGAATGAGCGCAATACCGATGCACTGTCGCCGGATGTCGCCATCCTCTATGCCAAGCGTCACACCGACGGCGTCGAAGTGGAAGCAGCCGGTCGCCTCAGCGAGAAGTGGGAGGTATTTGCCGGCGCCACGCTGATGGATCCGAAGATCGACCAGGGTTGGGATGGCCGAAATAATGTAGCAACCGATGCCAACAAGGGCGCAGTGCCGAAGTACACGCCGAAAAAGACCGCCAATATCTGGACCACCTACAAGGTGACCGACAAGATCACCGCCGGCCTCGGCCTGTACCATGTCGGCAAGCGCTACGTGGCCGACAACAACAAGGACCAGTCCAAGACCCGCTTCGCACCGGGCTATACCCGTGCCGATGCCATGCTGTCGTACCAAGAAGGCAAATATAACGTACGCCTCAACGTCAACAACCTCACCAACAAGAAGTACTACGATGCGCTGTACGGCGGCCATGCCGCAACCGCCGCTCCGCGTGAAGTCCAGCTGACCGTGGCTTACAAATACTAAGCCCGCACGCCTTGCGGCCAACCTTGCCGTACAAGGGTTGGCCGCAAGGCCATTCTGGCAGGCACGGCAGAACGCCCGCCAGAATGCCGGCACCGGCCCGCCCCAGCCTCCGTTTTGCCCAGGAAAGTCCATGCTGCTGCACATCCCCGAAGTCCTCACCATCGAAGAACTGTCCCACGCCCGCATGCTGCTGGCCAATGCCCAGTGGCAGGACGGCCGCGCCAGTGCCGGCCACCAGGCGCTCGACGTCAAACACAATCTGCAACTGCCGCCACAGGGTGAAACTGCACGCGAACTGGCGGCACTGGTACAGCGCGCACTGGCGCGCAATGCGCTGTTCATGTCGGCGGCGCTGCCCAAGCTCACCATGACGCCGATGTTCAACTGCTACCAGGGCGGCATGACCTATGGCAATCACGTCGACAACGCCATCCGCAGCGACCCGCTCTCCGGCCAGTACGTGCGCACCGACGTGTCGTGCACGCTGTTCTTCAGCAATCCGGACGAGTACCAGGGCGGCGAGCTGGTGGCGGAAGACACCTACGGCCTGCACAGCATCAAGTTGCCGGCCGGCGACATGATCCTGTACCCGTCCACCAGCCTGCACCGGGTGGAACCGGTCACCGCCGGCGCACGGCTGGCCTCGTTCATGTGGACGCAGAGCATGATCCGCGATGACGCCAGGCGCGCGATGCTGTTCGACATGGACATGGCCATCATCGCGCTGCGCCAGCAGCTGGGGGACAGCGAGGAGGTGGTCAGCCTGACCGCGCTGTATCACAACCTGCTGCGGATGTGGGCGGAGATCTGAGCGGAAACCGGGACGGACACGCCGTTGCGGCCAACGTTGGCCGCAAGACAAAAAAAACCCGCCGGATCGTGATCCGGCGGGACACCGTGAGACAGAGCAAAACCCTGACAAACAGGGCCATACAGCCAGTAGCCGGCGATGCCGGATACCGTGGCGATCCACCGCGGCACGACCCGTTCGTTGCCGCGACAGCACGCCTACCACACACCTGTCGGACAGGGCAGGTTCCTCATGGTGCGCCTGCCGGCCATGCCGCAAGCCCACCCGTTATCCACATTGCCGCCCGCAAAGCGGGTCGTGCCAAAAAAACCGGCAGAACAAAGACTATCTTGCGCCGGCATCGCCCATGACAATAATGCATTGCTCAAAGACAACAGCTTGCGGCAATCGTTGCCACAGCGTGCGCTAAGTCATTCATCTTTATCGGCAGCGCGCTAGAGAATACGGGCAAGCCCCATGGTTGACAAAGCATTAATACGCATGTTTACCATGCATAAAACTCATGGCGGATCTGCAGATGAAACTTCCCCCCCTCAACGCGCTGCGCGTGTTCCTGGTCGCCGCCGAACAGCTGTCGTTCACCCGCGCCGGCGACACCCTGCACCTGACCCAGGGCGCGGTCAGCCGCCATATCCAGGCACTGGAAGCCCATTACGGGCTGCAACTGTTCGTGCGCCAGGCGCGCGGCCTGGCGCTGACGCCGGAAGGCATGGCGCTGCTGCCGGCGGTACGCGACGCCTTCCACCGCATCGAGGCGGCCAGTGAAGCCATCAACCGTCGCAGCCGCGAGCTGCGCATCAAGACCAGCCCGTCAATCGCCGCGCGCTGGGTGCTGCCCAGGCTGGCCGGTTTCCGCGCCCGCCACCCGGAGCTGATCGTCAGCATGATCTCGATCACCGGCTTCGACCCCAACTTCAAGAGCCGCGAGTACGACATCTCGTTCCAGGCCAGCCTGACCAAGGAGCCGGGGCTGGTCTACCACCGCCTGCGCCCGGCACGCTTCATCCCGGTGGCGGCACCGGCACTGTTCGGCAGCACCGCACCACCGGCGCCGGCCGCATTCCGCGACTACCCGCTGCTGCACCCGTCGCACGACGACAACTTCTGGCAGCACTGGTTTACGCTGGCCGGGGTGCCGGTGAGCGGCAATCTCGACGCCTATACCTTCGACACGCTGGACCTGGCGATCACCGCTACCCTGCGCGGCATGGGCATCACCCTCGCCGACGAGAGCATGATCGGCGAGGAACTGGCCAACGGCAGCCTGGTCGCGCTGTCCGACATCGCGCTGCAGACCGAGTGGGCCTACTACCTGATCTACCCGCAAGAGCTGGCCGATCTGCCCAGCGTGATCGCGTTCCGCGACTGGGCACTGGCAGAATTCGCCGAAACGGACGCGGCCGGCGGCTGATGCCGGCGCAGGACAAGAGAAAACACGGGGAAGCGGATGCGGCGGAATGCCGCGGGGACCATCGTGACCGGCGGTGACCGGGTTCAGTCTGCCAGCTGCTGGCTGTCGCGCCCGTTGCGCTTGGCCTGCAGCAGCGCGGCATCGGCGCGGTTGAGCAGCCCGGAATAGCTTTCGCCGCCACGGTACTGCGCCAGCCCGGCACTGATCGTGATCGACAGCACTTCGTCACCGACACGTACCTTCATGCGGTCGATCGCGCTGCGCACGCGGCGGACGATGTCGTCGGCCAGTGCCAGCACCGATTCCGGCAGGATGATCAGGAATTCCTCGCCACCCCAGCGGCCGCACAGGTCGTAATCCCGCACTTCCGCCTCCATCACCCGCGCCGTCTCGATCAGCACGGTATCACCGACATCATGACCGTAGCGGTCATTGATAAGCTTGAAACGGTCGATGTCGAGCATGGCGACGCAAAAACCGTGGCCGAGGCGTTCGCAGCGCTCGGTCTCGGCCTTCAGCCGCTCGATCAGCGGGCGGCGGTTGGCCAGTGCGGTAAGCGGATCGTGAGTGGCGGCTTCCTTCAGCGCGATGTTCAACTCGCGCATCATGTGCTGGTAACGGTCGGAAATGCGCGCCACCTTCTCCAGCTGGCGCAGCTGCTTGTCGAAACGCTCGGCCAGGCTCAGCTCGCGCTGCCGTGCCATGCTCTGGTAGGCATCCGACATGCGGGTGATGCGCTCCATGCGGTTGAGCAGCTCGCGGTACTGGAACCACAGCTGGCCCAGCGCAAAATTGAGCGGGTGCTCGCGCAGGTCCGGGTCCGCCAACAGGCGCTTGATCAGTGTTTCCAGTTCGCCTTGGTCGCGGCTCATGATGCGCTGGCGGCCGGATCCAGCGCCAGGATGGCAAACGGGAAGGTGCAGTCTTCCCTGAATTCTTCGGCCAGCTCCGCCACCCGCTCGTTGCGCAGATCATAGCGCCAGTTCACCGCCACCGGTTTGCCGTCGCGGTACGCCTCTTCCAGCAGGTCGAAGATGTCCATCATCGCCTTGATGCTGCTGGTATTGAGATACAGCAGGCGCAGCTCCAGCGTCAGCAGGCGGGCGCTTTCCAGCAGGAAGCGCTCGACCCAGCTGAATACCTGCTGGAACAGCTGGTAGGAGTTTTCCGGATAGGAATCACCCTGCATGAGCAGGATGCCACGATCCCAGTCGCCATCTATGGCGGGGGTGGACTGGCTGCCGGGAATGGAGAGGTCATTCATTTTCTGGATACTCGATAAAGGTTCAGATCTCGGCGCGCAGGCTGACAAAGGCGCGGCCATCGGTCAGCCGGCGCAGGCTGGCCTGCAGTGGTGCGCTGGATTTGCGGGCGATGTCGATCAGCCCCAGCCCGGCGCCACTGATGGCCCCGGCCTCGCGCGGCTTGCGCAGCTGCTCCTTGTAGCGCGCCTTCAGCGCCGCCTTGTCGAGGCCGGCCAGCTCGTCGATGCAGGCCAGCAGGGCCTCGCCGTCGGCCTGCTCGATGATGTTGCCGGCGGATACCACGTAGTGGCCGGCATCGTTGCGCGCCACCACCACGGTAGCGCTGGCATCGGTCTCGGTCCAGCCCTTTTGCTGTGCGTAGTGGCGGATGTTCTGCGTCAGCTCGATGTAGACGCCGAACACATCCATTGCCGCCGACGGGTGTGCGTGGTCCGCCGCCAGGTAGTTGCGCAGCGCGTTGCCAATTTCCTCGATCAGGCTGCGCGAGATCGGGCCATTGAAGCACAGCATGATCTGCTGGCGGTTATAGCTCTCGCGCATACTGAACAGGTCAAACGGTTCCATGAAAGCTCCCCCTGGTTGGGCATCAGTCAAAACGGAAACACAGCATGGTGATGTCGTCGCGCTGCGCATGTCCGCCCTGGTACTCGGCCAGCGTGGCGCTGAACGCCTGTCCCTGCTCGTCCAGCGGCAGACGGGCATGGCGGCGGATCATGTCGGCGAAACGGCTGCTGCCAAAGCCGTAGCCCAGCTCGCCACCGGCCTGGTCGAGGAAACCGTCGGTGGTCATGTAGAAGCTGCGCCCGGCTTGCAGCGGCAATTGTGCATTCTGGTACTCGCCGATGCGTTTGTCACCAATGGCGCGCCGCGCGCCGGGCAGCTCGCCGACGTCGTCGCCGTCGCTGTAGTACAGCGCGATCTTGGCGCCGGCGAAGGTGACCGTGCGCGCCTGCAGGTCGACGCAGGCAAAACCGGCGTCCATATTGGTGGCCAGCACGTGACCGCCGCGTTCCTCGCGCAGCATGCCGCGCAGGATGCGGTCGCAGCGGGTGAGGATGCCGGCCGGATCGTCCATGCCGGCGTCGACGATCGCCTGGTCGATGGCGGCGTGCGCCAGCATCGTCATCAGCGCGCCCGGCACGCCGTGGCCGGCGCAGTCGACCACCCCGAACAGCAGGGTGTGCTCGCCGGCACGGTAGACGTAGAAATCGCCGCCGACCACGTCACGCGGCCGCCACAGCACCGCGTGCTTCTCGCCCAGCGCCTGCACCAGCTGGCGGTCGGGCAGCATCGCGCACTGGATCAGGCTGGCGTAGTCGATGGAGTCGTCGATCTTCTTGTGCGCGGCCGCCATCTCGCGATTGGCCTCTTCCAGCGCGCGGGTGCGTTCGCGCACGCGGTGCTCCAGCTCGCTGGTATGGCTGCGCACCTTGTGCGCCATCACGCCGAAGGCGGCGCTCAGCTCGCCGATCTCGTCGTCGCGCTCCGCCGGCAGCGCCACCTCGTACTGCCCGGCCGCCATCGCCTGCGCCGACTTGCGCAGCTGGCTGATCGGGCGCAACACCAGCTTTTCCACCGCGTAGGCAAAGCCCAGCAGCAGCGCCGCCAGCAGCACCGCCAGCGCGATCAGCGCCGGGGTCAGCCACGGGCCGTCGAACACCCGCGCCGCGTTGAGGTCCACCGCGGTCACCACGTGCCAGCCCAGCTCCGGGATGAAGCTCAGCGCCAGCAGCTGCTGCTTGCCGCCCAGCGTCGCCCACAGCATGGCGACCTCGCCGGGACGGGACTCGGCCTGCCGCATCGCCAGCCGCAGCGCCTGCCGCTCCTGGGCGTCGCCCAGCTGCTGCTGCAGGCCGCCCGCCCCCTTGCCGGAGGCGGAGTCGAGCGCGATCAGCCGCGGATCGGGGTGGGCCTGGATCGCGCCCTGGCGGTTGAGGATCATCGGCGTGATGCCGGCCTCGCGGCTGCGGATGAAGTCGTCGAGGAAGGTGGTCAGCTCCAGCCCGGTGCCGGCCAGGCCGACCTTCTGCCCGTTCTCGTGCACGATGACGTTGATCCACGCCTTGGTCACCTTCAGCTGGCGGTCGTGGTTGACGTTGATGTTGAAGGTGGCGGTGTCGCGCAGGGTATTGAAGTACCAGCCGTCGTCGGCCTTGTCGGCGCGCAGCAGGTAGCGCGCGGATTCGGTGTGCGGGCTCTTGCCGTCGTTGAAGTAGTAGGCGTGCGTGCGGTTGCTGATCAGGAAGTAGGAGTGGTCGCGGAAGTCGCGGCGGTAGCCTTCCGCCTCGCGGAAGAACAGCTCGCGCTTGGCGACGTCGGCCTCGTCGCGCAGCCACTGGCGAGTGACCTCGGAGTCGGCCAGCCGCAGCGACAGCGCCAGCTCGCGCGACAGCGGCGCGAAGATCTTCTCGCGTTGCAGCAGCGTGGTGTTGCGCGCGAAGGCCTCGCCGAAGTGGGTGCGGATGCTGTCCACCACCTGCCAGCCGATCAGCGCGGCCGGCACCAGGGCAATGAGACAGGCCAGCAATAATGCCAGCAACGATTTTCCCCGCAGGCCCAGCATTGCCATGTGCATCTCTTTATGTCTTTTGATAATCAAGGGATTATGCCGCGCGGACCGCGGGGCGGCAATCGAGGCACTGCGGCCAACCCTGCTGGCAGCATGGTTGATGTGTTTGCTAGCAAATGACCGCAGTTAAACAAGGCAACACCTATCAAATCATGATGATTGTGAATACAAAAAGCGACAGCCCGCAGGCAGGCCCCGGGCTGTCGCGATGCCGAACGCGCTACGCCGCCTGCGGCACGGCGGCGCGGCGCCGCCCCAGCTGGTCAAACCACAGGTACAGCACCGGGGTGATGTACAGCGTGATCAGCTGCGAGAACAGCAGCCCGCCGACCACCGCCAGCCCCAGCGGCTGGCGCAGTTCGGCACCGGCGCCCAGCCCCAGCGCGATCGGCAGCGCGCCCATCATCGCCGCCAGCGTGGTCATCAGGATCGGGCGCAGCCGCAGCAGGCAGGCAGTGCGGATGGCGTCGAACGGGGTCATGCCCTGCTTGCGCTGCGCCGCCAGCGCAAAGTCGATCATCATGATCGCGTTCTTCTTCACGATGCCGATCAGCATCAGGATGCCGATGCTGGCGATGATGGTCAGCTCCTGCCCGAACAGCATCAGCGCCCCCAGCGCACCCATCGCCGCCGACGGCAGGCCGGCGAGGATGGTCAGCGGGTGGATGTAGCTCTCGTACAGCACGCCCAGCAGCACGTAGATCACCAGCACCGCCACCGCCAGCAGCACGGTCTGGCTGCCCTGCGACTGGGCGAAGGCCGCGGCGTCGCCGCCGTAGCTGGTGAAGATGCTGGCCGGCAGGCCGATGTCGGCGGCGATCGCCTGCAGCCGGGTGTCGGCATCGCCCAGCGCCACGCCGGGGGCGAGGTTGAACGACACCGTCACCGCCGGCAGCTGGCCCTGGTGGTTGACCGATACCGGCCCGACGCTGCGCTCGATGCTGGCCAGCGCCGACAGCGGCACCAGCGTGCCGTTGCTACTGCGCACCGACAGCCGCGTCAGGTCGTTCTCGTTGATGCGGTAGCGCTCGTCCAGCTGCATCACCACCGGGTAGCTGTCCGACGGGGTGTAGATGGTGGACACCTCGCGCTGGCCGAAGGCGGCGTACAGCGTGTTGCGGATCGCCTGCAGGCTGACACCCAGCTGCGCCGCCTGTTCGCGGTTGACCAGCAGCCGCGCCTGCAAGCCCTTGAGCTGGGCGTCGCTGCTCACGTCCTGGAACATCGGCTCGGCGCGCATCGCACGTTCCAGCTTGTCCGACCACTGGTACAGCGCCGCCGGTTCCACGCTCTGCAGCACGTACTGGTAGCGGCTCTTGGAGGAGCGGCCGCCCAGGCGCAGGCTCTGCACCGGGTTGATGAACGAGCTCAGCCCGGTGACGCGGCCCAGCTCCTTACGCAATTCGCCGACCACGCTGTCCATGTCCGGACGCCCAGCGCGCGGCTTCAGCGACACGAACATGCGCCCGCCGCCGCTGTTCAGCGACGAGGTGACGCTGGCGACGTGGCGGTTGTCGCGCACGATGTCGCTGGCGCGCTGCTGCAGCTCGGCCAGGCGCTGGTAGGACACGTCCTGGCCGGCATCGGTGATGATGGTGATCTGGCCGTTGTCCTCGTTCGGGAAAAAGCCCTTCGGGATCGCAATGAACATCCACGCCGAGCCGGCGAAGGTCAGCAGCGCCACCAGCAACGTGGTGCGGCGCCAGTGCAGCGCCCCGTCCAGCGTACGCTGGTACGCCGCCAGCACCGCGGCGAAGGCGCGCTCGAAGCTGCGCGCCAGCGGATTGTGCAGCGTGCCGTGCGACTGGTCGCCGCGCAGGAAGCGTGCGGCCAACATCGGGATCAGCGTCAGCGACACCAGCGCCGACACCAGCACCGCCATGGTCACCACCACCGCGAATTCGTGGAACAGCAGCCCGATCACGCCTTCCATGTAGAAGATCGGGATGAAGATCGCCACCAGCGACAGCGAGATCGACAGGATGGTGAACGCCACCTCGCGCGAGCCGCGCAGCGCCGCCTCCAGCGCCGACAGCCCCTGTTCGCGGTAGCGCACGATGTTCTCCAGCACCACCACCGCGTCGTCGACCACCAGCCCCACCGCCAGCGTCAGCGCCAGCAGCGTGATGTTGTTGAGGCTGAAGCCGAGGAAGAACATCAGCGCCAGCGTGCCGATGATGGACACCGGCAGCGACAGCGCCGGGATCGCCGTCGCCGCCGCGCGCTGCAGGAAGATGAAGATCACCATCACCACCAGCGCCACCGTCAGCATCAGCGTCAGGTTGACGTCGTGCACCGCCTCGCGGATCGACTCCGAGCGGTCGCTCAGCGGCGCGATGCGCACCGAGCCGGGCAGCTGCGCCTCAAGCTTCGGCAGTGCGGCGCGGATGGCGTCGACCACCGCCACGGTATTGCCGTCGGCCTGGCGGAACACCGCCAGCACGATGGAGCGCTCGCCGTTGACCCAGCTGCCGGTCTTCAGGTTTTCCACGCTGTCCTCCACCGTCGCCACGTCGGCCAGGCGCACCACGCTGCCCTGCCGCTGCGCGATCGCCAGCGCGGCGAATTCGGCGGCGTTGCGCAGCTGGCGGTTACTCTGGATGGTGAGGATCTGCGCCGGGCCTTCCAGCGTGCCCAGCGGCGTGTTGACGTTGGCCGCACGCACCGCGGTGGCGATGTCTTCCAGTGTCAGGTCCAGCGCCGCCAGCTTCTGCGGGTCCGGCTTGATGCGCACCGCGTAGCGCTTCTGCCCGAAGATCTGCACCTGCGCCACGCCGTCCAGCGTCGATAGCGTCGGTGACACCAGGTTTTCGGCGTAGTCATTGAGCGCGGTCAGCGCCAGCGACGGCGAGTTCACCGCCAGCAGCAGGATGGGCGCGTCGGCGGGGTTGACCTTGCGATAGGACGGCAGCTGCGTCATCTCGGTCGGCAGCCCGCGCTGCGCGCGCAGCAGCGCGGCCTGCACGTCGACCGCGGCGGCGTCGATGTCGCGGCCGGAGACGAATTCCAGCGTGATCGAGGTACTGCCCTGGGTGCTGCTGGAACTGATGATGTTGATGCCGGGAATGGTGGCGAACTGCTTTTCCAGCGGCGTGGCCACCGACGAGGCCATGGTTTCCGGGCTGGCGCCGGACAGGTTGGCGGAGACGTTGATGGTCGGCGTGTCGAAGCTCGGCAGCGCGGCGATCGGCAGCCGCCCCAGTACCAGCAGGCCGCCGATCACCAGGCTCAGGCACAGCAGCACCGTCATCACCGGGCGGCGGATGCACAATTCGGACAGGTTCATCATGGCGCGACCCCGGCCGCGGCGGAGGCCGCCGCCGTGCGGCCAACGTTGGCCGCAACGGGCGGGCAGCTGGCCGCCGACTCAGACTGCGCGGCCGGCGCCGCGCGCGGCTTGGCGCGACTCACCGTCACCGTCTCGCCCGGGCGCACGTTCTGGCCGCCGCTGCTGATCACCGATGTGCCAGCTGCCACGCCGCGCACGATGGCCTGCTCGTCCTGCACCGCCAGCAAGGTCAGCGGCAGGCGCCGCACCTTGTTGTCCTTGCCCACGCCGTAGGTGAACTGGCCGTCGGGGCCGGTCACCAGCGCCGCCACCGGCAGCGCCACCGCGTCGCGGTAGTGGCCGGCATCCAGCGTCACGCGCACGAACTGCCCCGGCCACAGTGCCTTGCCGGCGTTGGCAAACTGCGCCTTGAGCAGCACGTTGCCGTTGCTGCTGTCCACCGCGCTGTCGATGAAGCTGAGCCGGCCCTGATGGCAGCTGCCATCGGCCTCGTTCAGCGCGTACACCGTCAGCGGTGCCTGCGCCTGCGCCTGACGCACCACCGGCAACTGCCGCTCCGCCAGATAGAAGCTGACCGCCACCGGCGCGACACGGGTGATGGTCAACAGCGGGCTTGCCATCGCCGGCTGTACCAGCGCCCCCGGCGACAGGCTGATGGCGCCGACCTGGCCGGCCACCGGTGCGCGCAGTGTCTTGCGCGCCAGTTGCACCAGCACCGCGTCGATCTGCGCGCGGTCGGCGGCAAGGTTGGCCGCAAGCGATTCCACCCTCGCCTGCACCGTGTCCAGCGCACTTTGCGAGATGAACTGCTGCTGCTTCAGCTCCTGGCTGCGCGAGAGCTCGCGGCGGGCGATGTTCAGCTGCGCCTGATCGGCAGCCAGCGCGGCGCGCGCCTTGGCCAGCTCCGCCCGCTGGGCGGCGGCGTCCAGCTCGACCAGCACCTCGCCCACCGCCACCTGCTGTCCTTCGCGCACGCGGATGGCGGCAATCACGCCGCTGTCCTGCGGCCGCAGCTCCAGCCGGTCCAGCGCGGTGACGTTGCCGTTGGTGCTGAGCCGGATGCCGGCCGGCGCGCTGCTGACCGGGCTGAGCTCGACGCTGGCGGCACGCTTGCCGTGCGCGGCGTTGGCCGGCACCGGGGAATTGGCGCCCTGCAGCCACCAGAGGGCACCGCCCAGTGCCGTGATGACCGCCGCCGCAAGGAGGGGTTTGTGCTTCATGACTATAGCCTGCCGTTAGATCTGCTTCCGCCGTACCGGCCACCGGTGTCATGACATCACGGGCCGGCACGACGCAAAGAACATGAAAAGTAGGAATTCACTGCTGCAGTGCGCAGGTTAACGGCTAACCATAAAAACCGGGAGCGGCAATTCGTTAAGAAATCTTGGATGGCATGGCACGGTCGCGCCGCAGCCAGGCTCAGCGCACGTGCTGGTGACATTGCTCCAGCTCCGCCAGCGGCATCGGCCGGCCATACAGGAAGCCCTGGAACAGCTCACAGCCGTGATCGTAGAGGAACTGCTGCTGCGACTCGGTTTCCACCCCTTCGGCCACCACCTGCAACGCCAGGCTGCGGCTGATCGACAGGATGGCGGTGACGATGGCGGCATCGTCGGCATCGCTGGTCATGTCGCGAATGAAGCTCTGGTCGATCTTGATCTGGTCCAGTGGCAGCTTTTTCAGGTAGGACAGCGAGGAATAACCGGTGCCGAAATCGTCCATCGAGAAGCGGATGCCCATCTGGCGCAGCTGGTTCATCTTGCGGATGGTGTCGTCGACGTTGTCGATGACGATGCTCTCGGTAAGCTCCAGCTTCAGCCGGGCCGGCGGTGCACCGGTTTCGGCCAGGATGGCACGCACCTCGTCGACAAAGCCGGCATGGCGGAACTGGCGGATGCTGACATTGATCGACAGCGTCAGCGCCGCGTACTGCGGCTGGCGGGCCCAGCGCGCCAGCGTCTGGCAGGCACTGCGCAGCACCCACCTGCCGATCGGCAGGATGGTGCCGGTCTCCTCCGCCAGCGGGATGAACTGGCTGGGCGAAATCCAGCCGGCCTTGGGATGTTGCCAGCGCAGCAGCAGTTCGGCACCGACCAGACGCCCGCCGCGATCGACCTGCGGCTGGGCGTAGATCTGCAACTCGTTCAGTTCCTGCGCGTGATACAGCGCATTCTGGATCACGGCGCGGATTTCCAGCGCGTACTGCATTTCGATGTTGTAGAAGCATAGCGTGTTGCGGCCGGCGGCCTTGGCGTCGTACAGCGCGAGGTCGGCATGCTTGAGCAGGTCGTCCAGCGCACCGTTGTCGCCGCAGAACAGGCTGATGCCGATGCTGGCCGTGGTCTGGAACACGATCCGCCCGTCCTTGCGCTCAAAGGAAAACGGCAGGCCGACCGCCAGCCGGATCTGCTCTGCCAGCTGCTCGGCGCGGCTGGCCGCCCTGGCCTCATCCCTGGACAGCCCTTCCAGGATCACCACAAACTCGTCGCCGCCGAGCCGCGCCACGGTGTCCTCGGCACGCACGCACTCGCGCAGGCGCAGCGCAATGCACTGCAGGAAGCTGTCGCCGACATCGTGGCCCTGAGTGTCGTTGAGCGTCTTGAAGTGGTCGAGATCGAGCAGCAGGATCGCGCCGTAACGTTTGCTGCGTTCGCTGCGCACCAGCGCGTAGCGCAGCCGGTCGAGGAACAGGCGCCGGTTGGGCAGCTCGGTGAGCACGTCCTGGAACGCCAGTGTGCTGATCTGCTGCTGGTAGGCCTTGCGCTCGCTGATGTCCTCGATAAAGCTGATGAAGTAATTGGGCCGGCCATCGCCGTGGCGCACCAGCGACACCGTCAGGTTGGCCCACACCAGGGCACCGTCACCGCGCAGGTAGCGCTTTTCCAGCTGATAGGTGTCGATCTTGCCAGCCAGCAGCTGTGTCATGCGTGTCAGATCGGCATCCAGGTCCTCGGGACAGGTCACCGCCTGGAAGGTGCGCGCCACCAGCCCGGCGCGGTCGAGGCCGAGGATGTCGCACAGCTTGCGGTTGACCTTGAGCAGGCGGCCATCCGGCGCCACCAGCGCAATACCGACCGCGGCCTGCTCGAACATTACCTCGAAGCGTTCGTCGCGCTCCTGCCGCTCCAGCAGCAGGTCCAGTTCGGCACGCCGCAACGCCAGTTCCAGCAGCTGACGCTGGTGATAGGTCCACAGCAGGCTGCCCATCACGAAAAAACCGAGCAGCTGCACGCCGGCCAATGCCAGGCCGGAAGCGGTAAACAGCTGCCAGCCTTGCTGCCACGGCGGGATCAGCAGCAGCGACAGCGCCTCGGCCAGCCCGGCCCAACAGCCAACCTGCAGGCCAAGGCGTAACGGGTGCTCGACCAATGGCATCGACACCGAAAACGGCGGTGCCGCCAGCAAGGGCCGGCTCTGGTAGCGTAACAGCCACAGCGTGCCCAGCAGGTTCAGCACCAGCCCGAACGCACCGGCCACCGCACCGGCACCGCCCAGCTGCAGCCGGTACAGACAGCCGGCCATCGCGGCGAGACCTCCCACCCACGGCCCGCCAAACAGGGTGGCAACGGCCAGAATGGCGCCGCGCGCATCAAGCACCACCCCCGGCGCCACCGCAAACGGGTAGGTCAGGGTATAGAGCATGGCACCGGTAAAGATCAGCGCCAGCGCTGCATTGCGCCCGCGCACCCGCGCACCGGGAATGACCGCCAACACCGCCACATACAGGCCAAACAGGCCGAGGATGGGCAGCAGTGTCGGCAACAGTCCAAGCAGTACAGCCATAACCCGGCCTCTTCGACACACCACAACACGCAATCACGGCACCGCCAGCACGGGCCACCCACAAATGACATACAAATAGCAATGTTCAGGTATCACTATAGCCGGCAATCCCCGCTTGCAAAGCAGAACCGCTGCCACCTGTCATTACCCATCGGCGGCGGCCTGGCATTGACACAAGTGGCGAGACCGGGTGGAGCCGAAAATGGTATGATATTGAACGAGCAATTACTCTAAAGCCGGCCTGCGGCCTGAATCGCGGCCAATCGGCAACACGGAAACGGACACCAAAGCAATGAAGTGCGTAGATGATTTTCGCCTGAAACTGGGCGACAAAGAGCTGGTCCCCATCATCATCGGTGGCATGGGCGTGGATATCTCCACCGCCGCACTGGCGCTGGAAGCAGCCCGCCTTGGCGGCATCGGCCATATCTCGGATGCCATGGTGCCCACCGTCACCGACCGCCGCTTCAACACCAAGTACGTCAAGGACAAGCTGAAGCAGTACAAATTCAACGTCGAGAACAGCGACAAGTCGGTAGTGCAATTTGACCTCGGCCTACTGGAAGAGGCGACCAGGCTGCATGTCGGCCACACCATGGACGCCAAGCGCGGCGACGGCATGGTGTTCATCAACTGCATGGAAAAACTGACCATGAACGCGCCGAAGGACACCCTGCGTGTCCGCATGCGCGCCGCCATGGACGCCGGCATCGACGGCATTACCCTCGCCGCCGGCCTGCACCTGGGCAGCTTCGCCCTGATCGAGGACCATCCTCGCTTCCGCGACGTGAAACTGGGCATCATCGTCTCGTCGCTGCGCGCGCTGCAGCTGTTCCTGAAGAAGAGCGCCCGCACCAACCGCCTGCCCGACTACATCGTGATCGAAGGCCCGCTGGCCGGCGGCCACCTCGGCTTCGGCCTCGACTGGGCACAGTACGACCTGGCCACCATCGTCGCCGAGATCCGTGACTGGCTGGTCGAGCAGAAGCTGGACATCCCGCTAGTCCCGGCCGGCGGCATCTTCACCGGCACCGACGCCACCAACTTCCTGGAAACGGACGCCGCCGCCGTGCAGGTCGCTACCCGCTTCACCGTCACCCGCGAATGCGGCCTACCGGAGAACGTGCAGCAGGAATACTTCAAGGCCAGCGAGGACGAGATCGAGGTCAACCAGATCTCGCCGACCGGCTACCCGATGCGCATGCTGAAGAGCAGCCCGGCCATCGGCGACATCATCCGCCCCAATTGCGAGGCCTACGGCTACCTGCTCGACGCCTCCGGCAATTGCCAGTACATCGACGCCTACAACCGCGCACATGCCGCCCACCCGGGCGAGCGCCGCGTGCGCATCTGGGACAAGACCTGCCTGTGTACCCACATGCGCAACTTCGACTGCTGGACCTGCGGCCACTACACCTACCGCCTGAAGGACACCACCCATCGCAACGCCGATGGCAGCTACCAGATCCTCAGCGCCGAACACGTGTTCCACGACTACCAATTTAGCAAGGACAACCGCATCGCCCTGCCGGAAATCAGCGCTGCCGTNTTTTGCTTTTTTATTTGCGGCCAACGTTGGCCGCAACAGCTTACTTTGACTGCGGCTTCACCTGCTGCAGCAACTGCCCCAGCAGCGGATGACACTTGCCGGCGGACTTACCGTTGTTGGAATCCTTGCCGAAACGGTCCGGCGACCCCTTCTTGCGGATATCGTCTTTCAGCTTGACTGCAGCCAGACGCTGCATATCGAAATGATTGATCGGCATGACACTCTCCCAAAATGCGAACGCGGCAGTATGCGCCAGCCGCACCGCAAAGTCCACGCCATTACCCGCACCCGGTCCCCCGGTGTCAGGATAGTTGTCGTGTCTTCTGATCGAGTGAGTTGATGGTCCGGGGGCGG
>NZ_BMYP01000040.1 GCF_014652335.1 Vogesella fluminis | reverse complement strand
TTCGCCATTCGTGAAGGTGGTCGCACCGTTGGTGCTGGCGTTGTTGCCAAAATCATCGCCTAATCGGAAGCCGAGAACGATATGCAAAGCCAAAAAATCCGTATCCGCCTGAAAGCTTTCGATTACAACCTGATCGACCGCTCCGCACAGGAAATCGTTGAAACTGCCAAGCGCACTGGTGCCGTTGTCAAGGGCCCGGTTCCGCTGCCGACCAAAATCGAGCGTTTCAACATCCTGCGTTCCCCGCACGTTAACAAGTCGTCCCGCGATCAGCTGGAAATCCGTACGCACCTGCGTTTGATGGACATCGTTGATCCGACTGACAAGACTGTTGATGCGCTGATGAAGCTGGACCTGCCAGCCGGTGTGGATGTAGAAATCAAGCTACAGTAACAGCACTATTTCATGCATCGTGAGCTAAGTGCTTGCGGTTATTGAATTTTATTGTTACATTAGCGGACTCACCATTGTGGTGAGTCCGCTTTTCTTTTGAGTAAGCCGGTCAATCGTAATCGGCGCCTGTAAAGGAAATAAACATGACTTTAGGTCTGGTCGGTCGCAAAGTCGGCATGACCCGCATTTTTGCTGAAGATGGCGCAACCATCCCGGTAACTGTGCTGGATATGTCCGCAAACCGCGTATCGCAAGTAAAGACTGCTGAAACTGATGGCTACACTGCCGTTCAGGTTGCAGCAGGTGTTCGCAAGGCAAATCGTGTAACCAAGGCTCAGGCCGGTCACTTTGCCAAAGCTGGCGTTGATGCCGCTCGCGTTATGCGCGAGTTCCCTCTGTCTGCAGAGGCCCTGGCATCGCTGAACGTTGGTGATGCCATCTCCGTCGAGATTTTCCAGGTTGGCCAATTGGTCGATATTACTGGTACCTCGAAAGGTAAGGGCTTCTCCGGCGCCATCAAGCGTCACAACTTCAGTTCCAACCGCGCTTCGCACGGTAACTCTGTTTCTCACAACTCCGCCGGTTCCATCGGTCAGGCTCAAGATCCGGGTCGCGTTTTCCCGGGTAAGCGCATGGCTGGCCAGTACGGCAATACCAAGAGCACTATCCAGTGCCTCGAAGTTGTCCGTGTTGATGTGGAGCGTCAACTGCTTCTGGTGAAGGGTGCTGTACCTGGTGCCAAGAACGGTGATGTAGTGGTGCGTCCTAGCGTGAAGGCAGGTGCATGATGGAATTGAAAGTGATCAACGCCCAGGGCCAGCAAGTTGAAGCCCTGCAAGCCTCTGAAGCACTCTTCGCCCGTGACTACAACGAAGCGCTGGTGCATCAGGTAGTAACTGCATTCTTGGCAAATGCGCGCAGTGGTAATCGTGCGCAGTTGACTCGTGCTGAAGTAAAGCACTCCACCAAAAAACCATTCCGCCAAAAGGGTACCGGTCGTGCTCGTGCCGGTATGACTTCCTCGCCCCTGTGGCGTGGTGGTGGTCGTGCGTTCCCGAATTCGCCTGACGAAAACTTCACGCACAAGGTTAACCGTAAGCAATACCGTGCCGGTATGGCTACGATCCTGTCGCAACTGGTACGTGACGAGCGTCTGATCGTCGTGGACAGCCTGACAGTTGAAACACCAAAGACAAAGGAATTTGCCGCCAAGGTGAAATCCTTGGGTCTGGATCGTGCTCTGTTCATCACTGGCGAGCTCGACGAGAACCTGTATCTGTCTTCCCGCAACTTGCCAAACGTCCTGGTGATTGAAGCTCAACAAGCTGATCCGTTCAGCCTTGTTCGTTTCAAGAAGGTTGTCATCACCCGTGATGCCATCAAGCAACTCGAGGAGCAATGGGCATGAATCAGGAACGTTTGCTGCAAGTAATTTTGGCACCAGTGGTTTCTGAAAAGAGCACCATGGTTGCCGAGAAAAACCAGCAGGTGGTATTGCGTGTAGCTGCCAATGCAACCAAGCCTGAAATCAAGGCTGCTGTTGAACTGCTGTTCAATGTCAAGGTTGATGGCGTTTCCACGCTGAATGTCAAGGGCAAGTCCAAGCGCTTTGGCCGTTTTGTCGGCAAGCGCAAAGACTGGAAGAAGGCTTATGTAAGCCTGGCCCAAGGTCAAGAAATCGACCTGACCGCTACCCCTGTTGCTGCGGAATAAGGAGATAGACTATGGCTCTGGTAAAAGTAAAACCGACGTCCGCTGGTCGCCGCGCTATGGTCAAGGTGGTAAACCCTGATCTGTACAAAGGCCGCCCGCACGCCGCACTGGTTGAGAAGAAAAGCTCGACCGGTGGCCGTAATAACAACGGCCATATCACCACTCGTCATATGGGTGGTGGTCACAAGAAACACTATCGCATCATCGACTTCCGTCGTAACAAAGACGCGATTCCGGCCAAGGTTGAGCGTATCGAATACGATCCGAACCGTACGGCCAACATCGCCCTGCTGTGTTACGCGGATGGTGAGCGTCGCTACATCATTGCCCCGCGCGGCGTGAAGGTTGGTGCTGAGCTGATGTCCGGCTCTGAAGCCCCGATCAAGGCTGGTAATGCTTTGCCAATCCGTAATATTCCGGTTGGTACCACTATTCACTGCATCGAGCTGCAACCAGGCAAGGGCGCACAAATTGCCCGTTCCGCCGGTTGCTCTGCCATGCTGCTGGCTCGTGAAGGCATCTACGCTCAGCTGCGTCTGCGCTCTGGCGAGATCCGTCGTGTACACGTTGACTGCCGCGCCACTGTTGGCGAAGTGGGCAATGAAGAGCATAGCCTGCGCAAGATTGGCAAGGCCGGTGCAAACCGTTGGCGCGGTATCCGCCCAACCGTTCGCGGTACTGCCATGAACCCGGTTGACCACCCGCACGGTGGTGGTGAAGGCCGTACAGGTGAGGGTCGTGTTCCTGTTAGTCCGTGGGGTACCCCGACTAAGGGCTTCCGTACACGTCGTAACAAGCGCACTGACAACATGATTGTACGTCGTCGCTTCTCGAATAAAGGGTAATTGAGCTATGGCACGTTCGCTTAAAAAAGGCCCGTTCGTTGATCTGCACCTGCTGAAAAAAGTGGATGCGGTACGTGCAACGAGCGACAAGCGTCCAATCAAGACTTGGTCGCGCCGTTCGACGATTTTGCCTGACTTCATCGGTCTGACTATTGCGGTTCATAACGGTCGTACGCACGTTCCGGTGTATGTTTCCGAAAACATGGTTGGCCACAAGCTCGGTGAATTCTCGCTGACTCGTACCTTCAAAGGCCACGCGGCTGACAAGAAGGCCAAGAAGAAATAAGGTGATGCGATGAGAGTTTCTGCACAACTTAATAATGCACGCCTGTCGGCACAAAAATGCCGTCTGGTTGCAGACCTGATCCGCGGCCAAGCCGTCGGCCAGGCACTGAATATCCTGACCTTCAGCCCGAAAAAGGGTGCCGCGCTCATCAAGAAGGTGCTTGAGTCCGCTATCGCCAATGCTGAGCATAACGAAGGCGCTGATATCGACACCCTCAAGGTGACTTCCATCTACGTTGATAAGGGTCCTAGCCTCAAGCGTTTCTCCGCCCGTGCCAAAGGCCGCGGTAATCGCATCGAGAAGCAGACCTGCCATATCACGCTCAGTGTTGGCAACTAAGGGGTAAGCTATGGGTCAGAAGATTCATCCGACGGGTTTCCGTCTCGCAGTGACTAAAAACTGGTCTTCCAAATGGTTTGCAAATTCGCATGACTTTGCCGGCCAGCTGAAGCAAGACATCGAAGTACGCGAGTTTCTGAAGAAGCGCCTGGCGCACGCTTCGGTAGGTCGTGTTGTTATCGAGCGTCCAGCCAAGTCCGCACGTATTACCATTCACAGCGCCCGCCCAGGTGTTGTTATCGGTAAAAAAGGCGAAGACATTGAAGTTCTGAAGAAAGAACTGCAGCGTCGTCTTGGTGTGCCTGTGCACGTCAATATCGAAGAAGTCCGCAAGCCAGAGATCGATGCCCAGATCATCGCCGACGGCATCGCCTCGCAGTTGGAAAAGCGCGTGATGTTCCGTCGTGCCATGAAGCGTTCCATGCAAAATGCAATGCGCATGGGTGCTCAGGGCATCAAGATCATGAGCTCCGGTCGTCTGAATGGTATCGATATCGCTCGTAGCGAATGGTACCGCGAAGGCCGCGTGCCTCTGCACACTCTGCGTGCAGATGTTGACTACGCTACTTCTGAAGCTCACACCACCTACGGTGTTATCGGCATCAAGGTATGGGTATACAAGGGCGACATCAAGCCGGGTCAAGCCCCGGCTGCCCCTGTAGCACCAGAGAAGAAATCCAGAAAGGCAGGAGCTCGAAATGCTGCAGCCAACTAGACTGAAATACCGTAAACAGCAGAAAGGTCGCAATACTGGTATCGCGACCCGCGGCAACAAAGTTAGCTTCGGCGATTTTGGTTTGAAAGCGATCGGTCGTGGTCGTCTGACTGCCCGTCAAATCGAAGCGGCTCGTCGTGCCATGACTCGTCACATCAAGCGTGGCGGTCGCATCTGGATCCGTGTGTTCCCGGACAAGCCAATCACTTCCAAGCCAGCTGAAGTTCGTATGGGTGGGGGTAAGGGTAGTCCGGAATACTTCGTGGCCGAAATCCAGCCAGGCAAAATGTTGTACGAGATGGACGGTGTTGCCGAAGAACTGGCACGCGAAGCCTTCCGTCTTGCAGCCGCCAAGTTGCCTATTCCGACAGTGTTTGTAATTAAACAGGTGGGTCAGCAATGAAAGCATCCGAACTGAGAGCGAAAAGTGTTGATGAGCTGAAGGCTGAGTTGCTTGGTTTGCTGAAGGCGCAATTCGCACTGCGCATGCAGCACGCAACTCAACAGCTCGCCAAGAATAGTGAGCTGAAAAAGGTGCGTCGCGATATCGCCCGTACCCGCACTGTTCTGAAAGAAAAGGCTGCCTGAGATGAGCGAAACTAAAGTAGTCCGCACGCTGGTCGGCAAAGTAGTCAGCGATAAGATGAACAAGACCGTTACTGTCCTGGTAGAGCGCAAAGTCAAGCACCCTATCTACGGTAAAATTGTTCGTCGCTCCAAAAAGTTTCACGCTCATGACGAAACCAACCAGTACAAAACTGGCGACCTCGTTGTGATCAGCGAAACTCGTCCACTCTCCCGGACGAAAACTTGGGTTGTGACCTCACTGGTAGAGCGCGCAGTTTAATCTGTGTGTAATGCTTGCAGAGGGGCTTGCCCCTCTGTATAATGTGTGATTCGGTGTTCAGCCGAAGTCATCCCTTACGGGGTCCAAGACTGGCCGTTGGATACGCCGCCTTACTTCAGGTGGCGTTTCTTTCATCTTCCCGAAGGTGAAGGAAAGTGACGGAATTAAGTTGGATAGAAAGGTAATCAAATGATTCAAATGCAGTCCATTTTGGATGTTGCAGACAACACTGGTGCGCGTTCCGTTATGTGCATCAAGGTGTTGGGCGGCTCCAAGCGTCGCTACGCTGGCGTGGGCGACATCATCAAGGTGAGCATCAAGGATGCAGCACCTCGCGGTCGCGTGAAAAAAGGTGATGTATACAATGCCGTTGTCGTGCGCACTGCCAAGGGCGTTCGCCGTCCTGACGGTTCGCTCATCAAGTTTGATGGCAACGCTGCAGTTCTTCTGAACAACAAGCTGGAGCCTATTGGTACCCGTATTTTCGGGCCGGTGACTCGTGAGCTTCGTACCGAGCGTTTCATGAAGATCGTTTCGCTCGCGCCAGAAGTGCTGTAAGGAGACCACAGATGCGCAAAATTCGTAAAGGTGATGAAGTCGTAGTAATCACCGGTAAAGACAAGGGCAAGCGCGGTTCCGTTCTGCGTGTCCTGGAAGGCAAAGTCGTAGTGGAAGGCATCAATCTGGTGAAAAAACACCAGAAGCCTAATCCAGTACGTGGTGTCGCTGGTGGCATCGTTGAAAAGACTATGCCGATTGATGTATCTAACGTCGCTATTTTCAATGCGGGTAGCCAGAAAGCTGACCGCGTAGGCTTCAAGGTGCTTGAGGACGGCCGCAAGGTGCGTATCTTCAAATCCACCGGCGAAGTTATCGGCGCGTAAGGGGTGAAGATGGCACGTCTGTACGATTTTTACAAAAACACTGTTGTACCAGAGCTGGTAAAACAGTTCGGTTACAAGTCCCTGATGGAAGTTCCACGCATTGAGAAGATTACTCTCAACATGGGCGTGGGCGAGGCTGTAGCTGACAAGAAAGTCATGGATCACGCTGTTTCCGACCTGGAAAAGATTGCCGGTCAGAAGCCTGTTGTGACTACCGCACGTAAGTCGATCGCGGGCTTCAAGATCCGTGACCACTACCCGGTTGGTTGCAAAGTGACCCTGCGTCGTGAACGCATGTACGAGTTCCTGGATCGTCTGGTAACGATCTCGCTGCCTCGCGTACGCGACTTCCGTGGCGTTTCTGCCAAGTCTTTCGACGGCCGTGGTAACTACAACATGGGCGTTAAAGAGCAGATCATTTTCCCGGAAATCGAATACGACAAAATCGACGCTTTGCGTGGTATGAACATCACCATCACCACTACCGCAAAGACCGATGAGGAAGCCCGCGCTTTGCTGGCTGCGTTCAAATTCCCGTTCAAGGGCTAAGCACATGGCAACTCTAGCTTTGATTAATCGTGAAGAGAAGCGCGCTAAGCTCGTGGCTAAGTACGCCGGCAAGCGTGAAGCGCTCCTCGCTACCATCAATAACCAGAACCTGTCCGAAGAAGAGCGTTTTGCTGCTCGTCTGCAACTGCAGACCCTGCCGCGTAATGCTAGCCCGGTTCGCCAGCGTCGTCGCTGCGCACTGACTGGTCGCCCTCGCGGTGTATTCCGTAAATTCGGTCTGGCACGTAACAAGCTGCGCGAACTCGCCATGAAAGGCGAGATCCCGGGCGTGACTAAAGCCAGCTGGTAATAGGAGATACAGAATGAGCATGCAAGATCCTATCTCCGATATGTTGACTCGTATCCGCAACGCCCAGCGTGCTGCTAAAGCCGTTGTCGCAATGCCTTCTTCCAAGCTGAAGGTGGCTATTGCTCAGGTGTTGAAGGAAGAGGGTTATATCGAGACTTTTTCTGTTACCGATGCTGATAAAAAGCCGGTTCTGGAAATCGAATTGAAGTACTACGTTGGTCGTCCGGTAATCGAGAAGATCGAGCGCGTTTCGCGTCCAGGTCTGCGCGTTTACAAGGGTTCCAACGAGATTCCTAAAGTAATGAACGGTCTTGGCGTCGCTATCGTTTCGACTTCAAGTGGTGTGATGACTGATCGTAAAGCACGTGCAGCCGGTATCGGCGGCGAACTGCTCTGCGTCGTAGCCTAATCGGAGGGTTGAATGTCTCGCGTAGCAAAAAACCCGGTAGTCATCCCTGCTGGCGTAGAAGTGAAATTCGGTGCTGAAGAAGTGACTGTAAAAGGCGCTCTCGGCTCTTTGAGCACGGCACTGTGTGCTGATGTTGAAGTCAAGCTGGTTGATAACCAGCTCGAATTTGCCGCCAAGAACGACAGCAAGTTCGCACGTTCCATGTCCGGGACACTGCGTGCTCTGCTGAACAACATGGTCATTGGTGTTAGCAAGGGTTTCGAGAAGAAGCTGAACCTGGTGGGTGTGGGTTACCGCGCTCAAGCTCAGGGTGAAGCACTCAACCTGTCCCTTGGTTTCTCGCACCCGGTTGTTCACACCATGCCAGCCGGCATCAAGTGTGAAACCCCGACTCAGACCGAAATTTTGATCAAGGGTGCCAACAAGCAGTTGGTTGGCCAGGTCGCAGCCGAGATCCGTGCTTATCGTTCTCCAGAGCCTTATAAGGGCAAGGGTGTACGTTATGCCGACGAGGTTGTGGTTCTGAAAGAAACCAAGAAGAAGTAATTGAGGCCCTGAAATGGACAAGAAACAGACTCGACTCCGCCGCGCACGTAAAACCCGTGCCCGTATTGCGGAGCTCAAGGTGGCTCGTCTGTGCGTTCATCGCACTAACAGCCATATCTATGCTCAAGTGATTGACGCAACCGGTAATGTTGTTCTGGCTAGCGCCTCCTCCCTGGAGTCCGCCGTGCGCGCCGACCTGAGCAATGGCGGTAACACCGCTGCTGCTTCGGTTGTTGGCAAGAACATTGCTGAAAAAGCTAAGGCTGCTGGTATCAACCAAGTTGCTTTCGATCGTTCGGGTTTTAAATACCATGGCCGTATCAAAGCCCTGGCTGACGCAGCCCGTGAAAACGGTCTTGTATTCTAATCGGAGTTAAGAATGGCTAAGCACGAGATCGAAGATCGTGGCGATGGTCTGATCGAGAAGATGATCGGCGTAAACCGCGTCACCAAAGTGGTGAAAGGCGGTCGTATCATGGCCTTCTCGGCTCTGACCGTAGTTGGCGATGCTGACGGTGGTATTGGCATGGGCAAAGGGCGTTCGAAAGAAGTGCCGGTTGCCGTGCAAAAAGGTATGGAACAGGCTCGTCGCAACATGATCAAGGTTCCGCTGAAAAACGGCACCATCCATCATGCTGTTGTCGGCAAGCACGGTGCGACCACTGTGTTCATGCAGCCTGCTAAAGAGGGTGCCGGTGTTAAAGCTGGTGGTCCGATGCGCGCTGTATTCGAAGCACTGGGCGTACACAACGTTACTGCCAAGATCCATGGTTCCACCAACCCGTACAACGTGGTTCGCGCCACGATTGACGGTTTGAGCAAAATGGTGACTCCTTCGCAGATCGCTGCGAAGCGTGGCCTGACCGTTGCTCAGATTCTGGGAGCGGATCATGAGTGATGTTAAAAAAATCCGCGTGACTCTGGTTAAGAGTCTGATTGGTCGCATCGAGTCTCATAAAGCTTGCGCGAATGGTCTGGGTCTGAAGAAGATCAACCAAGTCGTTGAAGTGATTGATACTCCTGCTAACCGTGGCATGATCAACAAGATCAGCTACCTGGTTAAGAGCGAGGGTTAATATGCTGCTGAATACTATTAAGCCTGCAGCCGGTGCCAAACACGCAAAGCGTCGCGTGGGTCGTGGTATCGGTAGCGGTCTGGGCAAGACTGCTGGCCGTGGCCACAAAGGTCAGAAGAGCCGTGCTGGTGGCTTCCACAAGGTAGGTTTCGAAGGCGGTCAGATGCCTCTGCAACGTCGCCTGCCGAAGCGTGGCTTCAAGTCCCTGACTGCTGGCGATGTAGCCGAAGTTCGCTTGTCCGAACTGGCGCTCATGCCAGTTGACGAGATCGACCTGTTGTCCCTGAAGCAAGCCGGTATCGTACCGACGCAGGCTCTGGGCGCAAAAGTCATCCTGTCCGGCAAGGTTGAGCGTGCTCTTAAACTGCGTGGCATTGCTGCCACCGCTGGTGCCAAGGCTGCAATCGAAGCCGCTGGCGGTAGCTTCGTAGAATAAGGTAAAGCTCGTGGCGAATGCTTCTCTAGTTGGTAATGCCAGTAAATTTGGTGACCTCAAGCAGCGGATTTTCTTTTTGATCGGCGCGCTGATTGTTTATCGCATCGGTGCCCACGTTCCGGTGCCTGGTATCAATCCGGTAGAACTAGCGAAGTTGTTCCAGTCGTCACAGACGGGCCTGCTTGACATGTTCAACATGTTCTCGGGCGGTGCCCTGTCGAGATTTTCGGTATTTGCCTTGGGCATCATGCCGTACATCTCCGCCTCCATCATTCTTCAACTCGCTTCAGAAATTGTTCCAACGCTGAAGCAGTTGAAGAAGGAGGGTGATGCTGGCCGTCGCAAAATCACTCAGTACACGCGTTATGCAACGCTCTTTTTGGCTACATTCCAGAGTTTCGGTATTGCTGTCATGCTGTTCAAGCAGCCGGAGCTGGTGCTGAGTGGTCAGGCCGAGTTTTATGTAACGACGGTGGTAACCCTGGTCACCGGCACCATGTTCCTCATGTGGCTGGGCGAGCAGATTACCGAACGTGGTTTGGGAAATGGTATTTCGTTGATCATCTGTTCGGGTATTGCCGCTGGCATTCCCGGATCGATCGGGCAGACATTGACCTTGGCTAGCCAAGGCTCCTTGTCCATCCTGCTGGCGATTGCCTTGTTTGCGGGCGTGATTGCCGTCACTTACCTGGTGGTGTTCGTTGAACGTGGCCAACGTAAGGTGCTGGTTAACTACGCCAAGCGACAGGTTGGTAACCGCGTGATGCAGGGCCAGTCGACGCATATGCCGCTGAAGCTGAATATGGCCGGGGTGATCCCGCCAATTTTTGCATCCAGCATCATTCTTTTCCCGGCAACTGTACTGGGCTGGTTTGGTAATACCGAAGGCTTGGGTGTGCTGAAGTCTGTTGCAGACAAATTGCATCCTGGTCAGCCGCTGTATGTTCTGCTCTATGCTGCTGCTATCGTTTTCTTCTGTTACTTCTATACCGCCCTTGTGTTCAACCCTAAGGAAACGGCAGATAACCTGAAGAAAAGTGGCGCGTTCATTCCGGGTATTCGTCCGGGTGAGCAGACGTCGCGTTACATTGAGAAAATCATTCTTCGTCTAACACTTATTGGTGCGATCTACATCACGCTGGTTTGCTTGCTGCCTGAGTTTCTGATCCTGAAATGGAATGTGCCATTCTACTTTGGTGGAACCTCGCTGCTGATCATTGTCGTTGTGACAATGGACTTCATGGCGCAAGTTCAGTCCTACGTGCTGTCCCACCAGTATGATGGATTGCTCAAGAAGGCCAACTTCAAGGGCACATCCGGTCGCTGACGGTCACGGTAGCAGTTTTATGGCTAAAGAAGATACCATCCAGATGCAGGGCGAGATCCTGGAAAATTTGCCTAGTGCGACTTTCAAGGTCAAGCTCGAAAATGGACACATCGTGCTTGGGTATATCTCCGGTAAGATGCGGATGCATTACATCCGCATCCTGCCGGGAGATAAGGTGACAGTAGAAATGACACCTTATGACTTGTCCCGTGCCCGTATTGTGTTCCGTGCGAAGTAGTCGCACTTGCTCTTTTCAGATAGAAAGGAACTGAAATGCGTGTACAACCTTCGGTAAAGAAAATTTGCCGTAACTGCAAAATCATTCGTCGCAACCGTGTAGTACGAGTGATCTGCACTGATCCGCGTCACAAACAAAAACAAGGCTGATATTTGTTAGCTTGGTTTTCGTATGTTACAATCGCAACCTTTTCAAGCCCGTAAAGCTTAAGGAAAGAGAATGGCCCGTATTGCAGGGGTAAATATCCCCAATCATGCGCATGCCGTTATCGGCCTGCAGGCTATCTATGGCATCGGTTCTACTCGTGCGAAGCTCATCTGTGCTTCCGCGAGCGTTAATCCTTCTTCCAAGATCAAGGATTTGACCGAAGCCGAGATGGAATCTCTGCGTGTAGAAGTCAGCAAGTTCACTGTTGAAGGTGACCTGCGTCGCGAAATTACCATGAGCATCAAGCGTTTGATGGACATGGGTTCTTATCGCGGTTTCCGCCATCGTCGCGGTCTGCCTTGCCGTGGTCAGCGCACCCGCACGAATGCACGTACCCGCAAGGGTCCGCGCAAGCCGATCGCCGGCAAGAAGTAATAAGGAACATAGATAATGGCTAAAGCAAACACAGCAGTGCGTGTACGCAAAAAGGTACGCAAAAGCGTAAGCGATGGCATCGTCCACGTTCACGCTTCCTTTAATAACACCATCATCACCATCACTGACCGTCAAGGGAATGCTTTGTCTTGGGCTACCTCCGGCGGTGCTGGTTTTAAAGGCTCGCGTAAAAGTACACCGTTTGCAGCTCAGGTAGCTGCAGAGCACGCTGGTAAAGTTGCCCAAGAATATGGTGTAAAGAACCTTGAGGTTCGTATCAAGGGCCCAGGCCCTGGTCGTGAATCCTCCGTGCGTGCCCTGAACGCCCTTGGCTTCAAAGTTACCAGCATCTCCGACGTGACTCCGGTACCACACAACGGATGTCGCCCTCCCAAGAAACGTCGTATCTAATCCGGAGAGTCTGAGAACATGGCACGTTATATTGGCCCAAAATGTAAGCTTGCTCGTCGCGAAGGGACTGATCTCTTCCTGAAGAGTGCCCGTCGCGCACTTGATTCCAAGTGTAAGCTTGATACCCCTCCAGGTCAGCACGGCGCAAAAAAAGGCCGTCTGTCTGACTATGGTGTACAGCTGCGTGAAAAGCAGAAAGTTCGTCGTATTTACGGCATTATGGAACGTCAATTCCGTAAGTACTTTGCTGAAGCAGCTCGTCGTCAAGGCTCCACCGGTGAGAACCTGCTGAAAATTCTGGAAGCACGTCTGGATAACGTTGTTTATCGCATGGGCTTTGGTTCTACCCGTGCTGAGGCACGCCAGCTGGTTAGCCATAAGGCTATCACTGTGAATGGTCAGATTGTGAATATTCCTTCTTTCCAGGTGAAAGCAGGCGACGTTGTTGCTATTCGCGAAAAGTCCAAGAAGCAAGTGCGTATTCAGGAAGGCTTGGCGCTGGCTGAGCAAATCGGCTTCCCGGCATGGGTCGCTGTTGACAGCAAGAAGATGGAAGGTGTCTTCAAGACTGCTCCTGAGCGTTCCGAGCTGTCTAGCGATATCAACGAGCAGCTCGTTGTGGAATATTACTCCAAGTAATCGCTAGCTCTTAAGGAATGACTATGCAAAACAGCGCTTCGGAATTTCTGAAACCGCGTTTGATCGATGTGCAGCCGGTTTCGGCTACACACGCCCGTGTGTCGATGGAGCCGTTCGAGCGTGGTTATGCCCATACTCTGGGTAATGCCCTGCGCCGGATCCTGCTCTCGTCGATGCCTGGTTACGCACCGACCGAAGTTACTATTGCTGGCGTTTTGCATGAGTATTCCGCTCTTGATGGTGTTCGGGAGGATGTTGTAGACATCCTTCTGAACCTGAAGGGTGTAGTACTCAAACTGCATGGTCGTGACAGTGTCATTCTTTCCCTGAAAAAGGAAGGCGAAGGCCCTGTCCTGGCTGGTGATCTGGAATTGCCGCACGATGTTGAAGTGATCAACCCTGATCACGTCATCTGCAACCTGTCGGTTGGCGGCAAGATTGATATGGAAGTCAAAGTTGAAAAGGGCCGCGGCTACCAGCCGGTTTCCGCCCGCATCAGCCATGATGACAACCGTACCATCGGCACCATCCAGCTCGATGCTTCGTTCTCCCCGGTGAACCGCTGCAGCTTCAATGTTGAAAGCGCCCGTGTGGAGCAGCGTACAGACCTTGACCGTCTGGTGCTGGACATCGAGACCAATGGCGTGATCGAGCCGGAAGAAGCAGTACGTATTGCTGCCCGCATCCTGGTTGATCAGTTGTCGATTTTTGCAGACTTGCAAGGCACCGCAGTCGAGGAAATCGTTGAAAAGGCTCCGCCGATCGATCCGATCTTGCTGCGCCCGGTTGACGATCTCGAACTTACGGTACGTTCCGCCAACTGTCTGAAGGCAGAGAACATTTACTATATCGGTGATCTCATTCAGCGTACGGAAACCGAGCTGCTGAAGACTCCGAACCTTGGTCGCAAGTCTCTCAATGAGATCAAGGAAGTTCTCGCTTCTAAAGGCCTGACCCTTGGCATGAAACTTGAGAACTGGCCTCCGGCTGGTCTTGAGAAGCCGTAAGTCGGGATAAAAGGACACTAAAATGCGTCATCGTAACAGTAATCGTAAATTGAACCGTACGAGCAGCCACCGCCTTGCGATGCTTCGCAACATGGCTAACTCGTTGCTGCGTCACGAAGTTATCGTGACTACTCTGCCAAAGGCCAAAGAACTGCGCCGTGTTGCCGAGCCGCTGATTACCCTGGGTAAGAAGCCATCGCTGGCCAACCGTCGTCTGGCTTTTGACCGCACTCGTGATCGTGAAATGGTTGTAAAACTGTTTGACGAACTCGGCCCACGTTTTGCCAACCGCAATGGTGGCTATGTGCGTATTCTGAAGTACGGCTTCCGTCAGGGCGACAACGCTCCGATGGCACTGGTTGAACTGGTGGATCGTGCAGAAGAAGCAGCTGCGGTAGAGGCTGCTGAGTAAGCAGCTTCAAGCAAAAAAGCCGGCGCAAGCCGGCTTTTTTGCTTTCTGCTGAGAACATACGGATATCGACAACAGCCCGGCCGAGAACGCCATCCATCTGATTGTTTTTGGCCGCTTGCGGGTGGAATGAGGGTTTGCCCTATTTCTCTGCTTTGCCTGGTCATGGACAGGGTTTTTTCTGGTTAAATGCTACAGAAGAGGCAATTGCCCTGGTGGCAACTTGCAGCTCGTGATAATGGATAAACACGCCGGTACACATGGCGACATAAAACGACAAGGAGAGTAGCGATGAGCAGTCACGGGACGATATCATTGAGGCGCCGTTTGCAATTGCAGGTGGTACTGGTAGCGGTGCTGCTCTGTATCATCGGCGGCATCACGCTGTACTTCGAGCGCGCCTCGCTGTACGCCGACCGCCAGGCCAAGGTGCGCAATCTGGTGGAGAGCGCGGTTACCCTGATCAAGGGCTATGAAGAGCTGGCGGCTGCCGGCAAGCTGTCCGAGGCCGATGCCAAGCGGCAGGCGATCTCCGTGCTCAACAATATGCGCTACGACGAGCGCGAGTATTTCTTTGCCTTTGATCCGGGCTGGGTGTGGGTGGCACACGGTGCCAAGCCGCAACTGGCCGGCACCAGCCTGAAGACCGTCAAGGATCCGACCGGTGTCAACCTTGGTGAGCTGTTCGAGACGGCGGTACGCGACGGCAACGGCCGCAGTTTCGTGTCCTACGTATGGGACAAGCCGGGCTTTGACCAGCCGCAGCCCAAGCTGTCCTACATCGCCACCAGTGGCAAGTGGGGCTGGGTGGTGGGTACCGGCATTTATCTTGACGATGTGGCGCTGGCGCTGCGCAATACAGCACTGCTGCTGTTTGCCGAGATATTTGTCGCGTTGCTGCTGGTGGTGCTGATCGGTTACCTGACCCGCCGTAGCGTGATGCAGCAGCTGGGCGGTGAACCGGCGCTGACCCGCGATGTGGTGCGGCAGATAGCCCAGGGCCAGCTCAATGCCGTGGTGCCGGTAGCGGCTGGCGACAAGGATAGTCTGCTGGCGGCGGTGGCCGACATGCAGCAGCACCTGCGCGAGCTGGTCGGCGGTATTGCCGACAGCAGCAACAGTCTGACCGGTATGGCAGGCAATATCGCCGGCAGCGCGACGGCAGTGGCAACCGGCTCTGAGCAGCAAAGTCGGGCCGCAACCGATATGGCGGCCTCGATTGAGGAACTGACTGCCAGCATCAAGCAGATTTCCGAACTGGCCAGCCATGCGCACGCGGTATCGGCCAGCTCCGGGCAGTTGTCCAATACCGGCGGCGAGGTGATCTCGCGCGCAGTGGACGAGATGCACCGCATCAACGAATCGGTGGATCAGGCCGCATTGACCATCGGTGATCTGGTCAGCAAGACGCAGACCATCTCCACCATCATGCAGGTAATCAAGGATATTGCTGATCAGACCAATCTGCTGGCGCTGAATGCGGCGATCGAGGCAGCACGGGCCGGTGAGCTGGGCCGGGGCTTTGCCGTAGTTGCTGACGAGGTGCGCAAGCTGTCGGAGCGCACCGGCCAGGCGACGCAGGAGATCGCGGTCATGATCCGCGAGATACAGAATGGCTCCGAGGCGTCGCGCAGCAATATGGAAGAGGCGGTGGAGCGGGTGAAATCCGGGTTGGCGCTGGCGGAGAAGGGGGGCGAGTCGATCCGCCAGATTCGCGACAGCGCCGGTGGCGTGGTGGCGGTGGTGAATGATATTTCACAGGCGTTGTCGGAGCAGGGGCACGCCAGCGAGGAGATCACCCGTCATGTCGAGCAGATTGCGCAGGCGGCGGCACAGAATGCCGGCGCTGCCAGTCGCGCCTCTGGCGCCATCGATGAGTTGAATGGCCTGACCGGCAATCTGCGGCAGATGGTGTCACGTTTCCACGTATGACGGTATGGCAAGGTTGGCTGCAGGTTTGCGGCCAACCTTGTCAGCAGCAAAAAGCCCGACGCCTTGCGCCGGGCTTTGTTCATGGTGCGCCCAGCATGGGCGCACTCCTCATGTGGCGCAACGAGTGGCGGCAAGTGCCCGCTGCTGGTGGCGCAACAGCGACCGGCTGCTGAAAACGGTGCTGACAATTGCCTACTTTGACCGACTCGGAGTACCCCGACTCTCATAACCTCAACTTCTTGAACCGTCCGGTGCGGACCCGCATGCCGGGTGGTGTGGCAGGGGCGCGGCCTCAGGGCTGCCCCCTATGCCGATCCCGCAGCCAGTGATTGGCGGCGATAGCGCTGCCAGCCGTGCAGTGTGATGCCGGCCAGCAGCAGTGCCACACAGCTCCACAGCACCGGCGCATTGCCATAGCGCATGTAGGGTGTCAGCCCGCTGCGGCCCTGTACCCGTGCCGTCAATGTCTGCCGCGTGTCCGGTGCCGCCACGGTCTGCACCTCGCCATTGGCATCGATCACCGCGGTCATGCCGGTATTGGTGGCGCGCAGCATCGGACGCCCGGTTTCCAGCACCCGCGCCTGCGACAGCTGCAGCTGCTGGCTCATCGCGTTGCTGCTGCCGAACCAGGCCAGGTTGCTGACGTTGGCGAGCATGGTGGCGCCGGCGGCGGGACCGATCAGCTCCTCGCCGAAGCCGTCCTCGTAGCAGACGTTGAAGGCGATGCGCTGGTCGGCCACCGCCAGCGGCGTCTGCTTGTCGCCACCGCGGCTGAAGCCGGACAGTGGCATGTCCATGAAGCGGTAGATCCAGCTAGTCACCGCCGGCAGCGGGATGAACTCGCCGAACGGCACCAGGTGGTTCTTGGCGTAGTAGGGCTGCGCCGGATCGTTCAGCGCCACCACCGCGTTGAGATAGCCGCTGCCGTCGTCGGTGCGGCGCGGAATGCCGGTGATCAGCGTCGCTTGGCGGCGGCTGGCGTCGCCGTTGATCATGGTGAGGTAACCGGAGGGGAGGTCGTCGAGGAACACCGGCAGCGCGGTTTCCGGCAGCAGCAGCAGGTCGGATGGCGGCGCGCTGGCCACCATGCGGTAGTAGGTGCTCAGCGTCAGTTCGAAAGTGGCCGGGTCCCATTTCAGCGATTGCGGGATATTGCCCTGCAGCAGCGACACCGCCAGCGGTTTGCCGCTGGGGCTGGTCCACTGCTGTTGCTGCAGCCAGGCGCCGCCGCCCCACAGCGCGGTGGCCAGCCCCAGTAGCGCCAGCTGTGGCAGGCGGCGCCAGCGCGGCAGCAGCATCAGGATGGCGGCGGACAGCGCCACGGCATAGGTGACGCCGTGGATGCCGGTGACGGCAGCCAGGCCGGCAAGCGGGCTTTCGGTGATCTGGCTGTAGCCGATGGCGCCCCACGGGAAGCCGGTCAGCATCCAGCTGCGCAGCCACTCGCCCAGCGTCCACAAGGCCGGGAATAGCAGCAGCCAGCGGCTAGCGCTGTTGGTGCCGATGCGGCAGGCCAGCCACACCGCCAGCGCCGGGAACAGCGCGAGCCAGGCCGGCAGCAGCAGCGTCATGGCGCCGGCCATCGGCGCCGGCATGCCGCCGATGTCGTGCAGGCTGATGTAGATCCAGTAGAAATTGCTGGTATAGGCGGCCAGCGCCCAGGCGTAGCCGAGCAGGAAGGCGCGTTGCGGCCAACGTTGCACCAGTTCCAGCAGCAGCGCCAGCAGCAGCGGCATCAGCAGGAACAGGCGGTAGGGGGCGAAGGCGAACACGCTGGCGGCGCCGGCCGACAGCGCCAGCAGTGGATAGCCGAGGGTGCGCCGCATCTAGCGTGCTGCCTGCGGGCGGCGCTCGACCAGCAGCGCCTGCAGCCGGCGGCTGTCGGCGCGGATCACGGTGAAGTGCCAGTCCTGCAGCTGCAGACCCTCGCCGCGTACCGGCACGTAGCCGAGATTGGCGGTGACCAGGCCGCCGATGGTGTCGACCTCGTCGTCCGGCAGCGCGCACTCGAAGAAGTCGTTGAAGTCGTCGATGCTGGTGGTGGCCAGCACGCGGTAGCGCTCGCCGCGCACCGGCACGATGTCGTCTTCCGACTCGATCAGGTCGTGCTCGTCGTCGATGTCGCCGACGATCACTTCCAGCACGTCCTCGATGGTGATCAGCCCGGACACGCCACCGTATTCGTCGACCACGATCGCCATGTGCGTCTTGGTGGCGCGGAACTCGCGCAAGAGGCCGTCGAGTCGTTTGCTCTCCGGCACGAATACCACCGGGCGCAGCGTCTTCTGCAGGTCGAAATCGTTGGGGGTCAGGAAGTAGCGCAGCAGGTCCTTGCTCAGCAGGATGCCCTGCACGTCGTCCTTGTCCTCGCCGATCACCGGGAAGCGCGAATGGCCGGCCTCGATCACGTGCGACAGCAGCTTTTCCATCGGTTCGGACAGGCGGATCACGTCCATCTGGCTGCGCTGCACCATCACCTCGCGCACGGTGCGCTCGGAGAAGGACAGCACGCCTTCGATCATCGACAGCGCTTCGGCGTCCAGCACATTGCGCTCGAAGGCGGCATGCAGCTGGGAAACCAGCTCTTCGCGGTCTTCCGGTTCGTGGGTGAAGCGGTTGAGCAGGCGCTCGAACCAGTTGGGCGCGGGTTTACTGGAATAATCGTCCATGGTGTCGGGTCAGGGTTTCTCTGCGGCGTAAGGATCGGTATAGCCTAACTTGCCGAGGATGACGGTTTCAAGCGCTTCCATCGCCTCGGCCTCGTTGTCGGCTTCGTGATCGAAGCCCTGCAGGTGCAGCATGCCGTGCACGGTGAGGTGGGCGTAGTGCGCGTCCAGGCTCTTGCCCTGCTCGGCGGCCTCGCGCGCCACCACCGGCGCGCAGAACACCAGGTCGCCGAACAGCGGCATGCCGGCGACGGTGTCGCCCTCGTTCAGCGCAAAGCTCAGCACGTTGGTGGCGTAGTCCTTGCCGCGGTAGTCGCGGTTCAGCGCGCGACCTTCGGCCTCGTCGACCACCACCAGTGAAATCTGGGCCTGGTGCACGTCGCGCTGCAGCGCGACCTGGCACCAGCGGCGCCACTGCTTGCCTGCCGGCAGCGGCTGTTCGGCCTCCAGCCGGTCTTCGAGGGTCAGGTCCAGCCGTGCGGCCAACCTTTGCAGCACTTGATTGCGTTTAGCGGTCTTCATTTTCTTGGATCTGGTAACGGTCGTAGGCGTCGACGATCTTCTGCACCAGCGGGTGGCGCACCACGTCGTCGCTCTGGAAATGGTGGAAATGGATGCCGCGCACCTGGCTCAGGATGCGCTCGACTTCGACCAGGCCGCTCTTCTGGTGGCGGGCGAGGTCGATCTGGGTCACGTCGCCGGTGATCACCGCACGCGAACCGAAGCCGATGCGGGTGAGGAACATCTTCATCTGTTCCGGCGTGGTGTTCTGCGCCTCGTCGAGGATGATGAAGGCGTTGTTCAGCGTGCGGCCGCGCATATAGGCCAGCGGCGCGATCTCGATCAGGTTCTTCTCGAACAGCTTGGCGACCTTGTCGAAGCCCATCAGGTCGTACAGTGCGTCGTACAGCGGGCGCAGGTAGGGATCGACCTTCTGTGCCAGATCACCGGGCAAAAAGCCCAGCTTCTCGCCGGCTTCCACCGCTGGGCGCACCAGCACGATGCGCTTCACCGCATCGCGCTCCATCGCGTCCACCGCGCAGGCGACGGCGAGATAGGTCTTGCCGGTGCCGGCCGGGCCGATGCCGAAGGTAATGTCGTGGCTGAAGATGGCCTGGATGTAGCGGCTCTGGCGCGGGGTGCGGCCCTTCAGGTCGCGGCGGCGGGTGTGCAGGGGCGGGGTGTCGTCCGTCTCGTCCTGCGGATTGTGCTGCCGCGCCTCGACCAGTCCCAGCTGGATGTCCTGGATCGACAGCTCGCGCTTTTCCGCCAGCGCATAAAAGCGCTGTAGCAGGCTCAGTGCGCGGCCGGCCTGTTCGCCACGCAGGCTGAACTGCTCGCCGCGGCGCTGGATGCTGACATCCAGCCCGGTTTCGATCTGTTTCAGGTTCTCGTCCAGTGCGCCGCACAGGCGGGCCAGACGTTCGTTATCGACAGGGGTAAAGCTGTGGCTACTGTGAGGTTGGGTCATGGACTGGTGGTCGTCTGGGGCGGACATTGCCGTTGCTGGTATCGCTGCTGCAATTGCAGCAGCCTGCGTTCAAGCCCGGCGATGCGCTGCGGGTCCGGTTGCGCGGTGCCCAGCGGCACGCCGAAACCGATGCCGGCGCTGCCGTGGCTGCCGATGGCGCCGCCCAGCCCGATATTGAGCTGCACCGGGCTGCGTGGCGCCTGTCGCTCATCCTGCAGCTGCTGCCGCGTTTGCGCAAGCGCCTGCGTCAGCGCCGCGCAGTCCATGGTCGCCGGATCGGCCGGTGGCAGGCTGGCACAGGCGGCCAGCAGGGGCAACATCACAAGTAGCAGGCGCATGGTTTAGTCACTTTCACGCAGCAGCAGTTCGCCGCCCAGCGAATGCGGGTTGGCTTCGGTAATCACCACGTCGACCAGCTGGTTGATCAGCCGCGGCTGGCCGACAAAGTTGACCACGCGGTTGTTGGCGGTACGCCCGGCCAGCATCGACGGGTCCTTCTTCGAGATGTTCTGTACCAGCACGCGCTGCACGCTGCCGAGCATGCCCTGGTTGATGCGGAAGCCTTCGGCCTCGATCACCTCGTTCAGCGCCTCCAGGCGCCGCACCTTCTCGCTGTGCGGGGTGTCGTCGGCAAGGTTGGCCGCAGGGGTGCCTGGACGCGGGCTGTAGATGAACACATAGCTGAAATCGAAGGCCATGTCTTTCACTAGCTTCAGCGTCTGCTCGAAATCGGCCTCGGTTTCGCCGGGGAAGCCGACGATGAAGTCCGACGACAGGCACAGGTCGGGGCGGATGGCGCGCAGCTTGCGGATGATGGACTTGTATTCCAGCGCGGTGTAGCCGCGTTTCATCGCCATCAGCGTACGGTCGGAGCCGCTCTGTACCGGCAGGTGGAGGTGCGAGACCAGCTTGGGCAGGCGTGCGTAGCAGTCGATGATGCGCTGGCTGAATTCGCGCGGATGGCTGGTGGTGAAGCGCATGCGCTCGATGCCGGGAATCTCGTGCACGTACTCCAGCAGCAGCGCGAAATCGGCGAGGTCTGTTCCATCTTGGCCGTCGGCCATCAGGCCGCGGTAGGCGTTGACGTTCTGGCCCAGCAGGGTGATTTCCTTCACCCCCTGCGCTGCGAGGCCGGCGATCTCGGTCAGCACGTCGTCGAACGGGCGCGACACCTCCTCGCCGCGGGTGTACGGCACCACGCAGAACGAGCAGTACTTGGAACAGCCTTCCATCACCGACACCATCGCCGCGGCGCCGTCGACCTTGGCCGTCGGCAGGTGATCGAACTTCTCGATTTCGGGGAAGGAAATGTCGACCTGGGCGTTGCCGCTTTGCTGCCGGCTCTTGATCAGTTCCGGCAGGCGGTGCAGCGTCTGCGGTCCGAACACCACGTCGACGTAGGGCGCGCGCTTGACGATGGTGTCGCCTTCCTGCGACGCGACACAGCCGCCGACGCCGATGATCAGGTTGGGGTTGGCCTCTTTCAGCGGCCGGATGCGGCCGAGATCGGAGAACACCTTTTCCTGCGCCTTCTCGCGCACGCTGCAGGTGTTGAACAGGATCACGTCGGCGTCTTCCGGGTTTTCCGTCTTGATCATGCCTTCGCTGCTGCCGAGCACGTCGACCATCTTGTCGGAGTCGTACTCGTTCATCTGGCAACCGAATGTCTTGATGTAAACCTTTTTCATGCTGGGCACACTGTAAATGAGAAATGCCAGCAGGGGCCGCCAAAGCAAGCGACCACGGGCTTGCGAACGGTTTTTGCTGGCAAATGAATAGCTTGCGCCGATTTTAGCACGGCTGGCAGGGCTTGGGGATGTCGCGGGCCGGGCGTGTGCCGGCGCGGAAACGGAAAAAGCCAGCATTGCTGCTGGCTTTTAAACTGGTGGCGAATCAGGGACTCGAACCCCGGACCTGCGGATTATGATTCCGTCGCTCTAACCGACTGAGCTAATTCGCCATGAAGCACTGCCAGAGGCAATGCTTCGAAAGAGTAGAGTGGTGGCGAATCAGGGACTCGAACCCCGGACCTGCGGATTATGATTCTGTGCGTATTATGGTTTCTTTGCGTTGATGCCTGTTGCGAAGTTTTATATTTTACAATTTTATCAATGATTTATGAGATTGTTCCTGTGGGTGGGTGTTGCCTGTAGTTGACTGAAATACCTCGTTTGCAAGTACACTGCAAGTACATTGTGCAGTTGTACTTGATAGGGTAACGATACATGGCAACATTCGATAGCGTCCGTCAAGGTGGTGTAAATTTCAGGGCCGAACTCCGGTCCGGTTTTCCAGG
>NZ_BMYP01000039.1 GCF_014652335.1 Vogesella fluminis | reverse complement strand
GGAACGCATTCCTCAGATGTGATTTGAAACCCCGTTTACACAAAAATTCGGACAGGCCCTCTGTGTGCGTTAAGCAGGTCGATTGTCATATCACTGGTACGACAATTCAGATGTGGAAAATCTTCCCTCTATAAGCATCCGGGCGTCCCGGCGTGCCGCCGTCGGGCTCGCGGGCTGCGCCCCGCGCTTCGTGCCGAATCGCGGCCATCCGACTTTGATCCCTGACGCCTCCGGCCCTCTCGGGCCTGCGCGCTGCACTTGCTCCAAGGCGGGTGTGTGCAGTGGGCGGGGTGTGGGCGGTCTTGCTGTTCCCTTCACCGTATCACGGCGTTCTCGCCGTCAAGGGCGGCGCGCGCTGGTGCGCGCTTGCGTCCTGGCGGCCGTCGTTGACCCCTGACTGCTTGCGCTGCGCCGTGCCTTGGAAGGGTCGGGCAATTCCGCCCGGCAACCTTTCAGGAGTTCACCATGAACAACGCACTCATCACCGACGAGCACCGCATCGTGCTGCTGGCCAACGGCCGCGAATCCTTGGAGAACCCGGACTTCGATCCGCCACCCGTGGTCAAGCTGTTCACGCCCGATGCCGGCGCGACTTGGCTGCTGACCGAGATTGACCCCGATGACCACGATCATGCCTTCGGTCTTTGTGACCTGGGCCTGGGGATGCCGGAAATCGGCTGGGTCAGCCTGGGCGAGCTGGCGACGGTGCGCGGCGGGCTGGGCCTGCCGATCGAGCGCGACCTGTCTTTCCGTGCCGAGAAGAAGTTAAGCGCCTATGCGCGCGATGCGCGGCTGGCCGGGCGGATCGTTGTCTAACCCGGCCCTGGGCGAATGGCCCAGTAGCGCATCCCATATCGGGATGCGCTTCACTGCATCGTCAGCGAGGCCAGTCGTCGCTGCGAACACCTTCAAAGAAGCCAGGGCCGACTTCGATACGCAGTGAGGAGTGGCGGCGCAAGATCTTCTGCGCTATCTCGGGCGATGCGTAGTCCGTGAAGTCGAGGAGGTAGCCATAGACCATTTCACCGCTACTTCCGTCCAGCTCCATTGCTTCTACATCGGCGAGATTGCCAACCTCATGCAGTTCGAGGCCCAGCAGTTCGGCATAGGCTTGCGATACGCTGCGCGGCGGTGGCTCGCCATCGTAGTCGTCATCTCCCCAGTTTGTATCGAGTTCCGCTTTGGTGACTTGGCAGTCCACTGACCCAAAGCACTGGCTGCCCAATCGTTCCACGCTCAAAGTGCCCTCCACATTCACGATGTGGCCCGCGTAGGGACGCTCAGTGTCGATGCCCAAGCCAACATGGCCGTCCAGGTCGATTTCCAGAGAGCTGCCAACGGGGACGTTTTCAGACTCGACCTCGAAATCGAAATAGACCTCATCAATACCATCGTAATTGGCGTTGGCCATCTCGCTGTTCACGTCATCGTCTTCGATGACCACCTGATCCACATGCTCACGCAAGTAGTTGTCGAAGTCCGCATGAGAGGCGTGAATGTGTGTACGAGGCGCCCGCTCCTTGAAGGCTGCGTCGATCAACTCGTGCAGTTGGCTTGGCGTGGGGGCCGCGCCAAGTTCGCTGGCGCGCTGATCGAGCTGGTCGTAGTCGAGTACAACGTGGTGGACGTTGCCCAAATCTTGGGGTTCGAGCGCGGCTACCTGCGCAGCCTGGTAGGCGGCAAGGCTCTTGTAGCCAAGTGCGGCAACGATGAGTTGTTGCGCGTGACCAAGCTGCACAGGTGCGGCCACGGAAGCGCTGTTCTTGCGAACAGAATGGGCAAGGTCGGAAATGCCGATGGGCATACGATTCTCCTGATTTCAGCGCAGACCAATCGAGCGATTACTTGGCCTACGCCCAGGCGATATCGCATGGTGGTGGCAAGAAATACGGGGGAAAGCAGAACGCAGTCTTGATTGAGCCGCTCGAAGCTCAGGCGGACAGGGCCTTGCCCACATTGTCCGCGAAAAATCGACCAAAGACAAATCCCGCGATGCTCAAACTGCTGGGCGTCCCCGGCCACCTGGGAGATGGCCGGTCGCGCTGTCGTGCTTCGCATCGAACCCCCTGCGGGGTTTCGCCCCTGTCGGGCTTCCATCGTTCCCTCGCTCCGCTCGGCTGACGCCTCCGGCCCGGCTTCCAGATCCGGGCCTGCGCGCTTCGCTTGCCGTGCGGTCGGCGTGTGGGGAAGGCCGTTGCCATGTCCAGCCGTCTTCCCTGACTCCATCACCTTGTCCGCGACTGTAGCCCGCGCCCGTGCGCCGTCAAGGCGCGCAGGGCCGTGTCCTCGGCTGCGCCTGCGGGCCGCACCAACCCTGCGCTTGCCTCCTTGACGGCGCCCGTTCGCGCGCTCCTGACCGTCGCGGGCGATGAACTCAGGAAAGACGGTGGCAACAGCGCCAACCGGGTTCCTCGCGCCGACCGCACCGAACAGCCGAAAGGCTTGGGCTCCGAATCTAGGAATCCGGTGTGCGGTGTGAACAGCAAACCTCTTTTTGTCAGGAGAAAGACCATGCAACTCGCATCTCGTTTCGCTTCCCATTCCCCCGCGCTGCGCAGCGACTACCCGCTGTCCGATGACCAGATTCGCAGGGTGGCCCCGTCCATCTTCGCGGATGCCCCGCATGAGAGCCGTTCGGAGCGGTACAGCTATATCCCGACCGCCACGGTGTTGACCGAGCTTCGGAAAGAAGGGTTTCAGCCCTTCATGGTGTGCCAGACCCGTGTACGCAACGAGGGGCGGCGCGAGCACACGAAACACCTGCTGCGTCTGCGCCATGCCAGCCAGATCAACGGCGCGGAGGCCAATGAAATCGTGCTGCTGAACTCGCACGATGGCACCAGCAGCTACCAGATGCTGGCGGGCCAGTTCCGATTCGTCTGTGCCAATGGGCTGGTGTACGGCGACACCGTGGCCGATGTGCGCGTGCCGCACAAAGGCGACGTGGCCGGGCTGGTGATCGAGGGTGCGTATCAGGTACTGAGCGGCTTTGACCGCGTGCGCGATTCCCGCGATGCCATGCGCGCCGTCACGCTGGACGACGGAGAGGCCGAGGTGTTCGCCCGTGCCGCGCTGGCGTTGAAGTACGACGACCCCAACAAGCCCACGCCCATCACCGAAAGCCAGATTCTGATGCCGCGCCGGTTTGAAGACCGCCGCCCCGACCTGTGGAGCGTGTTCAACCGCACGCAGGAGAACTTGACCAAGGGCGGATTGCAGGGCCGCGCCGCCAATGGCCGCAGGCAGCAGACCCGCCCCGTGCAGGGCATTGATTCCGATATTCGCCTGAACCGCGCCCTGTGGCTGCTGGCCGATGGTATGCGCCAGTTGAAAGCCTAACCGTTCCCCCGCCGGAGGGGCGGTTCCCCTCCATTCCCTTGTTTCACTCGATTGGAGATACACCATGAACGCCGTTACCCAAACCGAAGCCCGCGCTATCCAAGCCCCCGCGCTGGAAGCCGCCGACCCGACCAAGAACCTGATTCTGGTTCCACTGTCGCGGCTGGTGCTGCGCCCCACGGGCCGCAACGTACGCAAGACCCCGCGCATGTCCATCCCCGAACTGGCTGCGAGCATCCAGCGCGTGGGCCTGCTGCAAAACCTGATCGTCATTGCATCCGCCGATGGCGAGCATTACGAAGTCGTGGCCGGTGGCCGACGCCTCGCAGCCCTCAAGCTGCTGGCGAAAAAACACCGCGTCAGCAAGGAATGGGAAGTGCCTTGCCTGCTGGTGGCCGATGGCACCGCCCGCACGGCCAGCCTCACCGAGAATGTGCAGCGCGAAGCCATGCACCCGGCAGACCAGTTTGAAGCCTTCGCGGCGCTGGTGGCCGAAGGCCGACCGATTGAGGATATTGCGGCGGATTTCTCCGTCACGCCGCTGGTGGTGCAGCGCCGCTTGAAGCTGGCGAATGTGTCGCCGCGATTGATGGCCGACTATCGCGCCGATGCTGTCACGCTCGATCAGTTGATGGCCTTGTCCATCACCGACGACCACGCGGCGCAGGAAAGTGCGTTCTACGGTGCCCCGCAGTGGCAGCGCCATCCCTCGCACTTGCGCGAACGCCTGACCGAAAGGGAGATTGACGCCTACCGGCATCCGCTGGTGCGCTTCGTGGGGCTGGACAGCTACGAAACCGCAGGCGGTGGCATCCGCCGCGACCTGTTCGCGGAAGATGACGCGGGCGTGTATCTGACCGATGCCGCGCTACTGGAACGGCTGGCGCAAGACAAGCTGGCAGGCATCGCCGCCACTGTCCGCGCCGAGGGTTGGGCGTGGGTGGATGCCACGCCGGGCGTGACCCATGCCGACCTGCACGCCTTCCAGCGTGCGCCAAGGGAACGGCGCGAGCCGAACAAGCGCGAAGCCGCACGCATCGAGAAGCTGCAAACCAAGATGCACGAACTGGCCGAAGCCGTGGATGCTGCGCTGGATGCCGACGACGAGGAAAAGGCCGACGCCTTGCAGGAGGAAGGCGAAGCCCTAGGCGAGCAGTTGCAGGCGTTGGAAGATGGCTTGCAGGACTACGGCGCGAACGTGAAGGCCGCAGCCGGTGCCATCGTCACCATCGACCGCAGCGGCGAGGCCGTGATTCATCGTGGCCTGATGCGCGAGGCCGAGGCCAAGGCACTGCGCACGCTGGAACGGCTGCGCCAAGGATTCGGCAGCGAAGGCGAAACCAAGAACGACGACGAATGCGAGGACGACGAGCAACCCAAGACCGCCGCCATGTCCGACCGGCTGGCGCAGCGGTTGAGCGCTCACCGTACCGCCGCGCTGCAAATCGAGGTGGCCCGGCATCCACAAGCCGCGCTGGCTGCCGTGGTGCATGGCATGATGCAGACCGTCTTGCAGGGCCGCTACTACGGCCACGATCTGCCGCTGGGCGTGAGTTTGAAAATGCAAGACCGGCTGGAAGGCATGGCCCCGGACTGGCCGGAATCGCCCGCCGCCGTGGCGCTGCGCGAACTGCAACAGGTGGCGGGCGAAGCCTTGCCGCAGGACAGCGCCGAACTGTTCGCCGCGCTGCTGGCGAAGCCGCAAGATGAACTGGTGCGATTGCTGGCCGTTTGCGTGGCGTCCACGGTGGACGTGGTGACGCCCCGCACCACGCCGCAGCAACCCGGCGAGGAACTGGCGCAGGCCGTGGGCCTCGACATGGCTGCATGGTGGCAGCCGACCGCAGAAGGCTATTTCAAGCACGTGTCCAAGGCAGTGATCTTGGACGCAGTGGGCGAGTTCGCGCCGGATTCCGTCAACCGGCTGGGCAAGCTCAAGAAGGCCGACATTGCCTGCGAGGCCGAACGGCTGGCGAATGGCACAGGCTGGATGCCCGCCATCTTCAAGGCCGCAAGCCCGGAGGCCGCGCAGGAAGAAGGCTCGGAGCAGAATGCCCCGGAGGATGCCGATGCAATGGCGAATGAACCCGCCGAGGCGCTGGCGGCTTGACCCGCGCCGAAGGCAAGCGCCCCGGCCTCAACCGGGGCGCTTCGCTGCAAGGAGAACCGCCTATGACCCGCATCACGACCAGCCGCCCGCGCATGGCGGCGATATATGTGCCCGGCACGGTGCGCGCCTGCCGCTGACACGGCGAAGGCGACGTGCGCGGCTACCGCCCACCCTCGGGCTGGACGGCCCGCGCCGACCTCACTGACATTCACCCCATCACGGGCCGCGCCTTGCCGCGTGCCGTGTGGTGGCCCATCGAGATGAAGGAATAACCCGATCAGCACCGCGCCCAGGCCGTTCCGTCCTGGGTGCGGTGAACGCAAAAAATCCGGGCGCGGCAGCGGCCGCGCCCGGTGTTTAAGGCCAACAGCCGAATCAGAACGCCGCTGCCCACGCTTATGCGCGGGCGGCGGCGTTGATACATCGCTTGGGATGCCTCGCTGCTTCCATCACACTTTGATCGGGCCAAACATCCCTGTGTAGATTAGCGTCTCCCAGACCTTTTTGATGCCCTGTCCAGTTTCCTGGCTTACGAACAGCGATGACCGGGCACCGTGAGGAGCACCCAGGAAATACGAGCGCATCGACTCCCAGGTCTCGGCGACTTGCGACCACGTCCAGCAGGGGACTTCCTTCTCCAGAAGCAGGGGGACAGCGACAGACAGCGGAATCATGTGGTCTGGGAAAAGTTCTTCCCAATGACACTTGACCAGAATGGGCGTTGTCTGCGGGTTGTAGAACTGCACATCCAGCTTTTCCGCCGTGATGTAAGCCGCGTGGTGGCGGGGAAGTGCCAGAACGGAATCCAAAACCTCTTGGCCATCGCCATACGGGCAGGTGATGAATCCATTGACGAAGAACCTCGTGTGATCCAGCCCCTTATAGCCGCAGCGATCGCTGGGGATGGTGACGGGATGGCGACTATCGTGATTGCGCACCAGCGGATGCCACGAAGGGTATCTGTCAACGACTGGCCCCAGTCCGTCAGCTATGTCCTCCAGAGCCCTCCTGCTTCGCGCCCGCTGAGCCTCATCGGCATCCCGGGGGCGGGGGACAAGGTACTTCTCCACTTCTTCGTACCCGGCGCGTGCTGCTTCATCTGCTCGGAAGGCCATGATTCACCTCAATTAGCTATGTTGCGCATGATTTCACATACTCTAGCATGAAATTGATGTTTTGTGCATAACCTGAATTTGTTGCGCATATGGCGGCATGATGCTGTGACGCTTCTGGGCGTGTCGGCGCGATGCGCCGCCGGGCTTTCGGGCTGCGCCCCGTGCCGTCTTTGCCGTCACGGCCATTCGGCGTCCAATCCCTCACGCCTTCGCGCCTGCGGCGCTGCGCGCTTCGCTTGCCTCCAGGGGAAAGCCCTGTGGGCTATCCCCGCCGCGCAGGCTTGGCGCCCCTTGATACCGCCGAACCGGCACATACCGGATCGGCCGGGTCAGGGCCCCTCCGTATGGACAGGGCTTGGCGAACACGCTGGTGCTTACTGCGGCAGGTTGTGCAAATACGTGCCGTCCTCAACGCTGGTGGTTCTCGCCCATCACGTCACGAAGGACGGTTCACGGACAACCCGCCCGGCATCGCTATGGAGCTTCCACCCCACGCCTCAAGACCGGCGCCGCAAGGTGCGGCAGGGGCGTTCTCACCTGTCGTCGGGTGGTTGACCTGGCCCGCATCAGCGGGCGAGCCGGAGAAGCCTTCGAGCGGGGATGCCGAGTCGGCCCCATCTCCTTTCGGAGCGGTTCGGCCCAAGGCGTCCTTGTGTTGTTGTGAATCCTGGCGGTGGCACGGCTGCGCCTCGGGCTTTATGGCTGCAACCGTCCGGCGAAAACAATTTCCCCTGCTTTGTCACTGCGTTCGGCGCATTCCTCGCGGGACAAATTCTTTTCGCCTCCCGGCTCTCCACTGCGTTGCGACCGCAAGCGGTGCAGCCAGCCCGTCCCCCGCCGGCCGGATCACAACAAGGACGCGATGGGCGCGAACCTTGTTCAACCGAACGGAGAAAACATCATGGCCAACATCGGCACCTTCACCGCAGACAAAGACGGCTTCGCCGGCACGCTTCGCACCCTGACGCTCAACGTCAAGGTCAAGCTGGTTCCCAACGACAAGGGGGACAACGAGAAGGCCCCGGACTTCCGCGTCCAGGCCGCCAGCCACGACATCGGCGCAGCGTGGAAGAAGACCAGCGAGGCCGGGCGGGAATATCTGTCCGTGACCCTCGACGATCCTTCATTTGCGGCAACGGTCTATGCCCGCCTGATCGAAGGCGAGAACGGCACGCACGACCTGATCTGGTCGCGCAGCAAGCCCCAGGCGGCGTAACCGCCGCAGCGCCCCGCCCTCGCGGCGGGGCGCAGTGCTGCTTGGATACCGCAATCAGCTAAGTTCGATTTCCAGAACGTAGAGAGGTACACGTTTCTCGGAGCAATGAGCTTTGCCTACAGGGTGGTCATGGCGAATCAAGGTCTGTGAAATTAAAGACAAACTTGCGCCAGCAGAAAACAGTACCTCGTTCTCATGTCCTAGCGCCAACCCCTTTCGCTTGTAAGCGAACGCCTTTGTGGCCGAAGCAGCTACGCGCAAGACGAAGAGATCAATGCGGTTGGCGTCATAGGCTTTCCCTCTGTGTTCCGCATTCCTCAGTGCCACTTGCGGACAGAAGGAGGACGACAACGGCCTATCCGTCACCAATGAGAGTCCACCTGGCCACACTCCCGCATGGAACAGCACTTGTCCCGGCGACAGGCATGCACCGTGGACATTGATCTCGCTATTGACCTGTAGGGCGTCATACGCGGGGTATCTGCTCTTGTAGTTCTTCAAACCTGGTGGGGTTGCACTCGGCATTTCACGACGCCACACCGCATAGCTGCTGTCGTTGTCCAATGCGTCGTTAATGTGATTGCCCAGGCCATTATCCGCACCAACGCTACCGATATAGTTGGCAGCTTCAAGCCCTGTCGTGACTCTGGCAATTAACTGATCATTCACGTGAAGCGATACCTTCCCCGTTCGCTTCTGCGCTTCCATCATCTCTTCAATACTGGGCGTTCTTGTTGTCCATGCCTCGTAAGGCTGGATAAAGGGATCAACGAGCGGCAATATCACTTCCAGCGTCCTTTTCTTGTTGTCGATCTGACCGGCGCCAGACCAGAGCCCCGTCATGAGGGTGGGGCTTCGATGGCTATTCCCGAACAGCGGCCAGCAACTCTTCCGTCTTGCCCATCAGCACGGCCGTGCTGCATTCGAGCGCGCCGGCGATCTTGAAGATGATCGCCAGCGTGGGCATGTGCTCGCCGCGCTCGACCTTGCCCATGTGCGAACGCTCGATGCCTGCGAGGTTCGCCAGCGATTCCTGTGCAATCCCGCGCTCCGTCCGCAACGCGCGCACAGCCGCGCCGAAGGCTTGAGCCAATTCGGCGTCGAAGGTGGTGGCGCCCGCTGGCCGGCCGCGCTGGATGGATCGCTTCTGCATAGACAGAAGCGTCAATTCGCGACACAATTAAAACCACGTTATCTTTAACTCATTCATGCTTTTGGCCCTTATTCGTGCTTTTACGGAAATCCGCTTCTGCGGATTCCGACAGAACCGGAAAACCGCCAACGTGCCTTTGCAGATTTCTACAATTGAGCTTTTGCGCTTTCGTGTTTCCACGGCTTTCGTGGAATACGCATCCACGCTTTGCCGTGGATGTGCAAAACCAGCATTCCATGTTGGAACAGGAGCACCACGATGAACGCTCCCCTCGTCACCGATGCGCAGCGCGCCGCGCTGCTGGAGAACGGGCGGCGGGCCGCCGCCGGTGAACCGTATGACCCGCTGCCGGTCGTGCGGCTGTTCACCCCCGACGCGCACGCCACCTGGCTGCTGACTTCGCTCGATCCCACTGACGGCGACACGGCCTATGGTCTGATCGACCTGGGAATCAGTATGCCCGCGCTGGGGACGGTGAAGCTCTCCGATCTGGCTTCCATCGTCGGGCCGCGCCAGCAGCCCGTGATGCGGGATTTGTATTTCCAGGCGGTGCGCCCGCTCTCGGAATATCTGCGCCTGGCCCAGGAAAACGGTTCCGTCGTCGATTGAACCGCTCGCGCTCCGGCCAAGACGGGCGCATTCAGACTATTTCGGTCTTGCTCCAGACCTGTCCAGTCTGAATCAGCACTCTTGCACCAAACCTGTGCGTGCGTGGCAGAAACAGCCACGATCTTTCATGCGGCTTGCGGCACGGTGTCAGTACCGCATGACGTTTTTGGTGCCATGCGGCCGTCGCATTCGGACGAATTACGCAACATGCCGGAGCCAACCAGTCTTGACACCAGCCGTTACAGCTTAACCGGATTTCTACCTTGGTTTAGTGCTCCCGCATGTTTGACGCCGTGGCGACGTTCCTGCTGTTCGACGGGAGCTTGGGTCATGGTCAATCCTCATCATGTCGCGCACTGGTATCCCACTGCGGCTTACCTCTATGTCCTGTGGCTGGATGCGCTTGCGCTGGCTTGGGAGTACCTGCGCAGGCACCCCGATTACCGGCTCGACTGGCTGCGCCGTGCGCGCCGCCCCGATGCTGCGCATCGTTGGGGCTTGCGCGTGCTGGAAGACCCGGCGCTGGATGCGCGCGACGCGCATCCAGCCTGGCAGCCCGGCCAAGCTGATGTGGTGCAGCTCTACCCCGATGCCGATCCGCCCGTGGATGCCGAGTCCTTCGCGTTCTGGCGTATCCCTGGCCACAAGCAACTTCTCCACGATGGCAAGGGACTGGCGCTGATCGCGCGCAGCCCCGGCCAGTGCCTGCGCTTCGCGCTCGCGCCCGGCCTGCAAGACGGCATGGCTGTCGCCTACGCCCATCGCGGCGGCGCTGCCGCGCCTGTGCGCGGCCACGCTTCCGGTGCGGCGCTGGCCGATGCGCGGCCCAGGCCGTCGCAATCGGCACTGCTGGAGCTGCACACCCTGCAGGCGCTCGACGCGACCCTTGCGGGCGCGTCCTTGCGCGAGGTGGCCGAAGGCTTGTTCGGCACCGATGCCGCGGCAGGTTGGCACAGCGACGGCGGCCTGCGCTCCAAGGTGCGCCGCCTGGTGCGGCGTGGCGATGCGTTGATGCGCGGCGGCTATCGCCACCTAGCACAACTGCCTCCGCTTGAGAAGGGTCGTTTTGATGAGGGTGCAAAACGACCCTGAGCAGAAGGGCCTCGTTTTCTGAGACTGCCTCCATCCGGTTGCGCTGTGTGGCCGGAGCTTTGAAAGCTATGGAGGTTCACACCATGCGTCCCGCTCCCTTGCGGCCTGCCGCCGCTCCCGCCACTGCCGCTGCGCAGCCGCAGCGTTACCTTACCAACGACGAAGCCGCCGACTACTTGCGCCTGTCGCCGCGCACGCTGGAGAAACAGCGCGTGCTGGGTGGCGGCCCCAAGTTCCGCAAGTTCGGCAGGCGCGTCATGTACGCCGTGGCCGACCTCGACGCCTGGGCTTCCGAGCGCAGCTTCGAGAGCACATCCGATCCCGAGTACGCCGAGCAGCATTCGGCGGACAGCCGTGCGCGCTGATCGCTTGCGCGCGGGTGGCCTTCGCCATGTCCAGCCCTGCGCTGCCGTCCCGGCAGCGGCCCGTGCCAGAGCGCGAACAGCTCGACCTGTTCCGCGCCTTGCCGGGCGACATGGCGCCGCGCGACAGCCAGGACTTGATGGCCTTTCCGTTCTTCTCGCTGGCGAAGTCGCGGCGCGTTGCGCCGATCGACTTTCGCAGCGGGAACGTCACCATCCGCGTGGAAGGCACGCAGGAGCACGGCATCGCCACGATTTGGGATGCCGACATTCTGATCTGGGCCGCCAGCCAGATTGTGGAAGCACGCGACGCGGGCTTGCGCCCGTCGCGGCTGATGCAGGCCACGCCCTACGAGATCCTGCGCTTCATCGGGCGCGGTACGTCGCTGCGCGACTACCAGCGCCTCAAGGCGGCCTTGGATCGCCTGCAATCCACGACGGTGGCCACGTCCATTCGGGAGACCACGGGAAGGCGGCTGCATCGCTTCTCGTGGATCAACGAGTGGAAGGAACTAGCCGATGCCAAGGGCACGCCCTTGGGGCTGGAGCTGATCCTGCCGGACTGGTTTTACGCGGGCGTCATGGACGCCGCGCTGGTGCTGACCATCGACCCAGCGTATTTCCGGCTCACGGGCGGCATCGAGCGCTGGCTGTACCGGTTGGTGCGAAAACACGGCGGGCGACAGCCGGGCGGCTGGCAATTCGATTTCAGGCACCTGTATCGGAAATCGGGCAGCGCCACGCGCTTCTCGGACTTCGCCTACGACTTGCGCGCGCTCGTCGCGCGGCAGTCGATGCCCGGCTACGTCCTGGGCATCGAGCGAATGCCGGACAACAGCGCCGAGCTGCTGACCTTTCGGCCCGTGCCGTTCGCGGCACGGGGATAAACGGTGCGCAGCCTGTGGACGGACTCGTGCTATCAGGAGTACGGGGTATCGTGCTATCGGGAGTGCGACCCTCGTGCTATCAGGAGTACGAATCGGCTGCAAAGCCAATAACGGCGCTGGTTTCAGGCCCCTCTAACTTCCCTAACTTAAATTCTCTAACTGGTAGTAGCAGCGCCGCGCCACGGTGGACAACCACCATGCGGCCAGAACCGCAGCGGCAACAGCCGGGCTTTCCAACGCGGAGGGCCAGGCCATGATCGTCGCACTGCTCAACCAGAAAGGCGGCGTGGGCAAGACCACGCTCGCCACCCACATCGTCGGCGAGCTGGCGATGCGCGGGCAGTCGGTCATCCTGCTGGATGCCGATCCGCAGGGCTCCGCGCTGGACTGGACGCAGCGCCGCAGCCAACAAGGTTTGCCAAGGCTGTTCAGCGCCGTGGGCCTCGCCCGCGAAACGCTGCATCAGGAGGCACCAGAACTCGCCAGGCGGGCCGATCACGTCGTCATCGACGGGCCACCCAGGATCGCCGCCTTGGCGCGCTCCGCGCTGCTGGCGGCCGAGCGTGTACTGATCCCGGTGCAGCCCAGTCCCTACGACCTGTGGGCCAGTGCCGAGATGGTGGCACTGATTCGGGAAGCGCAGGTGTTCCGGCCTGTGCTGCGCGCGGCCTTCGTCATCAACCGGCGCGTGAGCACCACCGTGATCGGACGCGAAGCACGCGGCGCGCTGGCCGAGCAGCCGCTTCCTGCGCTGCGCGCGGAAGTGCATCAGCGCATCGTGTTCGCCGACAGCGTGGCCGCTGGCCGGCTTGCGCGAGAGACGGCGCCAGACAGCGCCGCCGCGCGCGAAATCACCGCGCTGGTCGATGAACTGCTGCGGTGGCCGTCATGACAGCGAAGTCGCCACCAAGCAGCAAACGCGCTGCCAAGCGCGTCGGCATCGGTGCGCGTCCGCCCGCGAATCCGCACGCCGAGGCGTGGATTCGCCAGGGCGACACCGATGCGCTGGGCAAGGGCGACCTCTACACCGCACGCCTGACGCTCGACATCACGCCCGCGATGCGGGCGCGCATCAAGGTGTCGGCCTTCACGCAAGGCGTGACGGTGGCCGAGCTGCTGCGCGGCCTGCTGGAGCGCGAGTTTCCAGAACACCGCAGGGAGAACACACCATGATCGCATCCGCTTTGCCTGCTGCTGACGCGGCCACGGCCGCAACGTCGCCGTCACTCCCAGCACGCGCGGCGCGGCCTATCTCAACGCCACTGACGCGCGTTTCGCTGGCCTTCCTGGAGCACCGTTTCAAGCTCTATCTGCGCTTTGGCGAACCGGCGCGCACGCTGCGGCTCGACCGCTGGCGCAGTCTCGCTGTGTTCCTGCCGAACGCTGTGCTTTGCCGCATCCGCTGGCAAGCCAACGACTACGGCACCGTGCGCTGGCAGCTCATGGTGATGCAGGCTTGCACGCCGCTCGACGGGGCGCAGCGCATCCCCGGCGTGCAGCCGGGCGCACGCCTGCTGCTGCACGCCGAGGGCGCGAACCAAGTGCGCGCCGTTCTGGAGCGCATCGACGACATCGAGGCGCTGGGCATTGCGCCCGCTGCCGCTTCGCCCGCGTACTGGCGCACGCTCGCCAACCGGCTCGCTGCGCGCCTGCCGCTGCCCGAATACACCGCCGAGCGGCACGCCGCCTGGCTCATCGGGAGGGCGCTGCCATGACCGCCGTTTCGACTACCGGCACCGCGCCGCATCCTCGCTCGCGCCTGCGCGCTCGCATCGTACTGGCGTGCCTGTCCGCCTGCGGCCTCGCTGCGCTGGCCTGGGCGTCCTTCGTGCATCCACTGCTGCGCCTGACCTACAACCCGTCCGACAGCGTGGCGGTCGGCTGGTATCGCGTCGATCCGCTCGACCATCGCGCCAGCTCGCTGCCTCGTCCTTTGTCCGTGGGCAGCGTCGTGCTGGTGCCGTTGCCCGCCGAGGCTGCCGCGCTCGCTGCGCAGCGCGGCTACCTGCCGACACGCATTCCTCTGCTCAAGCGCGTGGGTGCGGTCGCACCGCAGGAGGTGTGCATCATTGGGGGCAGCGTTCGCATCGACGGCGTGCCTTCGGCCGCCGTGCTGTCTGCCGATCGCTGGGGCCGGCCGCTGCCATCCTGGCAGCAGTGCCGCCGCCTTCGGCCCGGCGAGCTGTTCCTGCTCAGCGTCACCAATCCGGCGTCATTCGACAGCCGCTACTTCGGGCCGGTCAGTGCAGCCGCCGTGATCGGCGTTGCGCGTCCGGCCTGGCTGGAGTCGCGCCCATGATGGCCGCCGATTCGCTGCACGCTGCCGTGCATCTCATCGTGCCATCGGGCGTGCCGTGCTGCTGGCCGTCGCTGTGTCGTTGCGCGTGCAGTGCGAGCGCATCCGCGCCGCACTTCGCGCTGCCTTCGGCGCAGCCGTCCAACGTGCAGGCGTCTTGCCTCGAACGCGGCTGGCCTGCGGCCATCGCCGTGTTCGCCGGGGTGCTGGCTGCTCGCGCAGCAGCGCCACCGGGCCGCCGCTGCCCTGAGCGACAGCGAGGGGCAAAGGCGGAAGGCAAGACAAAAGGACGCGGCACCGGGCCGCGTCGAAAGCCTGTCTGCACATGGGGGTGGCGCGGCACGCAGCGGCTTCGCCGCCGTGCCGCGTGGGGCGCGAGGCCCGCGCCAATGCAGGCATATCCGCGTGCTTCGCACGACGGGGCACGCCAGAGCTTGCAGGGAGCGCAGCCATGACCGGCCGCCGCGACGATGATTTCCGGGTGCGCCCCAGCGCCCCGAAGAACCGGGGCAAGGGCCAGGGGCAGAGCTTCGTTTCCAAGGTGCTCAAACAGGCGGGCAAAGCCAGCGGCGGCAAGCCCCTGATGCGCCATTCCGCCGCCGGCGGCAGCGGCGCACGCGCCGGCCAGCGCCCCGGTTCGCGCCTGGGGCGCGGCCATACGGCGGCGCGCTTCGCAGGCGCGAAGCTCACGCCCATGTCGCGGCGCGTGACCATCAAGACGCTGCTGGTCAATCAGCGCAACGCCAGCCCGCAATCGCTCGCCAAGCACCTGCGCTACATCGAGCGCGACGGCGCGGGCCGCGATGGCGAACCGGGCCGGGCCTATGGGCCGCAGACGGACGCGGCCGACCTCGACGCCTTCAAGGATCGGACCGCCGATGACCGGCACCATTTCCGCTTCATCGTCTCGCCCGAGGATGGCGCGGAGCTGGAAGACCTGCGCACCTATACCCGGCACCTCATGGGCCGCATGGAGGCCGACCTGGGCACGGGCCTCGATTGGGTGGCCGTCAATCACTGGAACACCGACAACCCGCACACGCACATCGTCGTGCGCGGGTGCGACGACACCGGCAAAGACCTCATCATCGCGGGCGACTACATCGCTGATGGCTTCCGCCATCGTGCCGCCGAGCTGGCGACCGAATGGCTGGGCCCACGCACCCAGCTGGAGATCCAGCAGACCTTGCAGCGCGAGGTGGAGCAAGAGCGGTGGACGAGCCTGGATCGCACACTCAAGCGCGAACTGGGCGACGATGGAATGGTGCATGTCGAACGCCTCAACGAGCCGAGGTTGCAACGCCAGCGCCTGCTGCTGATCGGCCGCCTGCAACGCTTGCAGCGCCTGGGCCTGGCCGACGTAGTGCAGCCCGGCACCTGGGCCGTCCATGCCGATGCGGAAAAGACCTTGCGCGCCCTGGGCGAGCGCGGCGACATCATCCGCACCATGCAGCGGGCCATGGGCGGCAAACCGCGCGAGCTGGTGGTGTTCGAGCCGGGCCAGGATGCGGATGGAAGTGGCCGAACCATCCTCGGCCGCGTGGCCGCGAAAGGGCTGGCCGACGAGCTGCGCGACCGAGGCTATCTGGTCATCGACGGCGTGGACGGCAAGGCCCACTACGTCGCGCTCAATGCCCGCGACGAGCTGGCGAACTATCCGACCGGCGCCGTGGTGGAGGTGAAGGGATCGGCCGACGTGCGCGCGGCCGACAAGAGCATCGCCGCGCTGGCGAGCGATGGCCTGTACCGCACCGATCATCACCTCGCCATCGCGCAGGGTCAGGCCGTACTGGGCCGCGATCCGCAGGAAGTCGTGGCGGCCCACGTTCGTCGGCTGGAAGCTCTGCGCCGGGCCGGCATCGTGGAGCGCGTGGCCGAGGGGCTATGGAAGGTGCCCAGCGACCTGCCCGAGCAGGGCCGCCGCTACGACGCGGAACGCCTCGGCGGCGTGGCCGTGGAGCTGAAATCGCACCTGCCCATCGAGCGGCAGGCCCGCGTGATCGGTGCCACCTGGCTCGACCAGCAGCTGATTGGCGGCGGCCAGGGGCTGGGCGATCTAGGCTTTGGCGGCGACGCCAAGCAGGCCATGCAGCAGCGCGCCGACTTCCTGGCCGAACAGGGACTGGCCGAGCGGCGCGGGCAGCGCGTGATTCTGGCGCGCAACCTGCTGGGTACGCTGCGCAGCCGCGAACTGGCGCATGCCGCCAAGAACATTGCTGCCGAAACTGACCTGGAACATCGGCCTGCGGGCGACGGGCAGCGCGTGGCCGGTATCTACCGGCGCAGCGTCATGCTCGCCAGTGGGCGCTACGCGATGCTCGATGACGGCAAGGGATTCAGCCTAGTGCCATGGAAGCCAGTGATCGAGCAGCGGCTGGGACAGCAACTCGCCGCGACGGTACGCGGCGGTGGCGTGTCCTGGGAAATCGGGCGACAGCGGGGCATGTCCATATGAGGCAGGGACACATCAATCCGCACCTGCGTACCTGGGGGAGCGATGCTCGCGATAGGCTGCCGCCAGTGTCCGTAAGGCATCGCGAGAGCGCCGATCCGTGAGTGTCGAATGCAGCATGATCCGCGACGAAGGCAGTTCCGGCAGGCCCATGCGTTGACCGACCTCTATGGTGTCGGCGGGAGCCAGCCGGCAGGATAAGGCCGCCACAGCTAACCCTGCCGAAACCGCAGCCATGACGGCAGCATGGCCGCCGCCGACGAATACCTCGTTCCACTCGATGCCGTCTGACGCCAAGGCTCGAATAGCGATGTCACGGACACCGCAGCAAGGGGCCAGTGCTGCTACGCGCAGCGGTTTGCCGGGTTGCTGATGAAATTGGGGCGCTGCAAACCAGCCGAAATGCTCCGGCCCCAAGTCTTCGCCATCGCGGCGATCATCTTCCTGACGAACGATCACGGCATCCAGATCGCCGCTGTCGAAGGCATCGAGCAGGTTGCGTGAATTTTCCAGCCGCACTTCAATGGTCAAGGCCGGGTCTCGTTCGTTTAGCCGTGCCAGCAAGGTCGGCACTTCCGGCCCCGCGACGTGTTCGGCGATGCCCAGGCGAAAGCGCCGGCATTCGCACGACAGCGCCGCCATCGCGCGGTCATGCGCAGCAATGAACTCGCGTGCCGGATTGAGGAACGATGCCCCTGGCGCAGACAGCCGAACCAGCCGGGGCGTGCGCTCGATCAGCTTGTAGCCCAGGCGTTCTTCCAGGCGCTTGAGTCTGACGCTGATGGCGCCTTGGGTTGTCCCCAAGGCTTCGGCGGCTTTGGTGAAGCTCTGAAAGTCGGCGATGGTGACGAACGCCTGCACCGACTCCACATCCAAGGCTGGGCGGCTCATTGATCATCCGAATTTGTTGTCTCTGATATGTCCAATCATATCATTGATAAATAGATGAGTGCTCCCTAACATTCTTCCAAACGTGCCGCGCGTCCTGTTTCTCGCGTCGGCCGGCTTTCTAGGCGGCACCTGAAAGGTGCCGAACATACAAGTTCTTTTGGAAGGTATTCATGACTCCCTCAACTTCGCGTCAGGGCATGTTTGCTCTGGCTGCCGTCTGCTTGTCCGCATTGATGCTGGGCCTGGAAATTTCCAGCGTGCCGCCCATCCTTTCCACCATTGAGCAAGTCATGGGGGCCAGCTTCCGGCAGCTTCAATGGGTCATGGCGGCCTACACCATTGCCATGACGACGATCCTGATGGGCGTCGGAACCCTGGCTGACCGCTACGGGCGCAAGCGCATCTTCACCATCGGTATCGTGGCCTTCGGCATCACCTCGCTGGTGTGCGGCCTGACGGAAAGCGCCGCCGTGCTGATCGTGGCCCGGTTCTTCCAGGGCTTGAGCGCCGCCATGATGCTGATCTGCCAGATCGCCATTCTGTCCACCCAGTTCCGGGATGGCGCGCAGCGCGGCAAGGCATTTGCCTGGTGGGGCATCGTCTTCGGCGCCGGCCTGGGCTTCGGCCCCATCGTGGGCGGTGCGATTCTGGCACTGGCGAGCTGGGAATGGGTGTTCCTGATCCATGTCGCCCTGGCCGTCGTGACCTGGCTGCTGACCCAAGCGGGTGTTCAGGAGTCGCGCGATCCGCACGCGACGCGCCTGGACATCGCTGGCATCGTCACGCTGTCGGTCGCCGTGTTCTGCCTCGTGCTGTTCGTCACCCAAGGGCCGGTGCTCGGTTTCGGCAGTCCTGCGGCTCTGGGCATTATCGGCTTGTCGGTCGTGAGCCTTGTTGGCTTCATCGTGGCCGAGCGCGTCAGTGCTAGACCGATGATCGAGTTCTCGGTTTTCCGCGTGCGCAATTTCTCGGGTGCGCTGCTCGGCTCAATGGGGCAGAACTTCAGCTTCTGGCCTTTCATCATCTATTTGCCGATCTATTTCCACGTCGGCCTGGGTCATGACAGCGTGCAGACTGGGCTGGCGCTGCTGGCCTATACCCTGCCTACGCTGTTTGTTCCACCGCTGGCCGAGCGCCTGGCGCAACGCTGGCAGCCCGGCATCGTGATTCCGCTGGGCATGTCCACCATCGGCCTGGGATTCGTGCTGATGAAGATCGGCAGCGTATCCGCGCAACCGGGCTGGTTGATTCTGCCGGGCTGCGTGCTGGCCGGCATCGGGCTGGGTCTGACCAACACGACCGCAACCAACACCATCACCGCTTCCGTCGCGGCGGAACGCGCGGGTATGGCCTCTGGCGCGGATACCAGCGCCCGGATGATCTCGCTGGCCTTCAACATCGCCGTGATGGGCTTCGTACTGGTGCAAGGTGTCATGGCCCATTTGCGCGACGTGCTGGGCGTGCCCGAGACGGCCGAACTGCGGCAGTTTGCGGAAAAGATCGCGGCCGGCGACGTGACGGTTGCGCAGCAGAACGCCGGACTGCTGGCGAACGTCGCCGCGCCCCAGGACGCGATCAATGCCGCACTCGTGGCGGGATTCGGCTGGGTGATGGTGTACGGCGCGATCAGCGTCTTCGTGCTGGCGCTCGTCAGCTTCTTCGTCTTCTCACCGGGCAAGGCCGCGCAGCGCGATGGCCGTGCCACGCAGGGCCAATCGGCCTGAAGGGGACATGATGAACATCGGGATCATCGGCGCCGGTCATATGGCGCAGGCCGTGGGCTCGCTGGCTATCAGAGCAGGCCATCGCGTCATGATGAGCAATTCACGCGGGCCACAAAGCCTTTCGGGCTTGCGCGATGCGATGGGTTGCGAGACAGGAAGCGTTGCCGATGCAGCGGGGTTCGCGGACATTGCCTTTGCTGCCATCCCGCTGCAAGCCTGGCGTGCCATTCCGGCTGCCCCGCTTGAAGGAAAAGTTGTCCTCAATCCGCAGAACTACTTTCCCCAGTTTGGACGCATTCCAGAGCTGGAGCGCGGAGAACTGACGACAGCGGAGCTGTTGGCCAGGCATCTTCCGAAATCAAATGTAATCAAGATATTGAACGCCATTCTCGTCGAGGACATCGTGCCCGATGCGCGGCCGACCGGAGCAGCGGATCGCCGTGCGTTGCCTGTCGCTGGTGATGACCTGGGCGCAAAGAAAACGGCCATCGAGTTTCTTGACCAGATTGGCTATGACGCGGTGGATGCCGGGATGCTTGTAGAGGGGTGGAAGTTCGAGCGGCGCAGACCCGTCTATTGCGTACCCTTGAATACGGCGATGCTGGCGGAAATGTTGACTGTCACGACACCGGACGCATTCATGCCGGAGGGCCATTGGCGCTATCAACGCGGAATCCGTGCTTGATGGGGTAGCGTATGTAAGGAGGGATGCGGTTTGGAACTACGCCATCTTCGCTACTTCCAAGCCGTGGCCGAAGAACTCCACTTTGCCCGCGCGGCCGAAAAACTGCACATTGAGCAGTCGCCGCTGTCGCGCGCGATCAAAGAGCTGGAAGAAGAATTGGGCGTTGCGCTGTTCGCCCGCACCACGCGCAGCACGCGCCTGACCCGTGCGGGATCACTTTTTTTGGAGAATGTGCGCCGCGTCTTTGCCGCCATGCAGCAAGCCCGTGACAGCGTGAAGGCGGCGGCCAACGGCTTTCATACTCAGTTGCGCATCGCACTATCCGATGGCATCACGCCCTCACGCCTGCCGAACTTGCTGGCGCTGTGCCGGCAGGAAGAACCCGAAGTCGAAATGCGGTTTTTCGAGGTGCCTCTATCGCAGCAGATCAAGGGTCTGCATGACGACCTGTACGACGTGGGCTTTGCTCAATCCAATGAAGTCGGTGACGGTGCCGTCGCAATTCCCGTCTGGAACGACCCGCTCATGGTGGCCGTGCCAGCACGGCATCCACTGCTGACACACAAGCGCATTCCCCTGAACGAGCTGCTGCGCTATCCACTGGTTTTGTGTGATCCGCAGGTATGCGAGGGGCACGCCAAGCATGTTGAACGAGTGCTGCGTCGCGCCGATATGGAGCCACTGGTTGCGGAGCGGGTGGCTTCTTGCGACCTGATGATGGCGCTGGTATCGGCGGGCTTCGCGCTTGGGTTGACGGGTGAGTCACACATTTCCACCAGCCGCGAATCGGGCGTAGTGGCCCGTTCGTTGGCTTCGCGAGTGCCGCCGCTGACGACCTATCTGTTGCGCCTTGAAGGCGAGCCGTCCGATGTGCTGACGCGGTTCATCGAGCGCGTAGAGGTTATCGAGTCGCCAGAGTCCCCAAGGCTCATACCCGGCCACCACCCTGATCCACCGGAGGAACCAGTGCCATGAAGAAGATCATTCCGTTCTTGCTGGTGGCTGCGGTGACTGCCTGCGGTCAGTCTGAAACGCCTCAGAAGGCCAACCCTTCGGAAGCGAATATCCCGACGGTGGAGGAACTGGCCGCCAATCCTGAACGGCTCAAGGAACTGCGCCAACAGTGCAAGACCGACCGCCCCAATATGGGCGACGTACTGTGCAACCGAGTGGCGGAAGCCACGCGCAAGCGGTTCTATGGTGACGGCGAAACCCCCTACACGCCGCCGAAGGAATCGCCCAAGTTCTGATTGTTGGCGGCTCGCCGCGTCACCTTCTTTTTTCTCGACACGCCGCAATGCGCTATCGCTTGCGGCGCTTTTCTTTGATTCGCCGCCGCACTCATTCTGTCTTTTTGCTCGACTTTTCTGCTGAAAACGGTCTTTGACCGGCACTGACTCGGCACCGATCCTGACGCTTGCGGCACGCCCCTGTGCCGCGATTTCCATGAGGAATCAGCGCAGGAGAAATCGGAGGCCAGGTCATGCAAGGGACGAACGTGCTGTTCGGTCAGATTGCCGTGGTATTCGGCATCGTGATCGCCGGCGTGTGGGGCGCCACACAATGGACAGCAGCGGCCCTTGGCCATCAACTACGCCTTGGCTCGCCCTGGTTCGATCTTCTCGGCACGCCGATCTACCACCCGTGGAAGCTGTTCGAGTGGTGGTTCTTCTTCGACGCCTACGCGCCGCGCGTGTTCGACACCGGCGGCGCCATCGCGGGCGGCAGCGGTCTTGTCGCCGTGCTGGTGGCGATTGGCATGTCGATCTGGCGCTCGCGGCAATCGCGCCTGGTCACGACCTACGGCTCGGCCCGCTGGGCGAACGCGCAAGACATTCGCAAAGCCGGCCTCACGCAGCCGGCTGGCGTGTTCCTCGGCCAGCACGACCGCCAATACCTGCGGCATGAAGGGCCGGAACACGTCCTGACCTTCGCGCCCACGCGCTCGGGCAAAGGTGTGGGTTTGGTGGTTCCGACGCTGCTTTCGTGGCCCGCGTCGGCCGTCATCCACGACATCAAGGGCGAGAACTGGCAGATCACCGCAGGCTGGCGCTCGCGCTTCTCGCATTGCCTGCTGTTCAACCCCACCGATGCGAAGTCGGCAGCCTACAACCCGCTGCTGGAGGTGCGGCGCGGCGCGCATGAGGTGCGCGACGTGCAGAACATCGCGGACATTCTGGTCGATCCCGAAGGCGCGCTGGAGAAGCGCAACCATTGGGAGAAGACCAGCCACGCGCTGCTGGTCGGTGCCATCCTGCATGTGCTCTACGCGGGCGAGGACAAGACGCTGCGCGGCGTCGCCAATTTCCTGTCCGACCCGGCCAGCCCGTTCGAGCTGACCTTGCACCGGATGATGAGCACGCCGCACCTCGGCGATGGCCCGCATCCGGTAGTCGCTTCGGCTGCGCGTGAAGTGCTCAACAAGAGCGACAACGAGCGTTCCGGCGTTTTGAGCACCGCCATGTCGTTCCTCGGCCTGTACCGCGATCCCACGGTGGCCGAAGTCACTTCTCGCTGCGACTGGCGCATCGCTGACCTGATTTCTGCGGGGCACCCGGTATCGCTGTATCTCGTAGTGCCGCCTTCGGACATCAGCCGCACCAAACCACTCATTCGCCTGATCCTCAACCAGATCGGGCGTCGCCTTACCGAATCGCTCGATGGCTCCGACGGCATCGAACGCCGCCACAAGCTGCTGCTGATGCTCGACGAGTTCCCGGCGCTGGGGCGCTTGGACTTCTTCGAGACGGCGCTGGCCTTCATGGCGGGCTACGGCATCCGCAGCTTCCTCATCGCCCAAAGCCTGAACCAGATCGACAAGGCGTATGGGCAAAACCACTCCATCCTCGACAACTGCCATGTCCGGGTGACGTTCGCCACGAACGACGAACGCACCGCCAAGCGCATCTCCGAGACGCTGGGCACCGCCACCGAGCTGCGCGCGCAGCGCAACTATGCAGGCCACCGGCTGGCGCCGTGGCTCGGGCACCTGATGGTGTCGCGCCAGGAAACCGCGCGCCCGCTGCTGACGCCCGGCGAAGTGATGCAGCTACCGCCCGACGAGGCGGTGGTGATGGTGTCCAGTGTGGCACCGATCAAGGCCAAGAAGCTGCGCTATTACGCGGATGCCAACTTCAAGCGGCGCGTATTGCCGCCGCCTGTGCTCGCACACGGTCAGTACGCCGATGCGCCGCCATCGCGTCCCGACGACTGGAGCGGACTGGCGATTCCCGCCATGCCTGCGTAAGCGTCCAGCCCGTCCACCTATCCACCGCCCCCTCCAATCCCCATGATCAGGTTTT
>NZ_BMYP01000038.1 GCF_014652335.1 Vogesella fluminis | reverse complement strand
ACCTGGAAAACCGGACCGGAGTTCGGCCCTGAAATTTACACCACCTTGACGGACGCTATCAGGCCGAAGTCGACCTGCTGACGCTGCTGTTGCGCTTTCCCTGCAGCCAGGCCATGCCGGCCGACCGTCATGCCAATCTGGAAAAAGTCCGCCAGCAGCTGTGCGACAGCAGCGAGACCAGCCTGCGGTTGGCGACGCTGGCCGAACAATGTCAACTAAGCCCCTACCAACTGCTGCGACAGTTTCGTCAGCAATACGGCATCACCCCGCACGCCTACTGGTCGCAACACCGTTTACAGATGGCGCGCCGGCTCTTGCGGGGCGATGCGCCATTGGCCGATATCGCGCAACAATGCGGCTTTGCCGACCAAAGCCACCTCACCCGCGCCTTCAAGCGCCAATTCGGCCTGCCACCGGGCCGCTACCGTCACCCTGGCCGCTAGCCTGCAATTTTGTTCAATACCGGATTACCCGGCACAGGATTTACTGAGCGCTCATCCTGACCGGGAGCTCCCTGTGAACACGACCCATCGCACCCAGCTGCAGCTATCCATAGCCATGATACTGGCCGGCACCACCCCGCTGGCCAGCCAGATCATCGGCCACGGCCTGCCTCCTTTTACTGCCGGCACGCTGCGCTTCGCCATGGCCCTGCCCCTGCTGTACGGGCTGATGCGCTACCAGCGCCAAGCCTGGCCCAGACCACCACGACGCGATCTCGGCCTGTTACTGCTGCAAGCCGCCTGCGGCAGTATCGGCTACACCAGCCTGCTGATACTGGGCATGCAGCAAACTCGCGTCAGCGATGCCGCCATCCTCAGCGCCACCCTGCCTGCCGTGACAGCGTTGCTGGGCTGGCTGTTGCTGGGCAGCCGACCCGGCCTGCGGCTGATGCTGGCCATTGCACTGGCTACCGCCGGCGCCTGCACCCTGCAATGGCCGGGTAGCCGCCCGGATGGACAAGCCAGCCACTGGCTGGGCAATGCCCTGGTGCTGACTGCCGTGATGTGCGAAGGCCTGTTCATCCTGCTGCAACGGCGGCTCAGCCAGCCGATACCGCCGCTCAGCCTCAGCTGCATGCTCTGCCTGCTGGCCTTGCTGCTGTCCGTGCCGCTGGCCCTGCTGGAGCCGCAAAGCCACTGGTCCGGCAGCGCCGTACTGGGCTGCCTCTACTACGCCGCGCTACCCACCGCACTGGGTTACTGGCTGTGGTACAGCGGCGCTGCCACACTCGGGGCTTCGCGCGCGGCCCTGTTCACGGTCATCATGCCGCTGACGGCCACCGTACTGGGCGTGCTGAACGGTGAAGCCCTGTACGGGGTGCAAGTACTTGGCCTGCTGATCACCCTGCTGGCACTGTGGTTGGCCGCAACCTCGCCACAGGCATAACAAAAGCCGGGCCTCCCCAGCCCAGGCTGCTGACAAGATGCCGCGACAGGCTCTGCGGTACCGGGTAAAGCCGGGTCAATCCACCTGAGCCCTTGTATCCACTGCCATGCCGTAGAAAAAAACAAACCCCGCTTGCGCAGCAAACGGGGTTTGTCATCAGCCGGGCTTCCCCGGCTTTTTGGCGGAACAGGCGACGATCAGTTCTTGGACTGGTCAACCAGCTTGTTCTTGGCGATCCAAGGCATCATGGCGCGCAGTTCGGCACCTACCTTCTCGATCGGATGATCGGCGGTCAGGCGACGGCGGGCAGTCATGCTCGGGTAGTTGGTCTTGCCTTCCAGGATGAACATCTTGGCGTATTCGCCGGACTGGATGCGGTACAGGGCCTTTTTCATCGCTTCCTTGGTGGCGGAGGTCACCACTTCCGGGCCGGTCACGTACTCGCCATACTCCGCGTTGTTGGAGATGGAGTAGTTCATGTTGGCGATGCCGCCTTCGTACATCAGGTCCACGATCAGTTTCAGTTCGTGCAGGCACTCGAAGTAGGCCATTTCCGGCGCGTAGCCGGCTTCGGTCAGGGTTTCGAAACCGGCTTTCACCAGTTCTACCGCACCGCCGCACAGTACCGCCTGTTCACCGAACAGGTCGGTTTCGGTTTCTTCGCGGAAGTTGGTCTCGATCACGCCGCCCTTGGTGCCGCCGTTGGCCGCAGCGTAGGACAGGGCCACGTCACGTGCCTTGCCGGACTTGTCCTGGTACACGGCAATCAGGGTCGGCACGCCGCCGCCTTTCACATACTCGGAACGCACGGTGTGGCCCGGGCCTTTCGGGGCTACCATGATCACGTCGAGGTCTTCACGCGGCACGATCTGGTTGTAGTGCACGTTGAAGCCGTGCGCGAAGGCCAGGGTGGCGCCCTTCTTGATGTTCGGGGCGATTTCGCTGTGGTACACGTCAGGCTGCGATTCGTCCGGCAGCAGGATCATCACCAGATCCACCTTCTTCACGGCATCGGCCACTTCCTTCACCTTGTGACCGGCCGCCTCCGCCTTTTTCCACGATGCGCCGTCCTTGCGCAGGCCCACCACCACATCCACGCCGGAATCCTTCAGGTTCTGCGCGTGTGCGTGACCCTGGGAACCGTAGCCGATGATGGCAACTTTCTGGTCCTTGATGATGGAAAGATCAGCGTCTTTGTCGTAGAAAACTTTCATTGTCTTATGTCCCTGGTTTGTTCTAGGGCAGCTGATGGCCACCCCGGTGATTCAGATCTTCAAAATACGTTCGCCGCGACCAATTCCGGATGCACCGGTACGCACCGTTTCCAGGATCACTGAACGGTCGATCGCCTCGATAAAGGCGCCCAGCTTTTCGCTCGTACCGGTGAGCTCGATGGTGTAGGTCTTTTCCGTCACGTCGATGATGCGACCACGGAAGATGTCAGCCATCCGCTTCATTTCTTCCCGATCCTTGCCGGTGGCACGGACCTTGATCAACATCAGCTCGCGTTCGATATGGTCGGACTCGTTGAGGTCAATCACCTTGACCACCTCGATCAGCTTGTTGAGCTGCTTGGTGATCTGTTCGATGACTTCGTCGGACCCGTGGGTGACGATGGTCATCCGTGACAGTGTCGGGTCTTCGGTAGTCGACACCGTCAGCGAATCGATATTGTAAGCGCGTGCGGAGAAAAGTCCCACTACTCGCGACAGCGCGCCCGCTTCGTTTTCCAGCAAAATCGAAAGTATATGTCTCATGCCACTGCCCTAGCACATGTTGCCGTAGTCACGGTTGTTCTCGAAAGGCGCAATCTGCAGCTCGCGCATGTGCGGCGGCAGATCCATCTGGTCCAGGCCTTTGCCGTTCTGGATCATCGGAAACACGTTTTCCGACTGATCGGTACGGAAATCCATGAATACCAGACGCTCCTTCAATGCCGGGCTGAAGGCTTCGCGCAAGGCACCCTCGACATCGGCCGGGTTCTCGATCTTCATGCCGACGTGGCCGTAGGCCTCGGCAATGCCGACGAAATCGGGCAGTGCATCCATATAGGACTCGGCATAACGCGTGCCGTAGAACAGCTCCTGCCACTGGCGCACCATGCCCAGGTAGCGGTTGTTCAGTGCGATCACCTTCACCGGCGTGTGGTACTGCTTGGCGGTGGACAGTTCCTGGATGTTCATCTGGATCGAGCCTTCACCGGTAATGCACGCCACCTGCGCGTCCGGATTGGCCAGTTGCGCACCGATGGCGGCCGGCAGGCCGAAGCCCATGGTGCCAAGGCCGCCGGAGTTCAGCCACTGTTTCGGACGCTTGAATGGGTAGTACTGTGCCGCCCACATCTGGTGCTGCCCGACGTCGGAGGTGATGATGGCATCGCCGCCGGTGATCTCGTACAGCTTCTGCACCACGTACTGCGGCTTGATCAGCTCGCTGGACGGGGTATACAGCAGGCTGTTGTAGCTGCGCCATTGCTCGATCTGCATCCACCAGCCGGCAAGGTTGGCCGCATCCGGGCGCTGCCCGTTCTGCTTCATCAGGTCGATCAGGTCGCGCAATACATGCTTGACGTCACCGACAATGGGCACATCCACCTTCACACGCTTGGCGATGGACGACGGATCGATGTCGATATGCACGATTTTCTTCGGCTGCGCCAGGAAGTGCGACGGCACGCTGATCACGCGGTCGTCGAAACGGGCGCCGACGGCGATCAGCACGTCACAGTACTGCATTGCCATATTGGCTTCGTAGGTGCCGTGCATGCCCAGCATGCCGAGACACTGGCGGTCGTCGCCGGGATAGGCACCCAGCCCCATCAGCGTGTTGGTACACGGCAGGCCCAGCATGCGCACCAGCTCGGTGACTTCGGCCGAGGCATTGCCCTGTACCGCGCCGCCACCGATGTAGATGTACGGGCGCCGGGCTTCGGCCAGCAGGCTGGCGGCCTTCTTGATCTGCCCGGGATGGCCGCGGGTAACCGGCACGTAGGAGCGGATGCTGACGCTTTCCGGATAGTGGAACTCCGCCAGGCGCTGGGTCACGTCCTTGGGAATATCGACCACTACCGGGCCGGGGCGGCCGGTGGCGGCGATGTAGAACGCCTTCTTGATGGTGGTGGCCAGCTCGCCTATGTCCTTGACCAGGAAATTGTGCTTCACGCACGGGCGGGTGATGCCCACCATGTCCACTTCCTGGAATGCATCCATGCCGATGGCCGGGGTCGGTACCTGACCGGAGATCACCACCATCGGCACCGAGTCCATGTAGGCGGTGGCAATGCCGGTCACCGCGTTGGTGGCTCCGGGCCCGGAGGTAACCAGTGCCACGCCGACCTTGTTGCAGGAGCGCGAGTACGCATCAGCGGCATGCACTGCCGCCTGCTCGTGCCGCACCAGCACATGCTTGAACTGGTCCTGCTTGAAGATTGCATCATAGATTTCAAGTACTGCGCCGCCGGGGTAGCCGAAAACGAATTCGACTCCTTCTTCCTGCAGGCTGCGTACCAGGATTTCCGCGCCCGATATCTGCATCTTTGCCTCTTTGATGGATTGCTGAGTAATTGTTTTATGTCCCGTAGTGAATGAACTTAGCTTATCTTGGAAATAGCGGTCAAGCGCTTTTGTGCAGGTGCAAAAAATCGTCAAAAACATGCAAAAACAGCCACTTTTGCAGGGTAGGCGGCACGGGGCGGCTTTGATACCATGCTTGGTTAGCCGTGGCTCTTTTGCTGCCGACGCCCTTTTTTCTTCCTCATTATCATCTTTACGGCATGGATCAACATTTTACCCACCCCGGATTGCTGCGCCGACTGGCCAGCCTGTGTTACGAGGCTTTGCTGCTGGGCGCCGTGCTGCTGGCTGCGGCAGCGCTGTTCACGCCGCTGATGGCATGGAGCGGCAACGCGCACGCAATGAGTGTGCTGATGCAGCTGTTCCTGGCGCTGGTGATGTTCGGCTACTTCGGCTACTGCTGGACCCGTGGCGGTCAGACGCTGGCGATGAAGCCGTGGCGGCTGCAGCTGGTGCTGGCAGATGGCGGCGCACTGCGCTGGCCGCATGCGGCGATGCGCTTCGCGGTGGCGCTGGCGCTGTTCCTGGGCGTGCCGGCACTGGCCTATGCCGCGTGGCAACCGCTGTTCGAATCGCGGCAGCATGCGCTGGCGGTGGCACTGCTGTGGGATGCGCTGCCGCTGCTGTGGGCGCTGATCGACAACGACAGGCAGTTTCTGCACGACCGCCTCGCCGGCACCTGCCTGCGCCTGCTGCCGGCCCGCAAATAACCGGCATTCCGGGAGCCGCCGGCTACACGCGCGGCGACTTCTTCCAGCCGATCAGCACTACCGCGGTGACGATGATCGCCATCGACAGCATCTCGTGCAGGCCGACGTGTTCATCGAGAAACACGGCGCCGAGCAGCACCGCAATCACCGGATTGACGTAAGCATAGCTGGTGGCCGCGGCCGGGCTGACGTGCCGTAGCAGGAACAGATAGGCGGTATAGGCCACCATCGAGCCGAACAGCACCAGATAGCCGAGCGCCAGCCAGCCGGACAGCGACGGCATGGCCGCCAGGCGTTCACCGGTAACGGCACTGCCCAGCAGCAGAGCCGTGCCGCCGGACAACATCATCACCGCACTCGACATCAGCCCCTTGGGCTGGACCAGATACTTGCTCCACGCCGAACCGAATGCCCAGCCGGCCGATGCCAGCAGCAGGTAAAACGCACCGGATGGCGACGCACGCAGGTTTTCACCCAGATTCAGCACCACCATGCCGCCGATACCCAGTGCGATACCGGCCAGCTCCATGCCGCGCGGCTTGTGGCCGAACAGGCGTGCAAACAGGGTGGCAAACAGCGGCACCGTCGCCACCACCAGTGCGGCAACGCCGGATGACACCTCGGTCTGCGCCAGCGTGACGAAGCCGTTGCCCACCGCCGGCATCAGCACGCCGAGGATCGATGCGCCGCCGATCTCGGTCCGGCTCGGGTTCGGCGCACCGCGCCAGCGCAGCAGCGCGTACATCAGCACGCCGGCCAGCAGGAAGCGCACCCCGGCCATCATGAACGGTGGCCACTCGGCCACCCCGATGCGGATGGCGAAGTAGGTGGAGCCCCAGATCACGTACAGGGCAAAGAAGGCGGCAAGCAGTTTCAGCTGGTGCGAGGTCAGGTTCATGTCGGTTTCCGGTCAGAACCGACAACAATGCCCATCACGCCGCACGGGGACAAGGGGCAAATGCCGAAAAGCCTGTTCTCGCCACCCTATCCCCCGGTTCTTCAAAGCCGGCCGGCGCACACCAAACGGCTGCGGCCAACGTTGGCCGCACGCTCACAGCCCGCCGCGGGTGAGCCTGGCCGGGTCCAGCAGCCGTGCCAGCTCGTCGCGGTCGATGCCGGTGTTTTCGGCGGCGACATCGATGATGGCGCGGCCCTCGCGGTAGGCCTGCTTGGCGATCTCGGCAGCGCGGGCGTAGCCGATCACCGGATTCAGCGCGGTGACCAGGATCGGGTTGCGCGCCAGCGCCTGCTGCAGCCGCGCCTCGTTGACGCTGAAACCGGCGATGGCCTTGTCCGCCAGCAGCCGCGACGCGTTGGCCAGCAGCGCGATGCTGCTCAGCAGGTTGCTGGCGATCAGCGGCAGCATCACGTTGAGCTCGAAATTGCCGGACTGCCCCGCCACCGCCACCGCCGCGTCCAGCCCGATCACCTGCGCCGCCACCATGCACACCGCCTCCGGGATCACCGGGTTGACCTTGCCCGGCATGATGGACGAGCCCGGCTGCAGCGCCGCCAGCTCGATCTCGCCCAGCCCGGCCAGCGGCCCGGAATTCATCCAGCGCAGGTCATTGGCGATCTTCATCAGCGACACCGCGGTGGTGCGCAGCTGGCCGGACAGCGCCACCGCGGTATCCTGCGCCCCCATCGCCGCGAAGTAGTCCGGCGCCGGCACGAACACCAGCCCGGTCAGCGCCTGCAACTCCTGGCAGAAACGCGCGGCGAAGCGCGGATCAGCATTGATGCCGGTGCCGACCGCGGTGCCGCCCTGTGCCAGCTGCAGCAGCCAGGGGCGCAGCTGCTGCAGGCGGTCAACGTTGGCCGCAACCTGCTGCGCCCAGCCGTTCAGGCTCTGGCCCAGGCGCACCGGCATCGCGTCCATCAGGTGGGTGCGGCCGGTCTTCACGTGGTGGTCGACCTGCAGCGCCTTGGCCTGCGTGGTCTGCTGCAGGTGCTGCAAGGCCGGCAGCAGCTGCTCGCGCAGCGCCAGCGCCGCCGCGATGTGGATGGCGCTGGGGATGGTGTCGTTGCTGCTCTGCGCGCAGTTGACATGGTCGTTGGCGCTTACCGCGCTGCCCAGCACGCGGCTGGCGAGGGTGGCGATCACCTCGTTGGCGTTCATATTGCTGCTGGTGCCGGAGCCGGTCTGGTACACGTCCAGCGGAAAGTGCGTCATCAGCGCCGCGTCGTCCAGCAGCTGTCGGCAGGCAGCGGCGATGGCGTCACCCTGTTCCGCCGTCAGCTGCCCCAGCGCGACATTGGCGCGCGCCGCCGCCAGCTTGGCCAGCAGCAGCGCGCGGATGAAGCCCTCCGGCAGGCGCTGGCCGCTGACCGGAAAATTCTGCACCGCGCGCTGGGTCTGCGCGCCGTAGAGGGCGTCGGCCGGCACCGCCAGCTCGCCCATGCTGTCCCGTTCCATCCGTACTGCGCTCATCGTCGTTCTCCTGCCGGTTGCCTGCGGCCGCCTGCCGCTTGCTTCACTGTAGACCCTGTGCGCCGCCGCGCTGCGGCCATGAAAAAAGCCGACGCGGGGCGTCGGCTTGGGTAGCGGGGTGGCGCAAGGCTCAGCGTGCGGCCAACCTTTGCAGGATGTTGGAAAACTCTTCCATGAAGGAATCGAAACGGCCGGCGAGGCGGTCGACGTCGGCGGCGAAGCGGTTGTAGGCCACCACCGCCGGGATCGCCGCGAACAGGCCGATGGCGGTGGCGATCAGCGCCTCGGCGATGCCCGGCGCCACCGTGGCCAGCGTGGCCTGGCCGGCATTACCCAGCCCGATGAAGGCGTGCATGATGCCCCATACCGTGCCGAACAGGCCGATGTAGGGGCTGACCGAGCCGACGGTGGCGAGGAAGCTGTTGTGGTGGTCCAGCGCGTCCAGCTCGCGCTGCGCGGCGGCACGCATCGCGCGGCGGGCGCCGTCCAGCTGCTCGGAATTGTCGACGCCGCCCTGGCGCCGCAGCTTGGCGAACTCGGCAAAACCGGCCTGGAACAGCTTCTCCACCCCGGCCGCGTGCTGGCGCTGGCGGGTGTCCTCGTACAGGCGGTTGAGGTCGATGCCGCTCCAGAACTGCTGCTCGAAGTCCTGGGTGGCGAGGCGGGCGCGGCGCAGCACCGCCAGCTTGTTGAAGATGATGCCCCACGACAGCAGGGACAGCACCACCAGCCCTGCCATCACCAGCTGCACCGGCAGGCTGGCGTGGAGGATAAGACCAATGACCGAAAGTTCTTGCACGATGGCTCCTGGGTTGGCGGTCAGCGCAGTACGCGACCGGTATCGAGATCGATGATGGTGGAGGGCTTGCGCCGCTTGCCGATGCGGCCCTGCAGCGTCAGCACCCGTGCGCCGAAGGCCTGGCGGCAACCGCGCGCCGTCTTCAGCGAGCGCTGGCCGGCGCGGTTGGCCGAGGTCGACACGATGGCGTGGCCCAGCGCCAGGCACAGCGCCGCCGCCTCGCCGTGGGCGGTGACGCGCACCGCGATCTTGTCGTGGCGGCCGCGCAGCAGCGCCGGCACCCGCGGCGCGGCCGGCAGCAAAAAGGTGTACGGCCCCGGCCAGTAGCGGTTGACGACGGCCAGCTGCGCCGGCGTCAGCGGCCGGATCAGCGGCCGCAGCTGCTCAAGGTTGGCCGCAATCACGATCAGGCCCTTGTGGTTGGGGCGTGCCTTGATCGCCAGCAGGCGGCGGATGGCGCGCACGTCAAACGGATCGCAGCCCAGCCCGAAGCAGGATTCGGTGGCGTAGGCGATCACGCCACCCTGTTGCAGGTGGCCGCGCGCGGCATGCTGCTGCCCGTGACGGGGCAGGCGGGGAAAAGGGCGGTTCACGTAATGGCAGGTCGCAAGGTGATGACCGGACAGACCGCACGCGGCAGCGCGGGTTCCGTTCAGTCGTTCAGGTAACGGGCGTTGATTCTAGCCACTGTGCCGTCTTTGTGCATCCCTCGCAGGTGCTCGTTGAGCAGGCGCACCGTGCCGTCCGCCATCATCTGGTTGCAGGCGAGGTAGAGGAAGGTGGTATTGAAGGTCAGCAGCGGGCGCAGCCTGGCGGCCTTCTCGCGCGCCACCAGTGCGGCGCCGAGGTACTTGCCGGTCGCCCACAGGTCGATGCGGCCGGCGAGCAGCTTGCGCAGGTTCTGCACGTCGTTGGACGCCAGGTCGACCTCAAAACCGCGGCTGATCAGGTACTGCGCCACCGCGTCGCCGGAATAGCCGCCCAGCCGGTAGCGCCGCGCCGCCTCCAGATTGCTCAATTCCTGCGGCCCGTCATCGCGGCCGTACAGCACCCACGGGTTTTCCACCACCGGGCCGATCCACTTCAGCTGGTGCTCGCGCTGCTCGCTGCGGGTGGTGGAGTACACGCAGGTGTTCGGCTCCAGCACCGCGCTGTTGTAGGCGCGCACCCACGGCAACAGCTCGATACGGTAGCCGATACCGGCGCGGCGCAGGATCTCGCGCACGATGTCGCTGGACAGGCCGCCGATCCGGCCATCCGCCAGCTGCATGTTGAACGGCGGGTAGTCCTCGGTCAGCAGCCGCAGCTGCAGCGGTTCGGCGGCGTGCAGAGGCAACGCCAGGCAACACAGCAGGCCAACGCGACGCAGGAAGTACATGGCACGCCCTTTCTTGCCAACACTTACTGCAGTGTAGACCGCGCACACCGCCTGCTGCCGGCCGGTTTGATGACATGGCAATGTGCCGGTACCAGAAATAAAGCCACCCGCGGGTGGCTTGTGCTGCAACGCTGTACCGGCTTGCTCAGTAATAGCTTGCCTTGCGCACCCCGAGCAGATCGCGGATGTTGTTGTCCAGCGGCAGGGCATAGTCGTGCGCCGACAGCACGATGTTGCCGCTCGGATGTACCAGCTTCAGGTTGAGATAGAGCATGCTGCCGGACGCGGCGTAGGTTCCCACCACCACGGCCCGTGCATTGTGCGCGCGGCTCACTTCGCCCACCTCGCGCGACAGCAGCAACTCGCCTTCGGACTGTTTCATGAACAGGTTGTCGCGCAACTTGAGCTCTTTTACCTTGAACCCGAGCCTGGTCAGCCGGGCAGCAAGCTGCTCGGAAAACAGGCGCCCCAGCCGCGACGACTCGGTCAGGGTATCGACACTGACCAGTGTCGCCACCAGCAGCGGCTGGTCAGCCGTGAATGCCGGATCGGATTTCAGCGACAGGCCGCCCACCAGCGCATCCACCGCCCGGTAGTTGGCATCGATCAGTTTGGTCGGCTCCGGGTCGTTTGCTGCCGGAAAACCGGCGCAGGCCGTCAGCACCGACGACAGGGCCACAACGGAAATAAGCGCCTTCATTGTCCCACCACCTTCCAGTTTTTGATGCTGTCGAACAGGGAGGCATCTGCCCGTTCGATGTAATACACATCCGAGGTGCTGGCCAGATAGCGATGGCCGGACTCGACCGTCGTCGTCACCAGCACCTCGCTGCGAGTCGGGCCGCTTGCGGCATTGCCGTCAAGCACCAGGCTGGCGGCATCCAGCCCGGCAGCAGCAGCCAGGCCGATCAGGGTATACGCGGTAGTACTGTGCTGGAAGAACAGGTCGCGCACCACGGCAATGCCGGCGGCCAGCGACGTGAACTTGAACTGTATCCCGTTACTGACCGGGCTGTTGTGCCGTATCACCTGTACGTCGAAGTTCACGTCGGCCACCTCTGCTCCCGGCCGGGTTGCCACCTCCACGCCCTTGGCCATCAGCCGGGTCAGCAGCAGCTTGCGAAAAGCCTGGTTGAAAGAGCCAGCATTTTCTGCCGTTGCCATGATGTAGACCGCCTGGCCCGGTGCCCGCTGCTGCATGTTTTCAGCAATACGACCCGCTACATCCTCGGCCAGCACATCCCAATGGTGCACGGCACGCGCTTTTTGCTGGTCGGACGCCGGGTAATTCCCGGCACGGGGCACGTCAAGCGTCTGCGTCGCGCAAGCACTCAGCAAGGCAGTGGCAAGCAATGCGGGTAACACGGAACGGGGCTTCATTGATTTGTCACCTGAAAGGGATCATCCGGAATAGGCAACAGCATAATCCAAGAACATAAAAAAGCCATGCCAATCCCGCCATCGGGGCAGAATTAACATGGCTTGCGTAGTCCGGAGTACCCAGTCCGGGCTTACTTGGTGCGGTTCAGCGCGCGGTTGCCGATGTCGCGGCGCAGCTGCTTGCCGGCGAACTGGATCTGGTCGGCGACCGCGTACGCCTTCTGCTGTGCCACGCGCACGCTATCGCCGAGGCCCACCACGCACAGTACGCGGCCGCCGCTGGTGACCAGCTGGCCGGCGTCGTCGACGCTGCTGCCGGCGTGGAAGGTGATGGTGTCGTCGGTGGCGGCCGGGATGGCGCTGATCACGTCACCCTTGCGCGGCGCATCCGGGTAGCCGGCGGCGGCCAGCACCACGCCCATCGCCACGCGGCGATCCCACTGGGCTTCCACCTTGTCGAGGGTGCCGTTGATGCCGGCCTCCAGCAGCACGGTGAAATCGGACTTCAGGCGCGCCATGATGGGCTGCGTTTCCGGATCGCCGAAGCGGCAGTTGAACTCGATGGTGTACGGGTTGCCCTGCTTGTCGATCATCAGCCCGGCGTACAGGAAGCCGGTGTAGCTGTGGCCGTCGGCCTTCATGCCGCGCACCGTCGGCAGGATGATGTCGCGCATCGCGCGGTGGTGCACTTCCGGCGTCACCACCGGGGCCGGGCTGTAGGCGCCCATGCCGCCGGTGTTGGGGCCCTTGTCGCCGTCGAGCAGGCGCTTGTGGTCCTGGCTGGTGGCCATCGCCAGCACGTTGTCGCCGTCGACCATCACGATGAAGCTGGCTTCCTCGCCTTCGAGGAAGTCCTCGATCACCACGCGCGAGCCGGCGTCACCCATCTTGTTGCCCAGCAGCATGTCGTCGATGGCGGCGTGCGCATCATGAAGCGTCATCGCTACCACCACGCCCTTGCCGGCGGCCAGGCCGTCGGCCTTGATCACGATAGGCGCACCCTTGCGGGCAACGTAGTCGTGGGCGGCGGCGGCGGCGCTGAAGGTTTCGTAGCCGGCGGTCGGAATGCCGTGGCGCTGCATGAAGGCCTTGGCGAAGTCCTTGGAGCTTTCCAGCTGCGCGCAGTACTGCGTCGGGCCGAAGATCTTCAGGCCGGCGGCGCGGAAGGCATCGACCACGCCGGCAGCCAGCGGCGCTTCCGGGCCGACCACGGTCAGTTCGATCTGCTCGTTCTTTACAAACTCGATCAGCTCGGGAATGGCCGTGATGGCGACATTGCTCAGGTGCGGATCGAGCGCGGTACCGGCGTTACCCGGCGCCACGAATACCTTGGACACGCGCGGCGATTGCGCCACACGCCAGGCCAGCGCGTGTTCGCGGCCGCCGGCACCGATAACGAGTACTTTCATGACTCAGCTTCCTTGAGGTCGGGTCTGCCACGGTTGGCCGCAGGCTGCGGCCAACCTTTGCAACGATTGAAGATTAGTGGCGGAAGTGGCGCACGCCGGTCAGCACCATGGCGATGCCGTGCTCGTCGGCGGCGGCGAACACTTCGTCGTCACGCATCGAGCCGCCCGGCTGGATGATGGCCTTGATGCCCTGCTCGGCGATCACGTCGATACCGTCGCGGAACGGGAAGAAGGCGTCACTGGAGGCCACCGCACCGATCAGGCTGAGGCCGGCGTCCTGCGCCTTGCGCGCGGCGATGCGGGTGGAGTCGACGCGGCTCATCTGGCCGGCGCCGATACCGGCGGTCTGGCCGTTCTTGCAGAAAACAATCGCGTTGGACTTCACGTACTTGGCCACGCGCCAGGCGAACAGCAGGTCGGCCATTTCCTGTTCGGTCGGGGCGCGCTTGGTCACCACGTGCAGCTCGTCCAGGCCGACGTTGCGGATGTCCGGGGTCTGCACCAGCACGCCGCCGCCGACGCGCTTCAGCTCGAAGCGGTTGGCACCGGCTTGCAGCGGGATTTCCAGCACGCGCACGTTTTTCTTGGCGGCGATGATGGCTTTCGCTTCGTCGGTGAACGCCGGCGCCATCAGCACTTCCAGGAACTGGCCGGTCACCGCTTCAACGGTCTCGGCATCGACCGGACGGTTGAAGGCGATGATGCCGCCGAAGGCGCTGGTGGTGTCGGTGGCGAACGCCAGCTTGTAGGCGCTCAGGGTATCGCTGGCGATGGCCACGCCGCACGGGTTGGCGTGCTTGACAATCACGCAGGCCGGCGCATCGAAGGTCTTCACCGCTTCCCACGCCGCATCGGCGTCGGCGATGTTGTTGTAGGACAGTTCCTTGCCCTGCAGCTGGCGGTAGCCGGCGATGGTACCGGCGGCCGGGTCGAGGTCGCGGTAGAAGGCGGCCGCCTGGTGCGGGTTCTCGCCGTAGCGCATGTCCTGCACCTTGATGAACTGCGCGTTGAGGCGGTTCGGGAACGCCACGCGTTCCGGCACGCCGCTGTCCACGCCGTCCACCAGGCTGGTCAGGTAGTTGGAGATCGCACCGTCGTAGGCGGCGGTGTGGGTGAACGCCTTCTTCGACAGGTTCAGACGGGTCAGCTTGGACAGCTTGCCGCCATTGGCCGTCATTTCTGCGGCCAACGTTTCGTAGTCAGCGGCATCGGTGACGATGGCCACGTGCTGCCAGTTCTTGGCGGCGGAACGCACCATGGTCGGACCGCCGATGTCGATGTTCTCGATCGCGTCTTCCAGCGGGCAGTCCGGGTTGGCGATGGTGGCTTCGAACGGGTAGAGGTTGACGCACACCAGGTCGATGTTGCCGATGCCGTGCTCTTTCATGGTGGCGACGTGTTCCGGCAGGTCGCGACGGCCGAGGATGCCGCCGTGCACTTTCGGATGCAGGGTCTTCACCCGGCCGTCCAGCATTTCCGGAAAGCCGGTGTAATCCGATACGTCGATCACCGGCACGCCGGCGTCGCGCAGCAGCTTGGACGTGCCGCCGGTGGAAAGGATTTCAACGCCAAAGCCGGCCAGGGCCTGGGCAAATGCCAGTACGCCGGTTTTGTCGGAGACGCTGATCAGCGCGCGTTCGATTTTGGTCATGGTTCTCTACCGCCTTCAAAGTAAAACGTGGCAACGGGCACGCCCGCGGCCAACTCAAATCTTGCTGTATACCGGCCGGCGCGCTGGCGCCGCCCGGTGCTGGTGATCCCGTCCCCCGCCCCTGCGCTGCAGGGGAGTTCGCTTGCCAAAGAAAAGCCACCCGCCTGCACGGGTGGCCGGTAAATCAGATCAGGTCGTAGACTTTCATCTTTTTGCGCAGTGTGTTGCGGTTGAGGCCGAGCAGCTCGGCGGCGCGCGTCTGGTTGCCCTGGGTGTGGTTGAGCACCACCTCCAGCAGCGGTTTTTCCACCCGCGCCAGCACCATGTCGTAGATGGCGGCCGGCATCTCGCCGTCCAGGTCGCGGAAGTACTGCTCCATCGCCAGCCTGACGCAATGGGAAATATCGTCGTTATTGTTGTTCATGGTTAGCCGCTTCGTATTGTTGCTTAATCGTCCGCACACGCTGTCGCGTCCTCGTCCTCGTGCGGTCCGGTGGACACGTACTCCAGCCGCTCGGAACCGGCCGCCAGCGTCGCGAAATACTGTGTCACTGCCTGGCGCTGCGCACTGGTCGATTCCAGCGCGTACATCGCCTGACGGAATTCGTTGCTGCCATGCAGGCCGCGGGTGTACCAGGCGATGTGCTTGCGCGCGATGCGGCAGCCGGAGTATTCGCCGTAAAAACGGTACAGCTCGTCGAGGTGGCCCTGCATGATGTCGTCGATCTCGCTGATGCGCGGCGGCAGCAGCGTCTCGCCGGTATCCAGAAAGTGCTGGATCTCGCGGAAGATCCACGGCCGCCCCTGTGCGGCGCGGCCGATCATGATCGCGTCGGCGCCTGTGGCGTCCAGCACCTGCTTCGCTTTCTCCGGGCTGTCGATATCGCCGTTGGCGATCACCGGAATGGACACCGCCCGCTTCACCGCGGCGATGGTGTCGTACTCGGCGGCGCCGCGGTACATGTCCTCGCGGGTGCGGCCGTGCAGCGCCAGCGCCGCGATGCCGGCGTCCTCGGCCATCTTCGCCACCTGCAGCGCGGTCTTGACCTCGCTGCTCCAGCCGGTGCGGGTCTTCAGCGTCACCGGCACGTCCACCGCGCGCACCACCGCGTCGAGGATGCGGCCAACGTTGTCGAGGTCGCGCAAGAGCGCGGAGCCGGCGGCGACATTGCACACCTTCTTGGCCGGGCAGCCCATGTTGATGTCGATGATCTGCGCACCGCGCGCCACGTTCAGCTGCGCCGCCTCGGCCAGCATCGCCGCGTCGCCGCCGGCGATCTGCACCACGATGGGCTCCACCTCGCCGCTGTGGTCGGCGCGCAGCAGGGTTTTCTTGGTGGTCCACAAGGCCTTGTTGGCGGTGATCATCTCCGACACCGCCATGCCGGCGCCCAGTCTCTTGCACAGCATGCGAAACGGCCGGTCGGTGACACCCGCCATGGGGGCAACGATCAGCTGGTTCTTGAGCGTGTAAGGGCCGATTTGCATTGCAAAAGAAAGACATGGAGGGCGAAAGGGCGGCCATTGTACTGCCTTTTGCGCAGGCGGTAAAAACCTTTTTGCTTATTTTTTAAGCTAAAACAACGCCGATTGCTGCGCGGCCATGGCCGCTGGCGGCCGGCTGCATGACAAGTGAAAAACGGGGGATATTGCGGAGGGGATGGGGGTGGGAAGTCGGTCGATAAGCCGGGTTTTGTCGTTGGACAGTCATTCCTCTAGTCTTGCCGTTACCGACAAGCTCAAGCAACCTACCCGGGTACAGCGCGGGCCACGCCAATGTACCCCTATTTGGTCTTGCTCCGGATGGGGTTTAGCCTGCCGTCCGTATCGCTACGTCCGCGGTGCGCTCTTACCGCACCTTTTCACCCTTGCCTGTGCCGCTGTCAGCGGGCTGGCGAACCAGCACTAACGCAAAACGTACGCTGCATGCAGCGCGTATTCTGCCCTGAACAGTACGACGCGCACCCTTGCGGGTGACACATCCGGCCATCGGCGGTTCAGCTCTCTGTTCCACTTTCCGTCGCCTCACGACGCCTGGCCGTTAGCCAGCATCCTGCCCTTTGGAGCCCGGACTTTCCTCCCCGTGCAAGCACGCGGCGACTGCCTGGCCGACTTCCCGGCGCGGATTGTAGCGCAAAGCGCCGCCCGGTACCGACAATTATCGCTCCGGCACCGCCGGGGGCGGCAGGGTCAGTCGAAGCGGCGGGTGTAGCGCACTTCCGTCGACGCGTCGCGGCCGGCGCGGCCGATCAGCGACAGCGTGCGCGACAGCTGGTAGCTGACCTTCAGCGCCTGCTCGGCGCTCTTCAGCCCGTACTCGTAGCCGACGTACAGCTCGCGCGTCAGCTGCTTGCCCAGCGTCACCACCTGCTCCGCCGGGCTGACCACGCCGGCGCTGCTGGTGCTTTCCGCCCGCGACTGCACGCCGATGTCGTCGAACAGCCCGACCTGGTCGTTGATCAGGCCGGCGAGCAGGCCGCCGGCCGCGGCACCGGCGCCACCGGTGTCGTCGCCGGCCGCGGCGGCGCGGCCCAGCACCAGCCACGACAGCTTGTCCTTTTCCGACATCGCCTCGTCCGCCACCAGCTTCACCGTCGGCGTCAACAGCGCGCCGCGCACCTCGACCCCGGCGCCGACCGGCGAGAAGCGGCGCGTGGCGCGCAGGTCCAGCGCCGGGTTGTCCAACGGCCCGCTGAAGGTGATCAGGCCGCGGCTGATGTCCAGGTCCTGGCCGTAGGCCTTGAAGCGACCCTTGTCGACGCGGATCTGGCCGCGCGCCTGCAGCGTGCCGCCCTGCTCCGCCAGCAGCCGCACCTCGCCGCCCAGCCACGCCTCCAGCCCGTTGCCGCCGAAGCGCAGCTTGTCGCCCAGCGCGATGCGCAGGTCCAGCGCCAACGGCCAGCGGTTGCCGGCGTCGTCGACCACCTCGCGCCCCAGCACCACCACGTCGTCGGACAGGCGCGGCCCGCCCAGTTTCGGGATGTCGATGCGGCCCTCGTCGACGCCGAGGTTGCCGCTCAGCGTCACCACCCGCTGCCGCACCTCGACGCGGCTGCGCCCGGACAGCAGCAGGCGCCGCCCCGGCCGCTCCAGCGCGGCGAAGCGCTTGAAGTCCAGCAGCAGCAACACGTCTGGCGTCGCCTGGAACAGGTCGATGCGACCGCTGCCGCTCAGCTCGCCCTGCTTGCCGAAGCGCAGGCTGTCGATCAGCAGCTGCTGGCCGGCCAGCCGCGCCTGCAGCTGGCCCTGCTCCAGGCGGATGCCGTTGCGGCGCTCGACAAAGCGCAAGTCGTGGCCCAGCAGCGGCCCGTCCAGCGTCGGCGACGACAGCGTGCCGCCCAGCTGCAGCGTGGCGTCGAGGCTGCCGGACAATTCCATGCCCGCCTTCAGCCACGGTTGCGCCTGCGCCAGCGACGGCAGCTGCAGCCGCACGCTGCCGGCGAGCGCCGCGTTGGCGGCATCGCCGCCGTTGCCCCACAGCACGCTGCCGTCGGCGGCGAGCCGGCCGAAGCGGCTGTCCAGCGCCAGCGCCAGCGGCCCGCGTTCGCCGAGGCCCACGCTCAGCGTCGCCCGGCTCAGCCCCAGCGCCTGCTCGCCGGCCGGCGCCGGCAGCCACACGTCGCCCTGGGTGCGCTGCAGCTCGACGCTGCCTTGCGGCCAACCTTGCGCGCCGTGCAGCTGCCAGCCGGCGTCGAACACCAGCGTCTGGCGCAAGGGCGGCGAGAACCACGGCGCCAGCGCCGACAGCGCCAGCCCCTGCACCCGGCCCGCGCTGCGCCAGCCGCCACCGCGCTGCCAGCTGCTGTCGCCCAGCTGCCACTGCGCGCCCAGCGCCTGCCAGCGGCTGGCCGCCAGCGCCACGTTGGCCACCCCCGCGCGCAAGGCCACCGGCTGCTGCAGGCGCAGCGGCAGCCAGCCCGTCGCCTCCAGCTGCTGCAGCGTGCCGCGCCAGTTGCTGCCGCCGCGCTCGAAACCGCCGGTCAGCTGCAGTTCCAGCTGCTGTTCATGCTGTTGCAGGCGGCCGGCGGCGCTCAGCTGCAAGCGGTGCGCGAGGCGACTGCCGTCGGCCTGCAGGCTCAGTCGCGCCAGTTGCCTGTCGCCCAGCGCCAGCGCGCGGCCGTCGAGGCGGATGCGCAGCGGGCTGTTGTCGGCGATGCCGCTCTCGCCCTGCAGGCTGAGGCTGGCCACCGTCAGCGCCCCCGGCAGGCGCAGCTCGCTGGCCTGCAGGTCGGCATGCAGCTGCGGCCGCGCCGGCACGCCGGCCAGGTCCAGCTCGCCGCGCACCCGCCCGGCGAACGCCGGGCCGAGCAGGCCCAGCTGCGGCGCGTCGAGCAGCATCTGCAGCCGGTCGCCCGGCTTGCCGTAGCTGCCGGCAAGGCGCAGGCTGTTGCCGCCCAGCTGCAGGCGGCCCTGCAACGCGCGCAACCGCTGCGCCTGCCAGCTGGCCTGCAGCTGGCCGGAAAGCGGCGCGCCGGACAGCGTGCCCGGCGTCAGCTGCAGCCGCAGCTCGCCCTGCGGCGCCTGCGCGAGGCTGGCCCTGGCGCTGAAATTGCCGTTGATATTGCCGACCGGCAGCTGCGGCGAGATCGCCGCCGGGTTCAGCGCCTCTAGCCTGCCCTGCGCGTCCAGCCGCGGCACCTCGCCCAGCGCCAGCGTGCCGTCCAGCAGCAGCCGGCCGGCGCCGGTGCCCAGCTGCAGCTGCTGCAATTGCCACTGCTGCGGCGCCGGCATCGCCAGGCCGCCGCGCAAGGACAGCTTGCCGCTGGCCAGCGCCAGGGCCAGCTGCGGCGCGCGCGCGCTGCCGCTCACGCGGATGTCGCCGCCGACGCGGTGCGATGGCAGGCTGGCCAGCAGCGCCTGGCTGTGGATGCCGTCCAGGCGCAGCGCCAGTGCCAGCGCGGCGGGACTGGCGCTGCCGTTCACGGTGACGCGGCCCCCGGCCAGCTCCGCCACCAGATTGTCCAGCTGCAGGGTGTCGTCGCGGATGCGGAACGGGCCGTACAGCAGCGACAGCGGCAGCCGCTGCGCGCTGAGCGCGCCGGGCTGGTAGTTGATCAGCGACACGCCGCCGTCGAGCACGCCGCCCGCGCCCGGCGCCAGCTGCAGCGCGAGGCCCAGCCGCGCCTGCGGCCAGCCCGGCTGCAAGGCCTGCGGGTTGATGCCGCCGACGCGCACGTCCAGCTGCTGCAGGCGCTGCAAGGCCTGCGGCGCGAATGGCCGCAGCCGCGCGTTCAGCTCGGCCGACAGGCCCAGCGCGCTGACGCTGCCGCTGACGCGCGGCGCCAGCAGCGTCTGCTGCAGCGTCAGCGCGCCGCGGCTGGCGACGCCCTCCAGCACGCCGTCGTATTCCAGCCGTCCGCCGAGCGCGAACGGCGCGCTGCTGCCCAGCGCCACGCTGGCGTACATCCGTCCCCACGGGCTGTCCAGCCGGCGCAACACCAGCGCGTGCTGCTGTTGCTGGTAGTAGTAAGCGGCGTCGAGCGCGCGCAGCAGCGGCGGCGCGTCGCCCAGCTGCAGCGCGTCCAGGCGCAGGCTGTCGATGGCGACGTCCAGCGGCAGGCGCAGGTGGGCCGGCACTTGCGGCGGCCGGCCGTCGGACGGCTGGCTGCTGTGATAGCGCAGCACGCCCAGGTGCAGCTGCCCGATCTGCAGCTGGCGCTGCCACAGCCGCTGCGGCGACCACGCCAGCTGCAGCCGGCTCAGCGCCAGCCGCTGTTGCGGCGTCTGCCAGCGGATGTCTTCCAGCACGAAGCCGTGCCACAGCGTGCCGTGGCTGCGGCCAACCTTGAGCTGGCCGTCGCTGGCGCGCTCCAAGAGCGGCCACAGGCTGGCGAAGCCGGCCGGGGTGGCGGTGAACCAGGCCAGTGCGCCGCCGAGGCCGAGCAAGAACAGCAGCACAAACAGCAACAGCCAGCGCAGCCAACGCAGCCATCTCGGGCGGCGGCGCGGTGCTGGCGGCGGTGCCGGGGTCTGCGGTGCCGCGTCCGGCGGCAGGGAGGGGGACGGCAGCAGCTCTTCGGTGTGCGACATCAGAACGCCAGCCCCAGGTTGAGGTTCCAGCGCCAGCGCTGGTCGCGCGCGCCGTAGGCGATGTCGAACGCCAGCGGCGCCAGCGGGCTGAGCCAGCGCACGCCGACCCCCTGTGCCCGTGCCAGGCGCCAGCTCTGCCAGCTGTCGGCGGCGTCACCGGCGTCGACGAACGCCGCCAGCCGCCACGCCGGCGTCAGCGGGTACTGGTACTCCAGCGTCGCCGTCGCCAGCACGCGGCCGCCGGTGATCGCGCCGCTGTCGGGGCTGACGATGCCGAGGCTCTGGTAGTCGTAGCCGCGCACGCTGCCGACGCCGCCGGCCTTGAACAGGCGCGACGCCGGCACCTGCAGCGCGTCGTCGGCCCACACCTGGCCCAGCTCCAGCCGCGTCAGCCAGGTGCCGCGCATGAAGCGCGGGCTCCAGTACAGCGCGCCGCGGCCGTAGGCGCGCAGGAAGCGGGTGTCCGCCGCCAGCCCGGCGCCGGACAGGTTGCCCTCCAGCAGATAGCCGGCGCCGGGGCGCAACGGGTTGTCCACCGCGCGCTGCGCCCAGCCGTAGGACAGGATCAGCGCCTTGTTGTCGCGGGTGGCCTCGCCCTCGATCTGCTCGCGTTCGATCAGGTATTCCACGCCGAAGCGGGCCTCGATATTGTCGCGCTGGCGGACGCGGAACAGGCCCAGCTCGGTGGCGTCGGTGACGGTCAGGTTCTGTTCGGCGTGGCGCTGCTGCAGATTGAGGCTGTGCGCGTAGCCGTCGCCGCCGCGCGCAAAGCCGAGGCCCAGATCCAGCTGCTGCCGCGATTTTTTCCAGTCGTAGGCCACCGAGCCGGTATAGCCGCGGCGCAGCAGGTTGTAGTGTTCGTAGCCGAGACGGGTGCCGGCGCCGTCGCCGGTGCTGTAGTTGAGGCCGACTTCCAGCTTCTGCCGCTGCTGCTCGCTCAGGGTGATGCCCAACGGCACTGTGTCGCCCTGCAGCTGCTCCCACAGCGGCGCCACCACCACGCCGGTGAAGTGCGGATCGTTCTCCAGCGCCGCCTGCAACGCCACCAGCGACGGCTGCGCGTACGGTGCGCCGGGCGCGAAATCGGCCATGCCGCTGACGATGCTCGCCGGATAGCGCTGCAGGCCGTCGATGCGGAAGTCGCCGAAGCGGATCAGCGGCCCGCTGTCCACCGTCAGCGTCACCCGCGCCTGGCGGCTGGCCGGGTCGATGCGCACCTGCGACGCGCTGATCTTCGCCTGCGGGAAGCGGTCGAGCAGGAAGGGGCGCAGCGCCGCCTTCTTGCTGCTGTCCCAGTCGTCCTGGCGGAACACCGCGCCCTCCGGCAGCGCCCAGTCTTCCATCACCCTGGAAAGAAAACGGCTGTAGTCCGCCTGCTGCCGCACCGCGCCCTGCAGCGTGACATCGACCGCGCTGACGATCACCGGCGCGCCGGCGCGCACCCGTACCCGCACCGTGTTGCCGTCGCGGCCAACCTGCACCTCGCTGCCGAAATAACCCTCGGTCTCCAGCAGCGCGCGCGCCTCGGCCGGGGTGCCGGCCACGATGCTGTCCAGGTCCTGCGCCGTCAGTGCCTCGTCCTGCTGCAGCGTGTACAGGTCGAGGTTGTCGCGCAGCAGCCCGGCCAGCTCCGACGGAGCCTCCAGCTCGACGCGGTAATCCAGCGCGTGGGCAGTCAGGGGCAGGCAGGCAAGTAACAACAGGACGCGATACATGGGCGGATAGTCAGCAGGTGGGCGGGCAAGCGCCCATGGTAGTGCAGTTGCCGCGCGATGAAAAATGACATTCACACGGATGGCGGCGGCCGGCCTTGCCAGCCGTGAAATCACACGGCCCGGACAAGCAACAGCGCATCCGGAAACGTTGCCCTCCGGCCTCCGGACAAGGCATCAGCAGACAAAACCCTTTGCCGATACCGCCACTTCGCTCATTCCCTGCATACTTGAAAGCGGCGACAGCGCACCGATATGCCCAGCAGACACCCCCTGGAGCCTGCCATGAACACCCCCACCGCCCTGCACCTGGCCTGCCCGCACTGCCACGCGCTCAACCGCGTTCCCGCCAGCCGCCTGACCGACGGCCCCAACTGCGGCCAGTGCCACCAGCCGCTGCTCACCGGCCAGCCGCTGGAACTGACCGTGGACCACGCCGAGCGCCACATCTCGCGCAACGACATCCCGGTGGTGGTGGATTTCTGGGCGCCGTGGTGCGGCCCGTGCCAGATGATGGGCCCCGCCTTCGCCCAGGCCGCCGCCGCCATGCCGCAGGTGCGCTTCGCCAAGATCAACACCCAGAACGAAACCACCCTCGGCCAGCGCTTCGCCATCCGCAGCATCCCGACCATGATCCTGTTCGTCGGCGGCCGCGAGATTGCCCGCCAGGCCGGCGCCATGGACAGCGCCAGCATCCAGCGCTGGATCGCGGCGGGTTTGCAGAAGGCGGGACGGTAACAGACGTAGGGTGCGTCACCCGCAGGGCGACGCACCACGATGGCATGATTGCTTGCGGCCAACGTTGTGACGGTAATCAATCTTGATTTTTGCCACGAAAAACGGACAAAACCGCCTAGCAGCCTGTCGGACTTAACGAGCCGTATGAGATAATTCGGATCATCCAAAACACAG
>NZ_BMYP01000037.1 GCF_014652335.1 Vogesella fluminis | reverse complement strand
AAACCTGATCATGGGGATTGGAGGGGGCGGTGGATAGGTGGACGGGCTGGACGCTTACCTTGGATCTAGACAATCTGGCAAGCAATCTTACTGATGCACGCAAGCTCAACCCCAAGCTGCGTATCAAGCTAAACACCGTGGTCAACCAACTGAACCATGAAGAAGATCTAGCGGCTTTGGTTCAGCACATAGCACCAGACAAGTGGAAAGTTCTGCGAATGCTTCCGGTAGTGAATCATCATCTTGCCGTCAGCGATGAGCAGTTTGCAGCCTTCATTGCCCGCCATCGCGCTTTTGATGCCATCCTCTGCGCCGAGGACAACCGTGACATGCATGAGTCCTACCTGATGGTTGATCCACATGGACGCTTTTTTCAGAACAATCCACAGGTTGAGGGGCAAGGTTATCTCTATAGTCAGCCAATCCTGGAAGTCGGGGCTGCAGCAGCCTTTGACCAGATGGCCTTTGACCCTGAGCGTTTCCGTGCGCGCTATGCCCAGAACACAAGGGAGATCCGCATATGAAGTACTGCTCAAATAAAGAGATTGACCGGGTAGTACGACAACTGATTCGTCAAGGCTGGCGCTTTCGGCGAGGAGGCAAGCATGGACGACTTACCCACCCCGACGGACAGCAAACGCTGACGGTAGCCAAGTCTCCCAGCGACTATCGCAGTTTGCTCAATTTCCGCCGTGATCTACGTAAGGCTGCCTTGCTCTCAATGATTGAATCACCCCCTGTTGACTAGATACATTTACGGCCGTTTCCAAAAGGAAATCGGCTATTTTTATCGGTCACGCGGTCGTCTGCTTAGGCCGACGATCTGCCGCTAATCCAGGTGGGAAGGCAGCTGGTCAGCCAAAGCTGCCTGTCGACAGGTGGGTGGAAAACGACTGGTTTACACAGAATTACGGACAGGCTCTGGCAGATGGCAGGTTTCTATAGCGCCGATGAGTGGTGGAATTGGTGTAGACAGGATCTGATGATCGCTGCCGAGGTCGCTTTTGCCTCGGCTGACCTTCATGATTTCACCATGGGGCTAAATAATCTCGCACATGACAATCCAGATGCGCTGACACTTTGGCAAATGTCGCGATCTAATCTTGAGGATGCTGCGAATACTCTTCCCACCACCTTCAGTCACGACTCTGTGATCCAGCCGATCTGCATGGTAGCGGAACTATCGATGAAAGCTGCTTTGGTATGGGATGGCATTGCCTCGGATTCCTTCAAAGGCAGGGATGGCCATAACTTAGTCTCTCTAGCCCAACGTATGGCGATGGCACGGCCACACCGGGACGACGCCCGCGTTCAAGCAGTCGTTGCGAGTTTGCCACCCTATGTTGCTAGCCGTTATAAACCCGCAGGGCTGAAGCGGCTTCAGGTGGTCCGACTCGCCCTCGGTGTGCAGTTTGTTGCAGCATCAAGCTTGCGGCGGATTACAGATGCAGATTTGGCCATACAGATGGAGGTGGATGACTGGCCGGGACCGCGCCCCGCATTTATTGCTTGATTCCCTCCTACCGCCGTACACAACGAGCGGCTGCGGTTTTTTAGTTTACAGTCTTCTACTCAGAATCATATCAAGGCTACTAGGTCCTAAAACTGAAGCAGCCTTTCTTCATTTTTAAGGCCAATGACCACGTTGGCCAAACTTCCTCCATTCAGTATTTGCATAACTCGATCGTCTAGCGCTAAGGTTTCAACGTAAGCCGTTCGCCATCCCGAGTCCTATTTGACCAACGTTTTCCAGCACCTAGTCGATCAACATGCTTTTGAAGGTTCAGCCCCCAAGGGTATTCACTCCATAAGCCTAGGTCGCGGACCAGTCTCACGACTTTGACCCGCTGGCAATGCGATAGGAATTCGTCCAGCACTTGTGGCCGGATATTGCGCAAGGTCATCACGATATTGCGCGCCTCTTCAAGCGACTGCCCTTTGCCGATATCGCTGGCCAGCTCAAGCAGAGCTCGTTCCGGTACAGATACCCGCACATTCGAATTTCCGTAGGGCAACGGCTTGAGCCCATACTCATCTGGAAAACCGTCATCGAATAGCTTGGTGGTTTGGTAGGAATACAGCATGTTCTCGGCAACCCAGGGCGGAAAGTCATAGGACTGACAACCCCATAGTTGGACTCGCTCGCGAAATGCGATGTTATGCCTCACCCCCTGCCAGTCCAACGCTGTTTTACCACCCGCATGCAACCCCGGGATATGCCGGGCCAAGTAGGCGATGATGCCATCCCTAGATGGACGGTCCCCTGTGAGCAAGTAGACCCCACGTGAGAGCCGCTGTAGCCAGCCGGCTTTCACCATGTAGGTCGCCTGCGCAGGGCTGACACCGAAGTCACGCAACATGTCAGTATCGAGCGGCTGTCCACGTGGAGCAGCTTGCATCAAGTGCTGTACGGTCCTGTTCGCCATGCTGTCGTGATGTTATTTACTTGATGTTACTAGGGAGAATTTCCATCTATGGGGATTTTTTAACGCAACGCCGGCCTGAGCATGATTAATAGTAGGTGTACTTGCGTTCCCAAACCATGGCGCCAAAGGAACCGTCTTTGCGCTCATCGTATTCCTTCACCAGGAGCTTTCGCGTATTGTTTCCTCGACTGTCCGGTAGAAAAGCGTAAACTTGGCGCAAATTAACCTGACCTTGCTGGTCCAACTGATGCTCGGAGCGGATTTCACCTTGTGGGGTGTACTCCTTGACCGAAGACGGCATCGCCGCCCAACGCTGCCATTGACCATCAATAAACACTTCAGTGAAAGTACTCCTTTGCCAATTGCCATCGGACAGCGGTGTGCGTAGCCAAGCCGAGCGCATTTTCAGGCGCCGATTCAATGCATACCGCCCTGTTGCGGTCTCGATTTGCAGCGGGCCACCACCAGGCCCGGGGGTCATTTCCCATTGGCGAGTCTGCAACTGACAATCACGCCCATACCTCGCTATTTCTCGCTCACCAACCTTATAACGACGACTCGGATCATAAACAGCGGTAGTGATCGAGGTTTTCTGCCACGTTCCATCGTCAAGCTGAGTCACCGTTACGGCTTCAGAATCCAGCTGATCCCCACCGGTGATGTTGTAGTGGTAATCATCCTGATAGGTCACGGGCCGGTTTAGATAGATGGTCAGACGCCCTGATGTGTCGTAGTCAAACTGGTCTGGTTGATCACCAGCACGGCTCCGACGCACGAGTCGGCCATGCGCGTCAAAGTCGTACTTGTCCTGCCAAACTTTTTTCTTCTTCCCCACTTGGCCGACATTTGGCTTGAAGCCTGTTTCGTACAACGTTTCGACCATTTGCTTTACACCCTGGGGCTGTTTCCCTTCGTTTTCATATGCCAGGACAACCCAATCAGGTGTCGGCAACATGCACCATGGGAGTTCAGCTGCTTGAACCGTGGCGGTCAACGCACCACACAGCGCCACACGGAAAGTATTGGCAATCAGACTCATGAGAAATTCCTGAATCAACAATCAAGGAAAAGGGGCTGCCGGCTCTTGATCAGCAGCGCTACTTCTTGTCTTTGCGGGTCCTGTAGGTGCACGCAGCCATTTCGATAGATCGATTTTGGCAAGCACGCCCCGCAGTACAAGCGAACATCAGGACTCAGGGCTGGCAGAGGAGCACATGGGGCGGTTGTCATAGACAACGGAAGCATCAAGAACCGGTTCACAAGTCCATTCGGTGGACCACTCGGCGCTAGCATCCGGTCTGGGTTGCCAAGGTAGGCAAGGTTGAGCCACTCCGTTAACCCCGATGTGGCAGAACCAAGTCACTCCGTTAACACGGTAACTTCTGATGGTATGGATCAGTTCGAGCCGACTAACCTCGTCGTCACCGCCTGACATGTGCAGTCGATACACTCGGTAGCCTCCGCCACACAATTGGCCGACTACCTCCAACAGATGCTCGGGCGACGGCACCAGGAAGCTATTCAGCAAATCCTGTTCATTTCGCTGATCGTGACGACACTCGACCAAGAAACAGGGTGACTCAGAGGAAACCCCAACACAGCGCCAGGGCAGGTAGGGTTGAACCAGCCGTCGTCGCGTGGGCTGCTCCTCTGCCCAACCGGGCTTGGTTAACAACATCAGTAATTCCTTCAGATTGGCGGCACAACGCCATCCTCATGATGCACCGCACGGAAAATAGAACATTATTGGTGGCAATACCACACTCAGTGATGTTAACAGAAGACGCCGACAAGACCACCATTACTGTGGTTAACAGACATCAGGCGTCGTTTCAGTGACTGAACAGAATGAGAAGGAATTTGCCAGAAGCCTTGGGCGAGCAATTGCAGATGCAAGGCGTGCAAAAGGACTGACGCAAGAAAAGTTGGCTGATGTCATCGGTGTCGAACAAGAGAGCATCAGCCGGCTAGAGCGAGGGGTAACGTTACCTTCCTTATCACGCCTAATGCGCATTGCTGATGTCCTGGCTGTGCCCATTACCAGCTTGATCCGCTCCAGCTCTGGGAGGTCCGTCGATCAGGCCCAGGACTTAGTGGAAAAGTTAAATGAACTCAGCGGGGAAGATCGGGCTTGGGTGCGCCGCTGGGTCGAAGAAATGTGTGCCAAGTTGGCTTTGCAACATCGGCAGTAGCAGCCGCGCGAAAAGGCACCCTTGCCTAGGTGCCACGGACAACTACCCCTTCTCCTAGCTTGATCATGCCATTAGGTCTCTCGTTTATTTTTCTCGGCAACCCAAGCTAGCCAGCCGACCCGATGAGCTTGGGCATCGAATAGGGCATGATGCCAAGGTCGGTCCTTCGTGTGGTACTGCGCCACAGATCGATTAAAGGCTTCCGAATCAAGCAAAGGTCGTAAATCAAACCAGCCAGTCAGGTTTTTCGGCCATTCCCCATCAAATATGTCGGCCAGCAGGTCACGGTCGTGTTGCGAATCGCATGCAATAGTTACGCTGTGTGCTAGCGTAGCGAACCAGGCGTTTAGTCTGTTCTTTAGCTCTGTCTTGCGTACCTGCGCACCAACGATCCTTCCTAGGCTTGAACACACCGCTGACTGTACGAAGGCATTGCATTTTAAACGGTCAAAGTCTTGTACTTCTACATATAACTCATGCCTGCCATCTTCACTGATCAAGCCTAAGCTGATCAGCTCGCATTCAATAAAATCAGTAAATTCAGTATCCAAAAAAATCAGCATATTTTCACCTGAGTGTTAAATCTATCGAGGCAGGATAATTTATTCATAACGAATAGATCCGGAGCCTTCCATCTATTTTTATGCAAGACCACAAAAATACTCGAACACACTTTTCCAAACATAACTGTATAAGAATCTGAATTATAGTTACGTGTTATGTAATAAATGCAAAACCATTAGTTTTCAACAACTTAGCCATTGCGTTCTAAGGGGCGCCATATTACACTTCGGGCCGATTTTTATATACAGCTAGTGGTTAATGAGCCCTTTCAGTCGATTTTCCCAATAGCTCCGCATGACTTACGGTATCCGACAAGTCGAGCTTGCCGCGCTAATGGGTGATGAGCAGAGCAACATCTCTCCCCTAAAAATTGGGACCAAGGGCCCTCCACCTTCTGAGTTCGTCAACCGTCTGATGGAAGCACTTACGCTACCCCAAATCCAACAGGATGAACTACAGAAAGCTGTAGCAGCTTTTCCAAGTAACGCTTTACCGCCTCAATGGGTTTCAGTTTGAGTTTTTTAAAAATCCTAACTGCCCACAAAATTAATGCCATATGAATTAGTGGATTCATAGGTTTTTATGCCATAAAAAAATCAACACCACCCAAAAACGGAAAAATAGAAAGTGCGATATTTTTCATTGATAGGATACTCTAAAAATGCAGTGCTAATCGATCCGGAAGGAAGTGAATTCGGTCCATTTACAGTATATAAAGAAAAACTGATAGACAATAAGATAGTTAGCATTGGTACACTGCATGATTATCTTGGGCATGTTGCTCGTTTTGTTGAGTATATCTATGTCGCCTCTTTGATCGGTTTGGAACCATCAAAACAAAGCTTAGATGTTTTAATACGAAGCTATGAAAGCTATCTCCTTCACGGGGAGTTGAGCAGCAATAAAATTGCAAGAGATATAGCGATATTAACAGGCAGAATTGAGACATGTAGCCCTAGTTCCCTTCAGGTTATTGAGGCGGCTCTTATTCACTTCCTTAACTTGAGTGATTCACTTGCCAAAGCCACTGGCAAGGATGGCTTATTTAGTCGATTTATGCCAAATGCAGTCATTCAAATAAGTCCACAGGAGTCGGCGAAATTACGTGGCTCATCAATATTTGGCGGGGTAATTCGTGGGGGGGCTAAGAAAAAAAATCGTGGGGCGCGCCTCTTCCTAACGACGAGGAAGTCTGGGACCAATCGTCGTAACTCCACTCAAAAGAGAGTTGATTTCCAGTTCCCCCTTAATCGCATAGGAGACTTACTTGATGGGACAAAATGCTTCAGAGACCGAGCAATCTATGCATTGCTAGCAGCATCTGGCCTAAGGACATCAGAAGCTCTCCAGATTAGAGTGGAAGATATTGATATAAAAAATCGTCTAGTGTATGCGCACAGCCCATTTGAGCGAGCAAATCCAGGAATTATAGAGAGTGAATTTGATTTATTAAGATGGAAGGGTCGGGAATGCGCTGATACGTTTCTAATTGAGCCATGGGCTAGCTGTTTTTTTGAAGCCTTGCAAAATTATCTTAGATATGAATTTATCTCATCCGCCGGCCATCCATTCATATTTCAAACTTTGTCTGGAGAGAATAGAGGGCGTCCCTATTTTGCAGGAGACCGAAGCGCACGGATTAAACAGTTTAAGAAGCGAGCAGAAGCCATTGATGTCCATCTTCCAAAAGGTGATGCATTGCATTCGTTGCGACATAGCTATGGAGTCTTTGTTCTTAACTATCTGCCAACACCAAATGGGCTTGGTTTGAGTGAAACACTGGTGGCGCACTTAATGGGACATAGTGACATCAAGAACACTAAAATATATGCTAGGCACGATGAGGAGATAATACGGGCTGAGCTTGAGTTTTCCAATAAAATAATCAAAGGCCGTGATATTTTAAAAAAAGAACAGATTTTGATTGATTTTTATCAAAGTAGAATTGAAGAATTAAGAAAAAATGATTAACTTAACAAGTGAAATCAAAATTATATGCACTAATGAACAACTCCAAATTGCCGTTGCAGATGCAATTGAAGATACTAAGCGCCTATTGCTTTCAATGTATGCACCGGATCAAGAGAGAGTGTCCCTCAGTCTTATAACGGCTTCCCGAGATAACAACTATAAGCGATTGGCATTCAACCGATACTTCCCATTTTACAAGAAAAAATACAATGCCAAATGGGTGGCATCTGTTTTTTATGCTGTGCACAATAATACAAGAGATACATTTTCAGATAACCATATTGATATTTTAAGTAGTCTTGGTGTGGATGAGGTTGTACCCCGTACGCTTGCTCAAGAAATATGGCGGGGCCTCAGGGTTTTTTTGCTGGCTCTTTGGGGTAGGAGAGCGATACTACTTCCGATGAATTTTTCACTACCAGAAACAAATCGAAAAAAAGATTATGCGTGCCAGCTTTATACTGAAGTTTTAGCTATCTTTAGGAGTCCATATGTCAATGGTTCATTAGGGGTAGCAGATATATCTCATGATATTCTTCCGCGGTCAGCTAGGAATTTTGGTTGGTATGCATGGCGTCCTGTAATTGCTAGTGACTGGCATACAGTAGAAGACATCAACACTCCTGATCTAATTATGCTTTTCAAGGAGTTGACGCGCAGAAAAAACCTAAAAGAGAGAGGCGCTGACGAGCCAGTGTACCCATTGGCTCCAGCGTCTTTTCTCGGTCCACTTATTAGCGCTCTTCCTGACAGGTGTAATTTTGATATCAAGGAAGTATCTATTTATAATCCACGAGTTTCTCTAGATACAGATTCTCTGCTGAAAGAGGTGGCTTTATTTAATCGCTCTTTGGATGGCAGTGATGTCAGGGCCGTATGGGCAGAATATCAGAAAAGGTATTTGACTCAAGTTAAAGAAATCAAAAGAAAGAAAGATATAAAAAGTGACATTGTTGTAATTGGTAAATTTAATCAATATTTATTTTCTATTCTTCCTCAATCTGGGCATCGTTCTCCTTCACCTACAGAGTTTGATCGTAAACATATGGAAGGCATTGGTTTGCCTCCACTCCGCCAAATAATTAGCAAGAGAGATGACGTTTCGGCCATAGGGCGTTTTTTTCAATACTTGGAAGATGTAGCTCCATTTGATGAACGGCTCAACGGGTTTACTAATCCTATCCTTGATTTGGATAAGCCAAGAGAGTCTAGGAGGCGTCAAACCTCCAAAAAAACATTTAGAATTAATGATTTTAGGCTTCTTTTTGAATTGGTACATGCCATTGGTGAGTTCACTTGGCATGTTGCGAAAAATATTGGAGAGGGAACTGCTCCAGATAGCTGGTTATCAATTCTTAACAGCAAGAACAAATATCTAATTTTAAACGCCGATGATTTTGGATTTGTTCCAATTGTAAGATTCACCTTGCTTGACGGCACTCCAGTTAAAATTAATTTGCGCTGGATCCCGACGACTGTTATTCCAACATCAGCCGTTCATCTTAAGGGCTCGCCAGAGAAGTGGACTCTACTACCAAATTTACATGGCATTCATCAAACCATTGTGGGCATCGAAACTGGCTTGCGTCACATACATATAAGATGGCTAGATAAGAGGAACTTCAAATTTTCAGAAGTAGATTCAAAGTCTTCTACTTTTGATTTGTTAGTCAATACCGACAAAGTGACTAATGAATGGGTCAGGCCGACGGCTAAGACTGTTCTTAATGCGTTAGAGCGTCAAATTGAAAGCCAATCCTGGATAAATGGTGAGCATTTTGATGCTGAGCTATTTTATGATTATCACGAACTGAGTGACTTCGGAAAGATACGACCAATATTTATGAAATATAACGAGCCAAAGGTATATACTAGCTCTAGTATGGCTTCGTTCTTTAGAAATATTATTTACTTTTTCAGTTTAATTAAGATTAGCTTAGGGCAGGATGTTGCTGATAAACTCCCAGAGGAAGTATCAAATTTATTATTTGATAATAGACGAGATTTTGAGAAGGCCACTCGCTGTCGTAGTAAGTTTAGCACTGATTATACGCCTCATGGCTTGCGTGCATCAGTCGTGTCGATTTACGCACCGATTTTACCTCCTCATGTAATCGGCGAAAACATTACTGGTCATGTTAGTGACAATATGGTTAAGTATTATACTGTCATTAACAGTGATTATATTTCTGATGTTAAGGCCATAAATAGAAGGCTAGCTGCTGAAAGTGGTGTAGTAGAGCGTAGCATTCTGGCCGTTACGGCCGATGATGAATTTTCTAGCCTAAGAAAAGCAGTTGCGGCTTCCCCGATAAATGATGTACTTAGAGAATATGGAGCGTTCTCGTTTGCTACTGAAGAGGCAGACGGCAAAATAAAATCCGGAATGGATGCAATTAAAGCCAATGACTCGGGCTGGATAAAAATATGTCCAACTCACATTTGCCCAATGAATAATATATGCCCTCCCGAAATAGTTAATACGGTAGGAAAGAAATTTTGTGGCCAATGCCACTACAGCATTAAAACAGTAGATCACTTACCAAGAATATTGGCTCATTGCCGATCTTTGTCTAGAAAATGTGATGACTTAAAAAGGCGGCTCGCGTGTGCAAGCAGTAATGGAGCCTCCGAAGTTGCTTTGGAGTTGATTGAGCAAGACTTGCTGAATTTGACGGGAGAATTAAGTGCATGGATGCTTACAGCAGATGTTCTTGTTAAAAATTATGACAAATTAAGAAATTGTGCACTTGTGAATAAGCCTGATATTTTAGCCAAAAAATTAGCAATGATTGCACAGCCTGAATGTGAGCTTGAGAATATTCTTGTCCAGTGCGATGAAGCAATAGCCTACCCAGATCTTGCAGACTCAGTTCTTGAGGCTGATGTGGCGATGATAAGAGCACGTCTACTTGTGATGACGGGTGAACTTGAGGATTTTTTTGATTCAGCCCATGGATATAAATTGATTGATAGTTTTAGAGGCCTCCTACGAGGCGTGTGTATGGCGACCGGAAAAAGCCCAAAAGAGTTGGCGGCTTACATAGAATCATCACCTATTAAAAATATCAGATCAATAGAATTGCTAGAGAAACTTTATGAGTAAAAAAAATGGCAGAGGCGCTCGGCCTGGTGAAAATAGATTTAAGGGCGTGCAAGACACAAGGGTAAAGAATACCATTTTGGAAATTGACTCTGTTCTAAGGGTTCTTAAGTCGAGCCGAGTGAAGTTTCATAATATAACTAGCCTTGCTAGTTATGTGGCAGCTGTTGTGAATGAGAGAAGATGTGCAGTCGACAATAGATTGGCCACTTCTACTCTCCTTCGGTCTTCTTCCTATCGATTAAAACTAGATGGTTATCTGGCGTTTCTAGAAGGAGAGTCTTTTGATGATAAATTTTCAGGGCTGCTGACTGACCTTGAAAAGCAGGAGCTTGAAAATTTAAGAATGGAAAACAAAAGACTTTCAATTTTTATTAAAAATAACTTAAGAAAAAGCCCTGAAGATGACTTGTCTTCCGCTCGAACTGATAACACACTTAGTCATGAAGAACTATGTAGGGCACTGTCTTTGATTCTTGAAGCCAGTAAAGGCCAATTTGTACTAGACTTTCAGTCCGGTGAAATAGTGAGTGCATGGGCCAGATCAAATAAAAACAGAGTAATTGTGCAAAAGAACATGGCTAAGTACTATTTTGAATGGGTAAGGAATATTCCCAGCTTGAAGTAATACTTACTCTTTATGGTAAATAAATCAGGTTTACAACGCTTGTATCGCAATATGCCGCTTGTATTTTTCGATGTTTCTTTCACCAATTTTTCAAATGCGCATCATCACTGCATATTTGTTGGAAGCAGTAAATTGCTGGGAAAACAATACGTTAGCTATCATGCTTCTTTGAAAGTGAACGTGCTCGTACTACATAAGGGTTCAACTCCCGGGGGCCACCAGAATTGAAAAAGCCAGCCTCTTCCGGGGCTGGCTTTTTCATTTGTGTCGCCGAGTCGCCGATGTCGCCGTGCAAGCGGTGGCTGCCAAGGCTCACTGTCCAACAGGTGTTGCTGAAGGCACGTCGTACTGATTGTCTGAGAGTTCCGAGCGCAAACGGTGATCAAGCAGGACGTGCAAGATGTCCCGCATCTTTTCTGGGGTGGCAACGATCCTGCCTTGATCGTCAAACTGGATGCCCCAGCCCCGTAGGCCATTGATCTCACGGAGACGCGTCATGTAGTCGGGGTTGTTGTAGTAACCGCGAGCTTTGATCACTGCCATACGACGTAAGTGGGTAGCGTTTTTTCCGATGAAGGTATCAAACACAGCAAAGTCGGCAATAGCAGCCGAGAACCCCGCTTCTTGCTTCAGTGCAGTGTATGCCTCCTCGTAGGTGTCCTTGTGGTTTAGCAGTGACTCAAAGGCTGGTTTGTTTGTCATGAGAACGTGCTCGCCCACCACAAAGAAATCAAAACTACGAGCAATACTGAATGACGGGTTATCCATGATGTCCAAGCCCGCCTCGGTGAAGAAGATGTTCATCACACCCTTCTTCTTGCGGGTAGCCCAGTCTGCATTTGCCTTCTTGACGCAGTAAATCACCGATTCACCGTGGCGCAGGCGAAGCACATACCCAGCAGCATTGTTCAGTTGCTTTACGTTATTCACCAAGCACTCCTCCAATGGCTGGTCAATCAGCCCTTGGAGGCTCGGAAATAGCGTGTCTTCACGGGATACCGCAAGAAAACCGCCCTCACTGGTCTGGCTAAGTAAGCTGTACTCTTCGGCAAGCGTGTGGCTTGTTTGGTAATTCGTTGCCAATTCCTTGAGCTGATCCCTCAGCGCGTCCCCCATCACCACTGACACCGCAGTGAAAGGATTCATTTGCCCTGTTGCGGGACGCTTTTTGAAGATCCAAAGGGACGCAGTTGACTGCGCCACATCGAAGGCTCCGAAAGATTGCAGGTCTTGCGCTATCGTCATTTTTCTCCCCGATGCAAAACGTAAATTCCATGTACCAAGCAGGACTCAAGGTGATCGCCTGACTTGACCTGTTCCTTGGAAAGCGCCTTCACGCAGCGCTTATGCCCTTCGGTAACGATATTGAGTTCGTATAACTGCCAGCCAGCAACCAGCAGGAATGGATTCATCAAAATCTGGCCAGATCGGTAAGTAATGACGAACATCAGTACGATGAAAAGCAAAAATCCGAAGAACTTACCCTCTACCCCTAAATCGAGCCCCATGAAGGAAACGACGTAAGGGAAAACGTAGTTGATAAGATCATTAGGCACAGACTTCGAATCAACGACCTCTAGGTTCGAATAGCCCGAGAGGTTCCTCATTAATATCATGAAAATGACAAGGCTCACTGCACAAATCCCAAGCAGGCCGAGGGCCCTGCCGGGATTTGCAAGCTCGGGAAGATAGCAAGAAGAAACCTCTGCAATTTTGCACAGAGGGGCCTTCCACGATATCTCTTTGATGTCTTGTATCAACAGAATTAAGCTCAAGGGGAAGTAAGAAGCCAAGAATAAGATCAACGCGGGGAACAGTCGCATCTGCATATCAAAGCTCTTTCGCTCTTACAGCGGCTGTAAAAAGATCGATTTGCGCCTCTTTGAATTTCCTGTGAGCCCTGTATCGCCGCCCTTGAGTGGTTTCAAATTTCAGATCCCCATCTACCTTTTGGATAACGGTAGGAACCGAATAACCGGTAACAACCACCTCTCCAAATTCATCAAGCTTCCGTGACACTTGGAGTACGCATTCGATGCTGCTTCCATGTTGGAAACTGACTTCCTTGCGCAATACTGAGTTTTTGAACTCAGCATCAGTCATCACAAAATTGATTGGCTTGCCTTGATATACGCCCTTCCAGTGATAATTCCCTCCTTTAAGTACAGGTGAGATAATTTCAACCATTGCACCCTCGATGGACTCGACCAGAAGATCATTGGTCAGCAAAATGTGTTTTTTGAAATCGGCGCGAGGAACAAAACGTTCATTCGATACGGGTGTGTTATCCTGACCCAACTGGGAGAAGGCTATACCGGTGACCTTCGGATATTGATCTAAAAGCCTATAGAAGTTTGATTTTCTTGCGTGAATTTTTAGATTTTGCGCCGCTGCTTTGGCCCCCAACTCGATAGTTTCTGGTGCAACTTCCCCTGATGTCATCTCTTTCTTAAGTTTCTGGATAGCCAAGCGCTTCTCTTCAATCGAGAGCCTTTTTTCTTCGATGGAAAGCTCAGCCAATTCCTTTTCTCGCTGATCTTTTTCTACGTCAGACAGGGGGATTCTAGAAAGCACAATACTTGCTATCGTTAAAACCAGCGTAAAGATAGCAAGAATTGTCTGAATCTGAACTCCATTTTCACCAAGAAACTTCCAAATTTCTTTTAGGCCACCCTCACGATATGCAAGCGTTTCAACGGGAAGGTCAATATCAAATGTGGCACATACCTCTTTGAATATTGCCAACAGCTCGGCTTCACACTTGTTGCGAACGAGAGCATTCATTGAATGCTCGTCATTTGCGAGGTAATAGTGAATCTCCAGCTTATTGGCTATTTCCATTTTTGTGCTCTCCCCTTATTGAGTAATTTTCCCGCCTTTATGCGCCAGCCAAAAGAGTTTCGCTCGCCGCTGAAGCCAACAACCTCGACACACTCGCATCAAAAGCTCGCTTGAAATCTGGGTCAGACGCATACCGTTTGTAGAGATCCAGTTCCCGCCGCCGCTCGACGCTGATCGCCTGTTGGATCAGGCGCTCCAGCGCTAGCTGACGGTTCTGGCTATCGGGGTTGTCTTCGACCTGCGCCTTGTAGTCGGCGTGGTTCATCACATGCTTGGCGATGTTGATGAACTTCACCCGCTGCTCTTCCGGTGTGGCTTCCCAACCTGCGAAGTGGCGCTCATTGAACGCACGCACAATCTCATCGAGTGGGTCTTTGTCGCCGTCGCCGAAGTGCCCGCCACGGACGTTCGGGTTCTGGGGTTCCAGTTCGGTTTCTGAAGCATCCAGGCCAATCTTCGTCTCAAGGCGTGACCTTTCCAACCCGTAGGTGGAAAGGTCAACGCTGTTCAGCAACTCGTCCAGCTTGTCCTGATCCGGGTCCTTCACCTTTAGCTTGGGGATCAGGAACTTCAGGAACCAGTGCAGCATTTCCCAGTTCACGTTGTTGAACGGGATGATGGCAGCCACCTGGGCGTAAATCTTCACGAACTGCTTGGCCTTGATCTTGAAGTCGATGCGCTGCTCGTCGTCGAGATCGGCGTCGAAGCGGGCCACCACGGCATCGATGATCGGGTGCAGTTCCTCAGCCTCGGCGCTGGCGAAAAACTTCTCGTTGAACGTCGTCACCTCCGACCAGTCGTAAATGCCGAAGTTATCCAGCACATCCTTAAGGTCGTGCAGCACGTTGACGTCGGTGGGTTCGCTCAAGGTCGTGGCCGTGTAGAACGGATCGAATGCGGCCTTGATATCGTCCACTGTGTTGTAGAAGTCGAGCACAAAGGTGTCGGTTTTGCCCAGCTTCCAGTTGCAGCGGTTCAGGCGTGACAGCGCCTGCACCGCAAGTACCCCTTGCAGCTTCTTGTCCACGTACATGGTGTGTAGCATGGGCTCATCAAAGCCAGTCAGGTACTTGTTGGCAACGACCAGAATCTTGAAATCATCTTTCTCGAATTCCTCGGGCAGGTCACGGGCTGCAATGCCGTTGATTCCGTCCTCGGTGTACTTGATGCCATCGACGGTTTTCTCGCCCGAGAAGGCCACCAGTGCCTTGAAGGGCGCGTTGGCCTCCTGAAGGGCGGTACGGATGGCAAAGAAGTAGCGGATCGCGCATTCGATGTTGCGCGTGACGACCATCGCCTTGGCCTTGCCCTTGAGCTTCTTGGCCTGCCAGACATTGCTCATGAAGTGATCGACCATGATCCTGGCCTTCACCTCGATGGTCCGGGGGCTGGCCTCCACGAAGGCCTTGAGCTTCTTCTGGGCCTTGGCCGTGTCGAAAAGCGGGTTCTCTTCGACCGACTTCTGGACCTCGTAGTAGCTCTTGTAGGTCGTGTACTTCTCCAGCACGTCGAGGATGAATTTCTCCTCGATGGCCTGCTTCATGGAGTACAGGTGGAAGGGGTAGAACTTCCCGTCCGGGCCTTGCCGCCCGAACTTCTCCAGCGTGGCCGGTTTCGGGGTGGCGGTGAAGGCGAAGTAGCTGGCGTTCTTGCTCATCTTGCGGCCCTTCATGGCCGCAAGAATCTTGTCCTGGAGGTCTTCCGGTACTTCCTCGTCCTCCGCCCCCAGAGTCATATTGAGCTTGTCGGAAGCACTTCCGGATTGCGACGAATGGGCTTCATCGATGATGACTGCGAAGTTACGGTCTGTCAGATCGTCGAGGCCATCCACGATGAACGGGAATTTTTGCACCGTGGTGATGATGATCTTCTTGCCCAACTCCAGATGCGCCTTCAGTTCGGCAGCACTTTCGGCATGGGCAACGATGTTCTTCGTCTCGGAGAAGAGCTTGATGTTGTCCTTGAGCTGGGTATCCAGCACCCGGCGATCGGTCACGACCACTACGGAATTGAACACATTGGCGGTGCCGGCCGTGTCGTACAGTTCCACCAATTGATAGGCCAGCCAGGTGATTGAATTGGACTTGCCCGAGCCTGCCGAATGCTGGATCAGGTAGGTCTGGCCGACGCCATGTTGTTTGGCGTCAGTCAGGATGCCGCGCACCACGTCCAACTGGTGGTAGCGGGGGAAGAACAGCGCCTTGCGCTCCTTGCCCGTCTTCTTGTCCTTCTCAACGGTGAACTTGGCGAATTGCTCGATGATGTTGGTCAGGCTATGGCGCGGGAGAATGTCGTCCCACAGGTAGGCGGTTTTGTGGCCTTTCGGGTTGACCGGGTTGCCCTTGCCGAAGTTGAAGCCCTTGTTGAACGGCAGGAAGTTGCTGTCATTTCCGGCCAGTTGGGCACACATGTAGGCCTCGTCCGGGTCCACCGCAAAGTGGACCAGACAGCGGCCAAATTCAAACAGCGGCTCACGCGGGTCGCGGTCGGTGCGGTACTGCTTGATGGCGTTGTGGACGTTCTGGCCGGTCCAGGGGTTTTTCAGCTCCAGTGTGGAAATCGCCAAGCCATTGACGAAGAGCACCATGTCTATCGACTTGAAGGTATCGGACTCGCTGTAATGCACCTGCCGGGTGACGCTGAAGATGTTGGCCGCAAAGTTGGCGACGACTTCCGGGTTCAGGTCGTTGTAGGGTAGCCGGTAGAGCAGATCGAAGTGGGCATCGTCGATGTCCAGCCCCTTCTTCAGAACAGCCAGCACGCTGTCCTTCTTGATCTTCTTGTTCAGGCGTTCCAGCAGCAGGCGCTGCCAGTTCGGACGATCCTTCAGCTTCGCCAGTTCCTTGGGCTGCGTGGCTTCGAGGAATTGCCAGAAGAGTTTGCCGTCAATCGCAAACTCTCTGTCGAAGTCAGCCGGATTGCCAATGCAGTAGCCGTCCTTGGCGAGGGCGTTTTCGATATGCGTTTCGAGTGCTGCTTCGTTGGTTTGGCTGACCATGTTTCTCCCTTAAACCCTGAGCTGCCCGCTAACAGTCGATGCTATGACAACCGCCTTGAGCTGCCGTAGCGATCTTATTGCTCTTAGCTCTTGCTGGACTACCAAATCGGTTCGCCGCTCCTCCTCTTCCAAGTAGTCAACGATCTCCTGTTGCTCCTTGGTGGTGGGTGGGAATGCAAGCGGGATGTCAAATACCTGACCTACTCTGAGATGCGTAACGGTACTGCCCGAACCTTGGCAAGTTACATACTGATCGAAGGCATCCGATTGAAGAAAATACAAAAGAAACTTCCCGAGCACCTGCTGCTCATCGGGAACAATCCCCATCGTTCTTTGCCCGAGACAACCTACGAACCCGGCAGGAAGAAGAGCCACTTCACCTGCGGGAGCCTCACGGGTAATAACCAGCTCCCCTGCTTTAGGTAGCCCCTTCTGTGTCCACTCGGAAAAGCCCTTGGCATCCGTGTATAAGGCGCCCTCCATAACAAGGCGTCCTTTTTTTACATTTGTGGTTCTGACAACAAAGAATTCACCATCAGGAAAGTAGTCTGGCGTCCTGTTCTTGCAGTCGTATATTCGTTTCGTGGCATGTTTAAGACGTCGCGCCTCCCAATGAGCGGGAATCGAGCCAATTGCCAATGAGCCACTGCTCTTGAGCATCACATCAAGGCGCAAACCCTTTGTGACCGCCTTGGAAATTTGAGTCTTTCGCTTTTCTTGGAGGAGCTCGATTAGCCGCTCTTTTTTCGCAATCGCGGCATCGATCTCGGCAGTTTTTTGGTCGAGGAAGGTAACGATGCGGTCTTGCTCGTCCTTGTCCGGGATGGGTAAAGGCAGTTCACGGAACTCGGCAAAACGGAAATCGGTTGAGCGCTCCCGAATGCCTTTCGACAGCGACTCGATATACCCAGAGTGCGCCATGTAACGCAGTAGATAGGCGTAGTAGTAGCTGTTGACCGGATATTCACCGCGAGGCACGCAAGCGGCATACACAGGAGTCGATTTACCGTCTGAATCGGAAACGCCAATCGCACCGGCAAAGGCGTCCATCGCATGAATCACCAAGTCACCCTTGCGGATACCTTGGTAGCCATGTTCTTGAATCGCATTGGTGAAGCCTTCGGTTCTGCGGTTGGTGCGCAGCGTCACTTGACCATCCCGAAAAGCCGTCACCACATCGTCTTCGGGCCTTACGGGACGTTCCATCCTGTTGAACAGCCACTTGGCGCGTTGAGTGCCCCAGTGGCTCGGGATCTTCTCTACCCATTGAATGCCGCTTGGCTTGTAGCTCTCGTAGCGCTGCATCACGCTACCTCCTTCAAGCGACCCGCCGACCACAGGCGTTCCGCGATGCTTTTGTAGAGGCTGAATCGTTCATCGAAGTTAGCCTTCTTGAACTCGGTGAAGGCCTTGAACGGCAGGCCGGTTTCCGCCTTCAGCTTGAGGAAGCCGGGGTTGTGGATGTAGCACATAGGGTGCAGCGAACGGGCCAGCAGGTTTTCGCTCTGGTAGTGCTCCAGTTTGTCGCTGTAAGCCTTATCGTTCAGGCTGGCATTGATCTTCTTCGGCAGCAGCACCAATCCGCCTACTTGGTTGCGGTGCGAAGAAAATTCCTGCCCATGGGCGAACTCATCGGTATGGCGCTCGAAGTGGTTGGCCCACAGGTGTTCGATCTCGTAGGCGTTCTTGCCGGAACGAACGATGTATTCCAGATACCGCCCCGGCTGTCCGCTTTGCTCTTCCAGCCAGTGCGTGAAACGGGCCAGTTGGCGATGCAGGCTCTTGGCGTTCCAGTTGTTCAGGTAGGGCTGGTCGTCGAGCGTCAGCTCCTTTTGATCGTTGGTCAGCCGGGTGATTAACTTATCGCGCAGCGCATCCAGCGACAAGTTGCGCAGTTCCTTGGTCAGCAGGAAAGTGGCGTATTGCAGCGTGGAATAGTCGATCGACTTGAAATTCCACAGGCGACGATTCAGCCAGCAGTCGAGGTAATCCGCAGTCAGCTTGAGCTTGGCCTTGACCGTAGCCTCGTCATCGGTCGGCAGCAGCGGGGCCAGCAGAACCTGAAATTGCTGGGTGAAGCCGTGGTCTGCGTTGAAGCGGACAGACTCCAGGCCCGGCTTCAGGGACTCGGAGGCATCCAGCAGCTCCAGATAGACGCGGGCAAAGAAGCGCAAATCTTGGCGCACCCAGCGGTTGAAATCGTCGCTTGTGTTCAGGCCTATCAAGTCGTCCTTTGCTCGGACCCAGCGGTGATACTCGGTGCCGATCAGGTCGAAGTCTTCCGGCTTTGCGCCTTTCTTCCGTTCGCGGATGTCTTGCGCGTACTTGGCGCGCAGCCAGGCCTTGAAGAAATCAGCTTCGCTCTCCTTGGTGTCGCGCTCGCTGTCTCGCTTGGCGAAGGTCAGCAGCCATTGCTTGATTTCCTTGTTGGCCTCGGCCCGCTTGGCTGTATCGGTGATGCTCGCCAGCAAGTAGCCCTTGAGCATGTCGGTATTCGAAAGCGACAGCCCACGGTCGTTCATGGTCTCGAAGATCGTGTAGGCGTCGGCATCCGCGTAGGCCGTGATCTCGACCAGTTGGGTCTTGTTGCGTAGCCAATCTACGAAGTACGGCAGCGCCTTGTCGTTCGCAATCTCGGCAGGGAAGGCTTCTACGATGTCGTTGTAGCGCCCGATCAGGTTCTGGATCGATTCGACCTGATCCACCGCATCGTACGGGGTGCCATCGAACAGTGCATTCATGCACTCGTTGCGCTCGGGGATATCCAGGTTGAAAGACTTTTCCCCGTACTCCTCGGAGAAGATCATCTTCTCGATGGAAACTGCGTCGGGGCGGTCTTTCTGGATGTTGTGCAGGTAGATCAGCAGCAGCGTCAGGCTGGTCAGCCGTTGCTGACCATCCACGATCTGCTTCTTCTCATCCGGCTGGCTGATGACGATAGAGCCCAGGAAGTAATGCCCGTATGAGGCCACGTCCTTGCGCTCGTGCTGTGGTTGGTACTCTTCCAGGAAAGCCGTGGTGAGGTCAGATACCAGTTCAACGATCTGCTTGGTCTGCCACTTGTATTCGCGCTGGTAGTAGTCGATGCCGTACTTGGTGTCGCTCAGCAACTCGCGCACGCTGCGCGTCTTGGCCTGAATTTCCTTCATTGCTTGGCCCCCGACACAAAGCTCACCAGTTGTTTAAGCAGACCATCGGTCTCCGCCTCCAGCGCCAGAATTTCCGCCGTGACTTCCTCCAGGCTACGCAGTGGCTTGTGCTGGTAGAAATACTTGTTGAAGCTGATCTCGTAGCCGATCACGGTCTTGTCGATAGCGATCCAGGCCTCGTCCACATGCGGGCGCACTTCACGGATGAAGTAGTCGTGGATCACCCTGGATGCGGACAGGCTGGTATCGAGCGCCAGCGGTACGTTCTCGGTGTCGCGCAGCTCGCTGTCCGGCTCGTACTCGATGTACTCGCCGGTCGGTGTCGCCATGTAGCCATAGTCGCCAAGCTTGTCGCGGGTGGTGCCCAGTTGGTTTAGCAAGTCATTCAGCTTGGCAGCATTGAGCTTGTGGACCTTCTTGATAACCTTCTCGGCCCGTTCGTCACGCCAGCTGACGGCGTTGAGGATTTGCTTGCGTGCAGGTGCGGCCAGCTTCAAGCCCAGCTCTTTGAGGGCGTCATCGACGACGCCCTCAAAGTAGTTGAAGTCAAGGAATTCGCCGCCACCGATTTTCTCGGCCAGTTGCTGTGCGGCCTGCATGATGTCGCGTTGCTCGCACCATCTGGCTTCGGACAGCAGTTCCTTGCGGTTCTTGGGTGAAAGAGCGATTTCTTCGCGCTCAAGGTGGGCTTCGATGGCTTCGGCATACGCCTTCAGGCCGGTGTAAACCTCGTCGCCATACTTGCCGTACACCCACGCCATGATGTCCTGCATGCCCGGCGTGAAACGCAGGGTAGCGATGCGCTCGGGGCTGAACTGCGCAGCCAGTCGCAGGGGGCACTCGACCGTGACCTTGTAGTAGCCAAAATCACGGTTGTTAAAGACTTTGGAAATGCCGTCATTCGGCATTTCCAAGTACAACTGGGTGATCTGGTGGATGTGCTCGTCGGTGAATTCGCAGTTCTTCTCACCGAGGTTCTTGCGCAGCTTCTGGTACAGATTGCTGGCATCGATCAGCTGCACCTTGCCTTTGCGCTTGTCGGCCTTGTGGTTGGACAGGACCCAGACGTAGGTGGTGATGCCGGTGTTGTAGAACAGGTTGTTCGGCAACTGGATGATGGCTTCGAGGTAGTCATTCTCGATGATGTGGCGACGGATGTTGCTCTCGCCACTGCCTGCATCGCCAGTGAACAAGGCCGAACCATTGTGGACGGAAGCGATGCGAGAGCCCATCGGGCTGTCGCTGCGTCGCTTCATCTTGCCCACCATCTCCATCATGAAAAGGAGCTGGCCGTCCGACGAGCGCGGAATGGCCGGGTAGAAGTCGAAGTCTTCCTCGGTGTAGTCGGACAGATTGACCTGGAAGCGATGGTCGATCACATCCTTGCCTTCAACGATGCTCTTCTGGTCGCTCTTCCAGCTCTTGCCGTAAGGCGGGTTCGTCAGCATGAAGTCAAAGCGCGTGCCCGAGAAATCGTCGGTCGCCAGCGTCGAGCCAAACTTGATGTTTTCCGGGTCGTTACCCTTGATCATCATGTCGGACTTGCAGATGGCATAGGTTTCCGGGTTCACTTCCTTGCCGTAGAGGAATACGCCCACCCTCGCTTTGATCTCGCCCTCGGAATCGGTGATGAAGTCCTGCGACTCGGTCAGCATGCCGCCGCTGCCGCAGGCCGGGTCGTAGATGGTCAGCGGGTTGGGCAGTTGATCCTTGACCGGAATGAAGACCAGATTGGTCATGAGCTTGATCACTTCACGGGGCGTGAAGTGCTCACCGGCCTCTTCGTTGTTTTCTTCGTTGAACTTGCGGATCAGTTCCTCAAAGACGTAACCCATGCCCAAGTTGGACAGCCCCGGCTGGGTGCGCCCATCCGGGCCTTTGCGGTCGTTGGGGCTGAGGTTGATTTCGTCGGAGACGAACTTCTCGATCACGTCGTGCAGCACGTCCGACTGTGCCATTTTGCGAATCTGGTTGCGCAGGTCGAACTTGTCTACGATCTCCTTTACGTTGTCCGAGAAGCCATCAAGGTAGTTTTTCAGGTTGGCTTCCAGCTGCGACGGGTTGCCAAGTAGTGACTTCAACGTGAAGCGGGAGGTGTTGTAGAACACGTAACCCGATGCATCGCGCAGGCCATGCGGATCGAGATCGGCCATTTCCGCGTCTTCACGCTGGAAGCGGACCTCTTCCAGCACTGCTTCCTTCGTCGGCTCCAGCAGGCAGTCCAAGCGACGCAGAACGAACATCGGCAAGATGACATCGCGGTACTTGCCGCGCACAAACACATCCCTGAGGCAGTCGTCAGCGATTGACCAGATGAAGCTGACGATCTTGTTATGTACTGAATGATCCATTCTTTTCTATTCTTCTCTGGGCCTCAGCCCGTATCGGTTCCCAAAGCCCGCTGACAACGGGCTGTGCAGTTCATTTCTTTGATGGCTTTTCCTGGGCGGCATCGGTCTTCAGGCCGTGCTGTTGCGCGTAGTTCAGAATCAGCACTTCCATCATCGACGCGATGGAACGGTGTTCTTTTTCAGCAGCGATGCGCAGTAGCTGCTTGATGTCTGCCGACGTGCGGATAGACAGGGTTTCGTCCTTTGTAGGTTTCATGACGAAGTCCTAGATTAATTGTCCGCAAATGTACTGCGTTTCACAATGTTTGAATAGCCCAAAAGCCTCTGCACACGATTACGGGGCAAAGGCAAGTTCGGGCGATGAACAAGCACATAGCAGATTGCTCAGTAGGACAAAAGAAAACGGCAAGAAGCAGGTGATCAAAACTGGTTTGGAGATGAGTACCCTGCGGATAAACGATTACATCTAAGCTTCTGGCCGGGTGAAATGCGCCTTGGCGAGCAACCGCAATTCGCCATGTGGGCCAAGGCGTACCTCTGAGCAGGCTCCCAGCCAGTTTGCCAATCTCTCTGGCAACCAGAGCCTCTGACCATGTGCCACACAAATCGCAGCGTGCCCCAGTGCCACATGCTGAAACCGCTCCAGCATCGAAGGTTCCATCCGCTGCTCGCACAAGGACTGCATATAGCGTTCAACAGTCTCTTGCTCCTGCCCAGTGGGTACCAGCACAAGAAAACGCTCGGCTAGCACGATGGGCATGGCCGTGCAGCTTGGCCGCAAGTCATCCGGCAATGTGTCGGGTAGCACTATCTCCGTATAGGGTTCAAGTGCTTGCAGCTCTGCCAGCTCCACCATCACATCAGTCTTCGAGTTCATCCTCCACCTCATCCAGCGGCCACAGGTCTTCTGCAGCCAACGTCCACGGGCGTTTGCCCCGTCCTGCCGACTGTACTGTCACTGAGATCGTTTCTTCCAGCGCCCGCCTCGCCATGTTGTCGCCGTGGTCAGTTGCGATCTCGGCCAGCGGGTCAAACAGCTTCAGTGCCTCGGCAAAACGCGCCACCAACCCTTCATCAGAGTCCTGATAGGCTCGGTCACCCCTGACCATCGCTGCCATCAACGCTAGGTCGATTTGCGTACTGGGCAGCCAGTCCACGGCATGCCGATAGCCAACGGCCCAGCGCAGGCTGGTGCCCATCAACAGCGCATGAAAGTCAGGCTCATGTTGGCCCAGCTCGCAGCTGCCAAGAATGCAGCCTTCCAGGCCGTGGAGGCCGCTAATAGCGCGTTTGATCTGGTCGGCCATCATCTTGATCTCCACCATGGCGGTATCCAGCCGGATACCCGAGCCATACTTGTCGCTACCCAGCTTGCGACCGGAGCCATGGGCAGCAACATACAGATAGAAGCGACCATTGCGGTGACGTTCGGCAGCCTCAGCCAGATGCGCCAGCCCTTGCCGGAAGCCATCCAGGCCAAAGAAACTGGTACTGTAAAGCCGGCAATCGGTTAAGCGGGCCAGCCCCTCAAAGAATGGAATGACCGATGCCTGCGACGGGTTGTTCTCGATACCCCACCATGGCTGCTCCAACACCAGAATGACTTTGACCGCCATCACCGCTCCAGAATGACAAACGCCCGACAGGAAGCCTGCCGGGCGGTATGGGTCACGAGATTAAATCGCTTGGTCCAACTTCTCAGAAGCACGCTGCCTCAGCGCAGCGATGGCGACACGTACGGAAGCCTCATCCACCAGATCGGCCAAGCTCAGTGCCTCACCGTAGGCGCGGTAGCCTGGGTTATCGTCACACACGGCCACCTCGCCAAGCGGCGGGTAATCCGTGTTCGACCACACCTGGTAGTACCAATTGTGGCTTTCCTCTTTGGGCTCCACGCACTGGAAGAAGTAGATCCGCAGCTCGCTGCTACTGTCTTCCGCGGCCTGCTCGCTTTCCTCGTCGGCACCATTGCCGGTATCGCTGCGCACCCAGACATCGATCAACAAATCGCCTTTGCGGTGGAAATGCGCTGGATCTTCTTGGCCGTGATCACGAAGCCAGAGGAAGGAAACGTCATTGAACGGCAGCAGACGTTGGCCACCATCGTCGCTACGCTCCAGACGATCCAGGCTGCGCGGCATCTTGTTGCGGTAGTGCTGATGGTAGTGAGTAGCACCCAGCTCCTCACGGATAAAGCCAAGCAGCTCCAGCACCCGCTGCTGATAGTCAGCCAGCAGGCGGTAGGCTTTGCGAACATCCAGCAGTGCGTTATCGATAGTGGTCATGGTCAGAAACTCCAGCTCTGGATCAGGAAAGCGCCGCTAGCAATACCGGGCGCGGCTAAAGTAGAAAGTGGGGTCGGAGAGATGCGTGGTGCAGCGGCCTGGCTTTCCGGCTCGATGTGCAGGCCATTGATGGGGTAGCTCTCGGAGTCGATGCCAACCGGCGCCAGCTGCGCCAACCAACGGTGGGCCTGCGTGCGTAGACCGTGCCATTCATAGGTGGCCGCGATATCGCTTAGCAGACGCTGCAGCCCAGGCTGCCAATCGGTCTCGGCGTCGGCAATAACTGCCTGCAGTGCCAGGTACACTTGGTGCCAGCTACGGCAAACCAACTCGTACTCGACCGAGAAATCGCCTAGTTCAGCGTCAATCTGCTCACACAGAGCTTGGGAAGTGGCCTCGCCGTAGTCTTGCAAGCCGCCAACAGTCAGCAGTACCGGGCGCTGTATCTCGCCGCCTTGCATACCCGCCACCAGTTCACGGGCCAACTGCTGGGCATATTGTTGCAGGCCATCGTCGTAGCGCTTGGCCTCTACCAACAGAGTCCGCTCGCTGCCATAGAGCACCACATCAGGTTCAACGCGCTGCCCCGATAGTGACCATGATGGCCAAAACTGCAGGTCATCGATGGCACCCACCGGCTCATTCAGGCTGAGGAGCACCTCAAGGAACCCTGCCAACAGCGAATCCGGCAGGTAAGCCAGCCGTTCAAACACCGTTGCAGTCAGAACGTCCTCAGCGCCGTCCTGGGCACCAAGCGTCAACTGCTTGCCGGCAAAACCTGTGCCTCGCCGCTTTCCATTCAACACCGCTGCCAGCATGAATCTCTCCCGTGCAAAACCAAGGACAACATAAAGTGATGACAAAAATCAACAGATCATATTCTGTCGATTTACGCATGACAAAGCAACCATAAATGCCTACTTGAGGCATCACATATGGCTGATCAAAACAAGGCCGAACCACTTGCCAAGCGTCTATCCAAAAATCTGGCAGATCGCCGTAAAAAGCTAGGTCTGACACAAGACAAGGTAGCTGGCCGAGTGGGGTTGGATACAGAGTCGATTTCCCGCTTTGAGCGCGGCAAAACGCTACCGTCACTGGCAACGTTGGAACGATTGGCGGCCGGCCTGGAAACGACCGTAGCCGATCTGCTTTCGGAATACCCGGGAAGTGCCTATGCACCGGCGGAACGGATTGGTGGACTGCTTGCCCAGATGGAGCCTGGACTGCAAGAAGAGGTGGTGGCGGTAATTGAACACATGTGCCGTGTTATGCAGCGCGGACAGGCCGTGTGTACGATATCCGCAATAGCAGAACCAGTACTAGCAGACAAAGGCATTGCACCAGTGACAGCAGGCCAAGGGGGCAATGCCCAGACAGCAGGGGCTCAAGATGCTGAACCATTCAGCACGCCTGACTAAAACATATGCTGAATAAAAAAAGCCCTCATTTCTTGCAAGAAATGGGGGCTTTTTATCAAAGAACATTAAGAAAACAAAAATCAGCCCATTTATTCATCATCGGACGGCGTTGCTCCAACAAATCACTTCGATGGTATGCGGCTTCTGTCTGATTATTGATTGTGTGGGCTAGTGCTCGCTCAGCTAAATCCCGAGGATAACCATTTTCACTGGCCCAATCTCGGAATGAAGAGCGGAAACCATGTGCCGTTGCAACCCTTCCCGGAACATCGCTATTTGCTTTCACTCTACGTAGATATGATGTCAGTACCATATCTGAAAGCAGCCCACCCATTGGTGCTGGGAAAACCAATTCTGGATGCCTAGCATGCTGCTTTTGATAGCGGAGAATAGATAGTGCTTGTTCTGATAGCGGCACCCGATGCGGCAACTTGGCTTTCATACGATCCGCCGGAATAATCCACACCTTTTCTTCCAAATCAATCTCGGCCCAGGTGGCACCTCTAGCTTCCCCTGATCGACAAGCAGTCAAAATAAGGAATGCAAGCAAAGGCCTAGTGACACCAAATCCACTCCAGCCACTAATATTCTCAGCGATGAATTGTGGAATTTCTCGCCACGGCATGGCAGGCTGGTGCTTGACCCGCGTTCGTTTTTCTTCCTGTTTAGGTAAAAGGTGCTCAACAACGTCAACAGGATTGGAAGCAACATAACCATGAGCCCAAGCCCATGCCATAACAGAATGCATGCGCTGCTTCACTCTTGTTGCAGTTTCTGCCTTATCTATCCATATCGGTTTCAAAACCTGGGCAATTTGGGCAGGGGTGATTTCGGCTATTGGCATTTCACCCAGCACATCAAATGCATAGACAGTTAATGTATTAATCCACTGATCGCCATGCTTCTTATTTTTCCAGCCCGGGAGAAGATCAGCATGTAAAATTTTGGCAGCTTTTTCAAAGGTCATCAGCTCATCAGGCTCTTTGTCCTTTTCTTCTAACGGATCGAGCCCTTTAGCGATCTGCTCACGGCAGCTTTGGGCATGCTTCGCAGCATCCGCAATGCTAACCGCTGGGTAGCCTCCCAGGCCCATGGTTCGGCGCTTGCCCGTTACCGGACTGACATAGCGAAGCTTCCACTTGCCATGTCCCTTCTTAGAGAGCGGCTCCAAGAAGAGCCCGGGTACACCCCCATGCGGCAATGCAGGGCTTTCGGGCTTCAAGCTGCGTGCTTTTGTATCTGACAAAACTGCCATTGCAATCTCACTAGGGTAGCCATCAGGGTAGCCATTTGCGTTTGACTACATCTGATCAAAGAAAACCAAGAACAACCACTCAACCTAGTAAAATCATACAGTTACAGGACAAAAACAACCACTATTGGACGATAATGATCAAAATATTGGCGGTCTCCCTCTGATAGAGTCCACGGAAGTGGTGTAAATGCAGACAGATGGTAGGAGGCCATCGACGAACT
>NZ_BMYP01000036.1 GCF_014652335.1 Vogesella fluminis | reverse complement strand
AACGGCCCTGCGTTTCACTATTCCGCCTTCGGGCAGGCCCAAGTCCGACAGGCTGCTAGCGGCACTTAACGCGCATCGCCGATACCACCACGCACGCCGCTGACCGGCATCGCCCGATAGCGGCACGCTGCGGCCAACGTTGGCCGCAGTCCCTTCCTGCCTACGGATGGGGGGCCGGCCCGAGCATCTCCCCACCATCGCCGAACTGCATCAATTGCAGGCGATCCCGCGCGCCACCGCAGGGCCATCATCGACCCCGGTAATGACATACCGGGGCCAGCGCCATGGGCAGGCCGCGGCGTTCGGCCCCGGCAAATGCGCCCGGCCGCCCCGACCCCGACACCGTTCCAGGCCGCACGCGGCGACAGCCCCGCAAAAGCAGAACAGCCCTGCCAGCTTGTGCTGGCAGGGCTGCATTCGGACCGGCTGGCGATCAGGTGGAGCGGCCTGACCGGCAAGCCGGACAGGCGCTCGATCCTGGCGTCAGCGAGCGGGCTCAGGCACCTGTTTTCAGGCCGAAGGCCGCGTCGCCGCTGGCCGGAGCCGCTGCAGGATTATCCAGCAGTGCCTTGATCGACAGGCGCACGCGACCGCGGTCATCCATCTCGATGGCCTTCACTTTCACGATCTGGCCTTCCTGCAGGTAGTCGCTCACGTTCTTGATGCGCTCGTGGGCGATCTGCGAGATGTGCACCAGACCGTCCTTGCCCGGCATGATGGACACGATGGCGCCGACGTTGTTGTCGAGGATCTTCACTACCGGACCTTCGTACACCTTGCCCACTTCCACTTCGGCAGTGATTTCCTCGATGCGCTTCTTCGCAGCTTCCGCGCTTTCGGTGGAAACCGAGGCGATGGTGATGGTGCCGTCTTCCTCGATATTGATCTCGCAGCCGGTATCCTTGGTGATGCCACGGATGGTTTCGCCACCCTTGCCGATCACTTCACGGATTTTCTCCGGGTTGATCTTCATCACGTACAGGCGTGGCGCGTGGTTCGACAGCTCTTGCGGGCCTTCGATCGCCTCTTTCATGTGACCGAGGATGTGAACGCGGCCTTCCTTGGCCTGTTCCAGCGCGATCTGCATGATTTCCTTGGTGATGCCCTGGATCTTGATGTCCATCTGCAGCGCGGTGATGCCTGCGGCAGTACCGGCCACCTTGAAGTCCATGTCGCCCAGGTGATCTTCGTCACCCAGGATGTCGGTCAGCACCGCAAAGCGGTTGCCTTCCAGGATCAGGCCCATGGCGATGCCGGCCACATGCGCCTTCAGCGGCACACCGGCGGACAGCAGCGACAGGCAGCCGCCGCATACCGATGCCATCGACGAGGAGCCGTTGGATTCGGTGATTTCCGACACGATACGCATGGTGTAGCCGAAGTCGGCTTCCGATGGCAGTACCTGTGCCAGCGCGCGCTTGGCCAGACGACCGTGACCGATTTCACGACGCTTCGGCGGGCCCATGCGGCCGGCTTCACCGGTAGAGTACGGCGGGAAGTTGTAGTGCAGCATGAAGCGGTCGGTATATTCACCGGCCAGCGCGTCGATGATCTGCTCGTCACGCTTGGTGCCCAGCGTGGTGGTCACGATGGCCTGGGTTTCGCCACGGGTGAACAGCGCGGAGCCGTGTACGCGCGGCAGCACGCCGGTGCGGATGGCGATCGGACGCACGGTGCGGGTGTCGCGACCGTCGATACGCGGTTCGCCGGCCAGGATCTGGCCACGCACGATTTCGGCTTCCAGCGACTTGAAGATGCCCTTGATCTCGTTGGCCACCAGGGTGTCGGTATCTTCGGTGATCAGCGCGCTCTTCACCGCGGACCAGGCGGCGCCCAGTGCTTCGGAACGGGCGCCCTTCTGGCGGATGCGGAAGGCGTTGGCGATCATTTCGCCGGAGATGTCGCGGATCTTGCCGATCAGCTCGTCGTTCTGGGCCGGTGCGGTCCAGTCCCACATTACCGGGTTCACTTCGTCAGCAAATTCGTTGATGGCCTTGATCGCGGCCTGCATCTGCTCGTGGCCGAACACCACGCCGCCCAACATCACGGCTTCGGACAGCTCGCGGGCTTCGGATTCCACCATCAGCACGGCACGCTCGGTACCGGCTACCACCAGATCCATTTCCGAGGTTTCCAGCTCGGTCTTGGTCGGGTTCAGGATGTACTCGCCGTTGGCGTAACCGACGCGGGCGGCGCCGATCGGGCCGCCAAACGGCAGGCCCGAGATGGCCAGCGCGGCGGAGGCGCCGATCATGGCCGGAATGTCGGAATCCACTTCCGGGTTCAGCGACATCACGGTGGCCACGATCTGCACGTCGTGATAGAAGCCTTCCGGGAATAGCGGACGGATAGGACGGTCGATCAGGCGGCTGGTCAGGATTTCCTTCTCGGACTGCTTGCCTTCGCGCTTGAAGAAGCCGCCCGGGATCTTGCCGGCGGCGTAGGTACGCTCCAGGTAGTCCACGGTCAGCGGGAAGAAATCCTGGCCTGGCTTGACGTTCTTGGAGCCGACAACCGATACCAGTACCACGGTATCTTCAACGGTAACGACCACGGCGCCGGAGGCCTGACGGGCCACTTCGCCGGTTTCCAGGGTCACGGTGTGGCGACCGTACTGGAACGATTTGCTAACTTTATTAAACACGTGAGGTTTCCTTTGATTTAAGGAATAGAACTTGCAACGGGAACCCCTAGCAATCAACACCGTAACCGATACCGATTCCTAGAGGCTCCCCCCGTTGACTCAATAAGATACTGCAGAAACGAAAAAGTCGCAGACAGGCTGCGACTTTTCCGAATTTAAACCGATTACTTACGCAGACCCAGACGAGCGATCAGAGCGCGGTAGCCAGCGACGTCGGTGCGCTTGAGGTAGTCAAGCAGGCGACGACGGGAGCTAACCAGTTTCAGCAGGCCGCGACGGCTGTGATGATCCTTGGTGTTCGCTTTGAAGTGCGGGGTCAGATCGTTGATACGAGCGGTCAGCAGGGCTACCTGAACTTCGGTAGAACCGGTGTCGCCTTCCTGGCGCTGGAAATCTTTAACGATCTGTGCTTTTTGAGCGGCGGTCATTGCCATAATAATAAACTCCGATATCGGTTCAGGGTGTTGCCACCCGACAAGTGTAGCGAGCCGAAACCCATCCACACTTCACTATTCGGTTGCCGGAGCAACCATCACCCGCACCGGTTGAAGCAAACCGTCTTCCGTTGCCTCCGCCAGTCCGAGAAACTCGCGTGTTTGCGCATGGTAAACACGAAAGCGCTGCATTGTCGCACAGTTTTCGGCACCGCGCACGGCCTGGCCGTGACAAAAGCGGCGCGCGTCTTCTGCGGCCAACGTTTGCTCGGGGAAATGCGACACCAGGATATCGACCGGCAGCAGCAGGCCGTCGCGCGCCTCGCGCGGCAGGGCCTCGATGGCTTCCAGCGTATGCGCGTCTTCCAGCCGGAAGCCGCCGGTGGTGGTACGGCGCAGGCCGGTGAGGTGCGCGCCGCAACCGAGTCGCTCGCCCACATCCTGCGCCAGGGTACGGATATAGGTGCCCTTGCTGCACAACACCTCGATCACCGCGGTATCGACGCCGTCAAACGACAGCAACTTGATCTCATGGATGGTGACCTCGCGCCCGGCACGCTCGATCTCGATGCCCTCGCGCGCATACTCGTACAGCGGCCGCCCCTGGAATTTCAGCGCCGAATACATCGGCGGCACCTGGGTAATCACACCGCAGAATGCGGCCAACGTTTGTTCCAGCGCTGCGCGGTCAAACGTTACCGGTCGCTTGATGACCACCTCGCCCTCGATGTCGCCGGTGGTGGTGACCTGGCCGAACCTGACGGTGGCGCGATAGCCCTTGTCGGCATCCAGCAGATAGGACGAAAACTTGGTCGCCTCGCCGAAGCACACCGGCAGCAGGCCGGTCGCCAGCGGATCGAGCACGCCGGTATGGCCCGCCTTGGCCGCACTGTAGAGCCAGCGCGCCTTTTGCAGGGCACCGTTGGAGCTGACGTCGTAAGGCTTGTCCAGCAGCAGCACGCCGTTGATCGGCAGTTTCACCCGACGTGGTGCGCTCATGCCTTGCCGCCGGCCTCGTCATCCATATCGCCAACCGGCTCGTCGCCCTCGGCCTCGTCTGCCACCGGCTCATCCGCATCGCTGTCGGCGTCCTGGGCCACCGTCACCGCGGTGCCGTTGACTTCATCGATCAGGCGACTCATGTACACGCCACGTTCGATGGAGTCGTCATAGATGAAGTGCAGCTGCGGCGTGGTGAAAATCTGCAGCACCTTGCCGATGCCGTTGCGCAGGTAGCCGGCGGCGCTTTCCAGCGCCTCCTGGGTGATCTCGCGCTTGCCTTCTTCCATCACCGTGTAAAACACCTTGGCGTGGGAGTAGTCGCGGGTCACTTCTACCGCGGTGATGGTCACCCAGCCCACGCGCGGGTCCTTCAGACCCTTGCGAATCAGCTCGGCCAGCTCGCGCTGGATTTGCTCGGCGATGCGGTCCGAGCGGGAAAAACCTTTTTTGGCTTTGGCCATGATTGCAAATACCAAATTCAGCCACGAAATCCACGAAAAACACGAAAGCGAAGCAAGCGCATTGGCCTGGCCTGCTATCGTCCGTGCCTTTTCGTGGATTTCGTGGCAGATCAACATTCAAAAAAGGCGGGGCAAGGCCGGCCTTGCGGCCAACCTTGCACCCGCCCCTAACCACCGTCTTACAGTGTACGCGCCACTTCGACGATTTCGAATACTTCCAGCTGATCGCCTTCCTGGATGTCGTTGAAGTTTTTCAGCATCAGGCCACATTCGTAACCCTGACGCACTTCCTTGACGTCATCCTTGAAGCGCTTGAGCGAGTCGAGTTCGCCGGTATGCACCACCACATTGTGACGGATGAGACGCACGCTGGCCGAACGCTTGATGATGCCGTCGGTCACCATGCAGCCGGCGATGTTGCCCACCTTGGACACCGAGATCACCTGACGGATCTCCACGGTACCCAGAATCTGCTCTTTCTTCTCCGGAGCCAGCATGCCGGACATGGCCGCCTTCACATCGTCCACCACATCGTAAATGATGTTGTAGTAACGGATCTCGACGCCTTCGCTCTCCGCCAGCTTGCGCGCGGCAGCATCGGCACGGGCGTTGAAGCCGACCACGATGGCCTTGGAGGCGATCGCCAGGTTGATGTCGGATTCGGTGATGCCACCCACACCGGAGTGCAGGATGTTGACGCGGACCTCATCGGTGGACAGCTTTTGCAGACTGCCAGCCAGCGCTTCGTAGGAGCCCTGCACGTCGGCCTTGATGATGACGGACAGGCTCTGCACCTCGCCTTCGGACATCTGGGCAAACATGTTTTCCAGCTTGGCGGCCTGCTGCTTGGCCAGACGCACATCGCGGAACTTGCCGGCACGGAACAGCGCGATTTCACGTGCCTTTTTCTCGTCGGCCAGCACCATGGCGTCTTCACCGGCAGACGGTACATCGGACAGACCCAGGATTTCCACCGGAATGGCCGGGCCAGCCTCGTCGACCGGCTTGCCGTTCTCGTCGATCATGGCACGTACGCGGCCGAAGGCAGTACCTGCCAGCACGATGTCGCCCTTCTTCAGGGTGCCACTCTGTACCAGCAGGGTAGCCACCGGACCACGGCCCTTGTCGAGGCGTGCTTCCACGATGATGCCCTTGGCCGGGGCCGCTACCGGTGCGGTCAGTTCCAGCACTTCGGCCTGTAGCAGGATGGCCTCCAGCAGCGCATCAATGTTCTGGCCCATCTTGGCCGATACCTCGATGAACTGGGTATCGCCACCCCAGTCCTCCGGCACCACCTCGTGCGCCACCAGCTCCTGGCGGATGCGTTCCGGGTTGGCGCCCTGCTTGTCGATCTTGTTCACCGCCACCACGATCGGCACGCCGGCTGCCTTGGCATGGTGGACCGCCTCGATGGTCTGCGGCATCACGCCGTCATCGGCTGCCACCACCAGTACCACGATGTCGGTCGCCTTGGCACCGCGGGCACGCATGGCAGTAAACGCCTCGTGACCCGGGGTATCCAGGAAGGTGATCATGCCGCGCGGGGTTTCCACGTGGTAGGCACCGATGTGCTGGGTAATCCCGCCGGCCTCGCCCGCAGCCACCTTGGCGCGACGGATGTAGTCCAGCAGCGAGGTCTTGCCGTGGTCGACGTGACCCATCACGGTTACCACCGGAGGACGCGGCAGGGATTCGGCGGCTTCGGCCACTTCATCCTTGTCCAGATACGCTTCCGGATCATCCGTCTGCGCAGCCTTGCCGACGTGGCCCATTTCTTCCACGATGATCAGTGCGGTTTCCTGGTCCAGCACCTGGTTGATGGTCACCATCATGCCCATCTTCATCAGCACCTTGATCACTTCGGCGGCTTTTACCGCCATCTTGTGGGCAAGATCACCAACGGTAATGGTTTCCGGCACCAGCACTTCGTGCACGATAGGCTCGGTCGGAGCCTGGAAAGCATGCTGGTTGTTGCCATTCTTGTGTTTGCCACCCTTGCGGCTCTTCCAGTCATTGCTGGCATCGCCGCCACGGGTCTTCAGACCCTTGCCCTTCTTGCCATCATTCCAGTCACGGCCACCGGCACCGCCTTTTTTTGCCGGGCCACGACGGGCGTCGCCGGCAGGAGCCGGAGCCGCGGGTGCGGTACCAGCGGGAGCCGGCCGCGCCGGAGCCGCTGCCGAACGGGTAGCAGCGCCAGCAGGACGACCCGCGCCCTGGCCGGGACGCTGACCGCCTTGCGGGCGGGCTGCGCCATCACGATTGCCGCCGGCCGGTTGCATGCGCGGCTGGGTTGGTTTGGCCGAACGCGGCATGTCTTCGGTACGCGCAGCAGGCTTGGCCTCCACCGGTGCTGGTTTGGCTACCGGCGCCGGCGCCGGTGCCGCGGCCTCCAGACGGGCTGCATTACGACGGGCTTCACGTTCCTGCTTTTCACGCACCAGTGCTTGCTGGCGGGCCCTGAATTCAGCCTGGCGAGCCTCTTCCGCAGCACGGGAAGCCAGCTCGGCATCAGACAGGATAGATGCAGGGCGGCTGAGTGTCGGCTGTTTCACCGGCGCCGCAGATGCTTCTGCAGCCACCGGTTTGGCTTCAGACTTGCTTTCCGCAGTCCTGGCCGCTGGTTTTTCTGTCTTGGCCGTAGCCTGCTTCACTTCTGCCGGCTTTGCTACCGGCTCCACCACTTCCGCCTTGACCGGCTCGGCTACAACTGCCGGTTCGGGGGCTGCCGGCTCGGTCTTGGCGTCCACCGCCGGTGCGGCCACAACCGGCACCGCCACAGGCACAGGAGCCGTTTTTTGCGCCTCGTCTTCCGGCCGCACGAACACACGCTTCTTGCGGGTTTCCACCTTCACAGTGCTACCCGTTGCACTTTGCACTTCAGAAGTCTGTTTACGGGTCAGGGTCACCTGGTTGCCATCGCGTGCGCCATGCGAGGTTTTCAGGAAGTCCAGTAGACGCTTCTTGTCACCCTCGGTCAGTGTTTCTTCGAAGCCGCGCTTGGCGACACCGGCCTTGTTCAATTGCTCAACAAGCCTTTCAGGAGAAAGGCCAAGCTCACTGGCAAACTGTTTGATATTTGTCAAAACCATGCGTATTCCTAATTCCTCTAGCAATCGTTCCGGGCCTTACTGGTCAAACCAGTGCTCACGAGCCTTCATAATCAAGGCGCGGGCAGCCTCGGACTCCATGCCGGTCATGTCGACCAGATCGTCAACGGCGAGATCGGCCAGGTCGTCACGGTTAGTCACGCCGTTTTCGGCCAGCTTGCGCAAGAGCTCGGCATCCATACCTTCCAGATCCTTGAGCTCGTCGGCCACTTCTTCCACTTTTTCTTCCGAGGCAATGGCCAAAGTCAGGATGGCATCGCGTGCACGACTGCGCAGCTCATTTACCAGTGCTTCGTCAAAACCTTCGATTTCCAGCATTTCCGCTACTGGCACATATGCCACTTCTTCCAGCGTCGCGAAGCCTTCCTGCACCAGCAGATTGGCCATGTCCTCATCGACGCCGAGATGCTGGATAAAGTGTTCGCGCAGCTTGGCATCCTCTTCCTGATGCTTTTCTTCCGCCTCGCTCACGGTCAGGATGTTCAGTCCCCAGCCGGTCAGTTCGGCAGCCAGCTTCACGTTCTGGCCGCTACGGCCGATGGCCAGTGCCAGTTGTTCCTCTTCCACCACCACGTCCATGTTGTGGTTGTCTTCGTCAATCATGATGCGATTGACCTCGGCAGGCGACAGGGCATTGATGACGAACTGGGCCGGATCAGGTGACCACAGCACAATGTCGATGCGCTCGCCAGCCAGCTCCTGGGTTACCGCCTGCACACGCGAGCCGCGCATGCCGATGCAGGTTCCCTGTGGATCAAGGCGCGCGTCGTTGGATTTCACCGCCATTTTGGCACGCAGGCCAGGGTCGCGGGCCGCTTCCTTGATTTCCAGCGTGCCTTCTTCGATTTCCGGCACTTCCAGCTCGAACAGTTGAACCAGAAACTCGCGTGCAGTACGCGACAGGATCAGCTGCGGGCCACGCCCCTGGCGGTCGACACGCATCAGGTAAGCCTTGACCCGGTCGCCGACACGCAGGTTTTCCTTGGGGATCATCTGGTCACGCGGCAGTACCGCTTCCAGACGGCCGCACTCGACGATGGCATTGCCGCGCTCGATGCGCTTGATGGTGCCGATCACGATACTCTCGCGTCGCTGCAGGAATTCGTTCAGCAGCTGCTCACGCTCGGCATCGCGGATTTTCTGCAGGATAACCTGCTTGGCGGCCTGGGCACCGATACGGCCGAACTCGACGGCCTCCATCGGCTCTTCAATCACGCCATGCAACTCGATGGCCGGATTGCGCTCACGGGCTTCCTCCAGGCTCAGTTCGCGGTCTTCGAACTCCAGTGCCTCGGCATCGACCACGGTCCAGCGGCGGAACGTATGATACTGGCCGGTATGACGATCGATCTCGACACGGATATCCAGCTCATCTTCATTGAATTTCTTCTTGGTCGCCGAGGCCAAGGCCAGTTCCAGCGCACCGAATACCACTTCACGGCTGACGTTCTTTTCACTTGCCAGTGCATCTACCAGCAACAAGATTTCACGACTCATCCAACCCTCCGAATTTTTCTTTACCTTGCATACGCGGCCAACATCCCACCCAAATCAGAACTCAGGCTCCAGCCTGGCTTTGTCGATATTGGACAGGGGAATGGCCACAGTGCGGCCATCTTCGAGCTGAAGCTGCAAGACGCCGTCCTGAATGCCCGCGATACGCCCCGCAAACCGTTTCTGCTGCTCAATCGGCAAGCGGGTTCTCACCTTGGCCAGGCACCCCTGGAAGCGTACATAATCCGCCTCTTTCTTCAGGGGGCGGTCAAGACCGGGGGAGGACACCTCCAGTCGGTCATAGTCGATATTTTCAACCATGAACAGACGTGTCAGGTGATTGCTGGTATTGACACAATCCTCGACCGTGATGCCGCCTGGCTTGTCGATGAATACGCGGAAACCGCCACCGGGGGTCAACTCGAAATCAACCAGCTCATACCCCAGACCGGGCAGCGTATTCTCAAGCAACAAACGTACATCCATGGGCATTCGATTCCAGAAATGAAAAATGGGCGAACCGCCCATCCCTTAAAATGGCGCGATTATACCTGATTTCACGACAGATGAAAACCAATGTACCGAGCGTGGTACCGGCCACCGCGCTTTGCACTTGCGGTGACATCCTGTACATTTGCAACGATTCCAAACGACCGTTTGGAATGCAACTTTAAATAATGCTAAAAAAGATAGATACAACACACCGCACCGAGGGGCTCGGCTGCGGCATCGCATAAACAGCACGATGGAGAAGCCACACGTTATGGAAAAAATCTGGCTAAAAAACTACCAAGCCGGTGTTGCCCACGAAATCGACATCAACGAATTCCAGTCGGTCGTCGAGGTTTTTGAGCGCAGCGTCAACAAGTTCCGCGACCGCCCGGCCATGGCGTGCATGGACAAAATCCTGAGCTACGGCGAACTGGATACCCTGTCTGCCAATTTTGCTTCCTATCTGCAAAACACCCTGCAACTGGCCAAGGGTGCCCGCGTCGCCATCATGATGCCCAACCTGCTGCAGTATCCGGTAGCGGTATTCGGTATCCTGCGTGCCGGCTGCACCGTAGTCAACGTCAACCCGCTGTACACCCCGCGCGAACTGGAACACCAGCTCAAGGATGCCGGCGTCGAAACCATCGTCATCCTGGAGAACTTTGCCGGGGTACTGGAAGACGTGATCGCGCGTACTCCGGTCAAAAATGTGGTGGTAACCGCCATCGGCGACATGCTGGGCTTCCCCAAGCGTCTGATCGTCAATTTCGTGGTACGCAAGGTCAAGAAGATGGTGCCGCCGTGGCACCTGCCGGGCCACACCCGCTTCAACGATACGCTGGCACTGGGCAGCAAACAGCCGTTGCGCAAGGTCGCCATCGGCCACGATGACATCGCCTTCCTGCAGTACACCGGCGGCACCACCGGCGTCGCCAAGGGTGCGATGCTGCTGCACAAGAACATCGTCGCCAACATGCTGCAAGCCGGCGAATGGGTAAAATCGGCAGTACGCGAAGGGCAGGAAATCATCGTCACTGCGCTGCCGCTGTACCATATCTTCTCGCTCACCGCGAACCTGATGATATTCACCGAGCTGGGCGCCCTTAATGTACTGATCACCAACCCGCGCGACATCCCCGGTTTCATCAAGGAGCTGAAGAAATACAAGGTTACAGCAATGACCGGGGTCAACACCCTGTTCAACGCGCTGCTGAACCATCCGGATTTCAAGACCGTCGACTTCTCCACCTGGCGTCTGGCGCTGGGCGGCGGCATGGCAGTGCAGAAGGCGGTAGCGGAAAAGTGGAAACAGGTCACCGGCACCCCGCTGATCGAAGCCTACGGTCTGACCGAGACCAGTCCCGCCGCCTGCATCAACCCGCTGGACTTGAAGGAGTACAACGGTACCATCGGCGTGCCGGTACCATCTACCGAGATCGAGCTGCGTGACAACGACGGCAAGCCGGTGGCGCGCGGCGAGGCCGGCGAGCTGTGCATCCGTGGTCCGCAGGTGATGAAAGGTTACTGGAACCGCCCGGACGAGACCGCCAAGGTCATCGACCGCCAGGGCTTTCTCGCCACCGGCGATGTCGCCGTGATCACTGACGACGGCTTCGTGAAGCTGGTCGACCGCAAGAAGGACATGATCCTGGTGTCCGGCTTCAACGTATACCCGAACGAGATCGAGGACGTAGTAGCCATGCACCCGGGGGTACTGGAAGTGGCCTGCGTCGGCGTTCCCGATGACAAGTCCGGCGAGGTGGTCAAAGTCTTCGTGGTGCGCAAGGACATGAGTCTGAGTGAGAGGGACATCATCGAGCACTGCAAGACCAACCTGACCGGCTACAAGGTGCCAAAGGCGGTCGAGTTCCGCAACGAGCTACCGAAAACCAACGTCGGCAAGATCCTGCGCCGCGCGCTGCGCGCCTGACGGCCACGCGCCCGCAACCACCAACCCGCCGCTTCGGCGGGTTTTTTCATGGCCGGACTCTCTACAGCCGGCTACCATTCGGGCTAGACTAGCGCCACCCCAAGGCGACCTCAAGGCAAGCTGCAACCATGCTCATGCTCCCGTTCCTGAAACTGATGGCCGACAAACAGGCTAGCGACCTGTTTTTCAGCTGCGGCGCCCCGCCGCAGATCAAGATCGACGGCCACACCCTGCCGGTCAACGACAAGCCGCTGAGCGCGGAAAACGTGCAACGCCTCGCCCATAGCCTGATGAGCCCGCAGCAGATCGACGAATTCGAACGCGAGCTGGAGATGAACTTCGGCACCGCGGTGGACGAACTGGGCAACTACCGCGTCAACATCTTCCGCCAGCGCGGCAGCATCGGCATCGTCATCCGTTACATCGCACCAAAGATCCCGTCGCTGGGCCAGCTCAACCTGCCGGAAACGCTGAAGGAACTGACCTCGCTCAAGCGCGGCCTGATCTTTGTCGTCGGCGCTACCGGCTCCGGCAAGAGCTCGACGGTGGCGGCGATGATCGAACAGCGCAACCAGACACAAACCGGTCACATCCTGACGGTGGAAGACCCGATCGAATTCATCTTCGAACACAAGCGCTCGCTGGTGAACCAGCGCGAAATCGGCGTCGACACCCACAGCTACCAGAACGCGCTGAAAAGCGCGATGCGCGAGGCGCCGGACGTACTGATGATCGGCGAGATCCGCGACGCCGAAACGCTGACCCACGCCATCAACTACGCCCAATCCGGCCACCTGTGCATCTCCACCCTGCACGGCAACAACAGCTACCACGCGCTGAACCGCATCATCAGCTTCTTCCCGCTGGAAAACCGCAGCGCACTGCTGATGGACCTGTCGGCCGCGCTGAGGGCGGTGATCTCGCAACGGCTGATCCCCGCCCGCGACGGCAAACGCCGCCCGGCACTGGAGGTGCTGATCAATACCCCGCACATCGCCGACCTGATCCGCAACGGCGAGATCGACAAGATCAAGGAAGCCATCGAGGCCAGCATGACCGAGGGCGCACAGACCTTCGAGCAGTCGCTGTTCCGCCTGTACAGGGACGGTCTGATCTCGCTGGAAGAGGCGCTGCACAACGCCGACTCGCCGACCAACCTGTACTGGCTGATCAACCACGACAACAGCCAGCCGGACGACAGCAAGCCGGACGACGGCGAAAGCTTTGCCGGCTTTACCCTATCCCACTGAACCACAGCCGACGATTACACCCACCATGATTACCCTTTACGGCATTCCCAACTGTGACACCGTCAAAAAAGCCCGCCAATGGCTCAGCGCGCAGGGCATTGACTACGCCTTTCACGACTTCAAGAAGCAGGGCATCGCCGCCGACAAGCTGGCGCAATGGATAGACAGCCTCGGCCTCGATCAGGTGATCAACCGCAAGGGCACCACCTGGCGCACGCTCAGCGAGGCCGAAAAGGCGCTGGCGACCATCCCGGCCAGCGCCATCGACCTGCTGATCTGCAAGCCGTCGCTGATCAAGCGCCCGGTGCTGGAGTGCAACGGCAAGCTGCACCTCGGCTTCAAGGAAACCGACTATCAGGAGGCATTCGGCAAATGAGCGCAACCCTGGAACTGACCCGCACCCTGATCGCCCTGGACTCGATTACCCCGCGCGACGAAGGCTGTCAGGAGCTGATGATCGCGCGCCTGGAAGACCTCGGTTTCACCATCGAGCGCATGCCGTTCGGTGACGTCAGCAACTTCTGGGCCCATCGCGGCCACGGCGCCCCGCTGCTGTGCCTTGCCGGCCACACCGACGTGGTGCCCACCGGCCCGGTGGAACAATGGGACAGCCATCCGTTCCGCCCGGAGATCCGCAACGGCCACCTGTTCGGCCGTGGCGCCGCCGACATGAAGGCATCGCTGGCCGCCTTCATCACCGCCACGGAGCGCTTTGTCGCGGCCAGGCCGCAACACAAGGGCACCCTTGCCTTCCTGATCACCTCCGACGAGGAAGGCATCGCTGCCGACGGTACGGTGCGCGTGGTCGATACCCTGGAGGCGCGCGGCGACGTGATCGACTACTGCATCGTCGGCGAGCCGACCTCGTCGCAGCAGTTCGGCGACACCATCAAGAACGGCCGCCGCGGCTCGCTGTCCGGCCATCTGATCGTGCACGGCATCCAGGGTCATATCGCCTACCCGCAACTGGCCAGGAACCCGGTGCACCTGGCGGCGCCGGCACTGGCGGCACTGGCGGCCGAGGTGTGGGATCACGGCAACGAGTACTTCCCGCCGACCAGCTGGCAGATTTCCAACATCCACGCCGGCACCGGTGCCACCAACATCATCCCCGGCAGCTGCGACATCAAGTTCAACTTCCGCTTCTCCACCGAACACACCGCGGAAACACTGAAAGACCGCGTGCACCAGATCCTCGACCAGCACGGCCTGGCCTACGAGTTGCACTGGCTACTGTCCGGCAACCCGTTCCTGACCGCACCGGGTGCGCTGACCGACGCCATCAGCGGCGCGATCCACGAGGTGGCCGGGGTGGAGCCGGAGCTGAACACCACCGGCGGCACCTCCGACGGCCGCTTCATCAAGCGCATCGCGCGCGAGCTGGTGGAGTTCGGCCCCATCAACGCCAGCATCCACAAGCTGAACGAATGCATCAGCGTCGACGACATCGAGCCGCTGTCGCAAGTATACGAGAAGACCCTGCACAAGCTGCTGGGTTGAGCCCAAGCTTGGCCCAAGGTTGGCCGCAAAAAAGCCGCCCGGTCCGGGCGGCTTTTTCATGGCCGGCAAGCATTCAGCTGAGCGTGCGCCGCTCGTACATCGCCTGCGCCAGCGTGCCCGGATCGACATACTCCAGCTCGCCGCCGACCGGCATGCCGCGCGCGATGCGCGTCACCTTCAGCCCCTGCGCCTTCAGCATTTCCGCGATCAGGTGCGCGGTGACCTCGCCTTCGGCGGTGAAGTTGGTGGCCACGATCACCTCGGCCACCACGCCGTCACAGGCGCGCGCGATCAGCCGCTCCAGGTCGATGTCCCTGGGGCCGACCCCGTCCATCGGCGACAACCGCCCCATCAGCACGAAGTAGAGGCCGTCGTAGCAGCGGGTCTGCTCCAGCATCAGCAGGTCGGCCGGCATCTCCACCACGCACAGCACCTCCTGACGGCGCTGGTCGTCGGCACAGACATTGCACAGCGGCGTCTCGCTGAAGGTGTGGCAGCGCTCGCAGTGGCGCAGATTAAGCAGCGCCCGGTCCAACGCCCGCGCCAGCTTGTCGGCGCCGGCCTTGTCGCGTTGCAGCAGATGAAAGGCCATGCGCTGTGCCGACTTGGGGCCGACACCGGGCAATACCTTCAGCGCGGCGATCAGTTGATCGAGGGACGGGGGATTTTTCATGACAGGACCTGTGGATCACAAAAAAGGTTGGCCGCAAGCACGCACGGCTTGCGGCCAACCTTTGTCGGGGCATGACTCAGAACGGCAGCTTCATCCCGGCCGGCAGGTTCATGCCGGCGGTAAAGCCGGACATGCGCTCCTGCGACAGCGCGTCGGCCTTGCGGCTGGCGTCGTTGAAGGCGGCGGCGATCAGGTCTTCCAGCATTTCCTTGTCTTCCTTGGCATCTTCCAGCAGGCTGTCGTCGATGCTGACGCGCTTGACGTCGTGGCTGCAGGTCATCACCACCTTGACCAGACCGGCGCCGGACTGGCCCTCGATCTCGATCCTGGCCAGTTCTTCCTGCGCCTTTTTCATGTTTTCCTGCATTTGCTGGGCCTGTTTCATCAGACCCGCGATTCCGGCTTTACCAAACATCGTCTTACTCCTGAACGGGTTGTATCGTCTCGGCCAGCAAGGTCGCGCCCATTTCCTGCACGAGCTGCTGTACCACCTTATCGTTTTGCATGATCAGCCTGGCCTCGGCCAGCTGCTCGCGCTTGAAGCGGGCGTCCCGCATCGCCGGGGTTTCCACATCCAGCGTCTCGATCGACACGCTGATCTGCACCGCACGGCCCAGATATTCGCCCAGCACCGTGCGCAGTTTGTCCTGAAAATCGCGACCCGCCATATTACGGAACGCCTCCGGCACCGCGAGGTGGAACACCTCGCCATCCCACCGTTTCAGCGCCGCATTCTGCGCCAGCATGCGCGCGGCGCCCATTTTGGCGCCCAGCTGGCCGATCAGCGCCGACCAGTCGCCATCGAAGGCGATGACCGCCGGCTGCGCCGGGATGGCGTCGGCTTCCGCCTGCAGCAGCGCGTACTCGGCCAGTTCGCCGTCGGCGTCGCCGGCCACGGGCAGCTCGACCATCTCTTCGTCGACTGTCTCGATCTCATCGGCCTCGTCGACTACCGCGAGCATCGGTGCGCTCGCTGCGCTTGCTGCCGCAGGCGCTGCCACCGGTGCCTCGTGCCACGGCGCCAGATCGGCCGGTGGCGCGATGTCAGCCGCTGGCGGCGTGACGGCCAGCGTCGCCGCGGGGGCGGGCTCAGGCTCCGCTTCTGCCGCCGGCAGCGGCTCGGCGGCAGAAGCTGGCGTCACCCCCGACTTGCCGCCGATATTGGCCAGCAGCGCGCGCGCGGGCGACACCGCCGCCGTTGCCGGCGCAAGGTTGGCCGCAGGCTGTGGCGCGCCCGGTGCCGGGCGGTTCTGCGCGGCGGCACGCGGCGCCACCTCGGCGCCACCCTGTGCCGGATGGAAGGCCAGCATGCGCAGCATGGCCATGCTGAAGCCGGCGTGTTCGTCCGGCGCCAGCGCCAGATCACGACGGCCATGCAGCGCGATCTGGTAGTAAAGCTGTACGTCCTCGGCACCCAGGCGCTGCGCGAGGGCAAACAGCGCCTCGCGCTCCGGCTCGTCGGCGGCGATGGCGTCCGGCACCGTCTGTGCCAGCGCCAGCTGGTGCAGCAGCAGCGCCAGCTCGGCCAGCGCGCTGTCGAAACCGATACCGCGCGCCACCAGCGCTTCCACTTCCTGCATCAGGCGCGCACCGTCGGCATCGGCCAGCGCGTCCAGCAGGGCAAACAGGTAGCGCTGGTCGACCGCGCCCAGCATCGCGCGCACGCCGTCTTCGCGCACGTCGCCGACACCGTAGGCGATGGCCTGGTCCAGCAGCGACAGCGCATCGCGCATCGAGCCGGCGGCGGCGCGGCCCAGCAGCGCCAGCGCCGGCGTCTCGAAGCTCACGCCCTCGGTGTCCAGCACGTGCGCCAGATGGCCGGCCACCTGCTGCGGCGTCATGTTGCGCAGGCTGAACTGCAGGCAGCGCGACAGCACCGTGACCGGTACTTTCTGCGGGTCGGTGGTGGCGAGGATGAACTTGACGTGTGCCGGCGGCTCTTCCAGCGTCTTCAGCATCGCGTTGAAGGCATTCTTGGACAGCATGTGCACTTCGTCGATGATGTAGACCTTGAAACGGCCCATGGTCGGCGTGTACTGCGCGTTTTCCAGCACTTCGCGGATGTTGTCGATGCCGGTATTGGACGCGGCGTCGATTTCCAGCAGGTCGACAAAGCGACCGGCATCAATCTGGGTGCAGGCCTGGCACACACCGCACGGCTCGGCGGTGGTACCGGTCTCGCAGTTCAGGCTCTTGGCCAGGATGCGGGCAATGGTGGTCTTGCCCACGCCGCGGGTACCGGTCAGCAGGTAGGCGTGATGCAGGCGCGATTCTTTCAGCGCATTGCTGAGCGCGCGCACCACGTGCTCCTGGCCGACCAGATCGGCGAAGCGTTTGGGGCGCCATTTGCGGGCGAGAACTTGATAGGTCATGGCGGGCGATTCTAGCAGTTTGCGCCCGATTCAGGGAGCAGGCGTCGCGGCAAAACGCGCCGCCAGGTAGCGGTTGCGGATTTCCTGCGCCAGCTCGTGCGCCACCATCGCGTACAGCGTGCTCTTGTTGTAGCGGGTGATGGTGTAGAAATTATTGAGTCCCAGCCAGTAGCGCATCTCGCCCGGCGCCACTTCCAGCGCGAACAGCACCGCCTTGGCATCGTCACGCACCGGCGCCAGCGGCGACACCCCCATCGCGCGCAGCTCGGCCACGCTGTAGTGCAGGTTGAATTTGTCCGCCAGCAGCTTGTCCAGCGCCGCGCCCGGCGTCACCTCGGCCGGCACCACCACGTCGTCGCCACCCAGCCAGCCGTGCAACTGGAAGTAGTTGCCGACGCTGCCGATGGCGTCAACGCGGTTGCCCCAGATATCGCGATGGCCGTCACCGTCGAAATCCACCGCCCACTTGCGGAAGCTGGACGGCATGAACTGCGGCAAGCCCATCGCCCCGGCGTAGCTGCCCTTCAGTGACAAGGCATTGACGTTCTCGCTGCGCGCCAGCAGCAGCAGCTCGGTCAGCTCGTCGCGGAAGAATGCGGCGCGGCGCGGGTAGTCGAAGGCCAGCGTGGACAACGCATCGGCCAGGCGGAAGCTGCCGGTGTTGCCACCGTAGCGGGTCTCGATGCCGATGATGGCGACAATCATTTCCGGCGCGACATGGTATTGCTGCTCGGCGCGGCGCAGCGCGTCCTCGTTGGCCTGCCAGAACGCCACGCCCTCGCCCATCAGCCGCTCGCTGTAGAAATTGGGACGGAACTGGTACCACGGCCGCGCGGTGGACGGCCGGTCCATGATGCTGATGATGTTCGGCTTGAGTTCGACATTGGCGAACACCGCCTCCAGCTCCGGCCGCGTCAGCACGCCGGCGGCAACCTGTTCGTCGATGTAGCGCTGCACGTCCGGCCGCGCCAGAAAGGCGGCATCGGCACGGGCCAGCGCGGCGCACAGCGCCAGCAGGGACAACAGCATCTTGGGCAGCAAAGACATGGCGGATCCGTCAAAAGGTTGGCCGCAAGGCGGCCGGTGATTGAATTCTAGTCGTTGAAATTGAGTGCGCTGGAAACCAGCCGCGCGGTGATGTCGACGAGGGGGATCACCCGCTCGTAGGCCATGCGCGTCGGGCCGACCACGCCGAGGGTGCCGACCACCTGGCCGCCCATCCGGTACGGCGCGATCACCACGCTGCAGTCGTCCAGCGTCACCACGCCGGATTCGTCGCCGATGAACAGGTTCACGCCCGGCGCCTGCCGGCTCTGCTCCAGCAGTTGCAAAAGCTCGGTCTTGCGCTGGAAGGTGTCGAACAGCTCGCGCAGACGCTGCAAATCGCCGCCGAAGTCGTTGGCACACAGCAGCTTGCCCTCGCCGGACACCATCACCTCGTCTTCGCTCAGGCTCTCGCGGCCGAAACGGATCGCCGCCGTCATCAGCCCGCTGATGTCACCCTGCAGGCAGGTCAGCTCCTGCTCCATGCGCTCGACCACCCCGGCCAGCGCCTGGCCGGCATAGTGCTGGTTGAGGAAATTGGCGGCCTCGATCAGCTCACTGCCGCTGTAGTCACGCGGGGTGTTGAACAGGTGGTTGCGCACATCGCCTTCCAGCGTCACCAGGATCATCAGCACCCGCCGCTCGGACAGGCGCAAGAACTCGATCTGGCGGAAAGCCCCGTCCGGGCGCTGCGGCGTCATCACCACGCCGGCAAACCGGGTCAGCTCCGACAGCATCTGCGACGCCGACTGCAACACACGCTGCGGGCTATCCGGCTGCAGGTTGTGACGCAGCTCCTGCACCATCGGCGCTTCCAGCGGCTGGATGGTGATCAGGCGGTCGACGAACAGGCGGTAGCCGCGCTGCGTCGGCACCCGTCCGGCCGAGGTATGCGGCGACGCAATCAGGCCCATCGCCTCCAGATCCGCCAGCATGTTGCGGATGGAGGCTGGCGACAGCTCCAGACCGGAAACTGCGGCCAACGTTTTCGAGGCGACAGGCTGGCCGTCGGCGATATAGCGCTCGACCAGCACCTTGAGCAGGCGTTGCGTACGTTCATTCAACATCCGGCCATTCTGGCACAGCTTGGCTTGTCGCCAAAAGCATTACTTGCACCGCCGCTTATGCCATAAGCAAGCTTGGCCGCCGGGGGTTTTGTGCGATAATCCTGCACTTGATATCCCGCGCGCCCTGCCCTTGTGGTGCGCACGCATCGTTGCCTATCGCTTTTATTTGGCACGCCAGATGAAAACGTACATAATCAAACCCAATCCCTTACACCACACCGTTGAATGAATGGAGCAAGCATGGCGGAGCGTTCCGAAGACAAGAGCAAGGCCCTGAGCGCAGCACTGGCCCAGATCGAAAAGCAGTTCGGCAAAGGCTCGATCATGCGCATGAGCGACAACCAGGTGCACGAAAACCTGCAGGTGATCAGCACCGGTTCGCTCGGCCTTGACCTCGCCTTGGGCGTTGGCGGCTTGCCGCGTGGCCGCGTGGTGGAAATCTACGGTCCGGAATCGTCCGGCAAGACCACGCTGTGCCTGCAGGTGGTCGCCGAGGCGCAGAAGCTGGGTGGCACCTGCGCCTACATCGACGCGGAAAACGCGCTCGACCCGTCCTACGCGCAAAAGCTGGGCGTCAAGGTCGACGAGATGCTGATCTCGCAGCCGGACACCGGCGAACAGGCACTGGAAATCTGCGACATGCTGGTGCGCTCCGGCGGCGTCGACATCATCGTGGTCGACTCGGTGGCGGCACTGGTGCCGAAGGCGGAAATCGAAGGCGAAATGGGCGATAGCCACGTCGGCCTGCAGGCGCGCCTGATGTCGCAGGCCCTGCGCAAGCTGACCGGCAACATCAAGCGCACCAACACGCTGGTGATCTTCATCAACCAGATCCGCATGAAGATCGGCGTGATGTTCGGCAGCCCGGAAACCACCACCGGCGGTAACGCGCTGAAGTTCTACGCCTCGGTACGCATGGACATCCGCCGCATCGGCGGCATCAAGAAGGGCGAAGAGGTCATCGGCAACGAGACCCGCGTCAAGGTAGTGAAGAACAAGGTGTCGCCACCGTTCAAGCAGGCGGTGTTCGACATCTTCTACGGCGAAGGCATCTCGCGCGAAGGCGAAATCATCGACATGGGCGTCGAGCACGACTTCATCAGCAAGTCCGGCGCCTGGTACGCCTACAACGGCCAGAAGATCGGCCAGGGCAAGGACAACACCCGCCAGTGGCTGAAGGACAATCCGGAAGTTGCCAAGGAAATCGAGCGCAAGATCCGCGATACCGTCGGCGTACAGACCGTCGCCAACAAGGATGACGCAGCAGACGAAGAAGAGCTGCTCGACGACACCTTCGATGTCTGATGGCGATGCCTGATGGCCGGCACTGAAAAAAGCCTGAAGGCGCGAGCCGTCGATCTTCTGTCCCGCCACGAGTACTCGCGGCTGGAACTGAAGCGGCGGCTCGCGCCGTTTGCCGATAGCGAAGCAGAAGTCGACGCGCTGCTGGACGAGCTGGCCGCCGACCACTGGCAATCGGACAGCCGCTTTGCCGAAGCCTTTGCCAACAGCCGCGGCCAACGTTACGGCAGCCGCCGCCTGGCGCAGGAAATGCGCGAACGCGGCATCGACCGCGACACCATCCAGTCCGCGCTGGCGCAGCAGGACGACCTGGCCACCGCACGCGCCATCTGGCAGCGTAAGTTCGGCCAGCCGCCGGCCGACCAGCAGGAGCGGCTGAAGCAGATGCGCTTTCTCGCCGGCCGCGGCTTCGGCATGGACATCATCCAGCGCGTCCTGCGCGGCGCCGGCCGTGACATTGACGACGAATGAGCGGCAGCGGCACTTGCCAGCACCGGCCACGCTTGCCACAATCGGGCATCGCTTTTTGCACCGCGCTGCCGCAAGGTTGGCCGCAACCCGAATTCACAGAAGATACTGACAAAACCCCCATGAAAACAGCTGAAATCCGCCAGAAGTTCCTCGACTTCTTTGCCTCGAAAAACCATCAGGTGGTTGCCTCCAGCAGCCTGATCCCCGGCAACGACCCGACCCTGATGTTCACCGTGGCCGGCATGGTGCAGTTCAAGGACGTGTTCCTCGGCTTCGAAAAGCGCGACTACACCCGCGCCACCACCAGCCAGAAGTGCCTGCGCGCCGGCGGCAAACACAACGACCTGGAAAACGTCGGCTACACCGCGCGTCACCATACCTTCTTCGAAATGCTGGGCAACTTCAGCTTCGGCGACTACTTCAAGCAGGACGCCATCACCTACGCCTGGGAATTCCTCACCGGCGAGCAATGGCTGGCGCTGCCGAAAGACAAGCTGATGGTGACCGTCTACGCCAGCGACGACGAAGCCTACGACATCTGGCACAAAACCGTCGGCCTGGCGGCAGACAAGATCATCCGCATCGGCGACAACAAGGGCGCGCCGTACGCGTCCGACAACTTCTGGACCATGGGCGACACCGGCCCGTGCGGCCCTTGTACCGAAATTTTCTATGACCACGGCGAAGAAGTCGCCGGCGGCCCGCCGGGCAGCCCGGACGAAGACGGCGACCGCTTCATGGAAATCTGGAACAACGTGTTCATGCAGTTCAACCGCGACGAGACGGGCACCCTGCACCCGCTGCCGAAACCGTCGGTGGATACCGGCATGGGCCTGGAGCGCCTGTCCACCGTGCTGCAGCACGTGAAATCCAACTACGAAACCGACGCCCTCGCCTGCCTGGTGCGCGCCGCCGCGCGCGAAACCGGTGTCGAGTACAGCCAGAACGTGCCGTCGCTGAAAGTGATCGCCGACCACATCCGCGCCTGCTCGTTCATGATCGCCGACGGCATCCTGCCGTCCAGCGACGGCCGCGGTTACGTGCTGCGCCGCATCGCGCGCCGCGCCATCCGCCACGGCTACAAGCTGGGCCAGAAAGGCCTGTTCTTCCACAAGATCGTCGCCGACCTGGTGGCCGAGATGGGCGACGCCTACCCCGAGCTGCGCCAGAAACAGGCGGTGATCGAGGATGCGCTGCGCCAGGAAGAAATCAAGTTCGCCGAGACGCTGGAAACCGGCATGGCGCTGGTTGATGCCGCGCTGACCGGCGGCAAGAGCGCGATGGACGGCGACACCGTGTTCAAGCTGTACGACACCTTCGGCTTCCCGGTAGACCTGACCGCCGACATCTGCCGCGAGCGCCATATCGAGGTCGACATGGCCGGTTTCGAGCGCGCGATGGAAGAGCAGCGCAGCCGCGCCCGCGCCGCGTCCGCGTTCAAGGTCGCCGGCAACGTCAGCTACGATGGCGCCGATACCAGCTTCCACGGCTACAGCCAGCACAGCGTCGATGCCAAGGTGATCGCGCTGTACAAGGGCACCGAGCCGGTGCAAACGTTGGCCGCAGGCGATGAAGGCATCGTGGTGCTGGACAACACCGCCTTCTACGCCGAAGGCGGTGGCCAGGTCGGCGACGTCGGCGAGATCTCCGCCGCCGGTGGCGTGGGCGCCCTGTTCGATGTCAACGACACCCAGAAGATCAAGTCGGCGGTATTCGGCCACACCGGCCGCCTCGCCAAGGGCAGCCTCAACATCGGCGATACCGTGCAGGCCACCATCGACCTGCACAAGCGTCTGGCCACCGCGCGCAACCACTCGGCCACGCACCTGCTGCACGCCGCGCTGCGCAAGGTACTGGGCAGCCACGTCGCGCAGAAAGGCTCGCTGGTCAACGCCGAACGCACCCGTTTCGACTTCGCCCACGGTCAGCCGCTGAGCGCTGAAGAAATCGCCGAGATCGAGCGCGTGGTCAACCACGTGGTCGCAGCCAACCACGAAGTCAAGGCCAGCCTGATGGGCTACGACGACGCCATCCGTGCCGGCGCCATGGCGCTGTTCGGCGAAAAGTACGGCGATGAAGTGCGCGTACTGCAGATGGGCGACTTCTCCGCCGAACTGTGCGGCGGCACCCACGTTGGCCGCACCGGCGACATCGGCTTCTTCAAGATCGTGGCCGAAGGCGGCGTCGCTGCCGGCGTGCGCCGCATCGAAGCGCTGACCGGCGAAGGGGCGGTCGCCTACGTGCAGGCCCAGGACCGCCTGCTGAAGAGCGCTGCGGCCAACCTCAAGGCGCAGACCAGCGACGAGGTGCTCGGCAAGATCGGCGCACTGCAAAGCGAACTGAAGGCGCTGGAGAAGGAACTGGCCGCGGCCAAGGGCAAGCTGGCCGCCTCCGCCGGCGACAGCCTGGCAGAACAGGCCATCAAGGTGAACGGCGTCAAGCTGCTGGCCGCCGAGCTGGACGGCGCCGACAGCGCCGCACTGCGCGACCTGCTCGACAAGCTGAAGGACAAGCTCGGCTCCGCCGTGATTGTGCTGGGCAGCAAGTCCGACGGCAAGGTGGCACTGATTGCCGGCGTCACCAAGGACCTGACCGGCCGCTTCAAGGCCGGCGAGCTGGTCAACCATCTGGCACAGCAGGTTGGTGGCAAGGGTGGTGGCCGTCCGGACATGGCCCAGGCCGGCGGCACCCAACCGGGAAACCTGAGCGCGGCCATCGCCAGTGCCAAGGACTGGCTGGCCGCCAAGTAAGTCACGCCAGCGGCAAACAAAAAGCCCACCTTCCGAGGTGGGCTTTTTCATGCGCTATCGCCGCCAGCATGATGCGGGTCAGAGATCATGCTGTCGCCAGCGCGACGGTACAGGCTACGGCCCTGCGCCTAGCCTAGCCAGCGCGCGGTGGCGAAACCGGCAATGGTCAGCAGCAGCGAGCCGAACAGGTGCAATGACACCGCCAGCAGTGCGGTGCCATAGCGCTGCAACTGCAGCAAGGACACCACCTCCAGCGAGAAGGTGGAAAACGTGGTCAGTGCACCGAGAAAACCGGTGAGGATGAACAGCCGCCACTCCGGCAGCCAGTGCGGATTGGCCACGAACAGGCCGGCGATCAGCCCCACCAGATACGCGCCCAGCCAGTTGGCAACCACGGTACCCGGTGGAATGGCCGGAAACAGGCGGTTGAGTTGCGCCGCAAAGCTCCAGCGCAGCAAGGCGCCCAGCACCGCCCCACTGGCAATCGCCACCACCGACTTGATCATGCCGCCTCCTCCATTGCCGCTGCCATATGCTAAACAAAAAACCCGCCGGAAGGCGGGTTTTTGATTTGGCTGGCTCCCCGACCTGGACTCGAACCAGGGACCTGCGGATTAACAGTCCGTCGCTCTACCGACTGAGCTATCAGGGAACATTCAAACTTGTTACTGCTGACATCAAGCCAGACATTACATCACTGGCTTGCTGCACTGGGTGTTGGTGGCTCCCCGACCTGGACTCGAACCAGGGACCTGCGGATTAACAGTCCGTCGCTCTACCGACTGAGCTATCAGGGAACATCAAACTTAATTACTGCTGACATCAAGCCGACATTACATCACTGGCTTGCTGCACTGGGTGCTGGTGGCTCCCCGACCTGGACTCGAACCAGGGACCTGCGGATTAACAGTCCGTCGCTCTACCGACTGAGCTATCAGGGAACATCAAACTTGTTACTGCTGACACCAAGCCAGTCATTACACCTGCTGGCTTGCTGCGCTGGATATTTTGGCTCCCCGTTCCGGTCTTACTGCGAACCGTTGAGCTTAATTTTGCCTTGCCGCAGCGCTTTGTACGTCGTGCTGCGTAAGAGGCGCGAATATTATAGCCACTTCGCTTTTCCGTCAACACCCAGCGCTATTTTCCCCCCCTGATTTCGCTATGCCGCCTGCGCTGTAATGGCAGCATGGCCACGAAACGCGACCTTTCCTCCCCGCTTGATTCTGTCTCCTTCCGTTGCAATCCCTGCCGCCATACTTTTGATGCCGAGCCGGATGCCGTGGAGGATGACCCGTCGGCAACGCACCACCCTTACCGCTATACCGCCGCCTGCCCCCAGTGCGGCCAACCTTCCGGACAGGCGCCATATCACAAGGGGCTGCTGAAGGCCTGGGCGAATGCCACCGGACCGAAAACCGCCGAGGGTAAGGCCGCCACCGCCCGCAATCTGGATGGCCACCCGACGCCGGAAGAGGCCAAGCGCACCCGTTTCAACGCCATGAAGCACGGCATGAACGCAGAGACCGCGCAGTACTTCCCAGCGAAGCCGGACGGCTACCCGACGTGTGCCAGCTGCGACGTGGACCGCGACTACTGCCGCAACCAGCCGGCCTGCGTGCGCCAGACGCAGCTGTTCATGGTGACGCACGCGGCATTCGAGCAGCGCAACCCCAAGCACCTGATGCCGATCATGGCCAGCATGCAGGCCAGCATCACCGCCATCATCCAGCAGATCCTGCAGACCATCATTGCCGATGGCGTGAAGCTGGAGACGCCAGCGTGGGCGATCTCCCGCGAGGGGGATGTGGTGCTTGGAGAGTATCGGGATCTGGCTACCGGCGACCTTCACCGCATCATGGAGGTGAAGGCGCACCCGCTGCTGAAACCGCTGCAGGAGTTCCTGAGCCGGAACAACCTCAGCCTGGCCGACATGGGCATGACGCCGCGCGTGATCGAGCAAGAGGAACAGAAGCTGGGCCGCCTGCAGCAAGGCGACGGCCCGCCGACGATGTCGCTGGAGGATTACGCTGCCAAACAAGCAGAATCCATGGCCGCGCTGCGCGTGCTGGCCGAGCGTGCCAACGCCCGCAAGCAAGCCGACCCGGTGCTGGTGGAGTACCAGCAGCAGAACGGCGGCGGCCAGTGAGCGGCGACCGCACCAGCGCCGCCCAGCGCATCAAGATCCAGCACCGTGCCGAGGAAGAGGTGATGCGCTATGCGCACCCGGATCCGGCGACCGGCATCAAGCCGCACGCGCTGTGGGCCAAGCACGTCCACAACGTGGATCTGGACCCGATGCAGGTGCTAAAGATGCTGGAGATGGACGCCAACCCCAACACGGTGGACTTCAGCTGCCGGCGGACGGGCAAGACGGCGGTGAAGGAGATGTACGCGCTGGAGTTTCTGGCCACGACAGCGTTCCAGGAAGAAGGCATCGTGGCACCACGGCTGCAGCAGAGCCAGACCAACATCACCTATCACCTGGACGCCATCCGCCGCAGCGATATCCTGAGCGGCTACATCGCCTACAAGTCCGGCCGCCGGCAGATCGCTGACCTGAAATACCAGTTCCACAACGGCAGCAAGGCAAGCTGCTACGGGATCATGAGCCAGATCGACGGTGACGGCATCAGCTTCGCCAGTCTGGAAGAGACCGACGACATGCCGGCGGATCGCCTGTTCTCCCGGTTCCTGCCCATGCTGGGCTCCGCCCGACGCCTGGGTGTGGATCAGGGGGTGAGTTTCAAGCCTCAGATCCGCATCACCGGTGTGCACAAGGGCGCCGACGTGCTGAGCCACCTGATCGAGACCGGCGGTTACCACATCCTGCCGCCGGTGGACGTATACCTGGGCATCGAGCTGGGCATCCTGAATGAAGCGTTCGTGCTGGAGATGCAGAGCCAGCTGCCCGAGGCGGAATACATCCGCCAGTTCCTGTGCATCAACGCCGCCGCGCAGAACTGGATCTGGGAGAAATACATCCGCCGCGCCATGGCCGTGGGGCTGCAGGCCGGACTGGAGGCTGCCGGCCCGCTGCCTGGCCAGCGCTACCGCAAGCGCGGCTTGTTGTCGTTCGGCTATGACCACTCCGGCCACGGTGAGAGCGCACACGCATCCTGTTCCGCGCTGGTGGTGTGCGAGCAGGTCGGCAACTTCGTGACCTTCCCCTTCGTGAAGACGTGGCCAGCCGGTACCGACGATGCCGTGGTCGAACGCGACCTGCTGGGGCTGTGGGGATACTTCCGTCCGGACTACGCCATGGGCGACGCCTACGGCCTGGGCATGCTCACCAGCCTGAACGACAAGCTGTTTGCCCAGGGGCTGACCGAGATCGACCGGCGCAGCATCGGCGATGGCCAGTCTGTGGCCAGCACCTGGCAGCACTGGCCATTCGCGCCGATCCGCTTCGAAGGCATGACCAAGCACAGCATGGCCAGCGCCCTGCGTGCGGCATTCCACAACGGCCAGGCGGCCATCCCCTATGTCGATGATGGCACCGACGCCCTCAAGGCCAAGAACGCGGCCAACACGAGCTGGGGGCCGTCCGCGCTGAACCAGGTGCAGGCCGATGCCAGCGACTGGGGCAAGTTCATCCGCCAGCTGGGCAACCTGAAAGCCAAGCCTGTTCAAGGCTCCAGCTACAACAGCTACAAGATGGCCAACCCGAAAATCGGGGATGACCTGTTTGATGCGGCCTGCGCCGGCGTGTGGGCATTGCTCACCCGTGGCGTGGCCAGCTATGTGCCGCCAGTGATCGCCAGCCGGCAGGTCACCACCGAACAACTACTGGGGATGCGCTGATGAGCTACGCAACACAAAAGCCGGAGCGGGTGCTGCCCCGCCCTATCCTGCCCGCTGCCCTGCCGCTATCACCTGCCGGACGGGCGCGGGCGGCAAGCATGCGCGACAAGTGGCGCGCCGCGTTCGGCGATGACCAGTTCATCCGTGACCTGGTCGATGCCGGCCTGATTCACGGCTGGCGTGATGTGCTGTCCGTAACCACTACCGAGGACCCCGACCATGGGCATGATTGATTCCCTGCTGGGCCGCTTCGGCTATCAGCGCCAGACCGTCGCCAGCCAGGCCGACACCACCGACCGCACCCTGCCCGGCGAAACCGCCAGCAATACCACCGGCACCAGCGAGGCCGGCCGCCGCGGCACGCCGGAAAGCCAGGTGAAAACCATCTACCGGCAGCTGACGGTGGATTACGAGCTGCGCGCCATCATCAACGACATCCGGATGATGGATAAGCAGGACGGCCGCGTGAAGCGGATCCACAACCGCATTGCACGGGACGTGACTCGGGGCGGCATCGTGATGCTGAACGCCACCCCGGGCAGCCAGCTGCAGGCGCAGTGGGCGGCCTATGTCCGCCGGCTGGAGCTGAACAACCCGCAGAAGCTGAAGAGTGATGCCCGCGGCCTGCTGATGGAAGGCAACCTGCCGATCCAGTGGGTGCTGGATGGTGCGGCCAACGTTGTCGCCGCCGTGCGCATGCCTACTGAAACCATCCGCCCCAACGTGGCGCTGAACGGGCGCTTTATCGACCCGCGCCAGGCATACACGCAGATGGACCTGCAGGGCGGTACCGAGCTGGCCAGCTTCCCGCTGTGGCAGCTCACCATGGCGCGGCTGGACCCGGACAACCACGACGACATGGCCGCCCTAGCAGCCTGTCGGACTTAACGAGCCGTATGAGATAATTCGGATCATCCAAAACACA
>NZ_BMYP01000035.1 GCF_014652335.1 Vogesella fluminis | reverse complement strand
TCGTTTGCGGCGTCAGCTGAGGAGGCGAACTATAGCGAAGCCGCCCACCGGCGTCAACACCCGGCAGCACGTTTTTCGCGAAAAAACCACAAGCCATTGATTTTAATAGGCTGCAATTCTGAAAAATCCGGAACCACACGCCGGACCGGCTCTGCTACGCTGGACACCCTAACTCCATCCAACATGCAAATACCCATCAACCCATGCAACGACACTGGCTTTTCGATCTCGACGACACCCTGCACCACGCCGGCGCACAGGTCTTTCCGCTGATTACGCTACGGATGACCAGTTACATCATGCAGCATCTACAGGTTGACGAAAACGAGGCGCACCGCCTGCGCAAGCTGTACTGGCGGTGTTATGGCGCGACCCTTGGCGGCCTGGTCAGGCATCACCGTATCGACGCCGACCATTTCCTGCGCAGCACTCATGACATGGCCGAGCTGCTCCCCCTGATCGACAGCAGCAACCAGCTACCGCAGTTGCTGAGCCGCCTGCCGGGACGCAAGTGGGTGTTCTCCAACGGTCCGCAACACTATGTAGAGGCGATGATCGAACACCTGCGCATCGGCCATCTGTTCGAGGAGGTTTTCGGCATCGAACGCTTCGGTCACCCCAAGCCGCGGGTCGCCGCTTTCCGGAGGGTACTGCGTCAGAGCGGCATTGCCGCCGAGCGCTGCATCATGGTGGAAGATTCTGCGGCCAACCTGCGCACGGCACGGCAGCTGGGCATGCGGACGGTGTGGCTCAGCCAGCAGAAGCGCAAGCCGTGCTGGGTCGACTACCGCATCAGCAGCCTGAGCCAGTTGCCGCGACTGGCAGTCAGCGCCGGCCCTGCTGCCTGAGCGACAGCAGCAGGCAGGCAAATGCTGCCAACGGCCACAAGTCGGCCACCAGATCGACCAGCGCGCTCATATTCAACAGGTGACCATAACTCCAGCGGAACAGCGACAACACGTCGGACTGCAGACCGGACAGTGGCCAGAACGACACCACCAGCTGCGACAGCAGCAGGCACAGCATGGCGCCCACGGTTTGCGGCCAACGTTGGCCGCGCGTCACCACCCACACCAGCAACAGGCCGCCGAGCAGGCCCAGCGCGACGTTGAGATTGACCCACTGGAAGAACAGCGCCGGCTTCAGCAACGCACCGGCGGTGACCAGCTTCAGCACGATCACCGTCAGCAGGAAATAGGCGATGGCGCGCAGCTGATACTGGCGCCGGCTCAGGAAGCAGGTCAGGAACAGCAGGCTGCCGGCGAGATTGAGCATCGCGCTGCCGCCTTCGATCAGCATCAGGAACAGCTGCGGATCCTGTAGCGGCGAAATATACGGCTGCGGCAGCCCTTCCGGCAGCACCACCATACCGAACAGCGGAATCGCCGGATTCAGCTGCGTCAGGAACCACAGCCCGATCAGCAGTAGCGCGTAGTCGGCACTGCTGTCGCCGACGAACCAGCGCCGGCGCAAGGCCTTGCCCTGCGCCCAGAAACGGGAGAACAGCGGAAATGTCGCCAGTGTCGCGCCGCAGGCAGCACCGCCGGTGTTGTACAGCACGTCAAGATTGGACGCGACGCGCAGCGGCAGGAACTGCTGCAAGGTCTCCACCAGCACGCTGCTGACACTGGCCACCACCATCGCCAGCGCCCAGCCCTGCCACTTGCGGTGCGGCACCAGCGCCAGGCTGAAGCCGTAGGGAATGTAGATCAGCAGGTTGACGGCATTGTCGAAAAAACGGGTGTAGTACGGCAGCGGGTAGAACAGGAAGTCGAACAGCGGCAAGCCGGTATCCCGCCAGCCGGTAAACGGATAGGCACTGAGAAATACGATCAGTGCGGCATTGATCAGTGCCGCATGCAATGCAACATGGCTGCGGCTTGCGCCGGGAGAAACAGGGGCGGAATTCATCAGTGTCACACGGCCGGACCGCAGTTCAGGCCGGCACCTCCGACCAGATACCCTCATGAAAGAGGCGGCGATAGCGCGTCAGCCATGGCGCGATGTCAAAGCCATGCTGCGCCAGCCAGGCTGGATCGAAATAACTGTTGAGGTAGCGGTTGCCATCGTCACACAGCAGCGTGACGATGCTGCCGCGCTGCCCGTTACGCTGCATCTGCGCCGCCAGCTGGCAGACACCGTAGAAATTGGTGCCGGTGGAGCCGCCACACTTGCGCCCGAGTACCTCTTCCAGAAAATGCACTGCGGCGTAGCTGGCCACGTTCGGCACGCGGATCATGTGATCGACCACGCCGGGAATGAAGGACGGCTCGACACGCGGGCGACCGATGCCTTCCACCCCGGAGCCGCCGCTGCACTGCCGGTCGCGCTGGCCGCGATAAAAGCTATCGTAGAATACCGAGTTTTCCGGATCCACCACGCACACCCGTGTCGCCAGGCGCTGGTAACGCACGTAACGGCCAAAGGTGGCACTGGTGCCGCCGGTGCCGGCGCCGCACACGATCCACTCCGGCACCGGATGCGGCTCCAGTGCCATCTGCCGGAAAATGGTATCGGCGATGTTGTTGTTGCCGCGCCAGTCGGTGGCACGCTCGGCATAGGTGAACTGGTCCATGTAATGGCCGTCCAGCTGCTGCGCCAGTTGCCGCGACACGTCATAGATGGTGGCCGGATCATCGACCAGGTGGCAGCGCCCGCCGTAGAACTCGATGGCACGGATTTTCTCGGCCGAGGTGCTGCGCGGCATCACCGCGATGAACGGCAGGCCCAGCAGGCGGGCGAAGTAGGCCTCCGACACCGCGGTACTGCCGCTGGACGCCTCGATGATGCTGGTGCCGGCCTTGATCCAGCCATTGCACAGGCCATAGAGGAACAGGGAGCGTGCCAGACGGTGCTTGAGGCTGCCGGTCGGATGGGTGGACTCGTCCTTGAAGTAGAGCTGGATGCCAGGCAAGCCCGGCAGCGGCAAGGAAATCAGGTGCGTATCGCTGGAGCGATTGAAGTCTGCCTCGATCTTTTGTACCGCCTGCGCTACCCAGCTGCTCATCGTCATCTCCTTGGAATAGGCGCATTGTACCCGAGTCATGCAAAAAGAGCGCCGCAGCGGCGATACCCCGCCCATGCCAGCCGCCATACATTGATGCTGCCTGTGCACATCAGGAGCACACAAACGTGCGATGATGTCGCCCTGCACTGCGCAGGCATACCGGCGAAACGGAGAGGCCCGAATGGTGCTGATGGCAACACCGCCAGAAAACCCGGCCCGGTTTCTTCTTGCGCCACGACATGCCTGCCATGGCGCAATTGAACGACAAGCATGACCATGCTCCCATGGCAGGGTCTTTTTGCATCAGATCATGAAAATCATGAAATACCACGACCTGCGGGACTTCATGTCCCAGCTTGAGTCGCAAGGCGAGCTCAAGCGCATCAAGGTGCCGGTATCGCCGCACCTGGAAATGACCGAAATCGGTGACCGCGTGCTGAAGGCCGGCGGCCCGGCGCTGCTGTTCGAAACGCCGCAACAGGGCGACAAGCGCTACGACATCCCGGTGCTGGCCAACCTGTTCGGCACCCCCAAGCGGGTGGCGATGGGCATGGGCGCGGCCGACGTGATGGAATTGCGCGAGATCGGCAAGACCCTGGCCTATCTGAAGGAGCCGGAGCCGCCGAAGGGCCTGCGCGATGCCTGGGACAAGCTGCCGCTCTTGAAGCAGGTGCTGTCGATGGCGCCGAAGGAGGTGAAAAAGGCGCCGTGCCAGCAGATCGTATGGGAAGGCGACGAGGTGGACCTCTCCCGCCTGCCGATCCAGCACTGCTGGCCGGGCGACGTGGCACCGCTGATTACCTGGGGCCTGACCGTGACGCGCGGCCCGCACAAGAAGCGGCAGAACCTCGGCATCTACCGCCAGCAGGTGATCGGCCGCAACCGCGTGATCATGCGCTGGCTGGCGCACCGTGGCGGTGCGCTGGACTACCGCGAATTCCGTGCGGCCAACCCGGACACGCCCTACCCGGTCGCGGTGGTGCTGGGCTGCGACCCGGCCACCATTCTGGGCGCGGTGACGCCGGTGCCGGACACGCTGTCCGAGTACCAGTTCGCCGGCCTGCTGCGCGGCAGCCGCACCGAGCTGGTGAAATGCATCGGCTCCGACCTGCAAGTGCCGGCCAGCGCCGAAATCGTGCTGGAAGGCCACATCCACCCGAACGACATGGCGATGGAAGGCCCGTACGGTGACCACACCGGCTATTACAACGAGCAGGACAGCTTCCCGGTATTCACCATCGACCGCATCACCATGCGCGAGAACCCGGTGTACCACAGCACCTACACCGGCAAACCGCCGGACGAGCCGGCCATCCTCGGCGTGGCGCTGAACGAAGTGTTCGTGCCCATCCTGCAGAAGCAGTTTCCGGAGATCGTCGACTTCTACCTGCCGCCGGAAGGCTGCAGCTACCGCATGGCGGTGGTGTCCATCAAGAAGCAGTACCCCGGCCACGCCAAGCGCGTGATGATGGGCTGCTGGAGCTTCCTGCGCCAGTTCATGTACACCAAGTTCATCGTGGTGGTCGACGACGACGTGAATACGCGTGACTGGAAAGAGGTGATCTGGGCCATTACCACGCGCATGGACCCGGTGCGCGATACCACGCTGATCGAGCACACGCCGATCGACTACCTGGACTTTGCCAGCCCAATCTCCGGGCTGGGCGGCAAGATGGGGCTGGACGCCACCAACAAGCTGCCGGGCGAAACCAGCCGCGAATGGGGCACCCCGATCGTGATGGATGCCGGCACCCGCCAGCGGGTGGACGAGCTGTGGCAGCAGCTGGGCCTCTGACACACCGCCGCAAATAATTGTGTTTCCCCGGACGGGGCGCGTTATCATCGCGCCCTGTCCGTACTTACCCTGGAGATCCCACCATGATTAATGCCAATTCCCGCCAGCGCCTGAAACGCCTGAAACCCCGCCAGCGCAAGAAGCTGCGCGTTGGTGAGTTCCAGGAACTGGGCTTTACCGTGATCGCCAACCTGAAAGAAGACGCCGCTGCCGGCGCCCACGACGGCCTGCTGGATGCCTGGCTGGACGCGGTCGAGCAGCACGGTGTCAGCTTCGGCGGCCACTTCAGCGACGGCCAGCTGGACGGCATCGTATTCCCGATCAACGGCGTGGCGGTCACCGCCGAGATGCGCAGCGCGCTGAATGCCTGGCTGCAGGCACGCGCCGAAGTCAGCGATGTGGAATGCAGCGAGCTGCTGGACGTGTGGCACAGCGCCTGGTAAGGCTGCGGCCAAGCCTGGCACCATGAAAAAGCCTCCGCCTGCGGAGGCTTTTTCCATGCCGTTTTCTATCCGCGTCAGGGCGCGGTCAGCCGGCGCCGCGCATACAGCAGCAGGCCGTCGGCCAGATGCCGGTACAGCCGCGGCGCACGTGACGAAGGTTGGCCGCACAGCGGCGCCGGGTCGCCGGCCGCGGCCAGCGTCTGGCACAGCGCCAGCTGTTCGTGCTGCCACGCCAGCCAGTCGGCCTCGCCGCGGCGTTGCAGGCGCTGGTACTGCTGCGGCCACGGCGCACCGGACTGCAGGGTGCGCCAGCCGAAAAACAGCAGCGAATGCCACAGGGCAAAGCTGCTGCGATACTGGCGGCGGCACAGCGCCGGCAACACGGTGTTGACCGCCAGCAGCAAGGGCAACAGGGGCTGGATCATGGGACCTCCTTTTTGTGCAATGCACAAAACCGGTATAAACCGCTTCCGCCGCCTTGCCAAGGCCCTTCGTCACATCGCCCCCTCCGTTGCCCGCCCCCATCGAATCGGCACAAAAAAAGACGCCCCCTGCGGCAAACCGCACGGCGACGCCCTATTAAGAACGTGTTCACGATCTCGCGAGCTAGAGCGGGACAAGGCGAAAACGCCTGAGGAAGCGGAGTTTACAAGTCGTAAATGAGCATTCCGAAGGCGTTTTCAACGCGGTATCGCCGACGCGCAGCAGATCGTGAATACGTTCTAAAGGGACCTGCAAACTTACAGCGTAACCCAGCGCGGGCTGGTCAGCGCCTCCGGCTGCAGCAGCTTGTCCAGCTGCTCGCGCGTCAGCAGGCCGCGACGCAGCACGATGTCGTAGACGCTGCCGCCGTTGGTGTGCGCCTCGGTCGCCACTTCGGTGGCGGCGGCGTAGCCGATGTAGGGGTTCAGCGCCGTCACCAGACCGACGGAACGGTGCACGGTGTCCAGCAGGTAGTCGCGGTTGGCGGTGATGCCGACCACGCAGTTTTCGCGCAGCGTGTCGCAGGCCGCGCTCAGGTGGCTGACGCTGCGGAACAGGCTGTAGGCGATCACCGGCTCGAAGGCGTTCAGCTGCAGCTGGCCGGCTTCCGCCGCCATGGTGACCGTCATGTCGTTGCCGATCACTTCATACGCCACCTGGGTCACCACCTCCGGGATCACCGGGTTGACCTTGCCCGGCATGATGGACGAACCGGCCTGGCGTGCCGGCAGGTTGATCTCGCCGAGGCCGGCGCGCGGCCCGGACGACAGCAGGCGCAGGTCGTTGCAGCTCTTGGACAGCTTCACCGCCACGCGCTTCAGTACCCCGGACAGCTGCACGAAGGCGCCGCAGTCCTGGGTCGCCTCGATCAGGTTCGGTGCCGTCTGCAGCGCGATGCCGGTCAGCACCGACAGCTTCTCGCACACCAGCGGCGTGTAGTCCGGATGGGCGGTGATGCCGGTGCCGATGGCGGTGGCGCCGAGGTTGATCTCCAGCATCAGCGCGCTGGCTTCGTACAGCCGCTGCTCGTCTTCGCCCAGCATCACCGCGTAGGTGCGGAACTCCTGCCCCAGCGTCATCGGTACCGCGTCCTGCAGCTGGGTGCGGCCCATCTTCAGCACGTCGGAGAATTCGTCGGCCTTGTCGTCGAAGCTGTCGCGCAGCCGCGCCATCGCCGCCAGCAGGCGCTGCACGCCCCAGAACGTCGCCAGACGCAGCGCGGTCGGGTATACATCGTTGGTGCTCTGCCCCATGTTCACGTGCTCGTTCGGGTGCAGGTACTGGTACTCGCCCTTGCCGTGGCCGAGGATCTCCAGCGCGCGGTTGGCGATCACCTCGTTGGCGTTCATGTTGGTGGAGGTGCCGGCGCCGCCCTGGATCACGTCGACCACGAACTGCTCGTGCAGCTTGCCGCCACGGATTTCCTCGCACGCCAGCACGATGGCGTCCTTGTGCACGGTGCCGAGCAGGCCGAGCTGGTGGTTGGCCTGCGCCGCCGCCTGCTTGATCACCGCCAGCGCGCGGATCAGGTCGCCGTAACCGGCGATGGTCTGGCCGGTAATCGGGAAGTTCTCGATGGCGCGCAGGGTATGCACACCCCAGTAAACGTGGGCCGGGACCTCGCGGTCGCCGAGCAGATCGTGTTCAAGACGGGTCGACATGGTGGTGTTCTTGTGTGAGGAAGGATGGCCGCCACTGTAGCGCCGCCGTGACCGCCCCGACCAATTCCGAATGGCGATGGGATGATGCAGGATTTGCATGATCGGCCATCGTGCTGCCAACGCGCGATCAAAAACCAAGAACATGCGGCCAACCTTGCGCCAAGGTTGGCCGCAATAGTGGATCTCGCCGTGCTACACCGCCGGATAGCGCGCCGCCAGCTGTTGCCACAGCGCATCCAGCGCCGGCAGCTCGCGCCGTGCGTCGCGGTAGACGCGGATCTCCATCGGCAGGGTCCACTGCTCGCCACCGGCGGCACACAACTGGCCGGCCGCCAGCTCGCGCTGCACCGCGCTGTGCGGCAGGAAGGCGACGCCGTGCCCTTCCAGCACCATCGCCTTCAGCCCCTCGGCCATGTCGGTCTCGAAACACTGCCGCAGCGCGCACACCGCCGGCGCCCGCTCCAGGATCAGGTCGGTCATGCGCCGGAAATAGGCGTTCGGGCCGTAACCGAGGAAGGGCAGCGGCGCGGCGCTGCTGCCGGGCAGCTGCCACTGCGGCTGGCCGTCCGCCAGCGCGCGCGCGAACGGCCCCAGCATCTCGCTGCCCAGGCGCAGGCCGGGATAGCGGCCGGCGCTCAGCTCCACCGGATGGCGCGGATGGTGGTAACACAGCAGCAGGTCGGCATTGCCCTCCACCAGCGCCACCACCGCGTCGTGCACATTGTGCGCCAGCAGGCGCCACGACACCTCGCCCAGCGCCGCGCGCTCGTCCGCCAGCCAGCCCGGCACGAAGCCGAACGACAGCGTGTGCGGCACCGCCAGCGTCAGCGTGGTACCGTCCGCCGCGTGCAGGCCGCGCAGCAGGGTGCGGGTACTGGACAGCTCGCCGACCAGCTGCCGCGCCTTGTCCAGCAGCAGCTCGCCGGCCGGCGTCAGCCGCGTCGGCCAGGTGGTGCGGTCGATCAGGTCGGCGCCCAGCCAGCTTTCCAGCGCCTTGATGCGGCGCGAGAACGCCGGTTGCGTCAGGTGGCGCAATTCGGCGGAGCGGGTAAAGCTGCCGGTCTCGGCCAATACCAGAAAGTCTTCCAGCCAGCGGGTTTCCATAGCACACCTCCTGCAATGGCCTGCAGCGTAATCGCTCTGCCAACCTTTTTCATGACATCAACGGATGCGCTTCAGTCGCGCTCCAGCTCCCACAATGCCGACTGCAGCGATTCCATCCGTGCATCCAGCGCGCTGCGGGCGTCGGCCAGTGCGCGGTTGTAGATCGCCGGACCGATACGCCCGGCGACGAACAACAGCAGCGACTGCGCGTCGAACGCGCCCAGCTCCACCCCGAACTCGCTGTCCAGCTGGCGCTGCAGCGCGGGGGCCAGCTCGGCAAGCTGGGCGTGGCTGAGGAAACGTTCGTCGCGACTCATGGCAAGACTCCGGAATGACGCGCCGCCGCCGGACGGCAGCAGCGCAAAACGCGCAGTCTATCAGCCCTGCTTGGCCATTGCCGGTTGCAGCTCGACGTCGCGGCCCTGCGGATCGATATCGTCATCCTCGTCCAGTTGCGGCAGGGCGGCGGTCAGTTCCTTCTCGGTCTTGGCCACCACGCAGGAGGCGATGGCGTTACCCAGCACGTTGGTGGCGGAACGGCCCATGTCCAGGAAGTGGTCGACGCCCAGCAGCAGCAGCAGGCCGGCTTCCGGAATGTTGAACTGCGCCAGGGTGGCGGCGATCACCACCAGCGACGCGCGCGGCACGCCGGCCATGCCCTTGGAGGTCACCATCAGGATCAGCAGCATGGTGATTTCCTGCGACAGCGTCAGATCGATGCCGTAGGCCTGGGCGATGAAGATGGCGGCGAAGGTGCAATACATCATCGAGCCATCGAGGTTGAACGAGTAGCCCATCGGCAGCACGAAGCTGGCGATGCGGTCGGAGCAGCCGAAGCGCTTCAGGCGGTCCAGCGTCTTCGGATAGGCGGCCTCGGAGCTGGCGGTGGAGAAGGCCAGCAGCGCCGGCTCGCGGATGGCGCGCAGCAGCTCGATGACGCGGCCCTTCAGGAAGATGGCGCCCATGCCCAGCAAGGCCAGCCACAACAGACCCAGCGACAGGTAGAACTGCGCCATGAAGCTGCCGTAGGTGGACAGGATGCCCAGGCCCTCTTTCGCCACCATGCCGGCGATCGCCGCGAACACCGCGAACGGCGCGAAGTTCATCACGTAGCCGGTGACCTTCAGCATGATGTGGGCCACCGCGTCGATGGCGTCGATCAGGCCACGGGCCTTGTCGCCGATGGCGGCGGCGCCGGTGCCGAAGAACAGCGAGAACACCACGATGGCGAGAATCTCGTTCTTGGCCAGCGCGTCGAATACGCTCTTCGGAATCAGGTGCGTGATGAAGTCCTTCAGCGTCAGTGCGCTCTTCTCGATGCCGGAGCTGGCGGTCACGTCCGGCAGCGGCAGGCCGAGGCCGACACCCGGTTTCAGCAGGTTCACCATCACCAGGCCCAGCAGCAGCGACACCAGCGACGCGGTGACGAACCAGCCCATCGCCTTGGCGCCGATGCGGCCAACGGTGGCGGAGTCACCCATGCGCGCAATACCCACCACCAGTGTGGAGAACACCAGCGGCGCGATGATCATCTTGATCAGACGCAGGAAGATATCGGTAAGAATGGACAGCTGGTCGGCGAAGGATTTGATCGCTTCCGGGCTGCCGGCCAGCTGGTGCCAGCCGTAACCGGTGATGATGCCCAGCACCATCGCGGCCAGGATCATCGTTGTCAGTCGATTGAGTTTCACGTGGACTCCATGCATATGAGGGTCAATAACACTTTCGTGGAACCGGGCGGGCCCGGTGTGCCGGCATCTGGACGTGCCGTTGGACTGCGCTATAGCATGCACCATGCCAGTTCCGGCCATGGCCAACACCATGATTTGCAAGGCAATAAATCGGCAACACCGGCAAGGGCAACGGTAATCCGGACAAGCGGCCGGTTTGCGTCCGGATTTCCGAACGCCCGCCGCCGTTGCACGGCGATAAAAAAACCGCCCGTCATGGCTGGCATGACGGGCGGTGTGATGACAGGGCTACTTCAGTCGCCGCTGCCGGCCTGCGCCACCCAGTCGGCGGTGTGCGCCGCCGCCTTGAACTCGTGCACCACCTGTTGCAGCTCGGCAAAGGCACGCGGCGCGTCCAGCGCGGCGCAGGCACTGCGCAGGGCCACCAGATGGCCGGCCAGCTGCGCCGGCGGCAGGTGGTACTCCTGCGCCCGCATGATGCGCGGATGGTCGGTGGCCAGAACGCCGTCGCCGATCAGCAGCTCCTCGTACAGCTTCTCGCCCGGACGCAGCCCGGTGCAGCGGATCTCGATGTCGCCGTGCGGGTGGTAGTCGTCGCGCACCTCCAGCCCGGACAGGTGGATCATGCGCCGCGCCAGATCGATGATCTTCACCGGCTCACCCATGTCCAGCACGAACACGTCGCCGCCCTCGCCCATCGCGCCGGCCTGGATCACCAGCTGCGCCGCCTCGGGGATGGTCATGAAGTAGCGGGTGATGTCGGGGTGGGTCAGCGTCACCGGCCCGCCGCTGGCGATCTGCTGCTTGAACAGCGGCACCACCGAGCCGGAGCTGCCCAGCACGTTGCCGAAGCGCACCATCACGAAGCGGGTGCGGCTGCCGGCGGCGTGGCGCGCCTGCAGCGTCAGCTCGGCCAGGCGCTTGCTGGCACCCATCACGTTGGTGGGCCGCACCGCTTTATCAGTAGAAATCAGCACAAAGGTGGCGACGCCGGCGTCCTGTGCCGCCTGCGCGCAGCTGTCGGTACCAAAGGCGTTGTTGACGATGCCGGCCACCGGATTGTGCTCCACCATCGGCACATGTTTATAAGCCGCCGCGTGGTACACCGTCTCCACCGCGAACGCCCGCAGCACCGAGGCCAGCCGCGCGGTATCGGTGACGCTGCCCAGCACCGGCGTGCGCGCCACCGCCGGCGCCAGCCGCGCCAGCTCCTGGTCGATCGCGTACAGCGCGTATTCACTCAACTCAAACAGCACGATGCGCGCCGGACGGTTTTTCACGATCTGGCGGCACAGCTCGGCGCCGATGGAGCCGCCGGCGCCGGTGACCATCACCACCTTGCCGCGGATATTGGCGGCCAGCAGCTCCGGCTGCGGCGGCACCTGGTCGCGGCCGAGCACGTCGTCGATCTCCACCTCGCGCAGCTCTTCCACCCGCACCTCGCCGGACACCAGATCGGCCATGCCCGGCAGGCGCTTGATCGGCACGTGCAGCGTTTCCAGCTGCTCCAAGATCTGGCGGTGGCGGCCGCGGCTGGCCGACGGCATCGCCAGCAGGATGGCCTCGGCGCCGCTGTCCTGCAGCAGTTGCGGCAGGGTCAGCGGATCGTGCACCGTCAGGCCGCGGAAGGTGCGGCGCCACAGCTGCGGGTTATCATCGACAAAGGCCAGCGGCCGGTACTCACGCCCCTCGTGCAGGGCCGCCATCAGCTGCAGCCCGGCCCGGCCGGCGCCGTAGATGATCACCGGCCGCCGCGGCGCGTCCAGCGCGTCGATGCGGCGCACGATGCCGCGCAAAAAGAAGCGGCTACCGCCGATATAGGCCATCGCGAACACCCAGAAGATCACGATGGCGGTGCGCGGGAACGGCGCGATGCCGGCCATCAGGATCACCGCCATCAGCAGCAGCACCGACAGCGACACGCCGACGAACACGGTGTAGACGATGCGGTCGTCGAGGAATTTCAGCACCGCGCGGTACAGGCCGAGCTTGATGAAGATGGGCAGCACCCACAGCGGCGGCACCGCGAAAATCCACAGGTAAGGGTCCAGCTTCGGGTCCCAGTTGCCGCCCAGGCGCAGCAGCACCGCGCTCCACAGCGCCAGCGGCAGCAGCAATGCATCCAGCAGCATCAGCAGCGCCATCTTGTGGTGGCGCGAGAAGGACAGCAGTTTTTCCAGCATGTTGTTCCCAAGGTTGGCCGCAGGCTGCGACCGAAAACTCAACGCGACACGATCTTCAGCAAGGTGGCGACGATGATCAGCACATCGCCCCACAGCGTGTAGCTGCGCGCGTACTGCACGTAGTAATCCAGCTTCTGCGGCAGGATCGATTCGACATACATCTTCTCCGCATCCACCGCTTTGCCGAGGATTTCGTTCTCGTCGATCATGCGGATCGACGCCCAGTCGGTAATGCCGGGGCGTACCGACAGCACGATCTCCTTCACCGCCGCCGGATAGTGTGCCACGTACTTCGGCACCTCCGGCCGCGGTCCGACCAGACTCATGTCGCCGAACAGCACGTCCAAGAGCTGCGGCAGCTCGTCGAGCTTGGTCTTGCGCAGCAGGCGCCCGGCGCGGGTGACGCGGGCGTCGGCGCCCACCGTCAGCTGGCCGGAGGCTTCGGCATTGATCTGCATGGTGCGGAACTTGTGGATGCGGAACAGCTGCCCGCCGTGCCCTACCCGCACCTGGCGGAAGAACACCGGGCCGGGCGAATCCAGCTTCACCCACAACGCGATGGCCAGCAGCAGCGGCCAGATCAGCCACAGCCCGCACAGCACCGCCAGCAGATCGAACAGGCGCTTGACGGTCGGCGAGCCGTGGGATGCGGCCAACGTTGGCCGCAACGTATCCACGCTGCCCTCTACACCTTGCTTGTTTTCTGGCTTGTCGCTCATCACTTGCCCAGCACTTCACGCACCGCGGCAATCACACGGCTCTGATCGTCATCCGTCATGCGGGTGTACAGCGGCAGCGTCACCTCGGCCTCGAACGCCGCATCGGCTACCGGGAAGCTTTCGCGCTTGAGGCTGTAGCCGTCGCGCCATACCGGCTGGCGGTGCAGCGGGATGAAGTGCACCGAGCAGCCGATGCCCAGCTCCGCCATGCGCGCGATGAAATCGTCGCGGCTGATGCCGGCTTCCGGCTTCAGGCGCACCGGGTACAAATGCCAGGCGTGCGTACTGCCGGCATCCTGCGGGCGTGCCGGCAGGATCAGTGGCAGATCGGCCAGCTCGCGGTCGAAGCGTGCGGCCAGGGCTTCGCGCTTGGCCAGGAAGGCATTGATCTTCTTCAGCTGGTGGATGCCCATCGCCGCGGCAGTATCCGGCATGTTGTACTTGTAGCCGGGGGCGACTACCTCGTAGTACCAGGCCGGGGTCTTGGAGGTGTAGCGGTCGAAGGCGTCGCGGCTGATGCCGTGCAGGCGCATCACCTTGCAGCGGGCGATGATGTCCTTGTTTTTGGACACCACCATGCCACCCTCGCCGGTGGTCATGGTCTTGTTGGCGTAGAAGCTGAACACGGTGACGTCGGAATCCAGCGTGCCAATCAACTTGCCCTTGTAATACGTCGGCATCGCGTGGGCGGCATCTTCGACGATCTTCAGCCCATGCTCGTGGGCAATGGCGATGATCGCGTCCATGTCGCAGGCGAGGCCGGCAAAGTGCACCGGCATGATGGCGCGGGTCTTGGCCGTGATCGCGGCACGGATCGCCTGCGGGCGGATGTTGAAGGTCACCGGATCGACATCCACGATCACCGGATGCGCGCCGAGGTAGCGCACCACCTCGGCGGTGGCGGTAAAGGTGTAGCTGGGCACGATCACCTCGTCGCCCTCTTTCACCCCCACCGCCTCCAGCGCCAGATGCAGGCCGGCGGTGGCGGAGTTCACCGCAATGGCTTCCACGCCGTCACCGATAAACGCCGCAAAATCGGCCTCGAACTGCTTGGTCTTCGGACCGGTGGTTACCCAGCCGGAACGCAGCGCATCGACCACTTCGTTGATTTCGTCTTCGCCGATGTCAGGCAGGGCGAAGGGTAAAAATTTCTGTTCAGTCATTACTTTTGTCTTTCGTTCATTCCGGCCGGTTATCCCCGCCGGTTCATCATTCTTGCTTGCGGCCAACCTTGTCGGGTTACGCTGCGCTAACCCGACCTACCTTGAAACCAGAAACGTTGGCCGCAACGTCTGCGACGCGCCAAACCCGTAGCCCGGATAAGCGCAGCGCATCCGGGAAACCCGCGTCACCTGCCGCCAACACACGCCATCCTGCCCCGGATGCGCCTACGGCTTATCCGGGCTACGCTTTTGGCGAAGCAAAAGAAAGTAAGCCGCCGCCGCGCGGAAAACGGCAGTTCAAACCACGCCGCGCAGCGGCACATCAAACAAAACCATCCCCGGATGCGGCCAACGTTGGCCGCGTCACTTCAACTTGTCCGCCAGCCGCTTGCCGATCTTCTGCGTCGGCAGCTCGACGAAACGGTTGATCGCCACCGCCATATACCAGGTCGCCAGTAGCGCGATGGCCACCATCAGCCACCACGGGGTGCCGTATTGTGCCAGCGCGAACAGGATGGCGTAACCGGCGACCGAGTGGCACACGTACCAGGCGTAGCTGACACCAGCCACCTGCGTCAGCAACGGCGCCGCCACCAGCCGCGGCCACCGCGCGGCGGCGACGAACAGTGCCACGCTGATGCCGTAGCTGGCGTACAGCGCCACGCTGCCCCAGTTGCTCACCCACACGAACAGGCCCAGCATGACTAGGAAGTGCAGCACGGTTTCCCATTTGCCGGCCTGCCCGGTCTGGTAGAAGTACAGCCAACAGCCGGCAAACATCAGCGGAAAGTAGCAGACGATGGTCTGGAAATGGTTCACCCCGGCATAGCGCGTCAGCCATGCCACCAGCGGCAGCAGCAGCCAGATCGCCCACTTGATGCGCCGGCCGGTGAGCGCGAACGCCGCGCCCAGCATGGCGTAGAACCACAGCTCCACCTTCAGCGTCCACATCACCGGGTCGATGTTGCGGCCGCCCAGCCAGTCCTGAAACGCGATGCTGGCGTGGCCCAGTACGTCGGCGCGGCTGACGTCGAAGTCACCACCCGGCAGCCGGGACGCCAGCCACAGCGCGGCAATGGTCAGCGCGAGGCCAGCCCAGTAGGTGGGGTAGATGCGGAACAGCCGCGACACCGCGAAACGCGCCGCGCCCATGCGGGTGAGCGACAGCGGGATCAGCAGGCCGGAGATCAGCAGGAACAGCCCGACCCCCACCGCGCCGAGGTTGAACGGCAGCACGAAGGAGGCGTCGTGGTAAGCGGCGATCGGCGGCAGGTGCATCACCTCGGCGATGCGGTCGCGACGTTGCCAGAAGATCTGCGTGTAGTGGAACAGCACCACAGCCAGCATGGCCAGGCCGCGCAGGCCGTCGGCAAAGTCGAAGCGGATGTGGGGCTGGCTCATTGCCACGCACCCGTCGCCCACGGACAGAAGAAGAATTGTCCTTGCTGACGCAGGATTTTCAGACGCCCAGAAAAATCCCGCTTGATGTTGCTTCCCAGCCATACCAGATCAGCTACGATACCGTCGCAAACGAAGATGCCATCCCAAGCAAACACCCCGGTGGTAATCACGCAGCCGGTCATGCCACCGGTCACTTCTCGCAGCCGCTGCGTCAGGCCATGCACCGCGTAGGCAGCATTACCGTTCGGATCGAGAAAGATCGAGTAGTTGGCCGTATCGCGCAAATAAATCCAGCGCTTGACCCGCAGGCTGGCAATAGCCTCGATAATCTCGGCAGGCTGCTGCGGATGACGCGTTCGATAGGTGCCCAGCATGGCAGGCTGCTCCAGGAACAGGGCTCTGGCCTGCGCCAGATTCTGTAGCACACTCTCCTTGCCGCCAGGCTGGCGCAGCGTTTCCAGAAAGTGCTGGTAGACGCCGATAAAGGCCAGCGCCTCGTCCCTCTGCAGATGATGCATGCTCACCCCTCCATGGCCTGCAAAAAGCGCTTCGCCAGCACCGCGTAGTCATGTTTCGCCAGCACGTAAGCCTTGCCGGCGGCGCCCATGCGGCCGCGCTGGTTCGGCGTCAGCGCCGCCAAGCGCTGCAGCGCGTCGGCAATCGCCGCCGGGTCTTCCGCCGCCACGCTGATGCCGGCGCCGGCATCCAGCACCATGTCGTTGCCGGCTTCCACCGAGTGCAGCACCGGCTTGCCGGCCATCAGGTAGTCGAACAGCTTGTTCGGGTTGATGCCGAAGCGGTAGATGGGCAGCTTGCGCCAGCCGATGTACAGCGCGTCGCACTCGGCGAGGAAGGCCGGCACCGCGCGCTTGGGGATGGACGGCAGGAAGCTGACGTTATTCAGGCCCAACGCCTGCGCCTGACTGACCAGCGCTGCCTTGTCCGGACCGTCGCCGACCAGCACCAGGTGCACGCCGCTATCCTGCGGCAGCTGGCTGGCCGCCTGCAGCAGGAAGTCCAGCGCGTTGGCCAGGCCGTGGCCGCCGGCGTAACCGACGATGAAGCGCTTGTCGGCCTTCAGTTCTGCCAGGCGCATGCGGTGCTCCGCCGGCAGCGGCTCGCTGGCGCCCTGCCATTCGGCGACATCGACGCCGTTGGGGATCACCACGTATTTTTCCGGCGCCATGCCGTGCTCAGTCATGTAGTCCTTCGCGCACGGCAGCATCGACACCACGGTGTCCGCCTTGCGGTAGCCAAAGTCCTCCGCCCACTGCAGCAGGCGGATGAACGGGTGCTTCGGGCTCATGCCGCCCACTTCCACCGGCGTCAGCGGCCACAGGTCGTGCACCTCGTACACCAGCCTGGCCCCGGTCTTGCCGGCGATGAAGGCCGCCGGCACGGTGTCCAGCGGGTAGGTGGAGGACGCAATCACCACGTCCGGCCGCCACTGTTTGAGGTAGCGCCCGGACAGGCCCATCACCCGGCCGAGGAAGCGGAAGATGTTGATCACCCGCTTCAGGCCGTTGCCCTCGTAGCGCGGCGTCTTGCACCAGGTGTAGCGGATGCCGTCGATGTCCTGATCGGCGTAGTTGCTGCTCAGCTGCGGGTTGTGCTGGCGCAGGTGGGAGTAGTCGGCGGCCAGCATGTGCACCTCGTGGCCGGCCTTCACCCATTCGCGGGCCAGGTAGTAGGGGCGGAATTCCATGCCGTGCCGCGGACTGCCGGCGTAGTGGTTGATGTACAGGATTTTCATAGTCGGTTTCCGGGCAGCCTGGCTACCCGACACATTCAGGAGACCTGGCTGCTGGCTTGTTCCATGCGCAGCCAGTCAAAGTAAGCCAGCACGATGCCCAGCGGCGCCCACAGCATGCCGTGGGTGAGCAGGCGTTCGCTGCTGGGGATGGCGCCGCTGGCCACCCACTGCATGCCCACCACCAGGCAGGCCAGCATCATGCCGCGGCCGGACAGGCCGTAAGCCATCAGGAAGCGCATCTGGCCGCCTTGCGCCACGCGCTGCCAGCCGGCGTAATCGTTGGCCGCCAGCCGGGCAAACCAGGTGCCATTGCGCCAGTGCCACAGCGTATAGGCCAGCGCCAGCACGGCGTGGCCACCCATGGCGGCGGTGGTGAGCGGTGCGCCATACCACAGCCATTGCACCAGGCAGAACAGCAGCCACAGCGGCAGGGCAATACAAAGCAGCGTCATGGGCATGGAGCGCTTCATGCGGCCAACCCCCGGTACAGCGCCAGCAGCTTGTCGGCCTCGGCGGCCCAGCTGTATTTCGCCAGCACCGCGCGCTTGCCGGCCTCGCCCATCGCCTGTGCGCGCGCGTCGTCGGCCAGCAGCGTGGCGATGGCGTCGGCGATAGCCTGCGGGTCCTGCGGATCGACCAGCAGGCCGCAGCCGGCGTCCTCGACGATGCCGCGCCACAGCGGGAAATCGCTGGCGATCACCGGCATGCCGGCGGCCATGTACTCGAACAGCTTGATCGGCAGCGATTCGACGTAGCTGGGCGTCGGCAGCAGCGTCACCAGCCCGACCTTGCTCTGCGCCAGCACCTCGGCCACGCCGGCGCGATCGAGCACGCCCAGGTCGTTGACGCGGCTCCAGCCGGCCTCGCGCTGCAAGGCAGCCTTCAGGTCCGGCTCGCTCCAGATGCCGGCGAGGTTCAGCCGGGTGTCGGAATCCGGTAGCGCGGCGATGATGGGCTCGATGCCGCGGGTGCGGCTGATGCCGCCCAGGTAGCACACCTCGTTGCGGCGGCTGCTCCACGGCGTGTCGCGCACCAGCTCGGCCAGGATCGGGTAATTGCACACGTCCACCGCGTGGCGGGCGCCGGCCCGCGCGAAGCGCTCGCGGATCACCGGCGTGGCGGCGACGATGGCGTCGAAGCGGCGTGCGGCGTAGTCCTCCAGCGTTTCCACCCCGCGCGACACCCACGGCCGCGCGACGCCCGGTATCCAGTGCTTGGCCAGCACCTGGCGCGGCACGTCCTCGTGCACGTCGTAGACGATGCGGATGCCGGCCTGCTGCAGGCGCAGCGCGGCGGGGATCAGCTCCGGATCGTGAAAGTGCGCGACGTCCGGCATCAGTGCCAGCGCCTTGTCGTACACGCGCTTCACGGTGCCGGTCATGCGCGACAGGCGGCCGCCGGATTTGGCGCCGACGTCGTGCAGGCGCACGTCGTGCTTGATCTCGTCACCCAGCCCGTCGGCGACGATCAGGTGTACCTCGTGGCCGGCGGCGGCCAGGCTGGCGCACTCCTTGACGAAGATTCGGATGTCGTGGCGCGGGTGGGCGCTGGTGAGATGGGCGATTTTCATTGTTTTAATCCTTTGTTTCTTGCCACAGAAACCACCGAAAAAAACGGGCGACACGGTGACGACCGCGTTGCTTTTACTTTCCGTGTATTCCGTGGGTTCTGTGGCAAAAAAATCATTTAAACCAGCTCCCGGTAAATCTGCGCAAAGCGCGCCATGTTCGGCTGATGCAGCCCTTTTTCCGCCACCAGCCGCCGGTTCAGCGTCGCCGCTTCCGCCAGCTGCGCGTCGTCGGCGGCACGCAGCAGCTGCGTTTTCAGCGCGCGGCCCAGCCGCGCCACGTCCTCGACGATGGCGCCGTTGACCCCGTCCAGCACCCACTCCAGGTTGGCCGGCAGGTTGGACAGCAGCGGCAGGCAGCCGTGGCCCATCGCCTCCAGCAGGCTGATGCTGGTGGCGTCGCTCTTCGGCACGCTGACGAATACGCGCGCGTCGCGGTACAGTCCGGCCAGCACCTCCGGCGCGACAAAGCCGGTGAAGTTCACGCGGCCAAGGCCGAGGGTTGCGGCCAGGATTTGGAGGTTTTCCGTCTCCTCGCCGCTGGCGGCCACGGTCAGCGACCAGCCGGCAAAGCGGACGTCGGCCTCCACCTCGGCCCAGGCGCGCACGATGCTGTCGATACGGTATAGCGGTTTGTGCAGGCGGCAGGACAATACCTGCAGCGGCTTGGCGGCGATGTCCGGCGTCGGCGGCAGCGCGTCCATGCCGAAATTGAGCACGTCCATGCGCGCAATCGGCGCCAGCTCGCGGCACACCGCGGCCATGTGCAGCGAATCGCTGGTCACCGCACTGGCGGCGCCAAGGTTGGCCGCAACCAGGTGTTTCATGAAGCGGTTCTGGCGCGGCAGCAGCAACACGTCCGAGCCCCAGCAGGTCAGCAGCCACGGCAGCTTGCGTCCGGCCAGCGCACGGCGCGCGTGCCACGCCACGCTGTTGGCCTGATGCACGTGCACGATGTCGGGCTGCAGCGCAGCTATCAGGCCGGCGATCTTGCCGGCGGTGGCCAGCGCCTTGAGGCTGAAATCCACCTGCAGCACGCGGCCAAGGTTGGCCGCATGGTAGCGCGGCGGCAGCTCGCCGCTGGTGACGAGGTGGATTTCGTCCACGTGCGGCGCGATGCCGGCGAGGTAGCGGAAGGTGTGCACCGAGGCGGAGCCGATCAGTAGTAGTTTCATGGTTTATTTTCTTTTTTTGCCACGGAATCCACGGAAAACACGGACGGGGAATCATGACGACAGCCGCCCGATCCGCATCCGGCACGGTGCTTTCTGCCGTGGATTCTGTGGCAATGAAAAATCGTCACTGCCGCTCCTTTGGCCACGAAGCCCACGGCAAACACGGAGAGAAAATCATGGCGACGGCCACCACACGAGCCGCCGGCGCGGTGCTTTTTTCCGTGCTTTCCGTGGATTCTGTGGCAATAAAAATCATCACTTAAGCTCCGTGCGCAGCGCCGCCACCAGCCGTGCCAGCTTGCGCTCCAGCCGCACATCGGCCGGCAGCGCGATGTTCATCGGCAGGTTGAGCACGCTGGCGGCCAGGCGTTCGCCGTGCGGCGCGCTGCCGGCGGCGTAGCCGTGGCGGCAGGAGCCGGCGGGGTGGATCACGTCGTCGAACCACACCCCGATGTTCAGGCCGCTGGCGGCAGACAGCCGGCGTGCCAGCGCCGCCTTGTCGGCCACCGCGAACGGCAGCGCGAACGGGTAGCGCACCCAGTGCGTGCCGGCCGGCGCCGGCCACTGCTGCAGCTGCGGCAGCGCGGCCAGTGCGCGCTGGTAGCGGGCGGCCAGTTGCTGCTTGTGCGCGATGGCGGCCGCCAGCGTCGGCAGCTGGCGGCGCAGCAGCACCGCGGACAGCAGCGGCATTGCGCGCGGCGGATGCGGCTCGCCATCGCGGACTTCGCCGTCGCCGGAGCGGTAGACCATGCCCAGCCGCCGCACCGCGGCCATCGCGAAGCGCCCGAGCAGCGGCCAGCGCGCACCCAGCAGGTGCGCCTTCAGCGTCGCCGCCAGCCGCCATTCGTCGCGGCACGGCACCTCGGGCAATGCGGTGGCCGGCAGTGCGCTGCCGGCCGGCAGCAGCGCCATACCGCCGATGCCACCGCTGAGGTTCTTCGAGTATTCGAAGCTGAAAAAGGCGCCGTCGTGATAGGTGCCCAGCCATTGCCCGTCGCAGCGCGAGGCAAAACCGTGCGCGGCATCGTCGACAAAACGTACCTGGCGGTGCTTCTCGCGCAGCCAGGTCGGCACCTCGCAGGCGATGCCGAAGTTGTGCGGCACCACCACCACGCGGGTGCGCGGCGTGATGGCGGCATCCAGCGCCAGCCAGTCGAAATGGAGGCTGCCCTGGCCGACATCGACAAAGCGCAGCACGGCGCCGGTGGGCGGCACCTGGTTGGGTACCACCACGCAGGTGAACGCCGGCACGATGACCTCGTCGCCGGCCTGCACCCCGTGCAGACGCAAAAGCGCGGCCAAGGCGGCGCGGCCGCTGTCGAACAGCACGATGCGGCCAACCTCGACCTCGAACAGCTGCGCCAGCTCGATGCGCAGCGCAGCGCGATGATGGCGGCGGCCGGCGAGCATGGCCGGGAAGGCGGACAGGTACTGCCAGATGCTCAGCGAATTGGCGGTCAGCATAGCGCCTTCACCTTTCTCGCCGGCTGGCCGGCGTACAGCCAGCCAGGTGCCAGCGCGCCCTTGACCACGCTGCCGGCGGCGACCACCACGTTGTCGCCGATCTCGGCACCAGGCAGCACGATGACGCCGGCACCGATGAACACGTTGTTGCCGATGCGGATGTCGGCGTCGGTGTGGCAGTCGACGAACGCCGTCGCCGTCACGTCGGCAGGAATGGCGTTGCTGTGGCAGAACAGCAGGCAGCGCGGGCCGATGGCAACGCGCTCGCCGATCTGCAGCCGGTTGCCGCCGATCAGGCAGTAGAAATGCGGCGCGATATGGCTGTGCGCGCCCAGTAGCAGGCGGCCGGCACCGTGCGTCAGCACCTCGCCGCCCCAGTACAGCCGCGCATGCTCACCCAGCTGCAAGGCCGCCGGCACCACGCTGACCGAGGGGTTGACCCGCGCCGAGGCGGCGAGGCGGGCACCGCGCCACACCAGCCACTGGCGCCACAGCAACAACAGCACGCGCTTAAACATCGGACCTTTCCCGCAGGCGCAGCAGGCGGAACACCCACGCCAGATACGCCGCAAAATAGAGCGTCATCACCACCGCCATCACGCGGAACGCCAGCATGGCGTCGCGTCCGGCGACATACACTGCGGCAAACACCGCCAGATTGACGATGACGCCGCACAGCACAAACAGGAAGGACGCGCGCTGGCGGCCGATCACCATCGGCACCATGAAGGCCGGGCCGACGATGAAGGCGGCGGCGAAATACGGCGCCAGGTTGGCCGCAATCTCGCCGGCGCCCAGCCACGGCGCGCCGAACAGCAGCGCGAACAGCGGCCCGCCCCACAGCGCCAGCACGCCGAACGGCAGCAGCGACAGCGCCGACAGCACCAGCACCGCGCGCTTGAGCAGGCCGGACAGCGCGCGGCCGGACGATGCCGCCTCGGCCAGATCGCGGAACACCACCTGCGCCACCGCCTGCCCCACCAGCGCCGCCGGCAGTTTCAGCACCCGCAGCACCAGCGCGTACTGGCCGACGATGGCGGCACCGGACAACGCCGACAGCATGGCCAGCATCAAGGAATCCTGGAACGCGACCACGAAGGCATGCGGCGTGTTCACCAGCGGGAACTCGCGGTAACGCCGCGCGTCGGCCAGCAGCACGGCGCGATCGTGGCCGCGCAGCCACGGCAGGCGCGCCGCGACATCGGCACGCGCCAGCGTCAGCAGGGCAACGGCCTGACCGGCCAGCTGCGACAGGATCAGCCCGCCGGCGGCAAGGCCGGACCAGCCGGCCGCCAGCTGCAGCAGCGACACGCCCAGCGACTGCACCACCCGCCCCTGCGCATTGGCCGCGTAGCGGCGCTGGCGGTTGTTCCACGCCGTCCACGCCGCCACGGCGCCAGCCAGCCACACCCCCAGCGGCAGCAGCGGCAGCCACGGTGCCAGCTGCGGCGCGCCGAGCAGGCCGGCGATGGCGTCGTGCCACGGCCAGAACAGCGGTAGCGTCAGCAGCAGCAGGCCGGTATTGATCGCCAGCGCCAGCAGCATCAGCCGCGCCGCCTCCGGTTCGGATCTGGGCAGCACCACCGCCATGTCGTAACGCGCGGTGGCGATCACCGCGAGGTTGGACAGCCAGGCAACGAACACCGCCAGCACGCCGAAATCGGCCGGCGTATACAGCCGCGTCAACAGCGGCGCGAACAGCAGCGGCAAGGCCTGCGCCAGCGCGGCGCCGCTGGCCAGCGTCGCCACGTTGCGCATGAAGCCGCCTGCGGCCAACCTTTGACGCAACGCGTTCAATTAGCCCAGCGCCTTCTTCACCGCGGCAACGATGGCATCCTGCGTCGCCTCGTCCAGGAACGGATGCATCGGCAGGCTCATCACGCGCTTGCCGGCGGCCTCGGCCAGCGGGAAGCTGCCCTCCCCCTGGCCCAGGTGGGCAAATGCCGGCTGCAGATGCAGCGGGATTGGGTAATGCACCGCGGTGGGAATACCCTGCGCCTGCAGTGCCTGCTGCACCGCCTCGCGGTTATCCACCTCGATGGTGTACTGCGCGTAGACGTGGCTGTTGCCGGCGGCGATCACCGGCACGCGCGCCACATCCTGCAGCAGCGCACTGTAGCGGGCGCCAATGCGCGCCCGCGCCTCGACCTCGGCCGGGAAGCTCGGCAGCTTGGCCAGCAGCACGGCTGCTTGAATCGTATCCAGGCGGCCGTTGAGGCCGATCACCGGGTGGTGGTAGCGGCGGTCCTGGCCATGCACGCGGATCTCGCGCATTTTCTTCGCCAGTGCGTCGTCGTTGGTGAACACCGCGCCGCCGTCGCCGTAGCAGCCCAGCGGCTTGGACGGGAAGAAGCTGGTGGTGCCAATGGTGCACAGGTTGCCGGAGCGCTTGCCGTGCTGGCTGGCGCCGAAACTCTGTGCGCCGTCCTCGATCACCGGCAGGCCGTGCTTGGCGGCAATGGCGTTGATGGCGTTGAAGTCCGCACACTGGCCGTACAGGCTCACCGGCATGATGGCGCGGGTTTTCGGGGTGATCGCCGCTTCCAGCTTGGCCGGGTCCAGGTTGTAGGTAACCGGGTCGATATCGACAAACACCGGTGTGGCGCCCAGCAGCGCGATCATCTCGCCGGTGGCGATGAAGGTGAACGGGGTGGTGATCACCTCGTCGCCGGCCTTGACGCCCAGCGCCATCAGCGCGATCAGCAGCGCCTTGGTGCCGTCACAGACGCCGATCGCGTGTTTGGCGCCGGTGTAGGCGACGAGCTGGTCTTCCAGCTGTTTCACCTCCGGCCCCATGATGTACTGGCCGTGATCCAGCACCGCGTGGATGCGGGCGTCGATGTCGGCTTTCAGGTGCCGGTACTGCGCTTTCAGATCGATGAACTGGATGGACATGGTTTCTTAAACCTTTTTTGCCACAGAATCCACGGAAGGACACAGACAAAACAGAAAAGGCATTTGACCGGGAATTTGATTCAGCATGAACTGATTCTTGCTGTTTTTATTCCGTGTTTTCTGTGGATTCTGTGGCGAAAATTAAAAATCAAAGCGGCGTGCAGTGGTTGCCGCCGATATCGTAACGTTGGCCGCAGGCGTCGCACTCGTGCTGGTCGATGCTGTCCGGCAGCCGTTCGCCGCACTGGCACATCCAGCCGATGCGCCTGGCCGGGGTGCCGACCATCAGCGCGTGCGGCAGCACGTCGCGGGTCACCACCGCGCCGGCGCCGATGAAGGCGTACTCGCCAATGGTGTGGCCGCAGACCACGGTGGCGTTGGCGCCGATGGTGGCGCCCTTTTTCACCACCGTGCGGCGGTATTCGTTCTTGCGGCTGACGTGGCTGCGCGGGTTGTTCACGTTGGTGAACACCATGGACGGGCCGCAGAACACGTCGTCCTCCAGCGTCACCGCGTCGTAGATCGACACATTGTTCTGCACCTTCACGTTGTCGCCGATGATCACGTCGTTGCCGACGAACACGTTCTGGCCGAAGGAGCAGCGCGCGCCGATGCGCGCCTGGCTGCAGATGTGGACCCAGTGCCAGACGCGGGTGTCGTCGCCGATCTGGGCGCCGTCGTCGACGATGGCGGTGGGGTGGACGGTGTAGGCGGCCATGATCAGTACTCCAGCGGCAGGCTGACGCGACGGCCGTCGCGGGCCGACAGGTAGATGCCGACCAGCAGCTCCAGCGACTTCAGCCCTTCGCGGCCGTCGGTTTCCGGCTCCGCCTCGCCGCGCATCACGTTGATCACGTTGTCGTAGTACAGCGGGTGGCCGAAGCCGTACACGCTGGTGGTGGCGTAGCTGGCGGCCTTGATGCCGTCGTCCATCGCGTGCGGCGCGGCGAATTCCCAGTGCTGGATCTCGTTGACGGCCATGCCGCCGATGCGCACGGTGCCCTTCTCGCCGAGGATGGTGATCGAGCCTTCCAGGTTTTTCGGGTAGGTGAGCATGGTCACGTTCATGCTGCCCAGCGCGCCGGAGCGCCACTTCAGGCTGACCACGCCGCTGTCTTCCACCTCGATGTCGCGTTCCATGGTCGCGGTGTAGGCCTGCATGCTCTCCACCGGGCCGATGATCCAGTCCAGCAGGTCGACGTAGTGGCTGGCCTGGTTCATGAAGGCGCCGCCGTCGTACTCCCAGGTGCCGCGCCAGTCGGCCTGGTCGTAGTAGGACTGTGGCCGGGTCCAGAACACGTTGACGTTGACCATGTAGATGCGGCCGAAGCGCTTTTCCTGCACCGCGCGCTTGAGCAGCTGCAGCGTGGCGTTGCGGCGGTTCTGCTTGACCACGAACAGGCGGCGGCCGGCCTGGTCGGCGGCCTTCACCATCGCCACGCCGTCCTGCCAGCGCGTGGCCATCGGCTTCTCGGTCATCACGTGGAAGCCGGCGGCGAAGCAGTCCATCGCCTGCTGCGGATGCAGGCCGGACGGGGTGGTGAGGATGATGACGTCGGCGTTGCTGTGTGCCAGCAGCTCGCGCAGCGAGGCGTGCCCGCGGGCGCCGGTACGCGCCACCGCGGCGGCCAGCGCCGCCGGATCGGTGTCGCAGACGTCGGTCAGCTCGGCACGGTCGGCGTGCTGTTCCAGCGCGCCGAAGTGGTTGTTGGCGATGCGGCCGCAGCCGATCAGCGCGAAGCGGATCTTGCGGTCGGTAATGCTGTCGTAAGCAATCATTTCAGTCCTTTCCCGCTGCGGCGTGCTGCCGCAGGCTTTGCCCGCCGCGCAGGCGGCGGGCCCAAAATAGACAAGGGCCGCACGTAGCGGCCGGACCCGTGGCGCGCAGGCGCTCAGAACCTGTTCAATGTCTGCTGCGCTTCGGCGATACGGCGTTGAAAACGCCTTCGGAATGCTCATTGACCCCATGTCAACTCCGCTTCCTCAGCCGTTTTCGCCTTGTCTCGCTCTAGCTCGCAAGACTTTGAACAGGTTCTCAGATCAGCAAACGGTTGTTGCTGTGCAGGTTGGCCTCTTTCAGCCGCTTCACGAATTCGCCGAACTCCAGGCCGAAACGGCCTTCCAGTTCGTCGGCCTTTTTCGCCAGCGCGTCCCAGCCGGTCAGGCTTGGTGGCTGCTTGAACGCCATCACCGCCATATTGCCGTGGGTGGCGGCCGGCAGTTCGATCACGCAGCCCTCGAAGACCGCCAGCAGGCGTTCGAGGAAGCTGTGATAGCGCTTGTCGCCGCTCCACCAGTTGGTGACGAACACGCCGTTGGCGGTCAGCGCGCGCTTGCAGTCCTCGAAGAATTCTTCGGTGGTCAGGTCGGCGACGATCTGCTGGCCGTCGAAGCCGTCGACCATGATCACGTCGGTGGAGCCGCGGAACAGCTTGATGTAGTCGGCGCCGTCGGCCTCGACGATCTCGAAGAAGTCGCCCTCCGGCGGCAGCTGGAAGAACACCCGCGCCACGGCGACCACTTGCGGGTTGATCTCCACCGCCACGCTGATCGCGTCCGGCAGATACTCGTCGATGAAGCGCGCCAGCGAGCCGCCGCCAAGGCCGATCTGCACGATGTGGCGCGGATCGTCGTTCCACAGCAGGAAGGCCATCATCGCGCGGGTGTAGGTCAGCACCAGGTCGGCGGGATCGTCGAGATCCATCGAGCTCTGGATGGTGGCCGAACCGAGGTGCAAGGAACGGATGTTGCCGCTTTCGGAGATGTCCACGTCCGGCAACGCGTCCTGGCTGTTGCGCACGCGGCGGCGGAACGGGTGTTGTGCCTTACCCGCCACGGCTGTCTCCCTTGGGACGCGAATCCAGGATGCTGATGGTGCGCCGGGCAGGCGCGGCTGGCGTTGCGGCCAACGTTGGCGCGTCCTCGTCGTCCGAACTCGCCAGCGCGACCGGGTCGCGGAATTCTTCCTTGTCGAAGGCGGTGTCGCCACCCTCGAACGGGCTGTCGCCAGTCTTGAGGCCGGCAAAGTCGAACAGGCCGGTATCGGCCAGATGCGACGGCACGACATTCTGCAGCGCGCGGAACATGCTCTCGACGCGGCCGGGGAAGCGTTTATCCCAGTCGTTGACCATCTCCTTCACCACCTGGCGCTGCAGGTTGGGCTGCGAGCCGCACAGATTGCACGGGATGATCGGGAATTCGCGCAGCTGCGCGTAGCGTTCCAGATCCTTTTCGCGGCAGTAGGCCAGCGGGCGGATCACCATGTGGCGGCCGTCGTCGGACACCAGCTTGGGCGGCATCGCCTTCAGCTTGCCGCCGTAGAACATGTTGAGGAACAGGGTGTGCAGCATGTCGTCGCGGTGGTGACCGAGCGCGATCTTGGTGGCGCCCAGCTCGTCGGCGACGCGGTACAGGATGCCGCGGCGCAGGCGCGAGCACAGGCTGCAGGTGGTCTTGCCTTCCGGGATCAGGCGCTTGACGATGCTGTAGGTGTCTTCCTCGATGATGCGGTACTCGACACCGATCGATTCCAGGTACTGCGGCAGGATGTGCTCGGGGAAGCCCGGCTGTTTCTGGTCGAGGTTCACCGCCACGATGGAGAAATCGATCGGCGCCGACTTCTGCAGGCCCAGCAGGATGTCCAGCAGCGCATAGCTGTCCTTGCCGCCGGACAGGCAGACCATCACGCGGTCGCCCTCTTCGATCATGTTGAAGTCGTTGATGGCGTCACCGACATGGTGGCGCAGGCGTTTGGTGAGTTTGTTGCCTTCGAACTGGGCCTTTTTGGCCTTGTCGTCGGCAAGTTGCAGCGTGTCGGACATGGAGGACGGCTAAGAAATTGAAAAACAGGCGATTTTAACGTCAAACGCCCGTCCGTTGCCACACAATCCGCCCTTGTTCGCGCGCTTAATCGGCCAGCCATGCCCCTTGCCGGCGCAGCGCCTGATACTCGTCGCGGCTGAGGCGCAGGCGGCAGCCGACGCCGGCGCTGTCCGGGTACACGTCCGGCTTGCAGGTTTCCACCAGCACGCCACTGACCGCGGGATGGCCGAAGGCGATGTCGACCACCTTGCCGAGCAGGTATTCCTGGGTCTCGAACACGCGGTCCTTCACCAGCGCCAGCGTCTGCAGCCGCAGGTAGTCGTAGTCCAGCACCAGCGCGATGTCGTCGCGCGGCGGCATCATGCGCGCCACCTGCAGCACGATGTTGAGCTGCATGCGCTGGCGCACGCCGCGCTCGAAGTCATGGATGCCGATGAAACAGTCGAACACGAAGTCGCGCAGGAAGATTTCGGCCAGCATCACGCCTCCACCGCGAACATCACGTCGCGCGCCAGCGGCAGCAGGTGCTGGCCGTCGTCCACGGTCAGCACCTGGCCGGTGATCTGCGCCGCCCCGGCCAGAAAATGCACCGCTTCCGCCACCGATTGCGGGCGGGTGCCCTCGCCCAGCGCCGTTATGCAATGCGCGCGGGCAAAGCTGTCCGCCGTCTGCCCGCCACTGGGCAGGGTCAGCCCCGGCGCCACGCCGTTGACGCGCAGGTACGGCGCCGCCGCCATCGCCTGCAGGCGGATGCTTTCCTTCAGCGCCAGCTTGGACAGGGTGTAGGAAAAATAATCGGGATTGAGGTTGAACAGTTTCTGGTCGAGGATGTTGACCACACTGCCGCGCGCGCCCTGCTGCCGCAGCCACTGGCCGAACGCCGCCGCCAGCATCAGCGGCGCACGGAAGTTCACCGCCAGCTGGCGGTCGAACGCCGCCGGCGACAGCTCAAAGAAGCCATCCTCCTCGAACAGCGCGGCGCTGTTGACCACGCAGTCCAGCCGGCCGCAATCGGCCACCACCCGCGCGATCAGGCCGGCGAAGTCCGCGTCCGCCGCCAACAAGTCCAGCTCGTAGCTGCGTGCCTGCGGCAGGCGCGCGACAAGGTTGGCCGCATCGCTGGCCGAGTGGTGATAGTGCACGCACACCTGCCAGCCCGCCGCGGCAAAATGCTCCGCCATCGCCTGCCCCAGCCGCCTGGCGCCACCGGTGATCAACACGACTTTCATCTGCCCTCCTGCCATCCTTTTCCAACCGTTCGCGCCCGCTGCCGGCATCACACGCGCGGCACGGCGCAAAAGCTGCATGATATATACTCGCCGGCAATTTCACTGACAAATCTTAGCCGCCATGAGCCTGCCAGAACCCTCTGCCGACGCCCTCGCCACCAGCCACGCGCTCAGCCACCGCATCGCCGCCGACATCGCCGCGGCCGACGGCTGGACTTCCTTCGCCCACTTCATGCAGCAGGCGCTGTACGCGCCCGGCCTCGGCTACTACGCCGCCGGCAGCCGCAAGTTCGGCGCCGATGGTGATTTCGTCACCGCGCCGGAGCTGACGCCGCTGTTCGCGCAGACGCTGGCGCGCCAGCTGGCCGAGCTGCTACCGCAGACCGCCGGCAACATCATGGAATTCGGCGCCGGCACCGGCCGCCTCGCCGCCGACCTGCTGCTGGCGCTGGACGCGCTCGGCTGCGCGCCGGCGCAGTACTTCATCGTCGACCTGTCGCCCGATTTGATCGAACGCCAGCGCGACACCCTCGCCCGCCTCGCCCCGGCGCTGCTGCCACGCGTGCAGTGGCTGCCGGCGCTGCCGGACAGCTTCGACGGCATCATGCTCGGCAACGAGGTGCTGGACGCGATGCCGTGCGAGCTGGTGGTGCGCCGGCAGGACGGCCGACTGCAGCAGCGCGGCGTCACCATCCGCGACGGCACCTTCTGCTTCGACGACCGCGACTTCGACGACGCCACGCTGGCCGCGCTGGCGGCCGAACTGGTGCCGGACATCCCCGGCTACGTCACCGAAATCAGCCTCGCCAACCGCGCCTTCATCCACACCCTGGCCGGCGGGCTGCAACGCGGTGCCATCCTGATGATCGACTACGGCCACAACGCCGGCGAGTACTACCACCCGGAACGCAGCATGGGCACCCTGCTCGGCCACTACCGCCACCACACCATCCAGGATCCGTTCTACCTGCCCGGGCTGATGGACCTGACCACGCATGTGGATTTCAGCGCCGTGGCGCAAAGCGGCCTCGACGCCGGGCTGGACCTGATCGGCTACCTCAGCCAGGCGCAGTTCCTGATCAACGCCGGCATCACCGAGCGGCTGTCGTTCCTGGATGCGGCCAACGTCAAGGACTACCTGCCGGCGGCCAAGGCGGCGCAGCGCCTGCTGTCACCGCAGGAAATGGGGGAAACCTTCAAGGTGATCGGTTTTGGCAAACAGGTGGCCATCGACTGGGTCGGCTTTAGCAGCGGCGACCGCTGCTACACCCTGTAAACAGCGCCAGACCATTCCACGAAAAATAGTTGACACCCGGAAACCTGCTGCGTATAGTCAGCGGCCTTGATGCCTAGGCGTCGAGATGTGGCGAATTAGCTCAGTCGGTTAGAGCGACGGAATCATAATCCGCAGGTCCGGGGTTCGAGTCCCTGATTCGCCACCACAATTTACCGAGACTGTGTGCAAACAGAGTCTCCCGGCGAATTAGCTCAGTTGGTTAGAGCGATGGAATCATAATCCACAGGTCCGGGGTTCGAGTCCCTGATTCGCCACCAATATAAGCCCTTGATTTTCTTAGAAAAATCAAGGGCTTTTTTGTATTTGCCTCATGCATCACGGCAACGAACTCGCCACTACCACGTTCCTCAAATGACACCATGGGACCTACTCAAGATCCAGAATTCGGGCCCTGATTTACCACCATCCTATGCCGATTGAGGTCAACTCAGCAGGATTCGTCTTATGGGCCTGTCCGAATTTTTGTGTAAACGGGGTTTCAAATCACATCTGAGGAATGCGTT